>NZ_FMBC01000073.1 GCF_900094795.1 Kosakonia oryziphila
CTCGCTGGGGGTTTGGGCTAAGGTTTGGAGCCAGCCATTCATCTGAGCGGGTCGCAGTGTTGAGCCTGATCGCGACTTTAGCCAGTATCATTATGTGGTTAAGTGGTTTCAGTCTTGAAAACAGAGGGATACATCATAAATATCAGGCAAATACAGTGAAACACAGGCGAGTCATTTCGTTGTTAAAGTTGGCGGAGAATGTATTTCGACATTCTCCGCTCATATTGAAAACCCTGTCGCTGGACTCGGGGTTGAAGAAATTACAGCAACGGTATACCGATATGATATTGGTTTACTGAGTTTTCTGGGGATCCCTCAGGGGGAAACCTTCCCTTTTTTATTGCAGGAAGATATTGCCTACAGCGAAAAGATTCGACAGCGCATGTAACACTATCGGTATCAATAGTCCGCCTGTGCCGAGTCGGACCACACACAATAGCGCAGAAAAAATAAACAACTGAATAAAGGTGATCGGCGCGTGATATTGCATATGAATGGCGGCAAACAGTAAAGACGTCAGCACAATACCGACTTGTTGCGACACTTTTCCCCATCCCAGGCTGGCATTGAGCAAAAAGCCGCGAAAAATGATCTCTTCGCTCACCGGGGCTATCAGACAGGCCGTGAATATCCACGCCCAACGGGTTAACCCTGCATACCCGCCCAGGGCGTCCAGCCACGGCTCAGGCTGCTGAAATAGCTTTTCCATTACCAGCATCGCCAACAGCGCCAGCAACGGTGCCGTAAGGTTTCGCCACGCCAGCGTACCGAAAGGCAGCAGCCCTTCATAGTGACGTCCGTAATAACGCCACAGCAACAGTGAGCAAGGGAGCAACAGCGCACCATGCAGAAACGGACCGTCGAGGCCATTTTGATAAAGACGAATAAAACCCGGAATGAAAATAGCGAAATAGAACAGGCTGTAATAGATAACAAACGCTGCGATGCACACCGCAGTATGCGATATCCGGTCCGGTTGTGCTGGCATAAAAAAGTGACGTCCGTGCAGGGTTATACGCGAAGCCGATCATTATAAAGGAGATTGTCTGCAATTCTGTTCAGTCGTTAACAATCGGAACTGGGTGATAAAAAATGGCGTTTAGGCAGGATTTTTCATGCGACATTGCCGTTTTGTCCTTGTTGTGGGCGTGAGGATGAACTCTGAAGGGCCATTCAAATGGCGAAAACCCCCTGTTTTTATGCCTTACTCTGCCCATTAGATACCCTTGACTCTGGCAATATGTTGCCAAATCCGTAATCCGTGGATGCAGGCCGTGGCCTCTGAAGACAACGAAGATAAAACAGAAGCCCCCACAGCGCACCGACTAGAAAAGGCGCGTGAAGAAGGGCAAGTCCCCCGATCAAAAGAGCTGACATCACTACTGGTGATGTTGGTGGGTGTCTGCATTCTGTGGTTTGGCGGCGAAATATTTGGTCGACGATTATCGATGGCGCTCTCTTCCGGACTGCGCTTCGATCATAAAATCATCAACGATCCGGGGCTGTTTGTTGGTCAGGTTATCATGATGCTGAAAACGGCACTGTTGGGGATGCTGCCGCTGTTGACGGGTGTGGTAATTATCGCGCTAATTGCGCCAGTGATGTTGGGTGGCCTGGTTTTCAGCACCAAGTCGCTGGCGTTTAATTTTTCCAGGCTCAACCCGCTGAGTGGTCTTGGGCGGCTGTTTTCTTCCCAGGTGGGTGCTGAACTGTTCAAAGCGTTAATGAAAGCTTTGTTGATGGGCAGCGCCGCCGGAACCTTCGTCTGGCATCACTGGCCGGATATGATGCGCATGATGAGCGAATCGCCGTTAACGGCGATGGCCAGCGCCCTTAATCTGGCCGGGCTGTGTGCGCTGCTGGTATCGCTGAGCATTATCCCGATGGTCGGCTTCGACGTTTTCTGGCAGATCTACAGCCATTTGAAAAAATTACGCATGTCGCGCCAGGACATCCGTGACGAATTTAAGCAGAGCGAAGGCGACCCGCATATCAAAAGTCGTATCCGCCAGATGCAGCGCGCCGCCGCTCGCCGCCGGGTGATGGCCGATGTACCGAAAGCCGATGTGATTGTCACCAACCCGACGCATTATGCCGTCGCGCTGCAATATGATGAAAATAAAATGAGCGCGCCGAAAGTGGTGGCGAAAGGCTCCGGTCTGGTGGCGCTGCGTATTCGCGAGTTGGGTACGGAAAATCGCGTACCGATTCTGGAAGCGCCACCACTGGCGCGTGCGCTTTTCCGTCATGCGGAAATTGGACAGCAGATCCCAGGCCAGCTTTATGCGGCGGTAGCCGAAGTGCTGGCGTGGGTATGGCAGTTGAAACGCTGGCGACTGTCAGGCGGACAACGACCTGTTAAACCTGAGAATCTTCCGGTGCCTGAAGCGCTGGATTTTATGAACGAGAAGGACACTGATGGCTAATCTGGTAGCAATGCTGCGTCTGCCCAGCAATCTGAAATCGACCCAATGGCAAGTGCTTGCCGGGCCTGTGCTCATTTTGCTTATTTTGTCGATGATGGTGCTGCCACTACCGGCGTTTGTCCTCGACCTGCTGTTTACCTTTAATATCGCGCTGTCGATCATGGTGCTGCTGGTGGCGATGTTCACCCAGCGCACGCTCGAATTCGCCGCCTTCCCGACTATTCTGCTGTTCACCACCTTGCTGCGCCTGGCGCTCAACGTGGCCTCCACACGTATCATTCTGATGGAAGGGCATACCGGTGCTGCTGCCGCAGGGCGTGTGGTTGAAGCCTTCGGCCACTTCCTTGTCGGCGGTAACTTTGCCATTGGTATCGTGGTGTTTGTCATCCTCGTGATCATCAACTTTATGGTTATCACTAAAGGTGCCGGACGTATCGCGGAAGTGGGTGCGCGCTTTGTACTCGACGGGATGCCCGGTAAACAGATGGCGATCGACGCCGACCTTAACGCCGGGATCATCGGCGAAGATGAGGCGAAACGCCGCCGTTCGGAAGTGACGCAGGAAGCCGATTTCTACGGTTCAATGGACGGTGCGAGTAAGTTCGTTCGTGGCGATGCCATCGCCGGTATTATGATCATGGTGATCAACATTATCGGCGGTCTGCTTGTTGGTGTGCTGCAACATGGTCTGTCGATGGGCGCTGCGGCGGAGAGCTATACCCTGTTGACCATCGGTGATGGCCTTGTCGCGCAGATCCCTGCACTGGTCATTTCAACCGCTGCGGGCGTTATCGTTACGCGCGTCAGTACCGATGAAGATGTCGGCCAGCAAATGGTTGGGCAACTCTTCTCTAATCCGCGTGTCATGTTGTTGAGTGCTGGTGTTCTCGGTCTGCTGGGGATGGTGCCGGGCATGCCGAACTTTGTCTTCCTGCTGTTTACTGCCGCGCTACTTGGGCTTGCCTGGTGGTTGCGCGGACGTCAACAGGAGGCGCCTGTCGAAGCGGCACCACTGAAAGCGCCAGAAAACACGCAGGCAGTGGAAGCGACATGGAATGATGTGCAACTGGAAGATTCCCTCGGAATGGAAGTGGGATACCGCCTGATCCCGATGGTGGATTTTCAGCAGGATGGCGAGCTGCTGGGACGTATCCGTAGTATCCGTAAGAAATTTGCTCAGGATATGGGCTTCCTGCCGCCAGTGGTACATATTCGCGACAATATGGATCTCCCGCCCGCGCGTTATCGTATTTTGATGAAAGGGGTAGAAATTGGCAGTGGTGACGCCTATCCAGGCCGCTGGCTGGCGATTAACCCAGGCACGGCAGCCGGTTCGCTGCCAGGCGAGCAGACTGTCGATCCGGCTTTTGGTTTGGCAGCAATCTGGATCGAGAGCGCGTTGAAAGAGCAGGCGCAAATCCAGGGCTTTACCGTGGTGGAAGCGAGTACCGTTGTGGCAACACATCTCAACCACCTGATTGGGCAGTTCTCCGCAGAGCTGTTTGGCCGTCAGGAAGCGCAGCAACTGCTTGATCGTGTAAGCCAGGAGATGCCTAAGCTGACCGAAGATTTAGTGCCGGGCGTGGTGACGTTGACTACGCTGCACAAAGTACTGCAAAACCTGTTGTCAGAGAGAGTGCCCATTCGCGATATGCGTACCATTCTCGAAACGCTGGCAGAGCATGCGCCGCTGCAAACCGACCCGCACGAACTCACCGCGGTGGTTCGTGTCGCGCTCGGCCGTGCGATTACGCAACAGTGGTTCCCTGGTAGTGATGAAGTGCAGGTGATTGGCCTTGATACGCCGCTGGAACGTCTGCTGTTACAAGCACTGCAAGGCGGTGGAGGCCTGGAGCCGGGTCTGGCCGACCGTTTACTGGAGCAGACTCAGGAAGCATTGGCACGTCAGGAGATGCTCGGCGCGCCGCCGGTGCTGCTGGTCAACCATGCCCTGCGTCCGTTGCTGGCGCGCTTCCTGCGCCGCAGCCTGCCGCAGTTGGTGGTGATGTCGAATATGGAAATGTCCGACAATCGCCATATCCGCATGACAGCAACCATCGGGGGTAAATAATGCGTTATTTTGCCTTGCTGATCGCCGCGCTGCCGTTGTTCGCCAGTGCGGCGGGTGAAGGTGCCTGGCAGGCCAGCAGCATTGGCGTCCGTCTGGATAACCGGGGCGTAGCAGCGTCATCGCGGCCATTAGGGCCTACGCAGCCGGTTGATGGGCTGATAACGGAAGTGTCCTGGCGCTATGAGTTGAACGGCCCGACGCCTGCGGGATTGTTGGTGCGTCTCTGTTCGCAGACGCGTTGTGTGGCGCTCGATAGCCAGAGCGGTTCAACGCGCGGTTTTGCGAATGTACCCGCGGCCGAACAATTACGTTTCGTCTGGGAAGTACCGGGTGGCGGGCGTTTATGGCCGCCGCTGAACGTCCGCAGTAATCAGGTGATTGTGAATTACCGTCAGCCTGCCAAAAGTTAGACGCTTCTCCGGCAATAAACTCAACCGCTTAGCCGTTTTTTTAGCCTTCGATCCCGCCACCAGAGCGGGATTTTGCTACCCGCCACTCATTTTTGACTGTGCATTTTGAAGCATTAGAAGCACTGTTTTATAAAACAGTGATGCGCGTATCGACCTCTCGGGCAGAGTCTGAGCCGCCTGTTTGTTGAGCTGAGCTCAACGCTGCGCATCAAAATCTTCCGCCAGCACTTGGGTATGTATCTCGGCGGTTATATCGCCCAGGATGTGTTCAATGCCGTAATTTGAGCGATGTGTACTCACTGTTGCTGCTGGTTCAACATTAGCCAGCGTGTAACAAAAAGTCCGCCTCCGGTGAGGCGGGCGATTTTTTTACATTCTATCGACGGTTTCAATACCCAGTGTATCCAGCCCCAGCTTCAGTGTTTTCGCTGTCAGGAGCGCCAGTTTCAGGCGGCTGTTACGCACTTCTTCATTCTCGGCAGAGATAATCGGGCAGTGCTCATAGAAACCGGAAAACAGACCGGCCAGATCGTACAGGTAGGCGCACATTACGTGCGGCGTCCCTTCACGAGCCACAACATTCAGCGTTTCTTCAAATTGCAGCAGGCGAGCCGCCAGTTGTGATTCGCGTTCTTCGGCGATGATAACCGGTGCACTTTCCAGCACGCTCTCTTCGAGACCCGCTTTGCGGAACACGGAGAGTACGCGCGTATAGGCATACTGCATATACGGCGCGGTATTACCTTCAAACGCCAGCATATTGTCCCAGTCGAAAACGTAGTCGGTGGTACGGTTCTTCGACAGATCCGCGTATTTTACCGCGCCGATGCCCACCGCGTTGGCCAGTTTTTCCAGCTCGTCTGCCGGCATTTCCGGGTTTTTCTCGGCAACCAGGCGGCGGGCGCGCTCCAGTGCTTCATCCAGCAGATCGGTGAGTTTCACCGTACCGCCAGCGCGGGTTTTAAACGGTTTACCATCTTTGCCCAGCATCATGCCGAACATGTGGTGCTCCAGTGGCACAGAATCCGGCACATAACCGGCTTGGCGCACGATAGTCCACGCCTGCATCAGATGCTGGTGCTGACGGGAATCAATGTAGTAGAGCACGCGATCGGCATGCAGCGTTTCATAACGGTATTTGGCGCAGGCGATATCGGTCGTAGTGTACAGGTAGCCGCCATCCTTCTTCTGGATGATAACCCCCATTGGTTCGCCTTCCTTGTTTTTGTACTCATCAAGGAACACTACAGTGGCTCCTTCACTCTCTACCGCCAGGCCTTTCGCTTTCAGGTCGGCAACGATACCAGGCAGCATCGGGTTGTAGAGGCTTTCACCCATCACATCTTTGCGCGTCAGGGTAACGTTTAAGCGCTCATAGGTTTTCTGGTTCTGACTCATGGTGATGTCGACCAGTTTGCGCCACATTTCACGGCAATATTCATCACCGCCCTGCAGTTTCACCACGTAGCCGCGAGCGCGTTCCGCGAAGGCGGCATCTTCGTCGTAATGTTTTTTCGCTTCGCGGTAGAAACCTTCCAGATCAGCCAGCGCCATTTCTCCGGCGTTTTCCTGCTGCTTCAACTCAAGATACGCAATCAGCATGCCGAACTGGGTGCCCCAGTCACCAACGTGGTTCGCACGAATAACATTGTGGCCGAGGAATTCCAGCGTACGTACGGAAGCATCGCCAATGATGGTTGAGCGCAGATGACCAACGTGCATCTCTTTCGCCACGTTTGGCGCAGAGTAGTCAATCACAATGGTCTGCGGCTGCGGCTGTGTTACGCCCAGACGTTCAGATTTCAGTGCCTGATTAACTTCCGCCGCGAGAAATTCCGGCGCGAGGAAGATATTGATAAAACCCGGCCCGGCGATTTCAACTTTATTGGCAATCCCGTCGAGTGAGAGATGAGACAGAACCTGCTCAGCCAGTTGTCGCGGTGCCATGCCCAGTTTTTTAGCCACTGCCATTACACCGTTAGCCTGATAGTCGCCAAACTGGACTTTCGCTGACTGACGAACCTGTGGTTCGCAATCGGCGGGCGCACCTGCCGCAATCATGGCCTGACTGACTTTTTCTGAGAGAAGAGCCTGAATATTCACCGGGATACCTTACATTTATGACGCGACACCAGGGCGCGTCCGGGTGTTCATTAAAGGCGGGAGTATACTGCAATTGCCCGTTGGCGTCAGCACCGCGTCGCGCGTGGTCTGTGCAGAAAATCATCCACCGGCGCGCAGAAGGCCGGGCAGTTGGTTAGTGGCGCATAACAAGGTAGATTAAGCGCTTTGCGACGACATACGGGCACGGCTTATGAATAACTGGCAAGAAATTGAAGAACTGCGGGATATTGTTGCGGATCTGCCGCGTTTTCGCGACGATTTGCAGGCGCTAACCACACGATTAGGGCTGGTAATTGCGCCACTTCATGCCGACCATATTTCTCTGCGCTGCCACCAGAACGCCACGGCGGAGCGCTGGAGACGCGGATTTGAACAGTGCGGTGAACTGCTGTCGGAAAATACCATCAACGGACGCCCGATCTGCTTGTTTAAATTGCATCAGCCACTGCATGTGGAGCACTGGGCATTTACGGTGATTGAACTGCCGTGGCCGGGCGAGAAACGCTATCCGCACGAAGGCTGGGAGCATATCGAAATTGTTCTGCCAGGTGCGCCGGAAACCCTGAACACCCGCGCGCTGGCGCTGCTGGCTGATGAGGGATTAAGCCAGCCGGGTATCGCCGTGAAAACCAGTTCACCAAAAGGGGAACGCGAGCGTTTGCCAAACCCAACACTTGCGGTAACTGACGGCAAAGTGACGGTGAAATTTCACCCGTGGACCATTGAAGAGATTGTCGCCAGCGAGCAGTGACGCTCACAGGTGTGAGGGCGCGCAGATTCGCCATTGTATAAGCGTGTCATGATGAATAAAGGGAGGAGCTATGGCTTTACTGGAAATCTGTTGTTACGGCATTGATGACGCGGTGATCGCCCAGCAGCAAGGAGCAGATCGCATTGAATTTTGTGCGGCACCGAAAGAGGGTGGGTTAACACCTTCTGCCGGTGCGCTGAAAAGCATCCGCCAGCGAGTGACGATTCCGGTGCATCCGATTGTTCGCCCGCGCGGCGGCGATTTTTGCTACCGCGCCGATGAATTTGCCGCCATGCTGGAAGATATTCAGTTGCTGCGTGAACTCGGTTTTCCCGGTCTGGTAACGGGGATACTGAACGAGGACGGTCAGGTCGATATGCCGCGCATGCGGGAAATTATGTCGGTGGCGCAGGGGATGTCGGTGACCTTTCATCGTGCCTTCGATATGTGTGTCAACCCGCAGCAGGCCTGCGATGTACTGGCAGAATTAGGTGTCGCTCGTATTCTCACTTCCGGTCAGCAGGCGTCGGCGGAAAAAGGACTTTCATTAATCAGGGAACTTAATGCTCACTCTTGTGCTCCAATCATTATGGCTGGTGCTGGTGTGCGTCCGCAGAACCTGGAAATATTTCTCGAGGCGGGCGTCAAAGAGGTTCACAGCTCAGCAGGACGCTGGTTTGCGTCACCGATGCGTTATCGCAATAGTGGATTATCGATGTCGTCGGATGCCCGGGCGGATGAATATGCCCGTTACGGTGTTGACGGCGCGGCAGTGGCGAAGATGAAGCAGATCATTGCGCTTCACCGCCCGTAACAGTTTTTACCGCGCATCATGTCGCCCAATATGATGCTTGCTCGTACCAGGCCCCTGCCATTAACAGGGGCCTTTTTTTATCTTATGGTTTACGGGCAATCAGTACGGCGCGCAGCGGCGCCGGATAGCCTTCGACGGTTTTCGTGCTGTCATGCGGATCGAGGAAATCTGCCAGCGATTCGGTTACCATCCACGGTGTTCGGCGTTGCTCATTAGTGCTGGTTACACACATATCGGCGATACGCACATCGACAAAACCGCATTTTTCAAGCCAGTTTTTTAGCGCCAGCGCAGAAGGAATAAAGTAGACGTTGCGCATTTGCGCGTAGCGATCGCCCGGAACCAGAACGGCATGTTCATCACCTTCAACCACCAGTGTTTCCAGAACCAGCTCACCCTCTTTCACCAGTTGATCTTTCAGTTGCCACAGATGCTCCAGCGGCGAACGGCGGTGATAAAGCACGCCCATCGAAAATACGGTGTCGAACGCATTCAGCGCCGGAAGTTGCTCAATCCCCAGCGGCAACAGATGCGCGCGGCGATCGTCGCCCAGCAGCTTACGTACCGCTTCGAACTGACATAAAAAGAGTTGCGTCGGATCGATCCCGACTGCCAGCGACGCTCCGGCACCAATCATGCGCCACAAGTGATAACCGCTGCCGCAGCCGACATCGAGAATGGTACGTCCGCGTAAGTCTGACAGGTGGGGCAGCACGCGATCCCACTTCCAGTCGGATCGCCATTCAGTATCAATATCAATTCCATACAGTGAAAACGGCCCCTTGCGCCACGGCATCAGATTACGTAGCAGCGTTTCCATGCCCTTGATCTGACCTGCACTCAGCGGCTCTTCACTTTGTGCCGTCACGCCATTGAGCAGATCCAGCTTTGCTGGCGTAAGCTGCGGCAGAAATTCGACCGCATTGTTCCACTGTTTAAATTGCCCATGCAGTGCTTCGCGCTGCCAGGCGGAAATTTGCGGTGGCAGCGTGTCGAGCCAGTGTGCTAACGGGCCAACGGCAATTTGCTGATAAAAACGGCCAAACTCGATCATGCCTTCTCCGCCTTCTCCGCCTTCTCCGCCTTCAGTGCGACCAGTGAGCCGAAGTTAAAGCACTGGAACCACAATTCGCTATGTTCAAACCCGGCGCTATGCAGGCGCGCTTTATGCGCCTCGACGGAATCCGTCAGCATAACGTTTTCCAGCATGCTGCGTTTCTGGCTGATCTCCAGCTCGCTGTAACCGTTGGCGCGTTTAAAGTCGTGATGCATATTGAACAGCAGCTCGCCGACAGTGTTGTCTTCAAAACTGAATTTTTCCGACAATACCAACGCACCGCCTGGATTCAACCCCTGATAGATCTTTTGCAACAGTTTCAGGCGATCGTCTGGCTCAAGAAATTGCAGCGTAAAGTTGAGCACCACCATCGAGGCATTTTCGATCTGAATATCGCGAATATCGCCTTCGATCACCGCAACGGGCGTCGGCGCTTTATAGGCGTCAATATGGCGACGGCAGCGTTCGACCATCGCCGACGAGTTATCCACGGCGATAATTTTGCAGCCATCCTGATGAATGTTGCGGCGTACCGACAGCGTGGCAGCGCCGAGTGAACAACCGAGATCGTAAACCTGTGTGGCGGGCTGCACGAAGCGCTCTGCCAGCATGCCGATCATCGAAATAATATTGGAGTAACCCGGTACGGAACGCTGGATCATATCCGGGAAGACTTCGGCTACCCGTTCGTCAAAAGTCCAGTCGCCCAGGCTGGCGATAGGCGCAGAAAAAAGCGTGTCGCGGTGAGACATAGTGTAAATATCCGGGAAAACAAAGGGGCGTATTGTGCGCTAACGCAGGGAGAAAACCAACTCCCAGGGCATATACCACAGATTGGCCAGTATCATCAGCAACAGCGAACAAAACGTTGCGTCCATACCAGAACGACGCCAGCGAACCAGCCGATGGTTGTACCCGTAATAATGCATCAGGCGGCCGACAATCAACATCAGCCCGCAGATGTGTACCATCCAGGTTTGTGCGCCGTCCATCTCCATGAACAGTAACAGCAGTAGCGCAACGGGAATATATTCCACGGCATTACCATGAATGCGTATCGCGCTTTGCAGTTCACTGAACCCACCGTCGCCATAACTGACGCGGTACTGCGAACGCAGACGGATAACATCAAAAGAAAACTTCAGCAGTAATAATGCACCCAGCACGGCATAGAGCGCGCTAACCATACTAACTCCCTTTATGAAGATGGCGATGGCTTCTCAATAATAGGCGCTTCACTCAAAAAAGAGAAGATTGCAGCGGCAGGGAAGGTGCTGCGCCAATACCGGGGATGGCGGCGTAAAGCTCCTGCCACAGCGTCTCAACCAGTTCCGGCGCCTGGGCGATATCCGGGGTATGCAGGAAAAGATACGGTGTGGTGGTTTGCTCCCATAGCGGCAGCTTTTCCAGCCAGACGGCGAAAAGCTGCCGATTCTGCGCCATATTGTCGCTACCGATGAAACGCACCATGGGATGATGGGCGGTGACCAGTGCATGTACCGGAACTTTCGGTTTTTTGCGCTGGGCTTCAATCACTGCTTCACTGTGCGCAACTGCACTGTGCACCGGACGGCTGTCGAGGATCACTCGGTTGACGCCGCGGGTATGCAAACCCTGGTTAAGGGCTTTCTCCTCTTCGCCTTTGCTGAAAAAAAGCGGGTGGCGCACTTCAACGCCGTAGGTAAATTCACCGGGAAGCGCATCAAGAAATGCCCACAGTGCAGGCAAGTCCTGCGGTGAGAAAACGGCTGGGAGCTGTAACCAGTACTGGCCTATTCGCCCTGCTAACGGCGACATTCGGCTGAAAAATTCCGCTGTCAGGTCGTCACAATGGCGTAGTGCTGCCTGGTGCGAAATGGTGGCCGGAAATTTAAAACAGAAACGAAAATCATCATTGGTCTGCGCGTACCAGCGCGCGACGACCTCCGCTTTGGGGAGCGCATACAGCGTGGTGTTGCCTTCAACACAGTTGAAGTGGCGGGCATACGCCTCAAGACTGTTAATGCCAAGGCGCACCCATTTCGGGTGCGACCATTGCGGCAGGCCGATATACATCATAACGCGCTAAGGATCTCGTCCGTACTGCGCACGCGGCTGAGCCGCGGGAAGATATTTTTCATGCTGCCCTGATGCTGTTCGGTATTCGCCGCGCTGCAAGCATCTTCAGCAAGCACCAGCGAGAAGCCAAGTTCCCAGGCATTACGGGCGGTGGATTCCACCCCGATATTGGTGGAGATGCCGCACAGCACGATGGTGTCGATGCCGCGACGGCGCAGTTGCAGCTCCAGATCGGTGCCGTAAAAGGCGCCCCACTGACGCTTGGTTACTTCGATGTCGCTCTCTTTTTTCCCCAGCGCCTGTGGGTAATTCCACCAGTTGTTCGGCAGCGCATGACCGCCCGTTGCGGCGTCAACCGGTTGTTTTAGCGCTTCGGCGAAATCAGCTGACCAGCCCACGCGCACCAGCACAACAGGCGCACCGTGCGCACGGAATTTTTCCGCCAGAGCAGCGGCGCGTTTTACCACGTCCTGTGCTGTGTGAGGACCACCAGCGAAAGGCAGAATCCCTTCCTGTAAATCGATCACCACCAGAGCGGTTTTCTCAGCATTGAGCTTCAGCATCATAACTCCTGAAAAATGAATGACGTCGGTGGATACCTTACGCGTTCTGCGTGTCGGCGCGGTTTACAAATTTTGTTAAATTTTGTGAGAATGCGCAATAAGCGCGCAGCAAACGTGCGTACAGTCAGTAGCGGGCTTATCGTTGGTCAGAATTTCCAGTATAATAGCCCCCTTTTTTCATCCAGTAGTGACATACGAAAATAGCTGCCACCAGAATGCCTGCCGCGCAGGTGACAGGTCGCGCGCAGCTAATTTAAGGGATATCTCATGCGTACAGTATATTGCGGGCAGCTCAATCAGTCCCATGTGGGACAGCAAGTAACGCTTTGTGGGTGGGTCAACCGTCGTCGTGACCTCGGTAGCCTTATCTTTATTGATATGCGCGATCGTGAAGGCATCGTGCAGGTGTTTTTCGACCCGGACCGTCAGGATGCGTTCCAGCTCGCCTCTGAACTGCGTAATGAGTTCTGTATTCAGATTACCGGTACTGTCCGTGCCCGTGACGCGAAAAACGTCAACAAAGATATGGCTACCGGCGAAGTTGAAGTGTTCGCCACTGAACTGAACATTATCAACCGTTCCGACGTGCTGCCGCTGGACTCCAACCACGTCAACACGGAAGAAGCGCGTCTGAAATATCGCTACCTCGATCTACGTCGTCCAGAAATGGCGCAGCGACTGAAAACCCGTGCGAAAATCACCAGTTTCGTGCGTCGCTTTATGGACGATCACGGCTTCCTCGATATCGAAACGCCGATGCTGACCAAAGCCACACCGGAAGGCGCACGCGACTACCTTGTACCTTCGCGCGTTCATAAAGGTAAATTCTACGCGTTGCCGCAGTCTCCTCAACTGTTCAAACAGCTGCTGATGATGTCTGGTTTTGACCGTTATTATCAGATCGTCAAATGCTTCCGTGACGAAGATCTGCGTGCTGACCGTCAGCCGGAATTTACCCAGATCGATGTGGAAACCTCGTTCATGACCGCGCCGCAGGTGCGCGAAGTGATGGAAGCGTTAGTACATCAGTTGTGGCTGGAAATCAAAGGTGTTGATCTGGGCGATTTCCCTGTCATGACCTTTGCTGAAGCAGAGCGCCGCTATGGTTCTGATAAACCGGATCTGCGTAACCCGATGGAACTGGTGGATGTGGCTGATCTGCTGAAAGCGGTCGAATTTAAAGTCTTCTCCGGCCCGGCAAATGATGCAAAAGGTCGCGTTGCTGCACTGCGTGTGCCAGGTGGCGCACAACTTAGCCGTAAACAAATTGACGACTACGGCAAATTTATTGAAATCTACGGCGCGAAAGGCCTGGCATACATCAAGGTCAATGAAGCGGCGAAAGGCCTGGAAGGCATCACCAGCCCGGTGGCCAAGTTCCTGAATGCTGACATTGTCAGCGCAATCCTTGAGCGTACGGGCGCGCAGGACGGCGACATGATTTTCTTTGGCGCGGACCACAAGAAAGTGGTTGCCGATGCGCTGGGGGCGTTGCGTCTGAAACTCGGCAAAGACCTGAACCTGACCGACGAAGCGAAGTGGGCCCCGCTGTGGGTTATCGACTTCCCGATGTTTGAAGATGATGGCGAAGGTGGTCTGACGGCGATGCACCATCCGTTCACCTCGCCTAAAGACATGACCGCAGCCGAGTTGAAAGCGGCACCTGAAGATGCGGTGGCTAACGCCTACGACATGGTGATCAACGGTTATGAAGTGGGCGGCGGTTCTGTCCGTATCCACCGCGGCGAAATGCAGCAGACCGTGTTCGGCATTCTGGGGATTAATGAGCAGGAACAGCGCGAGAAGTTCGGCTTCCTGCTGGATGCGCTGAAATACGGTACGCCGCCGCATGCGGGTCTGGCATTCGGCCTGGATCGTCTGACTATGCTGCTGACTGGCACTGATAACATTCGTGATGTTATTGCGTTCCCGAAAACCACAGCGGCAGCCTGTCTGCTGACTGAGGCGCCGAGTTTTGCTAACCAGGCCGCGCTGGCGGAACTGGGTATTGCGGTGGTTAAAAAAGAGACCCCGGAGAATAAATAAGATGCCATTCAAGCATCCCGTTTCCGTGCTGGTGGTGATTTACGCGCAGGACACGAAACGGGTGCTGATGTTGCAGCGACGCGACGACCCCGATTTCTGGCAGTCGGTAACCGGCAGCCTGGAAGCGGGGGAGAACGCAACGCAAGCCGCCCTGCGTGAAGTAAAGGAAGAGGTCGAAATCGATGTTGTCTGCGAACAACTGACCTTAGTCGACTGTCAGCGCACGGTGGAGTTTGAAATCTTTAGTCATCTACGTCATCGCTATGCGCCGGGCGTAACGCACAATACCGAATCCTGGTTTTGTCTTGCGCTGCCCCATGAACGTCCGATTGTTTTTACTGAACATCTGGCGTACCGCTGGCTTAATGCTCCCGCAGCGGCGGCATTAACCAAATCGTGGAGCAACCGGCAGGCGATTGAAGAATTTGTTATTAACGCCGACTAAATTTCCCCGGAATTTTAGTTCTCAGGAAGGCGGCAAAGCCGACGTCGCCAGAAGCTTACTTCGGTAAGTGACTGGCGCGGATGGGGAAGCCAACGCACCTGAGGGCTGAAAGGCGAAGGGAAATGGCTTTATTGGAGAGTTTTTTATGGCAGGTCACAGTAAATGGGCCAACACCAAACACCGCAAAGCAGCACAGGATGCCAAGCGCGGTAAGATCTTTACCAAAATCATTCGCGAGCTGGTTACGGCTGCCCGTCTGGGCGGTGGCGATATCGGTTCCAACCCGCGTTTGCGCGCGGCGGTGGATAAAGCGTTGTCTAACAACATGACCCGCGACACCTTAAACCGTGCTATCGCGCGCGGTGTAGGCGGCGATGACGATGCGAATATGGAAACCATCATTTATGAAGGTTACGGCCCTGGTGGCACTGCGGTAATGGTTGAATGTCTGAGTGACAACCGCAACCGTACCGTTGCCGAAGTGCGTCATGCTTTCAGCAAATGCGGTGGTAACCTGGGGACTGACGGTTCTGTGGCTTATCTGTTCAGCAAAAAAGGCGTTATCTCCTTTGAAGCGGGTGACGAAGACACCATCATGGAAGCGGCATTGGAAGCCGGTGCTGAAGATGTGGTGACCTTTGATGACGGCGCTATTGACGTCTATACCGCGTGGGAAGAGATGGGTGCCGTGCGCGATGCACTGGAAGCGGCTGGCCTGAAAGCGGATAACGCTGAAGTGTCGATGATTCCGTCTACTAAAGCAGATATGGATGCAGAAACTGCGCCGAAACTGCTGCGTCTGATCGATATGCTGGAAGATTGCGACGACGTGCAGGAAGTCTACCATAACGGTGAGATCTCCGACGAGGTTGCGGCGACACTGTAATGTCGCTGACTAAATCACCCCTGGCCGGAGGCGCATAATGGCGATTATTCTCGGTATTGATCCGGGTTCGCGCGTCACCGGTTACGGTGTGATCCGCCAGACAGGAAGGCAACTGACCTACCTCGGCAGCGGTTGCATTCGCACGAAGGTCGAGGATTTACCGTCACGCCTCAAGCTCATTTACGCAGGCGTGACGGAAATCATCACTCAGTTTCAGCCGGATTTTTTCGCCATCGAACAAGTGTTTATGGCGAAAAATGCCGATTCAGCTCTCAAACTTGGGCAGGCGCGAGGTGTGGCGATCGTTGCCGCCGTTAATCAGGATCTCCCCATTTTTGAGTATGCGGCCCGTCAGGTCAAACAGACGGTTGTCGGTATTGGTAGCGCGGAAAAAAGCCAGGTACAGCACATGGTGCGAACCTTGCTGAAGCTACCGGCCAATCCGCAGGCAGATGCCGCTGATGCGCTGGCGATTGCCATTACACATTGCCATGTCAGTCAGAACGCCTTGCAGGTGAGCAGTACGCGGCTTAATCTTGCTCGCGGGAGATTACGCTAAAAAGCGCCAGTTAATGGCGCTTCAGACTGCTGACAAAGTCCTGGCCGTAAGGTCAGGACTTTGATCTAATAAGGTCAGTACAATTAACGGACTGACCGCCATGCTCAGAGAACCTGCCCCACAACAGTACCAGTTTGAAATGGTCACCCTTGAGGAACTCGTTCCCGAAGACCATCTGGTACGTAAAATTGATGCCACCATCGACTTTGAATTTATCCGCGATGCCGTAAAACACCTCTACTGCGCTGATAACGGCAGGCCCGCCATTGACCCGGTACGCCTGATTAAGATGATGCTGCCAGGCTATCTCTTTGGCATTCCCTCTGAACGCCGGCTGGTGAAGGAAATCCAGGTCAATACAGCGTACCGCTG
>NZ_FMBC01000064.1 GCF_900094795.1 Kosakonia oryziphila
AACTGACGCTGAGAAGCCGGAAACCCGAACTGGTGGAACAGGAACTGTGGGGAGTTGTACTGGCCTACAACCTGCTGCGTTTTATGATGACGCAGATGGCCTGCAGCCTGAAAGGAGTGGAGCCTTATCAGATAGGTTTTAAGCAGGCGAGTCTTTATCTGACGGCCCAACTGAGTATCCTGCCGGCAGTAGCGCCGGGTAAAATACCAAAGCTAATCAAAGAAATACTGGATATGGCAGAGAGCTTTGTCCTGCCACCACGTAGGGTAAGACATTACCCAAGAGCGGTAAAAAAGAAGCCGCAACGTTACGCGTTACGGCTACCTTCAAAAGCTTAACTGACAAGCATTACATCTTCGGATGCCTTTTTTTATGACCAATCGTCAGATATAGCGCCTTTTCTACGGGCTGTTTTTCCTCTCAATCTTTCCTTACTCCCCCACAATATTGCATAACGACAGAAACGCCCTTTGATAGCCCCGGTCAACAGACCCGGCGTGCTGAGGATGAGAGATGCGAAGCCTATTAATTAGCGTTGATAAATTTGACGCCTTTACGCCCCATACCAATGAATTACTCGATATTGCCGATGTGCTGCTGGCACAGAACTGGCGGGTGGATGTCATCACCAGTGGAGCAGGAAAGGTACTGAGCACGGAGATCGAGCGCCTGAAGGCCACAGAGCGATTTGCGCTGGTGACCGACAAGCAGGGTGAGCCGGAGACGCAATATGATGTTATCTGGATCTACCGCGGTTTCTTCAGCAATAAACTGCTCGATGCGATCGCCGCTGAACGTCTCAGCGGGGCGATGATTTTCCGCCATTTCAATGACTATAACGATCTCTACATTCCATGGGGCGTGGCGCTGGAAAACCAGTTCGCAGCGCTGACGCTCGATCTCTCGCCGCGCACTTCCGCGCTTCTCTTACAGACTGGAGTGGAAAGCACTCAACTGAAAAACTTGCCGTGGACGGTTCCGGCAAGTTTTAGTCAGTATGTGCGCACCCGTGAATCATCGACGCTGGCGCGCGCGGTCTACATTGCGCCGAAAATGTCGGCGGAAATGTACGAAGTGCAGCAGCGTGCTCGCGAAGCTGGCATTCAGATAGACTGGCTGGATCTTAACCAGCAAGCGCAGCGCATCGATCCGGCCTGGCTTGAACATTATGATGTCGTGATCGGTAATGATGACAGCGTGGCTAAAGCACTGACGCTGGGCATTCCGCTGTTCCTGGTGAACGAGGGCTATGTTGAAGGCTATCTGAACGACGCTAACATCGCCCGTCATGAAGCTGAGCATTTCTGCGCGCTGTCGTTGCGCAACTGCCCGGATGCCGATGAGTGGGTTGAGATGCTGCAAAGCGGCTATGCCAGCGCCCTGGCGTGGGCTCAGGCGCAGCGCGCGGATTTGGCGGCGAAATGGTCGCTGGAGACCGCGCTGGATGCCATCGTAAATGCGCCGCTGGTGGCGAAGACGCGCCAGCTTGATGAAAAATCCCGCTATGCGCTCAATTTTCACAGTAAAGCGGTGCTGGCACAGCAGCAAACCACCGACTACTCCTTTACCCGCTGGCTGGAGGATCGCCAGATCAGCGAAGCGCGGCGGGAAGCGTTGCTCACCTTTGCCCGGGCATATCCGGATAAAGCCAGCATTGGCGTGATTATCCTTGGCGACAGTCAGGCCAGCGCGCGCACGCGGGCGTCGGTGGAGAGCCAGTCGCTGGCGGCCGTCAGCATTGATGTGATTGCCGACGATGCCGTATGGCCTGCGGCGGCCAATGCGCTACTGCAAGTGCGTAGTGCCGAAGCGATGTTGCTGATCCCGGCAGGTTTTACGCTGCGTGATGACGCGCTGCTACGTTTTGCCGAGCAACGTATGAACCAGCAAAATGCCGGGTTATTTTACTGTGATGAGATGACGCGGGCGGAAAACGGCGAGCCGCTATTGATCCTGCGCCCAGGCGTCAATATCGATCTGTTGCGCGGTGTGCCTTATATCGGCCAGACGGTACTTTTTGCCCGGGAAATAGCTTTGCAAGTGGGAGGATTCAGTAGTCTTTATCCCCACGCGGCGCATATCGATTTGCTGTGGCGCTTTGTCGAAGGGCAGGGTGCAGGCGCAATTGGTCGAGTGGCTGAAGTGCTGGTGGAAAACCCGCATCCGGTAACCCACTGGAGCGAGGCCGCAGATGTGGTTGCTGAATGTGAACAGGCGCTGCTGGCGCATCTGCAACGGCTGGGAATTAACGCCGCGCTGGAAGAGGGATTAACGGAGAACATTAAACGTCTGCGCTACCAGTGGGAGGCGACACCATTGGTGTCGATCATTATTCCGACCCGCGATCGCTTTGCGCTGCTGAAACGCTGCATTGAAAGTCTGATGGAAAAGACCCGCTATCAGCGCTATGAGCTACTCATTGTTGATAATCAGTCGGTGGAGGAGGATGCTTGCCGCTTCCTGAACGATCTGGCGGCGCTGGGGCTCGATCAGGTCCGCATTCTGCGCTACGACGCGCCCTTTAACTTCGCTGAAATCAATAATGCCGCCGCGCAACAAGCGCGTGGCGATGTGCTGGTGTTCCTCAATAATGACTGCGAAATTATTGACGGTCACTGGCTGGATGCGCTGCTTGAACATACGCTGCGCCCGGAAGTAGGGTTGGTGGGTGCGCGCCTGGAGTATCAGGACGGTCGTATTCAGCATGGCGGCTATTTAGTTGGCGTGCAGCACGGTGTTGATGTCGCCTTCGATGGTGCTGACGGGCAGAACAATGGTTTCCAGAATTTTCTAAAGACACCGCGTAATCTGGCTGCAGTGAGCGCCTCCTGCATGATGGTGAGAAAAGAGGTTTTCTTCTCCTTAAACGGCTTTACTCAGGAGCGTTATCCCCTCTATTTCGCCGATGTGGATCTGGGGTTGCGCGCGCAGCAGCAAGGGTATCTCAATGTCTGGACGCCTTATGCTCGTGTGAAACATATGGGCGGCGCGACGCGTTTATTCGGCAACAAAATTGGCGTGCAGGAGCGCCCGTTGCTGCAAGACTATACGACGTTGCGCGGTGAGTGGCAGCAGGGATTACTGAATGAACCTTCATACCATCCGCTGATGCAGAAGATGGGCAAGGCCTTCACGCTGAGCGCAAGTATTGCGCGGTTGCATCAGCCGCTGCCTGGTCGCCCACTGCCGGTAGTGTTAGCCCACCATATCAACTGGGTCGGTGGTGGTCATCACCGGGTGATGCAACCCTTCAAAGCGCTGGAGCGCCATTTGATGATCGAAGGCGGGCTGACGAACACCATCCCCGGCCTGATGGAAGCGGCGCAAATGCGACCGGATGTGATTCTGCTTGAGCTGATCACCGGTAGCCGCTTCCCGGATATCATGAAGCAGTTACGCGATGTCAGCGGTGCGAAAATTGTGCTGGAATATGATGATTACTTGCTTAACGTGCCGATGAAAAATGGTAACCGTCAGCACTTCCCGCCTCAGATGCTGAAAAACTTCCGCAAAGTGATGGACTGTGCCGACTGGGTTGTCGTTTCTACTGCGCAACTGGCTGAAGCTTACAGCCGTTTTCACAGCGATATTCGCATTGCGCAAAACCGCCTGGCACCGAATCAGTGGGATCACCTGCTCAGCGCGCGCGGAACCGGGAAAAAAGTGCGTGTCGGTTGGGCTGGAGGCAGTTCGCATACCGGCGATCTGGAGATCCTGTTGCCGCTGATCAAAGAGCTGGAAGGGCAGGTGGAGTGGGTGTTTATGGGCATGAAGCCACGCAACGTGCTTTGCGAATTCCATCCCGGTGTACCGTTTGAAATGTACCCGGAGAAACTGGCGAGTCTGAATCTTGATCTGGCGCTGGTGCCGCTGGAAATCAACCAGTTTAACGAATGTAAGAGCAACCTGCGTTTGCTGGAGATTGGCACCTGCGGCGTGCCGATCATCGCCACCGACATTGATCCTTATCGCTGCAATCTGCCAGTGACGCTGGTGGCGAACCGCTTTAAAGACTGGATGAACGCGATCCAGACGTACATTCACGATCCGGCGCTACGCGAGCGGCAGGGGGATGCGCTACGTGCCGCTGTGCGCAGCGATTGGTACCTGCGGGATGCCGGGCTTGATGACTGGCATCATGGCTGGTTACCGGCCGACAGGTAAAAGAAAAGACGCTGTAAAGTGGCCTGTCTTTATCTGGAAAATTTAGTAACTTGATGTTTTATAAAATATTATTGTAACATTATCGATAATAAACTCATTGTGAAAAAAACATTGCTAGCACTATCCAGATAACCATATCGCCCGGCAAATGGTCGTTAAATCGTGCAGATTGTTGAGAGGTGGTATTGATAACGCCCCATAGGGGCGTACTAAGTCCAGACTCTGAGAGCCTTATCGGCCTGTAGACCTCTTTACCAACGTTATTTCTCAGGATGCGAAATCGGTACTTGGGTGTTCATGCAGGGATAAAAACGGTTCCTTGTAGTGGGAACCGTTATAGTGCCGCAGCTTAAGGATCGGTATTGTACCAATGGTGGGTTTTTTACAGGAAAGCACTGAGCGCTGATTCCGGCGGTCTTTGAATTGATTGCGGCATGTGGATAGCTTTATCGCTCGTCGAATATTTTAAGGATAGCGAGCCGATATATAACATAGCCCGCAATTATAAGGGCAATTGATGCTATACCCCATATAAAGCGGGATTCATCAACAGAAAAAAAGAAAAACCAGATACAAAACAATAGGCCAGCAAATGCTGCTCCCATACCCAAACCGCGTAAAATTCTGGATGCTATTAATCTGATTGTATTTTGAGCGTTCATACTGAAGGGCTTTTTTTGTAAAACATACAGCCATCATAATAAAGATGCAGTGGAAAAATTCAAAAGCCTTCAAATGGGCAAGTGGTGGGGGGGAACTCTTTCTGTAGGTAATATGTGATCGGTAATTAATAAAAACATATAAATAACAATTAGTTATGAAAATAAAAAAGGCGACTTATAGCGCCTTTTTGTTTATCATCGGGTTTATCTGGTGCAGATAAACATTAATCCGGTAACCACAGTTGCGCCTGGCGCAGCAGGCTTTCGCCATCCCACATACCGTTTTCCAGCACGTACAGGCGAAGATTATCGCCAAGTTGTGCCGTCACAGCCGTGTCGAGCAGGTGGTTTTCAATGGCTTCGCGCCAGCTTTTCGCGCGATTTTCAACGCGCGTAACGCCAGCAATGCCCTGTGTGCTGATGATATCGCTGCAAATCACTGGCACGCCGCAGGCACCATATTCGAGCAGACGCACCGGGCTAAGCGCACGGTTCCACGGTGTGTCGGCCAGCGGTTCCACGGCGAGATCGAGATTCAGACTGGCCAGTTTTTTCGCAAAGTATTGCGGGTAAACCGGGGCATGAAATTCGCTGACCCACTCCCGAAGGGAAGGCGGACAGTAGCCATAGAACACCCATTCAACCCGATCGGCTAACTGGCTGACCAACTTATGAATCAGCTCCAGATCGCCAGTACTCGCCGCTGTTCCGCACCAGCCGATGCGCGGCTTCTTACCCACGCCGCGCTGGCTGGATAACCCCGACCATTGTTGCGGTGAAAGCAGCGTCGGCATCACACGGATGTCTCTGTGCAACCCTGCGCACTGTTCGGCCAGTTCGTTGCTGGCGACGATCAAGCGATCTACATGCGCCAGCGTACCGCGCAGCGCAGCAAAAATATCTTGCGGCAGGCCGTTACGCTCGTCGGCATTGACCGGTAAACCCGGTAACCAGCAGTCCAGATCGAAGATTTTAAACACCGATGCCGCCTGCGGCAGACGGCGCAACCACTCCTGTGCGCCGTCGCTGATTTGTCGATGAACGATCAGCGCATCCGGCGCAAAGCGACTGATATCGATATAGGTGCTGGCGTGATAATTAATTTGCCCTTCGACGACGCCCGCGTTATTCAATAATGAGAGCGGCGCATCCAGACGCAACCGGCTTCCGGGCTGGCTTTGTAATGGAAACGCGATCAAACGTGGCAGCGGCTTCCAGTGCAGCGGCTGCCAGCTTTTATTGCTGCTGGCTTCAAACTGGAACCCTGCGCCATCCAGCAACAGATTTGGGTTATAGGCCGGATCGTTGGCGATGAGCGGCATCCATTTTGCGTACATAGTGTCCTGCTCAGCCATAAAGCGCTGGCGTTTTTTCTCCTGCACGGTCTTATCGACCTTCTTCTGACTGACGCTGCCTTCGTGCATTACGAGGGCATGCGGTGTCCATACCGTCAGATAGCCCGCTTCACGTACCTTCAGGCACAGATCGACATCGTTATAGGAGACGGTGAAGTTCTCTTCGTCGAGCCCGCCGACCTGTTCGTAGACGGATTTGCGGATCAGCAGACACGCGGCGGTGACCACGTTGTAATTCTGATCAACCAACAGACGATTCATGTAACCGGCGCGGTTGTTTTCGCTGCCGATAAAGGGGTGATCCGCCGGACCACGCAGCCCCAGTACCACGCCTGCATGCTGGACTTTGCCGTCGGGGTAGAGCAGCTTCGCGCCGGTGATGCCTACTTCCGGGCGTAATCCATGATTCAGCATATGATCCAGCCAGTTTTCACTGATCACCGCCGTATCGTTATTCAGCAATACCAGATATTCACCGCGCGCTTCCTGTGCGGCCATATTGTTGATAGCGGAATAGTTGAACGGATGCGGATAGCGCAACACGCGAATGCGCTCAGGATCGATCGTCGAGATCCCCTCCAGCCACTGCAACGCTTCCGGCGTCTCACTGTTGTTATCAACAATCAGCAGTTCATAGTTCCGGTAGCGCGTTTTCTCCAGCAGGCTGGTGACGCAGGTGCTGAGAATAGTAAGCTGATCCTTGGTCGGGATGATAATCGACACCAGCGGTTGTTGTTGATGGTTATAACGCAGGGCATATAGACCCGGATGCGTTGTTACCACCGTACCCTGTGCATAGCCGCGATTGTGCAGATGCCGGGTCAAAATTGCCTGTTCTTCCGGTTGGCTGGCCTGCACCGGCGGATGGCCAATCACAAACGGTTCCGGCAGGTGTCCGGCAAAGCCCATCCCTTTTTGTTCAATCAGACGAACAATAAACTCAAATTGCCAGGCCTGCTGATAAGCCGGGTTAAATCCGCCCGCCGCCAGAAGTGTTGCGCTGCGAAAAATCCAGTGGCGGGCCATCTCTGCCGGGTAGCTTAGCAGTAAATCGAGGTTGAAATCCGGACGCATTGCGGTGGTGACGATCTCGCCATTCTCTGCGTAGAACTCATCGCCATAAATCGCATCGCATCCGGAGGCGCCATCCAGCGCCAGATCGAACATCAGCATGCCGCTCTCAAGCAGCACTTCACCCGCCTCAAGGAACATCACCCAGTCAGCCGACTGGCTGGCGATGTAGTGATTGATGATATCGATCTGATTATCTTGCCGGGCGATAAGCGTTGGTGCAGGAAGATCGGCACGCTGATCCGTGATGATAACCGGGTTCAGCGTTAACCCGAACCCGGCGTAGCGTTGCAGGCTTTGCAGTGTCGCCGTGATAGCATCAGGATGATGCCCGTACTGCGAGATAAAAACGGTTAACGTTTGCTGCGTGTTGCGTGCTTGCTGGAAAGCTTCCACCAGCGGCACGAACTGCGGTTGCAAACGGCGTTCGTCGAGCCATTTGTTGATTTTGTTGCTGTAGAACCGACGAACAGAGACTTGCAAAGAGTTATGCAGCGCATGTAGCAGGTTTTCCGTCTGGAAACGCTGCTCGCCATGCATCAGCGCGACTTTGACCTTTTCGTTCTCTTCTTTATTACCGCTGTACCAGCCCAGTTCTCTGATGATCTGCGGTAAACGGGTATAGGTTTTGTTGACCAGCCCACCGTATTTCTCTGTATGCACAAACTGGCTGCTCTGGTTTTCCGAGACACGAAAAGCCGCCAGCGTTTCGGCGATAAAGGCCAGGTTGCCGAGACGCAGTAACTTCAGATACAGCGTCATATCGGTCAGAAAGTAGAGGTTTTCACCTTTGAGTTTAAAAATCTCCTCATCGAAAGAGAGCAGATCTTCACGGTAGCAAAGTACCGTACTGGGTTCGCCAATGAAGTTCACCGGATGGTCGGTGAAAAACTTCACCACGTCCGGACCATCGAGGATCACATCACCGGTAAACGGGAAGGCGGTTGCTGCGATATCAACTAGCGGGGTGCCGTTTTCATCAATACGAACACGGCGCGAAGAGGCAATGCGGTTATTTGGCGATGATTCCAGCGCCGAAACGAGACGGGTAATACAATGTTCGAAAATAATATCGTCATCGTAGAGAAACTTAATGTATTTACCGCTGGCGCGCCTTACGCCAGCAAGCACGTTGCCTTCTTCCCATAAACGGACGCTGTTTTTGGTGTAATAGATAGGCGTTTTGGTGGTTAATGCATAACGTTCGCAGGTGAGACGAATGGTGTCATCGTTGCTGTCGTCATAAATAATGACTTCGCAATTTGGCCAACTCTGATTGAGTGCGCTGGCGAGCGTTGTCGCGAAGAATTCGGGCTTATAAGCCGGGATAACAATACTCACCAAAGCGCATTCGTTCATTTCTTTTTCCGTTATGCGGGCAGCAGTTTGAGCGCATCAACACGCGATACGGCAACGAGGTGATGACGGCCTGGTTTCTCAGGTATGAAATTTCAGGGATTTTCTTTATCCCGGTCAATAATAGCAAAGGGAGGCAGGTGTCTTGCGGGCCTAATTGGCATGGGAAATGCCCCTTGTTTACCCAATAGATTCACTTTGGTGTCTGTAACATCAAAGTCATCTCTGGCTTGTTCAGGTTCATTTTATGGACAATAACATCTTTGTCACCAGCCCTCTGTTGCCGCCGCTGGAAGAGTTTATTCCCTATCTGGAAAAGATTTGGCAGAACCGCATCCTCACCAATGGCGGGACATTTCACCAGCAACTTGAGGAGGCGCTGGCGGAATATCTGGGTGTGAAATATGTCTGTCTGTTCGCCAATGGAACACTGGCGTTGTTGACGGCACTGCAAGCGCTGCGTATCACAGGTGAGGTGATTACAACCCCGTACTCGTTTGTCGCTACCTCTCATACCTTGCTGTGGAATGGCCTGACGCCAGTTTTTGCGGATATCGACCCGCTGACCTACAACATCAATCCGGAACGTGTTGAAGAGCTGATTACGCCGCAGACGACGGCGATCATGCCGGTGCATTGTTATGGTGTACCCTGTGACGTAGATAAGATCCAGCAGGTAGCGGATGTATACGGATTAAAAGTGATTTATGACGCCGCGCATGCATTCAGCGTGAAGAAAAACGGCACCAGTATTCTGAATCACGGCGATCTCTCGGTACTCAGTTTCCATGCCACGAAAGTATTTAACACCTTCGAAGGTGGCGCGATTATCTGTCATGACGCGCGAACAAAGCAGCGTATCGACTACCTGAAAAACTTTGGCTTTGCCGGTGAAACCCGTGTGGTTGCGCCCGGCATCAACGCCAAAATGAATGAAGTAGAAGCGGCATTCGGTCTATTGCAGTTAAAACATATCGATCAGGCGCTGGCTGAACGCCAGGCGTTGTATCAGCATTATGTTGAACTGCTCGAGGGCGTTGCAGGACTTAGCCTGCTTAACGTACCCGATGATGTGAGCTGGAACCACGCATATTGCCCGGTGCTGATTGAACCTGAGTTTGGCATCAGCCGCAATGCCTTGTATGAAGCGATGAAAAGTGAAGGTATCTTAACCCGTCGCTATTTCTACCCTTTAATCAGCTCCTTCAGTATGTACCGCGGTTTTGCGACCTCGCAAAAAGAGCACTTACCCTGCGCGAACGATATTGCTGAGAAAGTATTATGCCTGCCGATTTACCCAGGGCTGGAGCGGGAAGATCAACAGCGTATTGTGGATATTATCCGCCGTATGGCATCCCCTGTTGCAAACAATGTCGCCATGATTTCTGCGGGGGGCCTATGAGTCGTCCAGCAACGGCAATGATCCTCGATGCCGGATTTGCGTCGCTGCCTTTGCAACAGGCTGTTAAAGCGGCGGGCTTTACCACACTGGTGTGCAGCGGCAAAGCGCAGGACGCGGGGATGAAGTTCGCCGATATCGCGCATGTGCAGAATTACGCTGACGCCGATGCAGTACTGGCAGTGGCGCGCGAACAGAAGATTGCGGCGATTTTGCCCGGCGTAACCGACGTCTCTTATCTGACCGGTAGCCGCGTGGCTGCCGAACTCGGACTGACCGGTTTTGATACTCCAGACGTCAGCGATACGCTATTCCTTAAAGATCGTTTCCGTGCCTGGGCAGAGCTGAAAGGCTATCCGATTCCGCAGGCGGTTAACGAACCGGAAGCGGCGGGTGATTTGCCTTTTCCGCTGCTGGTTAAACCGATTGATGCCTATAGCGGGATCGGTATTACGCTGGTGCGCGAGCCTGGTGCATTGCCGCAGGCGGTTGAACTGGCACGCGGCGCTTCCCGTAATGGCCACTGCGTCATCGAAACCTTCTGTGAAGGCGCGTTATACAGCCATTCGGCATTTATTCGTGGCGGTGAAATTGTCTGTGAATTTTTCGTCGATGAATATTGCACCGTTTATCCCTGGCAGGTTAACAGCAGCAGTCTAAGTTTGACGCTCGCCAAAGCGATGCGCGATCGCGTCAGCGAATGTATGCAGACGTTGGTGCGGGAACTGCAACTCGTTGATGGCTTACTGCATACCCAGTTTATTGCCAATGAAGACGATTTTTGGCTGATTGAATTAACCCGCCGTTGCCCGGGCGATCTCTATTCACGTTTGATTGAATTGTCCACTGGCGAAGACTATTCCGCCGGATTTGTTGCTCCCTTTATTGGCCGCGAAACTGCATTCAGCGCGCGTCGTCCCGCGCATCAGCGAGCTATCGCCCGGCATACCATTTCCAGCGATGCTGAAAGTCACTTTGTCGGCTATCGTTTTGCCCCGCTTGCGGCACGAATTATTGAGACTGTTCCGTTGAAGTTACCAGGCGATCCTCTTCTGCCCGCGCCGCGAGACAGAGCGGGGCTGGTTTTTGCCGAGTTTGAGGATTTCGCCGAACTGGCGCGATTGACGCCACAGCTCAAAAACTATTTTTCTTTTAAAATGATTTAAGGACTGGATTATGGCCAAGCCGTTGCGCCTTGCATTCATCGGTGGCGGTATCAACTCCGCCATCGGCATGACACATAAAATCGCCAGCCAGATGGACGGGCACTTCCAGTTGACGGCGGGGTGTTTCAGCCGTGATGAAAGCATCAATCAGCAAACCGGTGCGGCCTGGGGACTGGAGAAGCACGCGATTTATCAGGATGCGCTATTGATGCTGGAAAAAGAGCATCAGCACCTTGATGCGGTGGTGGTGCTGACGCCGACGCCTGCGCACCGCGACATTCTGCTGGCCTGCCTGGAGTACCCGTTGCCAATCATCTGCGAGAAGGCGATGGTAGCGACGGTGGGTGATGCGCAAGAGATTCAGCAGCGGGTTGATGAAGTTAACAGCCCGCTGTATGTGACATTTAACTATACCGGCTATCCGATGGTGCGCGAACTACGCCAGCGCCTGTTGAGCGGCGGGCTTGGACGGATCCAGCAGGTGATGGTCGAAATGCCGCAGGAAGGTTTTAGCCGTTGCCGCAATGATGGCAGCGTGACGTTACCGCAACTCTGGCGTCGAGTGGACGGCGAAATCCCAACGGTATCGCTGGATCTCGGGGTTCATGTGCACCAGTTGGTGGAGTTTCTTACCGACAAACAGGCGCTGGATGTTTACGCCATCAACAGCACGTTTGCGCGTGTGCCGAACGTGGTAGACACCGTCAATATCATCTCGCGTTATAGCGACGATATGGTGTGTAACTACTGGTACGGTAAAGCCGCACTTGGTTTCCGCAACGGTTTGCGGATCCGCATTTATGGTACGGAAGGTAGCGCCGAATGGTTGCAGATGGAGCCGGAGTATCTGCGCCTCGCTGATATCCACGGTAATGTGCGTATTGTCGATCGCACGGCGGGAGATAACACCATCGCCAGTCTGGATCGCTACTGCCGTTTCAAAGCTGGTCATCCGGCAGGTTTTATTGAAGCTTTTGCCAACTACTACTGCGATATCGCCGCCGCTTTGCGTGGCGAAGCAAACAGCTATGCGATTGACTCTGCCACCGCATTGCAGGGGTTGTCATTCCTGGAAAGCGCGAACAGAAGTGCGATTGCGCAGCAAAAAATAGTGCTGTGATTGGCCCCTTTTAATATGTTTTGAACGAGTCTCTGAGGTAGCTATGTCTATTCTTGAAAAAATTTGCGAATCCAAAAACCATTTTATCGATACTATCGCGGAAATGCAGCAGAATGGCCGCCCGCTGGTATTGTGTGGTGCCGGTTATTTAGGTCAGAAAACGTGGGAATTTTTGACCAGTAAAGGTGTGAAAGTCGATTATGTTGCGGTAAATGAAAAGTACTTTACCGAAGGTGCTGTTTTTTATGGTTATAATATAATCAATTTAGACCGCATGACGGAAAGAGATGACACCTATAATTACATTCTGGCAATTCAGTATGTCAGTGAAGAATTAGAAGCTATGCTGCGTAAGAATGCAGAAAGTATTTTGATTTTTGATCACTCATTTATTGGTGTTAATACCGATACACTTTATACCCTTGAGTTTTGTCAGGAAAACGAACCGCTGCTGACTGAATTCTATAATTCTCTTGGCGACGAGAAGTCTAAAGAAACGCTGGTTGCTTTTATCAACCAGCGCATTTGTGCACGTAGCTCATACTATGGGAAATATTTCGATCCTAACCATTATTTGGCCGAAGATTTAGTACGCCTACAAGATGATGAAGTGTACGTTGATTGTGGCGCTTATGACGGTGACAGCGTACTTGCTTTTCTGAAGGCAGCAGAGAAGCAAGGGGTTAAAAAACCAGCAAAAATTCTGGCCTTTGAGCCGGAAGAAAAGAATTTTGAACTGCTGAAAAATGCCAATATTGGCGATGTAAAATTGACCGCAATCAATAAGGGCGTATGGTCGGAAAATACGACATTGCGTTTCGATTCTGGAATGGATACCTCTTCCCGTTTGAGTGAAGGGGAAGGCAATACTTCAATCGATGTTATCAGCATTGATAATGCGCTTGGAGGCAGCAACCATGCGACCTTTATTAAGATGGATATTGAGGGTGCGGAACTGGAAGCCTTGAAAGGGGCGCAACAAACTATTCGTGCATCACTGCCTGTGTTGACGATTAGCCTTTATCATAAGCCTGAAGATTTGATCACGATCCCGCAATATATCCGCGAACTTTCAGATGATTATCGTTTTTACCTGCGCGGACACCATCCGGCGCTGGCTTTCGAGCTAGTATTATATGCATTGCCGTCGAAACGTGTGGTGTTATAAAGGCAAATAACCCCCCATTTCACCCACTATTCATCCGATTAAAACCACTCCAGAATCGGATAATCATGCCGATAACTCAATTAACGCAGGGCTGTTTATCGTGAATTCACTCTATACCGCTGAAGGTGTAATGGATAAACACTCGCTGTGGCAGCGTTATGTACCTCTTGTGCGTCACGAAGCATTGCGCCTACAGGTGCGATTGCCGGCGAGTGTGGAACTGGACGACCTGCTACAGGCGGGCGGTATCGGTCTACTGAATGCTGTAGACCGATATGACGCTCTGCAAGGAACGGCATTTACCACTTACGCAGTGCAGCGTATTCGTGGGGCGATGCTGGATGAATTGCGCAGCCGCGATTGGGTGCCGCGCAGCGTCCGGCGTAATGCCCGCGAAGTGGCGCAGGCCATGGGGCAACTGGAGCAAGAACTGGGGCGTAACGCGACGGAAACAGAAGTGTCGCAACGCCTTGGGATTCCTGTCGAGGAATACCGTCAGATGCTGCTCGATACTAACAATAGCCAGCTTTTCTCCTATGATGAATGGCGGGAAGAGCACGGCGACAGTATCGAGCTGGTGACTGACGATCATCAACAGGAAAACCCGTTATTCCAGCTAATGGAAAGCAATTTGCGTCACCGGGTGATGGACGCCATCGAATCTCTCCCGGAGCGTGAACAACTTGTCCTGACGCTGTACTACCAGGAAGAGCTTAATCTCAAAGAGATTGGCGCTGTTCTTGAAGTAGGAGAATCGCGGGTAAGCCAGCTCCATAGTCAGGCTATTAAGCGCTTACGCACCAAACTGGGTAAGTTATAGGTTGGTGATCCTGCATCGCCCCTGGTAAATGCCGAACAACGCATTGACAACCAGGAGTTATCATGACGCTGCAGCAACCTAAAAGACGGCCTCTAAGCCGCTACCTTAAAGACTTTAAACACAGCCAGACGCATTGCGCTCATTGCCATAAGTTGCTCGACCGCATCACACTGGTCTGCCGGGGCGAAATCGTAAACAAAATTGCGATTTCCCGGTTGGATATGCTGTTGGATGAAGCGGCCTGGCAACAAGAGCAAAAAGAGTGGGTTGCACTTTGTCGTTTTTGCGGAGATTTGCACTGCAAAGAGCAGAGCGATTTCTTCGATATCATCGGGTTCAAACAATATCTCTTCGAACAGACTGAGATGAGCCACGGTACGGTGCGCGAGTATGTCGTGCGTCTGCGCCGGCTTGGCAATCATCTGAGCGAGTTAAACATCTCCCGTGATTTGCTAAATGAAGGGTTCCTTGATGAAAATCTGGAGCCATGGTTACCCTCGACCAGCACTAATAACTATCGGATTGCTTTGCGCAAGTATGCTCAGTTTAAGACGCAGATGCGTTTTACGCCGATGCAAAAAATGGCCGTCGGCGCGAGATCTGATATATATTAAAAAAGAATAACATGCAGTGAGACATTGCTTGTGAGTCTGTTTTTTCCAGGCAATGCACCGCTACAGCCAATTCTTTTATTGGGGTAACTATGAAACTAGCACTTCTGGGACGTCGGGCGCTGATGGCCGTTATGGCCGTCACGTTGGTGGCGGGGGTAAGCGCGAAAACATTCGCTGCGGAAAACCTGCTGAATAAAGTCAAAGAGCGCGGCACGCTGCTAGTCGGTCTGGAAGGCACGTATCCGCCGTTCAGTTTCCAGGGTGATGACGGCAAGCTGACTGGTTTTGAAGTGGAGTTCGCCGATGCGTTAGCGAAGCATTTGGGTGTGAAAGCCGTTTTGAAGCCGACGAAATGGGACGGTATGCTGGCCTCGCTGGACTCGAAACGCATCGATGTGGTGATCAACCAGGTGACCATCTCTGATGAACGCAAGAAAAAATATGATTTCTCCACGCCCTATACCCTCTCCGGTATTCAGGCTCTGGTGAAAAAAGGCAATGAAGCTGGCATTAAATCCGCTGTCGATCTGAAAGGGAAAAAAGTCGGCGTTGGTCTGGGCACCAACTACGAAGAGTGGTTGCGCCAGAACGTCCAGGGCGTCGATATTCGCACTTATGACGATGATCCGACAAAATACCAGGATCTGCGCGTTGGTCGCATCGATGCAATTCTGGTGGATCGTCTGGCGGCGCTGGATCTGGTGAAAAAAACCAAAGATACCCTGGCAGTAGCTGGTGATGCGTTCTCGCGTCAGGAATCCGGCGTGGCGCTGCGCAAGGGTAATGAAGATCTGTTACAGGCGATTGATGTGGCAATCGCCGACATGCAAAAAGATGGCACGATGAAAGCGCTGTCGGAAAAGTGGTTTGGAACAGATGTGACGAAGTGATTGTTCCTCGTTAAAAAAGGCGCTTGAGAAAGCGCCTTTTTTATTTCATCTCTGTAAATGTGCATAATAAAAACAATACACAACGTTATCCGATCTTCGGAGGTTTTATGTCTTTGCACAACCTGACTCGCTTTCCGCGTCTTGAATTTATTGGCGCACCGACGCCGCTGGAGTACCTGCCGCGCTTGTCTGATTACCTTGGGCGCGAGGTTTTCATCAAACGTGATGATGTGACGCCGATTGCGATGGGTGGCAACAAGCTGCGCAAACTGGAGTTTCTTGCTGCTGATGCGCTACGCGAAGGTGCGGACACGCTGATCACCGCAGGCGCGATTCAGTCTAACCATGTTCGTCAGACCGCAGCAGTGGCGGCGAAACTGGGTTTGCACTGCGTTGCGCTTCTGGAAAACCCCATCGGTACGACGGCGGAAAACTATCTCAGCAATGGCAACCGCTTGCTGCTGGATCTGTTCAATGCGCAAGTTGAAATGTGCGATGCGTTGACTGATCCGGTTATGCAACTGGACGCGCTCGCTACGCGAGTCGAGGCGCAGGGGTTTCGCCCGTATGTGATTCCGGTCGGCGGTTCTAATGCGCTGGGCGCCATGGGCTACGTTGAGAGCGCGCTGGAAATTACCCGGCAGTGTGAAGGCGCGGTTGCGCTGTCGTCGGTGGTGGTGGCTTCCGGTAGCGCCGGAACCCATGCCGGGCTTGCCGTTGGGCTGGAGCAGTTGCTGCCGGATGTCGAGTTAATTGGTGTGACCGTTTCGCGCAGCGTGGCGGATCAAAAACCCAAAGTTGTGGCCTTGCAGCAGGCGATTGCCCACGATCTCGGGATAAGTGCGGACGCCGATATTGTGCTTTGGGATGACTACTTTGCTCCGGGTTATGGCATGCCAAATGACGAGGGAATGGAAGCCGTGAAGCTGCTGGCGCGTCTGGAAGGGATTTTGCTCGATCCTGTCTATACCGGTAAGGCGATGGCGGGTTTGCTCGATGGCATTGAGCAGAAACGTTTTAAAGACGATGGCCCGATCCTTTTCGTCCATACCGGCGGTGCTCCAGCGCTCTTCGCCTATCATCCGCATATATGACCCTCAGGTAGCATACTGATGCAAGAGAGCTTACAGCTAGTTATTGATTCAGCCCCTTATCTGCTCAAGGGGGCCGTATTCACACTGCAATTGAGTATTGGCGGCATGTTTTTTGGTTTGCTGCTGGGCTTTGTGCTGGCGTTGATGCGCATGTCGCCGCTGCTGCCGGTGCGCTGGCTGGCGCGCTTTTATATCTCGATTTTTCGCGGTACGCCGCTAATTGCGCAGCTTTTTATGATCTATTACGGCCTGCCGCAGTTTGGTATAGAGCTGGATCCCATTCCGTCGGCGATGATTGGTCTTTCGCTTAATACGGCAGCGTATGCCGCAGAAACCTTGCGAGCAGCCATCTCTTCTATTGATAAGGGGCAATGGGAAGCAGCCGCCAGTATCGGCATGACCTCCTGGCAAACGCTGCGCCGTGCGATCCTTCCGCAGGCCGCTCGTGTGGCGCTACCGCCGTTAAGTAATAGTTTTATCAGCCTGGTCAAAGATACTTCGCTGGCCGCAACCATTCAGGTGCCGGAACTGTTCCGCCAGGCGCAACTGATCACGTCGCGTACGCTGGAAGTGTTCACCATGTATCTGGCGGCATCGCTGATCTACTGGATCATGGCGACCGTGCTCTCCACGTTACAGAACTATTTTGAAAACCAGCTTAACCGTCAGGAGCGTGATGCAAAATGAGTGCTATCGACGTTAAAAATCTGGTGAAAAAATTCCACGGACAGACCGTCCTGCACGGTATTGATTTGGAGGTACAGGAGGGGGAAGTGGTGGCGATTATCGGCCCTAGCGGGTCCGGTAAAACCACCTTGCTGCGCAGTATTAATCTGCTGGAACAACCGGACAGCGGGACGATCCGCGTAGGGTCTATCACCATTGATACCTCGCGATCACCGGGCGAGCAGAAAAAGGCTATCCGTCAGTTGCGTCAGCATGTCGGGTTTGTGTTCCAGAACTTCAATCTGTTTCCGCACCGTACGGTGCTGGAGAACATTATTGAAGGGCCGGTGATTGTGAAGGGCGAAGCAAAAGATGAGGCCTGCGCGCGGGCGCGTCAGTTGCTGGAGAAAGTGGGGCTGAAGGGGAAAGAGGAGAGTTTTCCACGCCGTTTGTCAGGCGGTCAGCAGCAGCGTGTCGCGATTGCCCGCGCATTGGCGATGCGTCCTGATGTTATCCTTTTTGACGAGCCAACCTCCGCGCTCGATCCTGAACTGGTTGGCGAAGTGCTGAATACCATTCGCCAACTGGCGCAGGAGAAACGCACCATGGTGATTGTGACTCACGAGATGAGTTTTGCCCGTGATGTGGCAGACAGGGCGATTTTTATGGATCACGGGCGTATTGTGGAGCAAGGGCCGGCGAAGCTGCTGTTTTCCCAGCCGCAACAACCTCGCACCCGCCAGTTTCTGGAAAAATTCCTGATGCAATAAACACGGCGCGATTCCGCTTGCCTGTTTGCGGAATCGCGTTAATTTAACCTAACCTGGGTTTTTTGGGCGGAATTAATAGCATATCGATCCTGCGGCTATTATTCGCGTATGTCCCGGTAATTATCCAATAGCCACGCAGCTTTTCCTGTGGGTTGTCAGCGTTAAATCCGGTAGCCTCTGCAACTTATTCCCCTATTAGCCAATATTTTATATTCATAATTAAGATTTATGTGTTAGCTTAATGCATACATAATAATGATTATTAAAAGCAGGGGTATTACCGGTCGGTATGCAGGATAAAGAATTTTTTACCTGGCGGCGCGAAGTGATGTCGCGTTTCCAGGAGATGACAACGTCTAAGGACGTGTATACAGAGTTACAGCGGCAAACACAGTTGCTGGAGTTTGATTACTTCGCACTTTGCATTCGTCACCCGGTGCCCTTTACGCGTCCCAGAATTAGCGTTGAAACGACCTATCCGCAGGTCTGGATGCAGCATTATCAGGCGGAGAATTACTTTGCCATTGATCCAGTGCTTAAAGCCGAAAATTTCATCCGGGGACATTTGCCCTGGAATGACAAACTCTTCCAGGATGCGATGGTATTGTGGGATGCTGCGCGAGATCATGGCCTGCGAAAAGGGTTCTCACAATGTCTGATGCTGCCTAATCATGCGCTGGGTTTTCTCTCAGTTTCGCGTAGCAGCCTGCTTGGCAAAATGATGTCTGAAGATGAGATTGAACTGAGGTTGCAGACGTTGGTGCAGCTCAGCCTGCTGGCGCTGACGCGACTGGAAGATCAGATGGTGTTGACGCCGGAAATGCGCTTCAGTAAGCGTGAACGTGAGATTCTGAAATGGACGGCGGAAGGCAAGACTTCGGCGGAAATCGCCATGATTTTGTCGATCTCTGAGAATACCGTTAATTTTCATCAGAAGAATATGCAGAAGAAATTCAATGCGCCGAATAAAACGCAGATTGCCTGTTATGCTGCGGCGACTGGAATGATTTGATTATTCACTGCGGCGGTTCAAAAATCAGCCGGCTGTCAGGTAACCAGACAGCCGGTTTTTTATTACTGGCGGTAAGCTTGTTTAATTTGCTTAACAGTGCTGGAAAATACCGCTGCCTGAGCTTCATTTTCCATTTGTTCAATTTGCTTTTCCATTTTAATGATGACGCGGCCCGCATCTGCCTGGCCTATTGCTTGCAGCATCAGTGCCAACAATGATTTTAGACAAGAGACTTCCTGCGCCAGATCCTTTGCATTTTCAGCAGTGGAAAAATCAGGTGTGGTCAATTTATTTTCCTCGTTATGGAGCCGCGCCGTTGCGCGACGCTCACTGTTAAAGCAGCGGAGTATACCACAACCCGACGAAAAGAATGCAGTGGTTGTTTTTTGATCATTATTGTCTGTTTGCTAGATTAAACTCACTGCAATAAATATCAGAATTTTCTATTATTTAAGGATATATCTTTAAACAGCGTTTCGGCATGGTTAATTGTCGTTACATAGTGCCCGGATAATACCTGAGAAAATAAAAGCTTTTTAGCAACTTTATGGGAAACACAGTTTAGACTTTCTTACTCAATGCCTTGAGAACATGCAAACACTTTCCACATCTTGTACAGCTTAATTTCCAGAAACGAGAACAAAATCGAAAAGTGTGGGTTATTTTACCTTTCATTATTGGATGAAAACCCGTTAATATACGTTTAATTAACTTTCAGCAGCGTTATCCCTCTTTTCGGAGATACTCCATTGATCAACGTACTACTTGTTGATGATCATGAACTGGTGCGCGCAGGGATACGACGCATTCTTGAAGACGTTAAAGGCATAAAAGTCACGGGTGAAGCCAACTGCGGTGAAGATGCCATCAAATGGTGTCGGGCCAATTCCGTGGATGTCGTTTTGATGGATATGAGTATGCCCGGAATTGGTGGCCTTGAAGCCACGCGTAAAATTGCGCGAGCTAACGTCGACACCAAAGTCATTATGCTTACCGTTCACACGGAAAACCCTCTGCCAGCGAAAGTCATGCAGGCGGGGGCTGCTGGTTATCTGAGTAAAGGCGCCGCGCCGCAGGAAGTGGTGAATGCTATTCGCTCTGTGCATTCCGGACAGCGCTACATCGCCTCTGATATTGCTCAGCAAATGGCACTCAGCCAGATTGAGCCTGAAAAAACAGACTCACCGTTTGCCAGTTTGTCTGAACGAGAATTGCAGATTATGCTGATGATCACGAAAGGTCAGAAGGTGAATGAGATTTCTGAACAACTCCATCTGAGCCCCAAAACGGTGAATAGCTATCGCTACCGGATGTTCAGTAAACTGAACATTCACGGTGATGTCGAATTGACGCACCTCGCCATTCGCCATGGTCTGTGTAATGCGGAGACGTTGTTAAGTCAGTGACTGAAGTTTTCGATGCAAAAGCCTTCCTCAAAACGGTGACCAGCAAACCCGGCGTGTATCGTATGTATGACGCTGGTGGTACCGTTATCTATGTTGGCAAAGCGAAAGATCTTAAAAAACGCCTTTCCAGCTATTTCCGCAGTAATCTTGCCTCCCGAAAAACCGAAGCACTGGTCGCGCAAATCCAACAGATTGATGTGACAGTGACGCATACCGAAACTGAGGCGCTGCTGCTGGAGCATAACTACATCAAGCTTTATCAGCCTCGCTATAACGTATTGTTGCGGGACGATAAATCTTATCCGTTTATTTTTCTCAGTGGCGATACGCATCCCCGACTGTCGATGCACCGTGGTGCGAAACATGCGAAAGGGGAGTATTTCGGCCCGTTTCCGAACGGCTATGCCGTGCGCGAGACGCTGGCGCTGTTACAGAAAATATTCCCCGTCCGCCAGTGTGAGAATAGCGTTTATCGCAACCGCTCTCGCCCGTGCCTGCAATACCAGATTGGTCGTTGCCTTGGGCCGTGTGTCGCAGGCCTGGTCAGTGAAGAAGAGTATGCGCAGCAAGTTGAGTATGTTCGCTTGTTTCTTGCCGGGAAAGACGATCAGGTGCTGACGCAACTCATCGCCCGCATGGAGAAGTCCAGCCAGGCGCTGGAATTCGAAGAAGCCGCGCGCGTGCGCGACCAGATTCAGGCGGTACGGCGAGTCACGGAAAAGCAGTTTGTCTCAAACACCGGCGACAGCGACGATCTCGATGTTATCGGCGTGGCGTTTGATGCGGGTATGGCCTGCGTACACGTGCTGTTTATCCGCCAGGGGAAAGTACTTGGCAGCCGCAGTTACTTTCCCAAAGTGCCTGGCGGTACGGAGCTGGGTGAAGTGGTGGAAACGTTCGTCGGTCAGTTTTATTTACAGGGCAGCCAGATGCGAACTCTGCCTGGTGAAATCCTGCTGGATTTCAATCTCAGTGATAAAACACTGTTGGCCGATTCACTCTCTGAGCTGGCTGGCCGACGAGTTAATGTACAGACTAAACCACGCGGCGATCGCGCGCGCTATCTGAAGCTGGCGCGCACCAATGCTGCCACGGCGCTTGGTACGAGGCTTTCGCAGCAATCGACCGTTCACCAGCGTCTGGCCGCGCTGGCCAGCGTGTTGCAATTGCCGGAAGTAAAACGGATGGAGTGCTTTGATATCAGCCATACAATGGGTGAACAAACCGTCGCGTCATGCGTGGTTTTTGATAGCAATGGGCCATTACGCGCGGAGTACCGCCGCTATAATATCACCGGTATTACCCTCGGCGATGACTATGCTGCAATGAATCAGGTTCTTCGTCGCCGTTATGGCAAAGCCATTGAGGAAAGCAAAATTCCTGACGTGATCCTTATTGATGGTGGCAAAGGGCAACTGGGTCAGGCGAAGGCGGTTTTTGCCGAGCTGGATGTTCCATGGGATAAGCACAAGCCGTTACTGTTGGGTGTTGCAAAAGGCGCCGATCGCAAAGCCGGGCTTGAAACGCTGTTCTTTGAGCCGGAAGGTGAAGGATTTAGTCTGCCACCGGATTCTCCGGCGCTGCATGTTATCCAGCATATCCGCGATGAATCGCATGATCATGCGATCAGCGGTCACAGGAAAAAACGTGCCAAAGTGAAGAGCACCAGTTCGCTGGAAACGATCGAAGGCGTGGGGCCAAAGCGTCGTCAAATGCTCTTGAAATATATGGGTGGATTGCAGGGATTGCTCAATGCTAGTGTTGATGAAATATCAAAAGTGCCGGGGATCTCGCAAGGTCTGGCAGAAAAGATCTTCTACTCGTTGAAACATTAGGGGCTCTGTAGCACCATAGAGCGAAAATTTACGGACAACAGACAGTTAACGCCACTATGCGATTAAATATTCCTACGCTGCTTACCCTTTTTCGCGTCATCCTGATCCCTTTTTTCGTGTTGGCTTTTTATCTTCCTTTTTACTGGTCACCATTCGTTTGTGCACTCATTTTTTGTGTCGCGGCGATAACCGACTGGTTTGACGGTTATCTGGCGCGCCGCTGGAATCAGAGCACCCGTTTTGGCGCCTTCCTCGATCCGGTTGCCGATAAAGTGCTGGTCGCCATCGCGATGGTGCTGGTGGCTGAACATTATCATACCTGGTGGGTAACACTGCCTGCGGCTACCATGATCGCCCGTGAGATCATTATTTCTGCGTTGCGTGAGTGGATGGCGGAGATGGGGAAACGCAGCCGCGTAGCGGTATCCTGGATCGGTAAAGTGAAAACCACCGCACAAATGATGGCGCTGGTAGGGCTGCTGTGGCGTCCAAATATCTGGGTTGAATATGCAGGCATTGCGTTGTTCTTCGTTGCTGCCGGGCTGACGCTGTGGTCAATGCTGCAATATCTGAACGCAGCGCGTGGCGATCTGCTTGAACCTTGATCGCATCGTCGTAATTTTCAGCAAACGATCCGGGTTTTGAAAAATATCGTTGACTCAGTGCGTCAGGTAAGTAGAATGCAACGCATCGGAAGGCAGCATGGCTCGCCAGAAGATAGAAAAATCAAGTGATTAGAACAAAACTTGATAATGCGGGAATAGCTCAGTTGGTAGAGCACGACCTTGCCAAGGTCGGGGTCGCGAGTTCGAGTCTCGTTTCCCGCTCCAATTAAGGCATCGGCTTACAAAGCGGATGCTGGCTGAAAAGCATCCAGATTCACGGCGCGTTAGCAAAGCGGTTATGTAGCGGATTGCAAATCCGTCTAGTCCGGTTCGACTCCGGAACGCGCCTCCAATTTCTTCCCGAGCCCGGATGGTGGAATCGGTAGACACAAGGGATTTAAAATCCCTCGGCGTTCGCGCTGTGCGGGTTCAAGTCCCGCTCCGGGTACCATGGGAAAACAAGAATAAAATCAATGATAAGCAGTGTCGTGTGACCGCCTCGTAAGGCGGTTTTTTTATGCCTGAAATTTGCCGAGTGGCGATGAAATGGCGATGGTGTGGCGACTTAATTTTGAGTTCAAAATGTAGCCCCGCGCCTATTGGTAAATCGTACCTACTGGTCAATCAGGAAGATCATCGATAACATGAACTTCCCTAATGGACGACAAGGAACGAACCAGTGGCAGGATATAACCCTACCTTTCAGGAAGAGCCTGGGTACTTTTTTACGTTTAAATCTAATCTCCCTGACGGTATTTTTTTCGAGTTACCGCCACGCAACGTACCGCTTAATTCCCAACCCATTCTTGATGATGAAATGGGTATGTGCATTGGCTATTCGGTCAATCAGGCTCCCGGTTTATGGCAAATATACGATACCAATGGTGTCTTTGTACGCATGGAAGAGGCACCTCTTGAAAGCCCGCTTATAGATCCCACGGATATTGCGCTTATTGCATTTGGTTTATTTCGAATATTGCGAACAGGCCGCGCGCTTTTTGAGGCCAGCAGCCGCGCAACCATTACAGCGAAACTAAGTGAGACAACAATAAACTTTCTGCGTGGTAGATTAAAAATTGGTCTGTCTGCGCGAAACCTGAAAATAACAAAAACAGTTGCTACGCGTATGGGTGATCCTGGTCGCTATGTACCATTACAGATTATGGAAAAAGCTATTCGATATGGTACGAGAAGTCCTGATCCGCAAAATATTGCTGGGCAATTTATATATAGAACTGATATGTATCGGTTGGTTAAACGTACCGTTGGTGGCCAAGTGAAATATGTTCGTGAACGATATCGCCTTCACGTTCTCGTTAGAGAAAAAGACTGGACAATTATGCACTTTCACTACGATTAAGAATTAGAGAGCAACGGTTATGTTTGAGATAAAAAACGATGATGCGTTATTCCGATTTTCCTTTATCGAAAGGATCGAAGAGCCAGAGGATAGGCGTCAGGATTTGATCATGTGCTGGCTGGAAGTAGCAGGATCAGGCATAAGTTTGGAGTGTGAATGTGAGTTCAGCCTCTTCGACCTGGAGGAATTCAGGGATAAGCTGCGTCACTTCTATCAGTCGCTGGCTGCAAATCAGGCGGTGCCACCAATAGTTTATGCTCCCCGAACTAATACTTTTCAGTGTGATATCCGTCATGCAGCAGATGCTGATGTTATTGGTTTTAACTTCAAAATCACGCCAAATATGCTGACTCGCTGGACGGTTGAAGGTGGTACTCTCATCGATCAAAGTTATTTTCCTGACCTTATCAGGGGCATCGACTCCATTCTTGCTAACTGAGCAAATACTTCCTAATAAAATAGCCCCTTAACAAAGGGGCTATTTTTTACGCTCATCTGAATGCCACCTCCTGTGGAGGTGGTCAGCAAAAAGTTGGCTCTGCCAGTAATGCTACCCATGGGAAAATCCGAATCCGTTATCCCCATAACTGATAAGGATTTAACCATGAGTAGGTTCACAAAAGCATCTCATGTGCTTTGGTGTTGTCAATATCATATAGTCTGGACACCCAAATGCCGATTTCGCATCCTACGGAACAATGTTGGCAAAGAAGTTTACAAACAGATAAGGATTTCAAGTGAACAGCTCGGAATAGAAGTAGTGGAGCTGAATGTTCAGTTAGATCATGTTCATCTGCTAGT
>NZ_FMBC01000125.1 GCF_900094795.1 Kosakonia oryziphila
AACGGGCTTTACGCATAGCGATCTCCTTCGTTGGAAGATTGATTATGCCGGATGCTCTCTAAATATGAATGGCACGATTATGCGGGATACTTACATATAGTGCCCGGGCAGGATTCGATATTTCCGGGCATTGCCGTTTTTTATGAAAAATGGCACTCTGGCCAAAGATAATCGAGTGAGGAATAGCGGACATGAGGAAAACCCTGATTACAGGACTACTGGCGATAACATTTTCTGTTAATGCGCAGGACTGTTTTGAAATGGCAGGCAGAGATTATCGGATTGAACCGAATCTGTTGCGGGCGATTTCGTTCCGTGAGTCATCCTGGCGTGATAATGCGCTCAACGTTGTTTCACAGAGTGAATATGCTGTCGGTAAGATGCAAATACACTCACAAAATTTTTCGCATCTGGCACAGTTCGGGATCACTCCGCGCCAACTTTATACTGACAGTTGCCTTAATATTTATACAGGGGCTTACTACCTTGCCATTGCTTTTAAACGCTGGGGATACTCATGGCGGGCTGTAGGGGCTTATAATGCAGGATTTCGTGAAACGGAATCACAGGAGAAAAAACGCCAGCAATATGCAAAAGAAATTCAGGCGATCTATGTCGGCATCAAAAAAAATGCGCCACCAGAGTGACGCACCTGTTTTAATCAATAGCCCGCTATATCAATCCACGTTCCGGATGTTGAATAAGACTGACATAATCCTTCAGGGTATCCTGACGGGCGACAAGATGTTTACAGATTTTCGCATATTAATCCCTCCTATCCGCCACCTGCCTGGACAGCCAGTTCATTATCAATAATGTCGCAATAATTACGGCAACATCGGCACTGACCTCTGATTAAAAATAATTTCCAGTGATGCACATGTTATATCGTTGCTCCCTTTAAGATGCGATATATTCGGTTTGTGGGGTAGTGAAGATAATTTTGTTCGGAGCCACATTTCCGCCGACATCCTGCGGAATAATCCAGTAATTTCAGAATCCACAATCATAATCTGAATGCTGGCGCAATCAACTGGCGACCATATTGTCAGCGGATGTAACGTGATAAAGTCGAACAATCTGCTTTGTGCGGTAAAACCAACATCGAAAGAATATTCATGAATAAAACAGTCGAAATATTGTGTCCACTCCCCATAAATAAAGACAGGCATAGAAGGTTGTGATCTACTTAGTGTTCCACCAAAA
>NZ_FMBC01000104.1 GCF_900094795.1 Kosakonia oryziphila
AGCGACTGGAATATCTAGCTCTGGATGAATCTGAGCTGGCACTGGCCTGTAGTCGTCAGGGGCTTCACGCTCAGATTTATTGCATCCTCCAGATCTGTCAACGACGGGTAAAAAGTGATCCACTTACATCTCCACCGACGGTCTAATATTGATCCACCGTTTTACTCAGGATTAGCCTCAGCGATAACCCCGGCCTTGCGTTTCTGTTTCAGTCGATAGCTCTCTCCTTTTATTTGAACTACATGTGAGTGGTGTAAGATCCGGTCCAGCATCGCCGATGTCAGGGCTGCATCACCGGCGAACGTCTGGTCCCACTGCCCGAACGGCAGGTTGGATGTCAGGATCATCGCGCTTTTTTCGTAACGTTTGGCGATGACCTGGAAGAACAGCTTTGCCTCTTCCTGACTGAACGGCAGATAGCCTATTTCATCGATGATGAGTAGCTTCGGCGCCATAACGCCACGGTGAAGCGTTGTTTTATAACGGCCCTGGCGTTGCGCTGTGGACAACTGAAGTAACAGATCTGCCGCAGTAGTGAAGCGAACCTTGATGCCCGCCCTTACCGCTTCGTAGCCCATCGCTATAGCCAGATGGGTTTTACCCACACCGGACGGCCCCAGCAGTACAATGTTTTCGTTGCGCTCTATGAAGCTCAGTGAACGCAGCGACTGGATCTGCTTCTGCGGCGCACCGGTGGCGAAGGTGAAGTCGTATTCTTCGAACGTTTTCACTGCCGGGAAGGCCGCCATCCGGGTATACATCGCCTGTTTACGCTGATGTCGGGCCAGTTTTTCCTCATGAAGCAGATGCTCCAGGAAGTCCATATAGCTCCATTCCTGATCCACTGCCTGTTGTGACAGAGCGGGTGCGGCGCTGATAAGACTGTCCAGTTGCAACTGTTCAGCAAGTACCATCAGCCGTTGATGTTGCAGCTCGACCATCATGCGACTCCTCTGCTGAACGTGTCATAGATAGACAGCGGATGATGCAGTGGCTGCCTGTCGAAGGTCACCAGGCTTTCGTCTACCTGCACGTCATACTGTTTTTTCTCCGGCGGCAGAGCCAGCATGGACTGCTGTTCTTCGATCCAGCGATCGCAGGGGCGGGTCTGGATAGTTTCATGCTTCCTCTGGTTGGCAACATCGTGCAACCAGCGCAGGCCGTAGCGGTTGGCTGTTTCAACGTCAACGGTGATCCCCATCGGGCGCAGGCGCGTCATTAGCGGGATGTAGAAGCTGTTGCGGGTGTACTGCACCATCCGCTCCACCTTGCCTTTAGTCTGTGCCCTGAAGGGGCGACACAGTCGTGGAGAGAAGCCCATCTCTTTGCCGAACTGCCACAGGGATGGATGGAACCGGTGCTGGCCGGTCTGGTAAGCATCACGCTGCAGCACTACAGTTTTCATATTGTCGTACAGCACTTCCCGTGGCACACCGCCGAAGAAGCTGAACGCATTGCGGTGGCAGGATTCCAGCGTGTCATAGCGCATATTATCAGTGAACTCGATATACAGCATTCGGCTGTACCCCAGAACGGCAACGAACACGTGAAGGGGGGATTTGCTGTTACGCATGGCGCCCCAGTCAACCTGCATTTGCCGTCCGGGCTCGGTTTCGAAGCGAACGACAGGCTCCTGCTCCTGAGGGATGGCAAGTGAGCGTATGAACTCTCTCAGGATGGTCATGCCACCACGATAACCCTGCTCCACGATCTCGCGGGCGATGACCGTTGCAGGAATTTTATAAGGATGGGCATCGGCGATGCGTTGCCGAATATAGTCCCGGTATTCATCCAGGAGTGAAGCGGCTGCGGGACGCGGCGTATATTTTGGCGGCTCAGACTGCGCACGCAGATAACGCTTTACGGTGTTACGGGAGATACCCAGTTCCCTGGCTATAGCCCGACTGCTCATACCCTGCTTATGCAGGATTTTAATTTCCATAACTGTCTCAAAAGTGACCATAAGCTCTCCCGAATCAGGAGAGCAGATTAACCCCTGGATCTGATTTCAGGCGTCGGATATGGATCACTTTCGCACCGTTGGTAACAGGTGTGCCCTGGTGGCGCTTGCGCTGGCCAGGCAGAACGGCGATGTGCTGTCACCGGCACAGGAAAACCTCTTTCTCACCCGCTGGCTGGCGACTGCGCTGAAGCAACGGCGTTTTTCTCGTGATGTGACGCCCGATATCGAGTGGCTTCTGAAACAGGGACGCCAGCTGGGCGTCAGCGCGAAGCTGGCCAGCAAGCTGAATTATCTCTGGCGCTCCTGCACCGGCGAATTGTCTGAGCAAAACGACCTGTTCCGGCTGACGTATGCCCTGGAAACCGCGAAAGACATGAGCTGGAATTACCGCCTGCTGAGCGATCGGGAATGGTCCGGCCGGAATGCTGTGGCGCTCAGTGCGGGCGTGAACGGCATTTATCTCTCACGGGCCAACCTCGATGTCGCTTTTGACGACAGCGGCCGACAAATAAATCCGCTGACAGCGCGTCTGACGGGGAACGTAGAGGGGGTAATGAAGCTGTTTAATCGCTGTGGCTGGCAGGCAGAGCCTGAGTCTGGTGCCTCCCTGCCCCACCAGTATTCGCTGATGGCCGGACAGGGAGTGCCAGGAAAGGGTGATTAGTGGCGGATCTGCGCCAGGTCATCTTCGGTCAGACCGGTCATTTTCATGACAGTATTGCGGTCAATGCCGTTCTGGAGCATGGTTCGTGCAATTTTAAGGGTGGCTTCGCGCTCGCCTTTTTCAATGCCGCGTTGTTCACCGAGTTGAATCCCCTTCTCGATGCCCTTCTGTTCAAGCTGTTGTGCGATGGTCATAAGTGCGTCTCCGTGTTGCGGCACACGCTGTGCCAGTTCGCGTACAAAGGCTTCGGCGTCCGATGTTTCGCCTGCCTGCACTATATAGTGTACCAGCGATATTACCTGTGATGAAGACAGATATCCGGCCAGCAGGATGGGCGCCAGCCGGTCAACCAGTTCTGCCAGGTCCCGCTGGTGAATATGCTTTTGCAGTAAAGTCAGTGCGGCCATACTGCGATGGCCAGCGATTTCATCATCCGGAATAACCGTAACGTCTACCAGCGGGAAAGCGCCGCTGTAGAGTTTGCCTGCCAGCTCCGGATCGTCAAACTCATCCATCCACCGGGTGGAGTACGGATACGGGCTGCGTTTACCCGTATAGAACAGCACCGGTATCACCAGTGGCAATTTTTTATGCCCTGCCTCCAGGTG
>NZ_FMBC01000066.1 GCF_900094795.1 Kosakonia oryziphila
CACAAATAAGCTCAATCATAATCAACCTGATCATTTGTATAAAAAGTGACTAACTGTCCAATCTTTTTCTCTGACAACAACTTCCAGCATGTATTATGCGCACCAATGAATGGCACGGAGAGCGAAAAGCAGCCCTCCGGCGTGAATCAGCCATATAACCAGCGACCAGCCCTGGCAGACTCAATGAGCATACCTATCGTGAAATCCGGCACCTGAGGAATATCGTTTTTGCGAAACGGATTAAGCAAATGCTTTAGCGGTGGTTCTGGCGGATAGTATGTTGTGATCGAGAAATTCCCTCTATCTACATTAAATGTCGTAAAAAAATCATCCATCAATGCCAGTGCTTCATCATCTTCCAGCCGTAGATCTGAATCCAAATCTGTTGACGGTGTCAGTTCTTTTTTCTTAAAGAGATAAATTCCATCATGGCTTCTTACCAGTTCATAAATCCGCTGTTCAAGAGTATCACTTACCATATTTTATCGCTTCCTCTGGCAATACGGTTGTAATCCCTGACCGTACAATATGCAATCTGCGACACGTCAGAGGCCAGAATAATCCATCCGACAACAGGTATAGCACGACCGGTAAACGCGCTAATTTTCGCAACCATTTTAATTTTTAACGTTGATGGCGGGTATCCACCTATCACAGATGGCAACTGTATTCCCCAAGGAAATTTAGCAGTACCAAATACTTTACGAGAACCACGGGAAGCTAACGAAGTACCCTCAATAGCACCACGCGGTTTTGTCCGCGTAGGCAAAACATTCAATCCAGCCACAATAGACACTATCGCCCCAAAATCCTGAACACCCAACTGATTGGCAGTGTTTTCGCAGAAAATCATAAACAGCAACTGACTAGCAGTCAGATTTGAACGTCCGGCATAAAAATAAGTGTTATTAAGCTCTTCAACTGTATCCATACTCTAATTTCCTGATTAAATTAACTTTATGCATTGGCAATGCAACCATTTTGCAGGATTGTTATAACACCTTTTTTATGCACCGTACATTATGCGCACCAGTAAGCAAGGTAATGAATTGAATTCTGGCGTTCTGTGGCCGTAACATCCTGGCAATATGAAAAACTCTGTGCAGTACATTATTGGTCTGATACAGTCATTTTGCTGTACAGGAAGTAATTGATAGATGATGAAATATATAAAAAGAAGCCTTACGTTAAGTGCTGTAGTGGCAGAGAAAATAAAAAATAACGATCCGGAACGGCTGGAAAAATTAAAGGATCGGCTGGGTGTTCCTGCGGGATGGCATATGATGGGCCTGTCGCTGATTGCCAGTATGATCCTCGCGGTGTTTAGCTTCGCCCTTCCCCAACCCTTTATCTGCTTCGGCGCATCCTGCTACAGATCCAGTTCGACCCACACGGCGGCATGATCCGAGCCAGCATTGACCGGTTTTTTTAGTTCGGCGTAGGTTTCCCATTTCGCCGGACGCACGCCGGGCCACATCCCTTTACGGTACACGCCGCCCTGTTTTACCGTTTCCCATAACGCCGGTGACAACAGAATGTAGTCGATTTTATTATTTTCGGTACAGCTTCCCCAGGTGCCCGGATAACCGCCATTATCAAACTTTGCATGAGTGAAAATATCGCGCAGATCGGTATCTTTTAGCAGTGGTGCAAGTGGCTGGCTGTCTGGTGTGTCGTTGAAATCCCCGACAACAGCAATCAGCGTTTCGCCCTCTTTGATGCGTTGCTGGTAAATCGCTTTCACCCGTTCGGCCTGCTCCCGGCGGCGGGAATCCGAACTGTTTTGCGAGCCATAGCCTTTACTTTTCAGGTGATTCACTAACACATGCAGCGTTCTGCCATCCTTTATCGGGATGGCAAACTCCGGGCAATCGCGGGAGAAAATCAGCGCGCCGTCGGCATCTTTATCATCAACATGGCTACGGATGGTCTCAATCGGGAACGTGCTGGCGGTCATCAAACCAACATCGATACCGCGTTCGTCGTTACCATCAATCACCATCACATGCTCAAACGGCTTGCCATTACGGGCGGGAATAATTTCTCGGTTAAACGCCAGCAAAGCGGGTCGGCTTTCCGCCTCGACAACAGCGAGAACATCGGCCTGCAAATCAATCATCACCTGCGCGGTCAACAACATGGCCGTTTCATCCACCGGCGCGGCGCGTAACTCCAGCGAGCCAACCCAGTCGGCCCGTCCTTCGGCGATAATCCTGATCTCCGAGCCATCGGTGGGCCGCGTCAGCAGTTTGCCACGGTTACGACGCAGGATCACAAACGGGCCAGTATCAGATTTTTTCAGCCCCAACTCGTTAAGCAAAACCACCATTTTTTGTTTCATTTCGGTGGTATAGGTTAATTCGCCGAGTAACGCATTCAAGGCGGCAAACTTTTCCAGAATCGGTTTGCCTTCATCCCAGTCGGCCAGGTTCATGGCCTTCGCGCGGTCGAATAAGTTTTCCACATTGTAAGACGCCAGCCGCATCATATACCCTCCCCTTGAACAGGCAGTTTCCGGTTATAATTGTAGTCGTCGGCTGTGTCTTCAGCATGACAAAAACCGCAAGCCATCGGGAGAACGGAATTCAGTCAGGCCTTAAGGTGCGGCAAACGCTCAGCACAAACTGCCGCAGCCAGCGGTGCGCCGGGTCAACTTCCGAACGCGGATGCCAAAGCTGCGAAACGGTGATGCTGCGGGTTCTGACTGGCAGTTCAAATACGCATAGCCCCTCGTTTGTTGCCTTATTCATCAGGAATGAGGCCGGAACAAGTGCAATCAAATCAGTGGTGCGCGCTACCGCCAGCGCAGCCGAAAAGCCCGGCACCACGGCGGCGATGTTACGACTCAGCCCGGCATCGGCCAGCGCTTCATCCACCGGCCCGCTCAGCAGTCCGCGCCGTGAGGTGACAACGTGCGCAAACGAGACATACTGTTCAGTGCTCACTTCCTGCTGTTGCGCCAGCGGATGGCCGCTTCTGACGACGCCGACGAAACGATCGCGAAACAACGCCTGTACGCGGATTTCCGGCCCCATTTCCCCCGGCACGCCAATCTCCAGATCGACTCGCCCCTCGCGCAGCGGTTTATCGTTCTTCTCTACTTTCGGCGTAAAGCGCAGCGTTACGCCAGGCGCAATGGCAGCGGCTTGTGCAATCAGCACCGGGCCAAAGGCTTCAACAAAACCGTCGTTGGCACGCAGCGTAAACATTTGTCGCAGGCTGGCAATGTCCAGTACCGGCGTTGCCGGGCGCAATACCGCCCGCGCCTCGAAAACGGCGTTCTGTGTGCGTTCGCGAATGGCTTCGGCATAAGGCGTCAGCACCATCGTACGCCCTGCCCGTACCAGCAGCGGATCGCCAGTGGTTTGCCGCAGGCGGCTCAGCGTGCGGCTCATCGCCGATGCACTCAGCCCCAGCCTTCGTGCAGCGGCAGCAACGCTTCTTTCGGCCAGCAGACTATCCAGCGCAAACAACAGATTCAGATCCGGTTCCGTCATAATATATTGATTCCTATAAATATTAATAAGATGTGGCGTTTGCTGCACTATATCATTGCAACTGCTGCGTCTTCCGCCATATATCCCGCGAAAGTAGAGTAAATGCAAGCACAACTTATACTGAGGTAATGATGGAATTGTTTACAGACCGACCGGGTGACGAAGGGTTAGCGGGTAGACAACGCGCGCTGGCGCTGATTGCTCTGATGACCAGCACTACGATGGCCGTTTTTGATGGCGCGATGGTGAATATCGCCCTGCCGCAAATCGCCCGTGTGCTGCATGTCTCCGCCGGGGAGGCTGTCTGGGTGGCGAATGGCTATTTGCTTTCGGCCGCCATGACGCTGGCTATTTTTGCTGCGTTGGCTGCCCGTATGGGGTTTCGCACGTTGTTTGCCAGTGGGTTACTGCTGTTTACGCTGGCATCGCTGGGGTGCGCATTATCCTCATCACTGTCGGCACTGGTGATAATGCGCGTACTGCAAGGGATTGGCGGTGCGGCCACGCTCAGTATTGCACCGGCGATCCTGCGCTCAATTTTTCCCACGCGTCTGCTGGGGCGCATTCTCGGCATCAATGCCTTGCTGATCGCCACCAGCACGGCGATTGCACCGGTCATTGGCGGCGCTCTGCTAAGCGCGCTGGGCTGGCAATGGCTGTTTGCTATCAATATTCCGCTGGGCGCTATCGCACTGGTATTTGCCTTGCGCGTCATTCCGGGAAAAACAGTCAGCGTCAGCGGGCCGTTTGATGTGCAGGGCGCGCTGTTCTCGGCGTTAATGCTGGGAGCAGCAATCATGGCGTCGACTGCTATATCCTACACGAGCACGGCTTGTGCTGTGGTCGCGGTGGCAAGCGGGCTGGCGTTTGTACGGCGTCAACGGCGTGCGCCACAACCGTTGCTGCCGCTGGGGCTCTTCGCGTCGCCCCGCTTCTCCCTTGCGGCTCTCACCTCGCTGGCTTCTTTTATCAGCCAGGGCGTGACCTTTGTCGCACTGCCGTTTCTCTTTCAGAATGTTTATGGCTACAGCGCCTTTACCTCCGCCTTACTTTTTACCGCCTGGCCTGTCGGTATCATTCTGGTGGCGCCACATGCCGGGCGGCTGGCAGATCGCTATGCGCCCGCAAAGATTGCCACTGCCGGGTTACTGCTGTTCGCGATTGGCTTGCTGCTGTTGGCGCTGCTACCGCAAAATGCGGCAGCATGGGATATCAGTCTGCGCGGGCTGATCTGCGGAATGGGCTTCGGCTGTTTTCAAAGCCCGAACAACCGGGAGATGCTCGCCAGCGCCTCACGTGAGCACAGCGGCTATGCTTCCGGCGTGTTAGCCATTGTGCGCACCTTTGGACAGTGCCTTGGCGCGGCATTGGTGGGGGTAATGCTGGCACTCTGCGCACCAACAGGCGCAATTGTGCAGGAAGCGTTGGCAATACGGCTGGGATTATGGCTGGCAATGATAGCGACGTTGCTGGCAATCGCCTTCAGTCTGAGCCGCCTGCGTCAATTGCCGAATCAGGCCGTGCGCTGAGCCAGCCAGCCCGTGTGGCCGGTATTAAGGCTATCTAGTTAGCTATGTTTTGCGCTGCACTGATGTCGAGGTGTGGAAGTAAGATTAATCTGATTTTTGCGTTAAGATGGTTAAGCAGGAGAGGATTGTTTTGGTTGACATTAACACTATTTGCGCAACATTTGGTTAAACGATGCGCAACATTCAATGCGTTATCACAAATTTCATTCGAAAGTCTCGATGAGAAACGATGCTGTCAACCGTAGCGAAAAATCGCTGTTTACCTGAATAATAATTACACTGTTTGTAAGGAAATCCTCGTCATTTCATCCAGTTAAAAACTATGTTATCAGTATCAGCCTGCAAAGCGAAAGACGTGTATTTTCAGGCGCGTCGCCCTATGAGGCTGAAAAATGATGGAACCTGTCGTTTATGTTGTCGATGATGATAATGCCGTCAGAAAAGCACTTGTCCGGCTGTTGGCATCCGAAGGTTACCGCGCTATCGACTTCGCGTCCGCGGAGTCATTTCTCTCACATCCCCTGGTCGGCGTTCCGGCCTGTTTGATCCTTGATTTAAACATGCCAGGGGTGAATGGTTTTGATGTTGCCAGCGCGTTAAAAGATCGCGGACGCGAGTTGCCAATTATCTTTCTGACGGGATTTGGCACTATTCCGCTAACCGTTCAGGCAATGAAAGCCGGCGCCCGTGAGTTTCTCACCAAACCGGTGGAGCCGGAGCAGTTGCTGGCTGCGGTGGCGGATGCCCTGAAAGGCGCCGAGCAGGAGTTTGAACAGCAACAGGCGAACTTTGCCCTCAAACAGCGCCATCTCTCTTTAACGCCACGCGAACAGGAAGTGTTTGAACTGGCGATCAGCGGCTTGCTGAATAAGCAGATAGCCGCAGAGCTGGGCGTCAGTGAAATCACTGTAAAAGTGCATCGTCGGCGGGTAATGGACAAAATGCAGGCCCGCTCGCTGGCGGATCTGGTTCATGCCGCCGGTAGCTTGCAAATCGCCAAATCCCGCAGCCGTTAATCGCAGGCGGGCAAGGTAAAGGAGAACAGACTGCCAAACGGCGTTCCTGGCTGCGCCGTCAGTTTTCCCTGGTGCCTTTCAATAATGGTATGACTGATGGTCAGCCCCATCCCCATTCCCTGCGCTTTGGTGGTGTAGAACGATTCAAACAGCCGTGCTTGTACCTCGGTATCCATTCCGCTGCCAGTATCGGTAATGGCGCACAGCAGTTCACCCGGCTGCGGATTCTGCGTGTTGAGCGTCAGCACCCGCGGGCGCGAATCCACCTCGGCCATCGCTTCGATGGCATTCATTACCAGATTCAGCAACACCTGCTGGATCTGTACGCTGTCGCCGCAAAACAGGCTGTTTGCGGCCTGCAACCGGTAATCGACAGCAATATGTTGCCGCTCAAGTTCGTTGCGTGACAGTGTCACAATATGGTGCAGCAGCGCGTGCAGATCGAGGCGTTCAAACACGGGCGGCTGGCGGCGCGTCAGGGATTGCAAGCTGCGGATCACCTCGCCTGCGCGCTGTCCTTCACGAATAATTTCCTCCAGCCCGCTACGGGCATTTTCAATCGGCAGTGGATCGCGGTTAAGCCAGCGTAGACTGGCACCTGCGTTGGCGACAATCGACATCAGCGGCTGGTTAATCTCATGGGCAATCGACGAGGTCAGTTGTCCGACAGTGGTTGCGCGCGAAACACGCGCCAGTTCGGCCTGAGCCACGCGTACCGCATCTTCATTTTGCCGTTGGGTGGTGATATCTGTGATGGTGCCAAAATATTCATGCACCGTTTCACCGCTGGCTGCTACCGGATCGCCGATACCGAGAATATAACGTACCTCGCCGTCGGTACGGATAATACGGAACTCCGCCTGCATGGTTAACCCCTGCGCGACGCTGCGAGTCACCAGCGCGCTGATATGTGCATGGTCATCAGGATGTACGTACGTGAGAAACTCGGCCATCGATATCAGCTTGCGTTTCTCCGGTAGCCCCAGAATGCGTGCATATTCATCCGACATATGCATCAGATCCTGTTCCAGCTCCCAGCGCCAGGTTCCGGTGTGGCTGATTTGCTCGCCGAGCATCAGCGAGGTCTGGCTGGCGCGCAGCTCTTTTTCCACCCGTCGGCGCTGAATATTCTCCGCCAGCAGTTCAGCGTACAGACGCGCAGTTTCCAGCGAAACCGCTGCATGCGCGCCAAGCAGGTTCACCACGCGGGAGTGCCCGGCGGTAAACACGTCCGGCATCAGGCGATTCTCCAGATAGAGCGCCCCCACCAGTCGCGACTGTTTAAACATCGGCACACACATTACGGCCGCGCCGGAGGTCAACAGATAGGGATCCTGGCTGAACGGGCTGTACTCTTCCGGCCTGCCGGTGCGGATCTCCTGCCCGGTACGGATCACCGCCGCCAGAACCGATAGCGGTAAATCCGTCGCCAGCGGTGTTTCGTTCAGCACCTGTACGCGCACCCCTTCGCTGCTGGTGTGTGCGCTGGCTTCAATCAGCGGGATATTATCATCCAGCATGCGGATTAACAGGCCGCGCTGTGCACTTGCCCGCTCCAACAGCATGGTCATCAGGATCTGAATCAGTCGTTCAAGATTGATCTCTTCAGAGAGTGCGCGTGAGGCTTTGATGATGCTTTGCAGATCACGAATTTCATCATTTTGCGCAAAAGCAATGGTGTCATACGGCGTGTTGGCCGCCTTCGCGACAAGATGCGGGTGTATCTGTTCGAGCTGGCGTACTTTGCCGTGCGCCCCGATGCGACCCCAGGCGGTCATCGCCCCGCGAAACCAGGCATCGGCAATTGTTGGATAACCACAGGTGCGGGCAAATTGCCCGGCCAGTTCGTACGCCAGCGCGTTACTCGGGTTAAAACCCGCTTCGCGCGACAACATAATGGCCTTCTCGTACTGGCCAATGGCGAGACTGTTCATGCCGTCGAGCCGGACGATCTCAGCGTACAGCAGCGCCTCTTTATCGCTGAAGGTCGATGGATTGAGTCTCGCCCAGCGCGCGATCTGGTTGTAGTGCTGATTAAGCCGTTGACGCTGCGCGGCGGAAAAGGTATCCGGCGTCAGTTGCATCGACAGCGACAGTGCGCTGTAGAGATGGTAATCGAGCAGATTGACGTGTCCGGGCGCTGACCATGCGAAGCGTCCAGCTTCCAGCAGGCTGCTTTCCGCCTGCGCATATTCACCGGCAAAGAAGTGCGCCATTCCGCGATAAAGCCAGAACCAGAACAGCATGGTTGGCGGCGGCGTTGCCGGTAGCAGTGATTCCGGCAGCACCGCTTTACCGCTAAACACCTGTTGGGGTGTTCTCAGGTACTCAACAAAGTGACGTTGTAACAGAAGAGTGGTATCCATATCCGAAAAACGCGTCTCGCGCACGAATGCCAACCCGCGTTCAATATAACTCAGTACCACATCAAGCTGATCGCCGCAGGCCAGGCTGTTGGTGACCTCACGGAAGGAGGCGAAACAGGCAATGGTGAGATCGCCATGCGCAACCGCAGCGGTGAAACAGTTTCTGGCGCACTGGACAGTATGCGACAACGGCTGGATCCAGACACTGCTGCGCCCCAGCGCCACCAGTGTTTTGGCAGCGTAATCATGAAAACAGTGGCGCGTGACCAGTTCCTGCGCCAGCGTGCCGTAGCGAAAGCCCTGCTCATACTCGCCATAACGCTCGCCGATCATCACACCAAACCACGCCAGCGCAGTGGTGGATGCGCCCGTCAGTCCCCTCTCCAGCGTCAGTTGCAGTGTCCGGCAGAGCAGCAGGAAATGCAGGCGCGAGCAGTTAAAACTGGCGTACAGACTGGCGCTTCCCAGCAGATTCATCAGCACATCCGTTTCGCGGTGGTTCATGCTCGGCAACGCCATAAACGTGCTGGCGGGCTGCGCACCGATAAGGGATGAAATCTCCTGCCAGGCTTCGTCGCACTCGGCATCGTCCGGCTGGCGACTCACGTGAATACCGAACACGGAGAGCCAGCCCAGCGTGGTGTCAAGCGCCCGTGAATAGCTGGAGCGGCGGATATGCACTTCCGCCAGTACGCTGGCGGCATGGCCTTTTTCCACCAGCCCGCCCGGCGAGGCCAGCAGCGTTTCGCACAACGTGCGCGCGGTATCGAGATGGCCCAGCAGAAGTTCGCACTCTGCCCGCTGTAAATCGAGCGCGAAGAGATCGCCACTGTCAGCGCTGAGCGTGCGCGCGGTCTGTAAATAGCCCAGCGCGGAAGCATAATCTCCGCTGCGTTTGGCCTGCCGGGCGGCAAGGGCGCAAAGTTCGCTGAACCTCTGCCGCTGTGGCGCAGGCTGGATACTGTCGATCGCCGCCGTGACATGGTGAATAGTACGAAACAGGATCTCGTTACCGGTAGTTTGGCGCGCTTCATCGGCCAGCAAGGTGGCGGCCCGCAGATGTAACTGACGGCACACAGACGAAGGTAGCGAGGCGCTTGCCGTCTGCTGAATGCGCTCATGGGTAAAGGCGTATTCGTCGGCGTTGAGGGTAATTAACTGCACGGACACCGCCGGATGCAGGTGCAAGCGTATCTCGCCAGGCTGCATCTCCAGTACGCGGCTTGCCAGCGATATTCTGCCCACGCTGCCGAGGCAGGCCAGATGAGCAAGCAGCGTACGGGTTTCATCCGGCATCTGTTCCAGTTGTCGCAGCACCAGATTAACCACGTTTTCGCTGTAGCAACGAGCGCGAATCGCTGCCAGATCGTAGTGCCAGCGTCCCTGATAGCTGTTATGACTCACCAGCCCGTCTTCAGCAATGCGTTTAAAAAATTCATGGGCAAATAGCGGATTACCGCCGGTTTTTTCATGGATCAGTTTTGCCAGATCAACGGTCGATGTCGGCCGGGTCTGAAAAACGATCGCCAGCCAGCGCGCCACGGCTTTGGTGGAAAGCGGCTGCGGCTCGCAGGTCGTCGTTTGTCTGGCGGCGCTGCGTAGTCGTGCGAGCGCGGCGGTAAACGTCTCATCCCCGAGCGACGGCAGATCGCGGTGCGATACCACCATCAGCAGCGGCAAGGTGTGGCTGTGCTGCAACAGATACTCCAGCAGTTGCAGGCTGGCATCATCGATCCAGTGCAGATTGTCGATCAATACCACTAGCGGGCAGCCGGGCGAGGCAAACACACTTACCAGGCGCAACACCATATGATTAAAGCGGGCGCGGGAGTCCAGCGTGATACTGTCAACGAAAGGCTCAGGTTTACTCTCCAGAAGCAGGCCCAGCTCCGGTGCGAGGCTTACCGCCAACCCTTCATACCCGGCAAGCGCGACGGATAGCCGCGATTTCCAGCGCGCCACCTCGTCGGCGGGCAGCCCCAGCAAATGCAGCGTCAGCGAGCGAAATGCCGCCGACAGTGCGCCAAGCGGCAGCACCGAGCTGTACTGCTCCACTTTGCCGAGCGCGATCAGCGTCGGGCGTTGCAGAAACAGTTTCAGCGCCGAGGCCATCAGTGAAGATTTACCCATCCCGGAAGGGCCGCTGAGGGTGACCAGCATCTGTTTGCCGCTGTGGTTGACCTCTTCCAGCGCAGCAACCAACTCACCCGCCTGCGGATGCGCGCGATACAACGTATTGGCAAAGTGCAGCGACGGGGAACGATCCTGTAAACCGGGCGTAAACACCAGAATGCCCTGCTCCGGCGTCAGCGTGGCCTGACATCGGCGCAGATCGGCGATCAGGCCATCGACGGTCTGGTAACGTTTCTCCGACGATTTGGCCAGCAGCTTCAGCAGGATAGTTGATAACATCGGCGGTAGCCCTTCCCGCAGGCTATGCGGTGCGGCAGGTTCAGAAGCAATATGATGCAGCGTCCACTCTGCCTGTCCGCCTTCGGGCAGATCGAACGGCAGTACGCCGGTCAGTAATTCATACAGAACAATGCCCAGACTGTAGAGATCGCTGCGGCTGTCAATGGCATGATGTGTACGGGTGGTATGTTCCGGCGACATATACGCCAGTGTGCCGCCAGAAAGCGGCAGCCAGCTTTGCGCCCGCGCCTCACTGCTGATGGAGGTAAGGCCAAACCCGCCCAGACGGCAACGCTCTTCGCTAAGAAAAATGTTTCCCGGCTTGATATCGCCGTGAATGAGATTGCGATGATGCATCTGGCGCAGCGGCGTGCAGATACGTAAGGCTAACTCAAGCCAGTCAGCGATGGAGGCCATCGGCTTGGCGGTCATCCGGGTGAGCGGCTCAAAAGCAAATGTCGGATAGACCAGAGCAAAACGGCCATGATATTGCGCGCTGGCGACGGGCGTGACCGCCCAGCTACTTTGCAGTTGTGTGCGTAGCGCCAGCTCATTTTTTAGCAATTGGCTGGCGCGCGGCTCGGCATCGTCGCTGACGGCGGTGGCAAGAATAAAGGCGTCGCTGCCCCACGGGTAATGGGCATTCATCCAGGCAATGCATCCTTCCTGTGCCAGTGGCGTATAGATGGCGTCATCCTGCACAGTAAAAGGCTGTCCAGCGTTGTGTTCCCCGGTTTTCGGCCACAATGGAAGGCGTGAAGCGTCGCTCATGAATTATCCTCGCTATTGGCCAGCACGCGCTGAACATATTCAAGGAGAATATCGATATCGATGGGTTTGCGCAAAAAAGCAACGGCACCGGGTTTGCCCGCATACCGTTGCCAGCTTTCGTCGTCGTGGCCGGAGATAAAAATCACCGGTGGCGGTGCCGGGCTAAGCTGCAATCTCTCAAACATCATTGCACCGCTCATGCCTTTCAGTTTGAGATCCGCAATCACCAGCGCAATCGCGGGCTGCGCCTGGCCGTCGTTGAGAAACGCTTCCGCCGAGGGAAATGCTATCGTGGCGTAGCCCTCCGATTGCAACAAATTACTCAGTCCGCTACGCACGGAAGGTTCATCATCAACAATGGCAATACGCCGCGCTTGCGTCATGCGATTTCCTCTGGCTTCAGGTATCCTGGCGCGGCGGCGAGTCTGGGGGGGCAGGCCGCGGCGCACCGCTAATTTTCGGTACACACTCATGGCGAAACCACGCCATGGTCAGCGGCTGGCGGGCCAGCAGACGGCGGGTTACCGGTACGATTTGCTCCCCCACCAGCATGCCGAAAAGTCCGAGTAGTGCAACGACCGGCGGTGCGGGTGAGTGAACCCCCAGTAAAGCATAAATAACGCCAGCCAGAAGACCGACCAGGAGAGAAACAATCCAGGTTTTCATGGGCTTACCCCGCCGTTGTGTGGGTCAGTAGCGTGGCGATCACACCTTCGCCCACCAGCATGCCGAGCAGACCGACCAGCGCAATCGCTGGCGGCGCAGGAGAACGTACCTTCAGCAGCGCATACATCACGCCAATCAGCACGCCTGCGGCAAAGGAAATCAGTCCGATACTCATGGCAAACTCCTGCCAAAAAAGAAAATGCTGACCAGCGTATACCGGCCAGCTTGCGGCTTAGCGTGCCGGAACCGGCGCCAGAGTACGGTGACCCGCTTTGGCGCGGGACGGTGCTTTATGCACCATGGTGTAGGCGTAATCAACGCCCATGCCGTAGGCACCGGAGTGCTCTTTGACAATCGACATGACCGCATCATAGGTTTCACGGTGCGCCCAGTCGCGCTGCCACTCCAGCATCACCTGCTGCCAGGTCACCGGGATCACGCCTGCCTGGATCATGCGCTGCATTGCGTAGTCATGCGCTTCTTTTGAAGTGCCGCCGGAGGCGTCTGCCACCATATAGATTTCATAATCACCTTCCAGCATCGCGCACAGGGAGAAGGTGTTGTTGCACACTTCTGTCCACAGGCCGGAGACCACCACTTTGCGTTTGCCGTTGGCAGCCAGCGCGTCACGTACTTTCTGATCGTCCCAGGAGTTCATAGAGGTACGTTCCAGAATGTCCTTCTCCGGGAATACATCCAGCAATTCCGGGTAGGTATTACCGGAGAAACTCTCAGTTTCAACGGTGGTGATAATGGTCGGGATGTTGAACACTTTGGCGGCTTTCGCCAGCGCAACAGTGTTGTTTTTCAGAACCTGGCGGTCAATGGACTGTACGCCAAAGGCCATCTGAGGCTGATGATCGATAAAGATTAACTGACAGTTAGCCGGGGTCAGGACTTCAAGCTTTGAGGTTGTCATATTTACACCCATTAGGTTAAAGGAGCTGGAGCTACGTTCAGACAGCAAACGACAGGGCTTCGCTATCGGTGGCTGCATGGTAGGCTGCGCTCTCCCGGCCCGACTATTATCTGATGGTATAACTATCCTTTCGTATACCTATACTTTGGTACAACTGGTCTTTTCTCCGCCGCTTTACATAATTCACTCCAGATGCTTATCGGCTCAACAGGGCCGCCAGACTGGAGGAAGTATGGATTTGCTCGCACATGCAGAACTGATATTGCGCAATGGTCAGTTTCATACCGTTGATCGGGAAAACCCGCTCGCCGATGCGGTCGCCATCCGTGACGGAAAATTCGTTAAAGTGGGAAGTGAAGCCGAGGTGATGGCATACCGCGGCGAACGCACTCAGGTTGTCGATTTACACGGACATACGGCGATCCCGGGATTGAACGACTCGCACCTGCACCTGATCCGTGGCGGGCTTAACTACAACCTCGAACTGCGCTGGGAAGGCGTTCCGTCGCTGGCCGATGCGTTACGCATGCTGAAAGAACAGGTATTACGCACGCCGTCGCCGCAGTGGGTGCGCGTGGTCGGCGGCTGGACGGAGTTCCAGTTTGCGGAGCGCCGTATGCCGACGCTGGATGAAATCAACGATGCCGCGCCCGATACCCCGGTCTTTATTCTGCATCTCTACGATCGCGCCCTGCTCAACCGCGCGGCGCTGAAGGTAGTGGGCTATACCCGCGATACGCCGAACCCGCCGGGCGGCGAGATCCAGCGCGACAGCAACGGCAACCCGACTGGCATGCTGATTGCCCGCCCGAATGCGATGATCCTCTACGCTACGCTGGCCAAAGGGCCAAAGTTGCCTCTGGAGCAGCAAGTCAACTCCACTCGCCAGTTTATGCGCGAGCTGAACCGCCTGGGATTGACCAGCGCCATCGATGCGGGGGGCGGTTTCCAGAACTACCCGGAAGATTACGCGGTGATCGCCGAACTGCATGAGAAGAAGCAGATGACGATCCGCATCGCCTACAATCTGTTTACGCAACGCCCCGGACATGAACTGGAAGATTTTGAAAAATGGATGGACATGCTGACGCCGGGCCAGGGCAGTGATTTCTTCCGCCATAACGGCGCGGGCGAAATGCTGGTCTTCTCGGCGGCGGATTTTGAAGACTTCCTTGAACCGCGTCCGGATCTGGCGCCGGGAATGGAAGAAGAACTTGAGCGTGTGGTGCGCCACCTGGTTGAGCACCGCTGGCCGTTCCGGTTGCACGCCACTTATAACGAATCCATCAGCCGCATGCTTGATGTGTTCGAAAAAGTGAACCGCGAGATCCCGTTCAACGGCCTGCACTGGTTCTTTGATCACGCAGAAACCATTACCGAAGCCAATATCGAACGTGTGAAAGCGCTCGGCGGCGGCATCGCCGTACAGCACCGCATGGCGTTCCAGGGCGAATATTTTGCTGAGCGTTATGGTCAGCAGGCCACCAAACAGACGCCACCTGTGGCGAAAATGCTGGAAAACGGCCTGCCGGTTGGTCTGGGCACCGACGCCACCCGCGTGGCGAGCTACAACCCATGGACGGCGCTCTACTGGCTGGTTTCCGGTCGTACTGTCGGCGGTATGCAGATGTACGATCACAGCGCCCGTCTTGATCGTGATACCGCCCTGCTGTTGTGGACACAGGGCAGCGCCTGGTTCTCCAGCGAACAGGGGAAAAAAGGTCAGATCAAAGCCGGTCAACTGGCGGATCTCGCCATTCTGAGTAAGGACTACTTCCGCGTACCGGAAGAGGAGATCAAAGGAATTGAGTCGATACTGACGGTGGTAGGCGGCGATATCGTCTATGCCGCAGGTCAGTTTGGCCCGCTGGCACCACCAGCTATTCCGGTGGTGCCGGAGTGGTCGCCAGTGGTCAAGGTTGCCGGTCATTATCGTAGCGCACCGCCGCAGGCAGCGCGTGTGGGTCAGGCTGCGGGTGTTCATCACTGTTCCGGCCCGTGCGGCGTTCACGTTCATCAGCACGATATCGCCCGTGGCAACGCCATGCCGGTTTCGGATGAGAACGCGTTCTGGGGCGCGCTCGGCTGTAGCTGCTTTGCGTTCTGACATCATGAAAACGTCAACTGACTTTGCGCCCCGTATTGATGCGGGGTTGTTCTTCCTGCGCCTGATGGGCAGCCTGTTACTGCTGTATGTGCATGGGCTACCGAAGGTGTTCCATTTCAGTGAAGAGCTGACACGTATCGAAGATCCGTTTGGTCTCGGGCCTTATATGAGCCTGCTGCCAGCGATTTTCGCCGAGGTTTGCTGCCCGCTGTTTATTATTGCGGGCGTGGCGACGCGGCTGGCCTGTCTGCCAATCATCGGGGTACTTCTGGTGGCGATGCTGGCGGTGCATGCCGACTGGTCAATTGCCGAAGGGCAATTCGGCTGGCTGCTGCTGATCATCTTTACTACGCTTTTGCTGACCGGCCCCGGAAGCTGGCGAATCCGACGCACGGCGAACGGAGCGACTGCATGACCCGGCAAAACGAACTGAAAGCAGCGGTGACAGTGTCACCTGTTCAACCCTCCGCTTCCGCGTGGCAACCGTTGCATCAGCGCGTTTTCCGCATGCTATGGATGGCGACTGTGGTTTCCAACATCGGCTCATGGATGAGCGATATCGGCGTGAACTGGACGATGCTCTCGCTGAGCGCCGATCCGCTGGCGGTGGCGCTGGTGCAGGCCGCCAGCAGCCTGCCGATGTTCCTGTTTGTCCTGCCCGCAGGCGTGCTGGCCGATATTATCGAGCGACGCAAGATCCTGCTCTTCTCTCAGATGTGGACGTTCTGTGCCGCTGCCGGGCTTACCCTGCTCTCTTTTACCGGCAACGTCACGCCGGAAGTGCTGCTGGCAGCGACTTTTTTACTCAGCACTGGTGCAGCACTCAGCTCGCCCGCTTTTCAGGCGATTGTGCCGGATCTGGTCGAAAAGCAGGAGCTAAGCCCGGCGATAGCCCTCAACTCACTGGGCATCAATATCAGCCGCGCAATCGGCCCGGCGCTCGGTGGGTTGATCCTGTCGTTTGCCGGCCCATGGATGGTGTTCCTGCTTAATGCCCTGTCGGTGGTCGGTGTGGCGGTGGTATTGCTGCGCTGGAAACCGCAGGCCACGGTGCAGCGCCTGCCGCCGGAGCATTTTTTTACGGCCATTCGTGGCGGCCTGCGTTATGTCCATGCCGCACCGGTGCTGCAAAATGTGCTGGCGCGCACCGTAGCGTTCTTTCTGTTTGGCAGCGCTGGTTGGGCGATGCTGCCGCTGGTGGCGCGTCGTGAACTGGGCCTCGGCCCGGGCGGTTACGGCATTATGCTGGCCTGTATTGGCGTCGGGGCGATTTGCGGCGCGGTACTGCTGCCGAAATTGCGCAAACGGCTGGATGCCGATCAGATGATGGTGGCGGCGAGCCTGCTGTTTGCCGTCACTATGCTGGCGCTGGCATTTATCCGCCATGTCTGGCTGCTTAATGCCTTTGAATTTTTCACCGGCTTTTCCTGGATTGCCGTGCTCTCGACGCTGAATGTCGGCGCACAGCGCAGCGCCGCCCGCTGGGTTAAAGCGCGTGCGCTGGCGGTCTACCTGACGGTGTTCTTTGGTTCGATGACTGTTGGCAGCGCGATCTGGGGGAAACTGGCGTCAGAGTTCGGCGTGGCATGGTCACTCTGTGCGGCAACGATCGGCATGGTGCTGGGCGCGACGACCGTCTTACGCTGGCGGCTGGAAAAAGATGCTGCGCTGGATCTCGATATTCTCGATCCCGCAGGCGGCACGGCGAATATCACCATCCCCCACGAGCGTGGGCCGGTGATGGTGAGTTGCGAATACCGCATTGATCCGCAGGACGCCCATGAATTTACCCTTGCCATGCAGGATATGCGCCGCGTCAGACGCCGTACCGGCGCGATGGGCTGGGCGGTGTATGAAGATGCAGTACAGCCAGGTGTGTTTGTCGAAACCTGGGTGATGGGATCGTGGATAGAGCATTTACGTCAGCACGAGCGGCATACGGTGAACGATCAACGCATCCGTGAGCGCGTGCTGGCTTTTCATCAGGGCGATGAACAGCCGGTTGTCCGGCATCTGGTTGCGCCCGCCGGGCGATAAACGATGTTAATCCACTACTTAACAATGAGGTAAGCAGATGAGCACAATCAAAACGCAGGATGGTACTCAGATTTATTACAAAGACTGGGGCGCGGGTAAGCCGGTTCTTTTCAGCCACGGCTGGCCGCTGGATGGAGACATGTGGGATAGCCAGCTTAATTTCCTCGCTGAGCGGGGTTATCGCGTTATCGCCTTTGACCGTCGCGGTTTTGGTCGTTCCGATCAACCGTGGAACGGTTATGACTACGACACCTTTGCCTCCGATATTAACGATCTGATTACCGCACTGGATTTGCAGGGAGTCACGCTGGTGGGCTTTTCAATGGGCGGCGGCGATGTGACGCGTTACATCGGCCGCTACGGTACCTCTCGCGTGGCCGGGCTGGTGCTGCTGGGTGCCGTTACGCCGATTTTCGGTAAAACTGCCGATCATCCGGAAGGCGTCGATAAGAGCGTCTTCGAGGGTATCAAAGATGGCTTGCTCAAAGATCGCGCGCAGTTTATCAGTGATTTTGCTACCCCGTTCTATGGTCTGAATGCCGGACAAAAAGTTTCTGAGGGTGTACTGACGCAAACGCTGAATATCGCCTTGCTGGCGTCGCTGAAAGGTACGCTGGACTGCGTTACTGCCTTCTCCGAAACCGATTTCCGCCCGGATGTGGCGAAAGTGGATGTCCCGACACTGGTGATCCACGGCAGCAACGATCAGATTGTACCGTTCGAAGCCACTGGTAAACTGTCGGCGCAACTGATTAAAGGCGCGGAACTGAAAGTATACGACAACGGCCCGCACGGCTTTGCCGTTACCCATCAGGATCAGCTGAATGAAGATCTGCTGGCGTTCCTGAGCAAACTGTAACGCGTGAAGGAAGGACGAAACCGGGCATCAGCGCCCGGTTTTTTTACGATTTTTTGTGGAACAACTGGCTGGCTGTATCACTCAGCACCTGCACCGTGCCACGATCGCCCTTCACCATCGACGCCATAAAGGCTTTGGCCTGTTTCAGCGTGATATGCGGTGGTAACGGCGCGACTTCCGGGTCGGTTTTCACCTCCAGCAGTACCGGGCAATCTGCCTGTAACGCCTGTTGCCATGCCGTGCTCAGCGCCTCCGGCGTATCGACGAAAATGCCCTGCAAGCCCAGCGAGCGGGCAAACTCCGCGTACCGGACATCGGGCAACTGTTGCGAGGCTTCAAAGCGCGGATTGCCTTCCATCACCCGCTGCTCCCACGTCACGGGGTTTGACGGCCAATCGTGTAAAAAACCACGCTAACGACATAACTTAATGTTTTAAAAAGAAAATAATCAACATCCAAATTGGATTTGTAAGTGGCGATTTATCACCTGATTTCGGGTAAACTTACCTGTGATGTTCTGGTGAATTTTAAGGATAAAAATCCATGAAAGTGAGCGAAGAAACACTGCTGGAGTCCGGCTTCAGTCATTCTGATCTCCAGAAAATTAAAAGCAATGTGGAAAATTTCGGGGGAACTCTTGATGAAGTGATTCAGGATTTAGCAAAACGATTTAATGTAGCTAAGTGGATAACTATTGTTGCTTTCGTCATCCTGATTTTTACATCTGTTTTATCGACAAAAAATAATACACTTTCTCTGGCTTTTTCGTTGATTGTAGGATTACCTTTTATCTGGTATTTGACGCCCGCCAAACTCGCATTTAAAGCCTGGCGGTATAAACAATATGCTTCCAGGATTAAGGGCGGTCAGTAATTGTCATCAGATCAAAAATAACTTTTGCCTTTACGCCATATCCAACTATGCAGCGCCACTATCTGATCAAAGACTTGTCGGCCTGAAACCAGTTAATCGCGTCGCGTCCGGCATCCGCCCCTTATTAATAACTCAACCTTTTTTTGCGGCTCGTCAGCGATGGCGAGATGCGTTGGGGCCAATTGATTGGAGAAACGCCATTGAGTACCGGGCGGGCAAACAGGAATCCCTGGAAACGTTGAACACCCACTGCTTCCAGCCAGCACCACTCTTCGATTTTTTCAACACCTTCAGCCACCACAGTGATTTGCAGTTCAGCACAGCAATCGAGAATGGCTTTCACAATCGCCTGCTTCGGGCCGTGAAGATGAATGTCAGTGACGATGGTGCGGTCGATTTTGAGTTTGTCCGGCTGGAATTTTGCCAGCAGCGACAACCCGGCGAAACCGGAACCAAAGTCATCAATCGCCAGGCCGATTCCGGCAGCGCGAAGCTGGCGAATGGCCCAGGTGAACTCTTCGTAGCCTGAAATTACTTCATCTTCGGTCACTTCAACGATGATTTGCCCAGGGTTAAGATGATTACGGGTTATATGATTGAGCAGAATGTCCACCGCGCCGGGAATTTTCACCAGCGACATCGGTAACAAATTGATGGCCACTTTGTGATTGCCAATTCCCAGGCGGCTGGCCATCGCCAGCGCCCAGCCTTTGGAGGCGAGATCCGCTTCATGCAGCTTGTCGGGCGCAATTGTGGCGAAATACTCCTGCGGGCTGCCGCCGTTCGGTCCGCGGATCAGCGCTTCCAGCGAAGAGATATTGCCGCGCAGCGGTTCAATGATCGGCTGGAAAGCGAACTGGCACGGTTGGCCTTCAGTAACAGGTGCGCTGACATTAACGAACGGTGGGCTTTTAATGGTGAAAGACCACTGCTCCGGCTCTGTGTTGCGTATCCCAGCATTGCTCTTCGGCGAGGCGATGAAATTGCGAATAAATTTGTAAACCCGATCATTGCTCGCCAGATGATACTTCAGCGTGCCAAAACGCAGAATCGTGCGCAGTACGGCGGACGATGTCATCGAGCAGAGATCAAACAGCATCATGCCGCGATCAACAAACCGACGGTGCGGCGCATAATCACGCAATAATTCAACCATATGGCTGTGGCGGGTATCCCGGGTTATGCGCTCATAGACCACATTCACTGCGGTCAGCGGCCCTTCAAGGACCTGTAAGAAATGATCGCCATCAAACAGTAGAATCCCCGTAACCTGCAACTGTGAATTTCGCAGATTTGCTCTCTCGACAAGTGACGTCAGCTGAGAGGGATCTAATGTGCAATTCAGGCGGCTACGGTAAATCAAAGTCGCTAACACAAAAACTACCCTCAGAATGCCAGGAAAAAACCGATTAGATGATGCAATCTCGCGATCCTAGCAATATTGCAAGCATTCAGTTCGTTGATTAAGGGGCATTCTGTTAGCGTTCTCGCTGGCTTAAAACGGCTAGTCGGGCACGATAAACGTTAGAAATGTATTGACAAGTTGCTTCCTGTGTGGCAGGTCGGTCCCAACGCGCCAGCGTATCAACAATCCCCCGATGCCCGTGTTTCGCCTCTTCGGCCCGCTCTTTTCGCTCGCAGGTGATGCTACGCAACAGAGACAAATGGATGAGTAATGTCTATGACGCCTTAGCCATTAAGTGCTGAGTGAATCAATTATTGCCCATTTCCGGCAACGGCCAGGTAATACGCTGGAACAACCGGCTGAATTAAGACAATCCTGAAATGCCTTTTTCCTATTGCACTTTACATAGCAATGATCGAGGATGGTTGTCCGGTATGTTTTTTGTACCGAACTGCAATGATGAGATTGAATTTCGCCCGGCACTGTTACCGGGCTTGTCCTTGAAACATTGAACTGGATTAAGGAGTAAGCATGAAATCGAACCGTCAGGCACGCCACATCATGGGGCTGGATTACAAAGTGTCAAACACGCGTAAAATTGTTACCAAAGACAATCACGAAGAGACGGTGGTCGTTCATCGCTCCGGGCGTCATCGCCGCGCTGGTTAAGTTTTCCCTCCTGAACCACTCCAACCGGGGTAATGCCGATCAGTTAAGGATCAGTTGACCGATCCAGTGGCTGTGTAAGAATCCGGAAACGCTCACTCGTTTCCGGATTTTTTTATGTACAT
>NZ_FMBC01000049.1 GCF_900094795.1 Kosakonia oryziphila
GCGTCGCCAGTTGAAAAACCTTTCGGCGACTGCCGGAACATGCGCACCAGCGGAATTCCAACGGCCCCGGCGATGTCCTCCTTGAACTCGCTCAGCAGATCAGACAATCCGGCAAACGTATATGAGTGGGTTTCGAAGGTGTCCTCAGCGTCAATTAGTGTCATCCCTTCATTTGTCTGATACTGACGAACCATGTCCATTTGCTTGAGTAGTGATTCGAGTCCTTTACCACCCATCCCAATCAACTCTCGCAATTTTTTAACTTTCATTGTCCGCAAATGGGCCTTGTATGAAAGTTGGGCCGCGCCGACACTGGTGCTGTCGTAGGACGTCAGACGGTCGAAGATGCGCTCAACGACTGACATACCCCATTCATTTTCAGTGATTTTCTGCTGGTAAGGCAGTTTCACACCATCCATTCGAATGAGGCGGCTATGATGGAGTGTCCAGGCTGGCAAGCCCTGCGCCGTCGTCACGATGTCGTAGAACTCCGGTTTGCCGAGGTGTGGGCCAAGCGTTTTAATGCGCCGCATCAGTTGCGGGTTGAGCATCCAGCGGTCAAGTACGGCCAGCCCTTTAAAGCTTCCTTTGCCGACTTTATCCAGGATCAGCGGTGTTAACGGCGCCTGCCCCTCAATGAGAATAAGCGCACCGGCACCGCCATAAAGCCGCGACCATTTCAGTGCCTCGTTGAGCGCCTCCCAGAGTTGAAGCTCTTCAAATTTCGACTCCAGAATGCCGCGACGCTTCGGCTCAATCTCGCTGGTGATGCGCACACCTTTCTTTGTCATATCATCAGGGATAGCGTCAACGGCAACGCCGATGATCCAGGATGAACGATAGGCCCACTCCACCAATAGCCGATTGCGGCTGGTGTAATTCGCCCGGTACGTTGATGCTGCGTGCTGGTTGGGCTGCTGCATTCCGACGCGGGCAATAAAGTTATCGTAAGAGTCCGCCGTGGCGACTCGTTTTACTTGTTTCGCCATGCGTTTATGCTCCGAATTTCAGCCAGACATCAAGAGAGGAATCCATTGGCGCGTAATTGATCATTACAGAGTCCGCAAGGTTCGGTGATTTTGTGCCTTCTGGCTGTTTATTCACAGATATTTTACCCACCCCGTTAATGGCGTAGGTTGGTTGTGAAAGCTCGATAATAAGTTTGTCTTTGTTTTTCATTGTGCTGCTGATGGAAATGATTTCATCAGGGTTGTAGGGTTTACCCTCTTCAACCGCGCGGTAAGTGTTGCGGAAGAGCTTACGCAGATGCCACCAGCTCTGGGCTTTCGCGTTGGCAAAAAAATCTTTGTTCAGGCGAGCATTCTGGCCGTTATCCCCTTTCACCGCCTCTTCATCCGGATCAAATACGCCACCGCTGCCGCGAAACGGAGTGGCTATAATCATTGGTCGTTGAACGGCAGTACGCTGCTCGTTAATAACCCTCGCATCACCACGCGCACCGGCACCAAGCCCGTCCTCGTCGAAACGAAACTCTGTCAGGTTGTCCGCTTCGCAGTAGCCGAAGACCTTCTCGACAGAACCGTAAATATCACTGCCGACACCTGACCATTCCCGGACGTTCTCCAGCAGAAACCCGTGGCGGGTGGAAAAGGCGTTTTTGTCTTTGCCCTCATCGGCCACATCCATTGCGCCAAGACGCTTACCAGTGGGCTGAATGCCAAGTTTGATATGAGCATCAATGGCAGCCTGTACCCATTCGGAGGGAATAAGCACGCCCTCTGCCGAGGCGCTGTAATTTAAATCAAGCTCCTGGGCAACAATCACCGGGTTATCAATTTTGTCGCATTCTGCGTGATACCACTCATCGTCTTTGCGTGGATCGCTGCGCCAGTGGAACGTAAATACCGGAATTTTTCCGCCATGCCGTTTCTGGGCAAACGGGTTAGCCATACCATTGACCGAGCTGAGATCGATACGGCATCGGGTCGTCTGTGATAACGCCGCATCAATCAGCAGCGGGCGCGCCAGGAATGCAGACTCATCCACAAAATAAAGCGTTGTACGGTCACCACGGCCAATGTTATCGCCCGCTTCACCCTTAATAATCGCGCCGGAATCAGGAAACTCCACCTCCATGAATCGGGAGTGTTTTTTTTCATTCCAGCCACCACGAAATTCAACAGGTAGTTGTTCAATGAATTTTCTGGCTTTCCAGAAGAGTGATTTAGGATCGCTTGTTGAATCCACATACATCTCTTTGCGACTACCAAAGCCAATCACCATGTCTTTGTTAAACAGGCACAAGGTGCAGGCAAGGCCAACGGAAGTCCAGCTAAGCCCCATCTCACGGCTTTTCTCTGTAATCCCGTTTTCGCGGTTGGAACGCCGATCCAGTATCCAGTTAATCCACTCTTCCTGCTTTGGGAAAAGAAGGAACGGGATAGTTACCGGCAGACCGTAATCGATGTTTCGCGGGTCAGATGTCATCCCCCAGTCGATGATGAACTGGGCCGGGTTATTGCGATAAAACTGCCTGAGTGCCGGTATCATTTCAGGCTGCTGCCGGATGCGCTGTAGCCGTTCGGTGCGCCATGCAAACACGGCGCTATAGTCCGGTTTTTTGAAGTCGAACGGAAACGGGAGCGGCATAGTAAATTTCCGGAAATTTGACCCGATTTAACATAATGGACGTTACCCGAACTGGCGGAATAGCACTCATCGGGCGTTTGGCGCGAGAGAGCTATTTCCACCAATAAAGTGGCAAAAACCGGGTGAATAAAACATGCATAAAACAGGTCAAAAAGTGCATAGCGTTTTTTCAGTTCAAAACGCCTGTTTTTGCATTTTTCAGCCCATGAGTTTTTTGTAGGCGTCTGCCGCTTCGTGTGGAGTCAGGCTTACGGTGCTGGCTTTGTCTACCTCACCTTTATTGGTGAACGGTTCGAATACTTTCGGCGCTTCCAGCTCCATAAGCAGAGTTGCCGGAACCTTTATCCCCTCAGCCTCAAGCAGCTGTGCCGCCTCAAGCGCGTTATATTTTCCGGCCACCTTATGTTTCATCACGTCGCGAAGCACATCACGCTGGCGTTCTTCCTCGCCGTACATGCTGTGTCCAAGGCCAAGAGATTTAGCGAATACGGCCACGTCATTGTGGGTGGGTAGCACATCCTCAATGGTTGTTTTCATCCCATCTGCAGATTTGGTGACCACCTTCCTTTTTCGAACATCCAGGCTCCTGCCCGCCACGCTGTTGATTTTCTCCATCAGCACTTCGCGTGCCTCAGTGAATGCACGATCCAGATCAGGATGCTCTTTCCGCCAGTTCCTGATAGTCGCTTCGTCAATCCCTAACCGCTGGGCAACCATGCGATTTGATATTTTGTTACGTGCCAACGCCATATCAACAACGATCCCGACGTAGGCCTTTTTAAAACTATGTTTACGGGCCATACGCTTACCTGATATCGGTGACTGTTTATATTTTGTTCAAAATCATTTTTCCGCATTTTGCGTGCGGAATAATTCTGCCAAAAAATCCGCTTTCAGGCCGCTGCCTGTCTGCGTTTGAGTGCGGAATTAAAAAGCCGAAAAAATGCGGAGTTATCGATTTTTCTCCAAAACTGCGATTTGGTGCTCTCAGGCCGCATGAAACGGGGAGATAGTGGATCGCCCTACTATTTCCATTATGTGGGTTACTCAGTCCAGATCCATGTCCACCGGCGCACAGAACAGATGCCCATAAACATCAATGGTGGTTCTGATATTCACATGCCCGATAAGGCGGGAAACATGCGTGATGTCGACGCCCCTGGCTGCCAGCCTGGACACTGCAAAATGTCGGAGGTGGTGAAATCGCCTGATACCATGCGCTGACAGCGTTTTCTGTAGAATTCCCTGCGTGCCGTAGTTGATGGACAATGGCGCGCCAGTAAAGCTGTTTGATACCAGCGGCTGAGTTGTCCCGAAGTGCTCCATATTCAGCAGGGAAAGAAGCTCTCTTGGCATTCTCACCTGACGCTCTACCCCGCGTTTTAGCCCTTCCCGAATAACGCCATTGACGATATGTCGCCGGATTTTGATTGTTTCGTGGGAAACGTCCTCGTAGGTCACTGCCAGAGCTTCCCCGAGGCGCAGACCGCAAATCCCGAGCCAGCATGCAATTCGTTCCCGCTGCGGCGCTGTGTTGAGTAAATTTCGTACAGTTTCCCGTGAAGGGATCGTTATGGGTCGACGATGCCTGCGAACCGGACGATCAACCGGATTAAACGTGATGAGCCTTTTTTCTTCCAGGAGGAAGAACGCCGAACGAATCCAGCGATGGCATCCGGGGCGAACTGAATCGGTGATATCACGGTGACTGATCCGGAGAACGTTTTTTTCCAGTATCGCCCCCTGAACAGCCAGAAGGTCGTGACGGCATTTACTGTAAGAGGAAAGCCGTATGATGTTTTTTTCCAGCTTGTTGGCCTGATAACCGAGAAAAAAAAAGATTAACTTACGGAACGTCCATGAATGGTCTATTCCGCTCCAGTTGGCGGTTCGACAATCCAGTTCGATATTCTGTTTTTGCCAGAAAAGATGTGCGGCATCATCAATATTCTTAAAAATACGACGGCGTCCATGACCGGATTTTTCATCCTTCCAGTGGACGTAATATTTTGATTGTCCATTGGCATCAGTGGATTCTTTTATCGAAGCCATACTGAACAGCCCTCAACAATTAACATTATCGAAGCCCATCATTGAAGAGCTTCTGTAATATCAGCGTTAAATAGGAGTAAAGCGGAAATTGGTGACATATCTAGCCGCCACAAAAACGCTCCCTTTCAGGTCTTTATTAGCTGCACAGCAATAATATTCCCCATCCACTACCGGTTGGTCTTGATCCGAATAGCCCAGTATTTTTTTACCATCATTCAGTTCAAAGACTGCCTCATAAACGGTTTTTCCGGTATCGGCAGGCTCACAATCAGTTATATAAATGGATGATTCACTGGAGGTTATTCTTTTACCAACGTCTAGACCCGCTACCATCGCAGCTTTTATTAAAGCTGAAAGTGCATTTTCTTCATTTGTTTGTTGTAAATCATATTTGAATTCAACACCCCACGGCTTAGGCAATCCAAGTATGCATACGCTTAAAGTATCTTTTTTCATATTTCACAATCTCGCACTAAAGTAATTTTCGGTTTTGCAAACCGCCACGCGATCTTAATTTTTGCTCGCTGAAATAATTTCCACATTTAAACATGCCATCATGCCGCCTCATTCGTTTTCAGTGAAGCTACATTGTCGCGGGCCAGCGAAGTAAACAGGCGAAGATAAAAAGACATCAGCGCATAGCAGACGGCCGTAAAAACCCACCCACCATATGCCAATAGACAACAGATAATGATCAACTTCAGCCAACCGACTGAACGGAGGAACAGATTCTTTTTTTTCGCTATGCCGCCAACAATTTCCAGTGCCTTACGGCGAGACTCTTCATCTTTTGCACTTTTAGCTGCATAGCTCAGGATGTAAACCAGCGGGCCGATAAAAAAGGCCAAAGCCATAATTACCCAGTAAGCGGCGACCGTTAGCCCTATTAACGATTGAACGCCAGTTATTGATGAATAAAGCAGGATAATCAGCAGCGCATAGTCAGAGGCGCTTGTAATCAGGCTGGTGAAAAACTTTTTCATGGTATTTCCTTTTAGGGGTGAGCCTGTCGCACGGCAAAGCCGCCAAGAGCAAACGGCTTGCCCAGGCTCACTACTGAAAGACTCTTTTTTGATGCGCGTGCGAGGCGCATAAAAAAGCCCCGCCATTTGCGAGGCTCTGTTTTTTTGCCACTTTACGCAGTGGCAGCGACTGAACCGGCTGTGCTGGTAGCCATTGCTTCTGGCGCAGCGTCAGTTTCAGCCTGTAGTTTTTTCAGGCGCTCCTGAACTTCGGCTTCAATCTCAGCTTCCTTCGCTTGCGCAGCAGCCGCCGCGGCTTCCACTTTTGCGGCGGCCTTCGTTTTGAGCCAGTCGCGGATTTTTACCCAGCCACCAGCGATTAACAGAAACGCGGTGCCCACGGTGGAAAAGTACAGCAATACGGTTTCATAGAACGTCATTTTGTTTTTACCTGCCTGAGTTGTTCAGCCTGTTGAATGGCTGAAAGTTGATTGTTGGCTTTCTCTATTGCCGCCAGCAGTGGCTGAATCCACAGAACAGCCTGGCAATATGTCAGGGTGCTGGTGGCAGCGGTGCCAGCACCTGCTGTGTCAGTTCCGCCGGAAGTGGTGTGCATTGCGCTGACACGTAGACGGTACGTGTAGTCGAGCAGCCCGTTAGCAATGTCAGCAGGAACAGGCAGATCGCAAGTTTTCTCCCGCTTGAGAATCGTTCGGTATTCAATGACGGTTTCCTCTGCTTTTGCATCCACGCTTTTGTTCTGGTTCGCTGTGGTACTGGCGATGCTGTTAAACGCCTGCTGCTGGTCGGCCTGCATCTGAATGACTTTGGCCTGAACGAGCACATTAGCTTCAGCTGTATCGGCGCGGCTGCTGTTGCTCTCGTAGCGATAACCGAAGAAAACTCCGAGGCCTGCCACCAGCAGGATCAGAAACACAATGATGCTGGCGCGGGTTTCGGCGCTCATCACGCACCATCCAGGCAAAGCTGTTTCTCTGCTGCGCGGCGCGTTACCAGTCCCGGCAACTTCACACCGCTGGCATAAACCCAGCGCGGGAACTGCTGGCAGGCATCAACCGTCTTCCCCTGGCGCAGCAGCCAGAACAGCGTCGATTTCTGCATGGCGCCGCAACCAACATTGAACGTGATCGACGTGACGGCGGAAAACGTGTTGTCACTCAGCTTCACGCCAGCGGCGTAGCTGTTGACGCACTTCTCAGCCTGAAGGATGTTTTTCTCCCAGTCGGCGGCGATCTGCGTATCGGTCTTGCGGGTACCAGCTTTAACGCCGTGGGTGTTGCCGATACCATCAGTGAGGACGCCCGCCGGGCAAACATACGGATCACGACGGCATGCCTCTGCATTGCCGATTAGCTCAAGCCCGCGCTCGTTAGTGCGAACTTGTCCAGCATGCAGCACGATAGCGATGATCGTTCCGACAGAACAAACCACACCAACCGCCCCGCCGGCTTTTTTAATCGCTGACATATCCCACCTTTTTCATTGCCTCAGTTACCACCTCAGCCGAGGCCGGGCGCTCATGAGCCGGTTTATTCGCAACGTCGTGGAGATACTCCTCCAGCAGTCGGGTGCGTTTACGTTCTTCTTCCAGCCGCTGTCGCTCTTCTTTACGTTTCGCGTAATACGTCTTGATAGTGAAATAGGCAGATATCAGTGCCCCAAGAATGAAGACGTAATCCTGCAACGACAGAAGAGAAAAGCCAGCAAGCAGCGACGACCACCAGTACGGCAGGTTGTGTCCATCTGTTGAATTCATACGTTGCATATCCGCACCTCCGGTTGTTGGGGGCGCTGTGTGAGTGAAAAGGGTCAGGCTCTCGGGCTGCATTTAACAACGAAGCCATCTGAAGTTGATTCCCGAGGCCTGAGAATAAAAAAGCTCGCGCGCGGCGAGCAATAAGAGGGTAAAGCAATGTCGGCATTATGGCCGAAGGTACCCGCTGGTAGGGTTTGGTGTGGTGGCCGGTGCTGAACTCCGGCATTCCTTCATTTCGATGAGAAACACATCGGCGTAGTGCTAGTTTTACTCTCATCATGTTGTTCTACAGAAGGTACACATTGGCGGCCAGCGCATCAGCCTGCGCATTCACCACAACGGAAAGAGCACTGGTCGCCCGGATGGCATTAGTCGCGTCTACCGGTTTTCGCCTTGTTCGCTGCTCTTACCTGTTATGGGCTCCGTTTCGTGGAGCTAACGGCATAACCTAATCGCGAAATCAGTTATGCACCATATGTGCTAGATAACGTCGCCACGATGACGGCGTGTTTAGCTATTGATTTTTTCAACCCATTCGCGCCAGCGAGACTCACGAATTTCTGGACTTAACTGCTGGTCTTCAAAATGGCTTGCCAAATTAATCGAATCTGGAAGCAACGCCCAGGCGACATAAAATTCGTGCGGTTCGAACTCTCCGCCAGCAAACTGGTATGCGCCAACATGATAAACCTCGCCATCTTCTTCGAGTGCGATTACATGAGCAATGTGCCAGCCGTCACACGGGTTTAGCAAAATTACCCACTTACCGTCTGAATCCTTTGTCAGCTTTTCACTGGCTGGTCGAAAAACTAACTGCTCGGTTACCTGTTGAGACATGAGGGCTCCAGAAAGCAAAAAACCCCGCCATTACTGGCAGGGTTTCGATGTTAAGCGGTGTGGCGAAGTAACCACTCTTAACAGATTAAAACGAGTTTTGTAATTACACAACCCTTTTTAATCTCGGTGGAAGAATGTTTTCCTTTCGGCACTCCCTGTCCATTTCGAGTTTAATCTCAAGGGTGCAAAGTGATCCCTGAATAAAACTCTCAGCAGCCTGGAGCCGAACTGAAACATGGTTGTGGGAAATACCCAGTTTCGTTGCCATAACGCGCAACGTCATATTGTCGATATAGTGCCATTCCAGAAGTGAGCAAAGATACTCATCGTGCTTTCTGAGACGAATCATCGCCTCGTTGATGAACATTCCATCATCGTCACAGCAGGATGGCTTACCTGCTCTGCTGGCGGGAAGCAAACGGGACAACCCAGCAGCGGTACGCGGGTATCCGATATTTGCTGATCCGCCAGCAGCCCATACCCCCCATCGCTCTAATACCATCTGGATATCACGCATTTTTCTCTCCTGTACTGTCGATGATGTGCATGCCCTGCGGGCTAAAATGTTTGAGAGATGCTTCCAGTTTCATGCGGCCACCTGTTGTTTTTTCGTGTATACACGCTCACGAACCAGATCGCCGTTCATAAGCAGGTCGTTGAAGTCGCCGTTATCGCACCAGCGGATGCTGACTTTCACCAGATCATTTTTCGCAAGCAAATTGGCATGGGCGCATTCGTACGCTGCCGCCTCCCCTGTAGCTGAATGTGCGTCGTTGTCAGCAAAAATAACCAGGTGCTTAACTCCGGCAGGTACCCGAAACTTTTTCATAAAACCGCTGTTCATCGTCGCCCAGGTGTTCACGCCATAAATCTGGTAGCAGGAGAGCGCGGTCTCAATCCCCTCAGCGATACCCAGTGTTGAGGACACAGGAAACATGCGGATGGCCACTGAACGGGCATGTTCGAGATAGTTTTCTTCCTGCATGGATTTCTGACGTTTGGCACTTTCCCCCAGCGGCGCTTTATATTCACCTTCCAGCAAAGTGCGATGCAGGTAACACAACTCGCCCTTGTCATCGGTTGCCAGCGCATAAAGCGCCTGGTAAACCTTCCCGGCATGGCGCTGCCTGTCACAAAATCTGATCGCATCAGTGGGTAGTTTTGTAATACCACGGTGTTGCAGGTATCCGGCACCGGTTGTTCCGCGCAACGGCACCAGCTTTGCAAACTTACTGATGGTGCGCTGACGTAATCTGGCAGCGGAGCTGTTGACCGGAATTTTTTCATGGCGGTAATCGTTACCTATGATCTGATCCACTTCCGTGCTGATAGCGCTGAAACTCTTCCCCTGAGTCTTTACCAGCAGTGACATGCCATCGCCGCTGCCACAGACGCAAATCCATGTACCTGCGCCATCGCGGTCATCGACGCGGTATTTTCCACGCGCGCCACATACCGGACATTCACCCTTAAAGTGGTTTTTACCCGTGATCGGCGGCAATCCGTAATATTCAAAAATCTCAGCCCACCGGCCTTTTGCTGCCTCTGCTGTTTTCACGCTCTTTTCTCCAACATACTGCGAATATCTGCCATCCGATGTTTTGCATTGATGATTTTTTGCGTTTCACCGCCAGCCTGCGTGGACGGTTCAGTTTTGCCCGCCGGGGCAGATTTCTCCCTTCCCCGGGCGTAAGCGATGAGTTTGTGTTTGATGTGGTTGCTGACCTCCGGCGTGATCTCCATCGGGAAGTCACTCAGTCCATTCGGCCACTCGCCAAATTTTTCGAAGAAGGTATGAGCACACCAGCCATTGCTGATCGCTTTACCCATAGAGGCACGCTGACGCTGGTAGAATTTGATCTGGCTCCACCAGGACTGTTTGTCGGATTTGGTGTAAACCTTTTCACCTTTTTTGAGCTTTTTGATGTTGCGCTGTGTATCAGTCTGAACGTCTTCGCCGACCAGCGGTTTGAACCCACATTTCGGACAGACATAAACCCCGGCAGGTTTCATGAAGTGGCACTCAGGACATTCTTTCGGAAGTTTTTCTTCGCGCTCTTTGGTGGCTCGCGAGGCAACTTCTTTCATGCCATCGCTTTTTGATGGCAAATCGTCATACTCGATAGCATCCGGGAAGCCGAGGCGGTGAACTGTCCCGCTATGATCGAAGATGAGGCAGGTGTCTTTACCGGGGGCAGTGCGCAAACCGCGACCTATTGCCTGCAACCAGCGGATCTCGCTCTTTGTCGGACGAGCGTAGATGATGCAGCGCACATCACTGTCGAACCCGGCCACCAGTACACCGACGCTGACGATGATTTTTGTGGCGCCCGTTTCGAACCGGTGAATGATGAGGTGGCGCTCATCGGAAGGTGTCTCCGCGATCATGACTTCGGCATTAATGCCTGCACGGTTAAACTGCATGGTCACGAAATTAGCGTGATCCACATTCACACAGAACGCTACCGTGGGCAGGTCACAACCGTTGCGCAGCCAGTTATCAACAATGTCGCCCACCAGATCGGAACCACACATGATTTCGGCCAGTTGAGTTTCGTTGTAGTCAGAGCCATAGCCTGCGGTAACGCTGGTTTTCACCCCTTTCAGGTCAGGTTTGGTTGGCGCGTAAAATTCAAAGGTGCTCAGATCGCCACGCTGGATCAGTTCCCTGATGGTGGTGGGTTTTATGAGATTTTCGTAATACTGCCCCAGCCAGGGAGAGAACGGAGTTCCGGAAAGACCTATAACCTTAATGCCGGAATCCCGGATGATCTCCAGCAGAGCGCGGCGCTTCATGTGCGCTTCATCGACAATAATCAGATCGATGTTGTCAGGAAAATCACGGCGGATCAGTGTATCTGCGCTGGCAATCTGAATCAGACGTGACGGGTCATAGTCCGGATGATCGCGCCAGATGATCCCGATATCGTCAGCCGACAGACCATATTCAACAAAGCGGGTGACAGTCTGCTGAACAAGAATGGTGAACGGGGCAATAAACAGGACGCGCTTACCACGGCTGACGTGCCCGGCGGTGATGAATGCGGCCAGACCGGTTTTGCCGCTGCCTGTGGGTGCATAGACCATGAAGGTACGTTTCTGCTTCCACTCCCGGCGCAGCGAGTTCAGACCGCGTTCCTGTGCAAAATTCGGTTTAATGTTCAGCATTGCCACCACCTTTAGAAATCACTATTCCAGAAGGAACCATTCCCGATCTGAGTGGCTTCCAGTTTTGTACCAGATAACTAGTACATCGCTGTTTTAAACCCTGTCTCTTGGATCGGTACCTACCTGACCTATGGAGCTGTCTGTTGGAAAAGGATGCTTCCCCTTCCCTAACACCCATCTCCCCCCTTACCCCCCTCTTCCCTCTTCCCCATCTCATGTACTAGAAAGCTGGTACAAGGATAAAAAACAGACAATCAGAGAATCGACTCACCAGCACCCGGAACCTTTAAGCCGGCATGCAACCAGACGCCTTTAAGCCCGGTTATCCTCAGTCCCGCTTACCGCGTTCCTGCCAGGGGCGGTTCAGTCGTGTACCCCTGGATTGCTCGTCCGTGCGTTCTCACGAACTTGCGAAGCCGTGTATTGGCCTCATGCCTCGCTCTGTTCTCCTGACGGAATGAGACAGGCTCGGCGTCAAACTCAACTTCATAAACTTCTGAATATCGCTGGGCAATTTTTCGTCTCAGCGAAGGAGGCAGCAGGATCAATTGCTCCTGAATCCATGCCGCGTCTGCCTGGCTGTACCACGCAGGCATTTCAATCTGCACACGATCCGGGTACATAAAGCCTCCGGTGGCATGTCAATCCTTGGTCTGCTGGTTGCTCTCATCACCAAAAATCAGCCAGTTTGGATCGCATTTGAGAGCGCGAGCCAAACCGAGAATGCACCGCGGCTGTAAAGTTTTTCCCGCCTCAATAAGCTGGATGCTTTGCTGCTTCAGTGATACACGCTCAGCCAATGCTGATTGAGTTAGTCCCAGCTCAAGCCTTTTAAATTTGAGTCTTTCCCGTAGTGTATTCATATAGACCTCAAACAAGTTTAATTGTATTGTATTTTGAAGATAACTTGTTTGTCAAAGACCATTTTTATTGTGACCATTACAAGCCAAAAGTGAGGGGGGGCTATGAGCATCAGTGAACGAGTCAAAAACAGACGTATTCAGATAGGGTTAACGCAGACAGAACTGGCAAACCTTGCGGGAGTTTCTCAGCAGGCTATTCAACAACTTGAAGACGGGAAAATACTAAGACCTCGTTACATCGTGGAGTTAGCCGCCTCTCTCCAGTGCGATGTAAAGTGGCTCCAGTCTGGGATTGGCGAACAAGAAAAGCGAGAACGATTAAAAGAAGACCAAATCCCCCCAGAGCATGAGTGGGGTAAGGTGGATGCCTGGGACAAACACCCCCCCCTGCCAACCGATGAAGTGGAAGTTCCATTCTTGAAGGATATAGAATTCGCTTGTGGAGATGGTAGCGTGGTTGATGAGGACTATAACGGATTTAAGCTTAGGTTTTCCAAAGCAACCTTGCGGAGAGTCGGAGCAAATTCAGATGGATCGGGGGTTCTCTGCTTTCCAGCAGCAGGAGATAGCATGGAGCCATTTATCCCAGATGGCGCTACCGTAGCCATCAACACCAACGATAAAAAAATAGTTGATGGAAAGGTATATGCCATAAATCAAGACGGCTGGAAGCGCTTAAAACTGCTTTACAGAACAGGCCCCACTACAGTTAGCATAAGAAGTTTCAACACCGAAGGTCACCCACCTGAAGATGCTGAGCTGCAAAACCTTGAAATTATCGGCCGTATGTTTTGGTCAAGCACCATCTGGTAACAATTAAAACTGTTTCACTTTCAATAAACCCAGCCTTGCTGGGTTTTTTTTGCGTAACAAACAGGTAAATACAAACCTAACAACGAAATATTATATTTAAAAACAAATAGTTAACACAACAATCAAATATAAGTTCAAATTGTATTTTACAAGTACACTTGTTATTAGTATCTTTATCTCATCGGTAAACAGCGGAGCCAATGAGATGAGTAAGCAAACGGTAATAGCAAAAACAATCGGAAAGAGAATTTTTACTAGGAGAACAGCGTTAAACCTTTCACAGGATTTTCTTGCCGATCATCTTGGCTTGATTACTGAAACCATCGACGACTGGGAAAATGAAAAAGCTACCCCATTCGCGGATCAGTTGGTGAAGTTATCTAATATCCTCCATGCAGATGTTTTGTGGCTTATTGCCGGTCATGATGAATGTGGTGAATTCACAGAGTCAGTGGTTGATTTAAATTGTGGCATACTTAACTCATGGGCTGCTGATATTGGTAATTGCAAATGGGCAATTTCTAACGCTATGGATTGCATGCCACAGGAATTACATGCAATCGGAACGCTGACTATCGTTTTTGAAAAGCTTGACGAACTTCAAGAAGTTATTAGTAAAAAAGCAGACAAACTACAAGATTAATTAACTCAAATTAATTAACGCCTTAACTGGTGTGGCCTCTCTCAACCTGAGGAAATGAAAATGCAAAATGCACTTTCAGTAATTAATAAATCAATACCAGTACCGGGTGCATTGTTTAGTGATAATCAAACCGAGCAATGCGCCAATAAAATAATGACCAGCCAGATGAATGGCGACTCGATGCAGCCAACTATTCAGCCGGGTGAGTTAATTGCTTTTGTTGATTGTGGCGGGCAGATCACCAGTCCAGGAATTTATGTTTTTACCCGCGATGTGTTTGGTCATCGCTGCTTATTTATTAAACGTGTTGAGCCAATGACTGGTGGTGCTTTGAAGATTATTTCAGACAATCGTCATTACCAGACTTTCACGCTTGATATTGAAGACCAGAGCGATATGCAGGTGCATGGTCGCGTTGTTGCCTCAATGACAGTAAGGCATTACGCATGAAAAACAAATGCGCATTTCACACTGCTACATTAATGGCATCGGCTGGCTATTGGGATATAGCCGTTCTGTTTCTACGTAAAGCATATGGGCGGTAATCATGGCAGAGTTAAGGCGTCAGGATATCCAGCAAGTAAATATTACCGCCGAACAACTTGCAGGGCTGGCCCAGACACTTTTCGAATATCACGAAAAACTAGATCATTTTCAATTAAGAACTTTATGTTCACTGGTCTATGACATGTCCTCTCGAATTCACGACTGGACAGAACGTGAAGAAGAAATCGTTCTGAAATTAGAGGATAAAAATCGCAATGGATAATTTAATTCTCACCTATCGCCACAGGATATTAAAAGCAGCATTACTTCGCCACCAGCGAAAAACAGGAAGCACCTGCATTGTTATCAGTTTGCCGAAAGGCGGAATAACAACGCTGGAGCTTACCGAAATTGTTATAGATGGTCTTCTGGTTCGTTTCGAAAATATTGCCAGAAAAGAACATGGAAGTATCGACGGAGATAAAGCTATCCGCGAATTATACCGGAATGCAGTTGATGTGAATGGTCATGGTGAATATCTGACAGAAAGCGGAAAGCTGCTGGTCGATGAGCTTGTAGCCGAACTGGTTGAGCATGCAAAGAAAACCGCAGCCATAACACAGGAGCATTTATGACGCTCACCGCGATCCGAATCCCTGAGTGGGTTCACGAACAGGCGGTGCATGTTCTCCGCCAGTACCGGAAAGGCCGGATTCATCCGCGCCGTATGCATGGCTCCGGGAATCTGAGCCTGAAAGTTAATCTGCGCTGGCGTCTGCTTTCCCGCGATGGTGGCACGGACTGGGTGGTAATGAGCCATGAGCGCTATTCAAAGATAAAGGACAGAAAATGAAAGATAACCGCACCGTCAGCGTCATTGACCTGGCTCTCCAGAAATACGACACACCCGCTGGCCCGTTGTTCGTGGCAGCCCGCCACGGTCGCACAAAGAAATGCTTCAGCCGCGATACAGCGATCCGCTATCTGGCTTTTTTCATGACATCTCATGCCTTCGCTCGTTCCGGATTCCAGCAGCGTCACCCTCGGGTACGCATTGATCGTGACGACATTGAGGTATGGCGAGACGGGGAAACAAAGGCTGAGTACCTGGCGGCCCACCAGCGCACAATCCGGCGTCTCCGACGCATCCTGGCCCGCAAACGCGAAATGCAGAAGTGGTGTGCAGCATGGGATTCCATGCATGACCGCTATGTGAAGGACGTTGCTGCCCTGCAATCAATCAAACCGTTTTGAGGAAATTTTATGACAAACCTGATGCATTTTAACTCGTCTGAGCTGAATCTTTCTCTCACCGGTATGCTTTACAAAGGGAAACCCGTATTAGATGCGGTGGGACTGGCAAAATCTCTGGGTTACGCAAATCCCGCTGATGCGCTGGCGAAGCATTGCAAGTCACTGATTAAAATTAATTATAGCGAATCGCGAGAATTAGGTTTTGGTGAAAAACCTCGCGGTATCCAGCTTGCCGGTCAGGCGGATATGTTCCGTCTCATCCTGCGCAGCCAGCTTCCGTCCGCAGAACGCGTGCAGGACTGGGTATGTGAGGATGTGCTTCCGTCCATTATGGAAACGGGTTCATACGGCAAGTCGTTACCCGTTGCTGAGCCAGCACCGCAGGCAATCAGCATGCACAGCGACATCCTTTCGCTGGCCCGCGTTGTGGCCGAAGCGACCGCATCAGCAACGATGAAAGCAGTGATGGAGGTGGCCAGCGTTAGCCTGGTGTCTGCTGCTCCTGCATCACCTGCCGCGCCGCAAACACGCATCAGCACCGGAACTGAAATGCCCAACACCGATAGTGAATTTGTACCGGTGCATAAAGTGTCGTGGGAGACCGGGCTTTCAGATCCTTCCTGCCGCCGCCTGATCCAGTTCGCCAGTCTTCCCACCAGGCAACTAACGGGTATTCGTGGCCTGTGCGTTCAGCGTGAAGCCTTTATCCATGCCTTTCAGGTGCTGCTGGAGGAATCAACCCGGCCCAGCGGTAAGCTCAAGCGCTGGCAGCATCCAGAGTTTGGCGGCTTTCTTCTGCGCAAGGATCCTGAGGTACTCAGTGTGGAGAAAGAATGATGGCGATTATTACACAAAACTTCCGCCTTAACGCGCTGGCAAATCAGTATGCCTCAGCCCTTTATGGACATATCAGCGCCACCAGCACCGGGGATAGCTTCATGGTTAATGCTGGAGGGCAAGCAATACAGGTGAACATTGTCGGCGGCATTAAAGGAGTCAGGGATTTAGTCGACGGTTACGCACTGGAGGCGATCAAAGACAATTACCCACAGTGGGAAGAGATCGGAATCCAGTTGTTGAGCCGCTGCGTTAGTGGCAACGAACTGACGCAAGCCGGCCTGGAGATCTGGCAGAGCATGGTTAATGACATGGGCGATACGGTCGCAGGGAAGGCTTGAATGAAAATCGAATTCAACGATAAAGGCGCTGTGGCCACGGTGACGATCACCAGTACCGCGTTCGAGTTTCGCCGTCACAATCGCGCAGTTGATACTGCGCTTTTCCTGGCGCCGGGAACCATCGCCAGCCGGAGCGGATTTTTCCTGATGAAGACGATTATCTCTGGCCCGACATCGCGGGTAAGCCGGGCCTATAAAAATGTTATGCGGGAGGTAGCACGATGACAACACAGACGATTGGCCGCAAATGGCTTGAAACCACAATCGCTGAAATGGAAGTTGTGCGTGACGATATGCCTTTCGGTCTCGACGAAGACGGCAATAACACCCTGGCGGCACTGAAAATTGCCCTTGCTGCGCTGGGCATCGAGCCAGTATATCAAGTTAATGACGGCGTTGGCAGCCATACGTGGTCTGACGTTGCAAAGGACGTGTTTGATTTGTATAGCGACCAACGGAAACGCATTGCATACGCCGCACCGCCAGCGCCAGCGCCAGAAGTTGATGATATCGGTTCGTGGGATAACGGGAAGTATCCGCCGAGTCATGAACCAGCACCAGCGCCGGTTAACGATGTCACCAGTGGTGAATCGTTGACTGTCACGCTGCCTGACATCAGTTCCAAAGCGTTCTGGAGCGGCAGCGGTAAGGGCGAGGTTTTCCACCCGGAAACCTATAAGCGCTGGGTGAAGGAAGCCATTGAACGAGCTTGTGCTATCGCAGGAATCGTCGTGGAGGTGAAATGATGACTATTTATAACAACCTGGATAAATGGTGCCAAATCCCGCAGCGCGAGCCAGACCCTAAAACGGTGTGCAACTTCTGCAAGCAGGTTATCACTGAAGACAGGTTGATAACCGGGCCAGGCGTAAATATCTGCACCGATTGCATAGATTTGTGCAATGAAATTGTCTCGGATCGCCGCACCGAGTATCGAAAGAAATACATCGAAGAGATGTCAACAATGCTGTGCATGGCGGATGAAGCATTAACCGCTGAAAAGGCAATTGTTCTTGCCTGCAGCATTTTCGATGCAGGGTACCGTAAGGGGGAGATCTGATGAACTGGCCGACAGCTATTGTGATTTGCGTTGCATGCATCTGTATCACCGTGATGTTGATGTGGGGTGATCGTGAATAAAGCCTTTGAAATGTGGGTGCGCGGGCGGTATGGAAGCCGCTATGACCTGACAAAGGATTGTGAGGGCCACTACTGCCGGGAAGTGGTTAAGCGGATGTATGAGACGTGGTGCCACTGCCGTGGCCTGAGTGTGGTGTGAGGTGAGTATGGTAGACATTGAAATGATTACTGAACAGGAAGCGATGCGCATGCTGAAAGTATCATCACGCGCAACGATCTGGAAGTACACGGAGAATCATAATTTTCCGAAGCCAATCAGAACCCACCCCAAACAGTACCTTAAGTCCGCGGTGGAGAACTGGATTTTAAGCGGCGGCATCAACCAGAAATCTTCCTGATGTGCCAGAATATTTTTTCGGCGTAAAGCTCATAGGCGGCTTTCTGTTCAGCAATCCAGTCGTGTTTGTTGTAGACGGAAAGCACGCCGCCCAGCTCATGCCCCAGCATCTTTTCAATAACGTGCGGGGCGACACCTTCTTCTGAAAGCCGTGTTGCCAGGGTGCGGCGAAAATCGTGAGCTGAAAAATCACCAACACCTACAATACTCTGAATTCTACCGATGAAACGGTTTGCCCCCGATATTGTCATCGGTACACTAAGACGTGGGCCGGGGAAAAGAGTGTTCCCGTAAGTCATCTCTGCTTTCTTTAAAAGCTCGTCGGCAGCGCCAAATATTGGCCGACGGATCAATTTCTTCGTTTTGCTCTTTTCTGCCGGCACGGTCCAGACACCCTCTTCCCTGTCAAATTCACCTCTGATCGCTAGCCGCAACTCGCTATTACGTGCGCCATAGAGCATCAACAACTGATGTAACAACCGGTTTGATGTCGAACCACGACTGCGCTCAATAGCCAGCCAGATCTTTGCCAGTTGGTTATAGCTAAGCGTAACCTCGCCTACTTCCGGCTTAACGCCGATATCCTTTGGCTGGAGCAACATTAGTTCGGGTGAACTGATAAACTGACGACGCGCGCACCAACTGATCGCAGAACGAAGTTGCACCAGCAATTGTCTGGCACGCCTGGGGTTAATTTTTTCCTCTTCAGTAAACCGCTCGACCCAAAGCCGAACCGGTATATCCTCCAGTGGCATTCCAGCAAAGGCATCCTTCATGTGCTTAATCACTGTGGCCCGATAAAGTGCCTGTGTTTTATCCCGCAGCGTCGTCTTTACGTAGTTGTCGTGCCAGTAGTCAAGGCAGTCCTTAACTGTTGGTTTGGCGCGGTTGGCAGCCCCATTGAGAGCTATACGCGGATCAATGCCGCGATCGATAGATTCTTTTAGTTCGGACGTCTTGATTCTGGCATCGCGCAGGGTTAGCCCTGGGTAGCGCCCAAGCCCAAGCCTGTGCTGCTTCCCATCCCAGCGGAACCGGAACTGAAAGCTGATAACACCTTTGGGGGTTATGCGAATTCCAAGTCCGTCTGAATCAGTGATTTCAGCAGGGCCGGAATATGGTTTACCATAGAGAGAACGTAGTTTTGTGTCGCTGATAGCCATTTAGTTTTATGTACTCAACGATAAAGTGATTTATGTACTCAAGTTGTACTCAATATCGCATGTACAAACATAAACAACAATATCACCGGGTAAACAAAAGCAAACATAAACAGACGAAAAGAGACACTTACTCATTGAATTTCATGTACATAAATCAACAGGCGCGTACATCAGGTGACAGACAAAAACGGAAGTATACAGAGCACTTTTCTCTTTCACGATTATGAAACTTTCGGTACCAGCCCGGCGCTGGATCGCCCGGCGCAGTTCGCCGCGCTGCGTACTGATGCCGATTTTAATGTCATCGGCGAGCCGGAAGTTTTCTACTGCAAACCGGCGGATGATTACCTGCCGCAGCCTGAAGCGGTGCTGATAACCGGTATCACGCCGCAGATTGCCCGTGCCAAAGGCGACAATGAGGCCGCGTTCGCCCGGCGTATTCACGATCTTTTTACCGTACCGAAAACCTGCGTACTCGGTTACAACAATGTGCGTTTTGACGACGAAGTCACGCGCAATATCTTTTATCGCAACTTTTACGATCCCTACGCCTGGAGCTGGCAGAACAACAACTCGCGATGGGATCTGCTGGATGTGATGCGCGCCTGCTACGCCCTGCGTCCGGACGGTATCAACTGGCCGGAGAACGACGACGGCCTGCCGAGTTTTCGCCTTGAGCATCTGACAAAAGCCAACGGTATCGAACACAGCAATGCCCACGATGCGATGGCCGATGTGTATGCCACCATTGCGATGGCACAACTGGTTAAAGCAAAACAGCCGAAGCTGTTTGACTATCTCTATAGCCATCGCAACAAGCAGAAGCTGGCGGTGCTGATCGATGTTCCGCAAATGAAGCCGCTGGTGCATGTTTCCGGCATGTTCGGCGCATGGCGCGGCAATACCAGTTGGGTTGCACCGCTGGCCTGGCACCCGGAGAACCGCAACGCGGTAATTATGGTGGATCTCGCAGGCGATATGTCGCCGCTGCTGGAACTGGATGCCGATGCGCTGCGTGAGCGTCTGTATACGCCGAAAGCGGATCTCGGCGAGAGCGCGGCGGTGCCGGTAAAGCTGGTGCATCTGAATAAATGCCCGGTGCTGGCGCAGGCCAATACGCTGCGTCCGCAGGATGCTGAGCGGCTGGGTATTAACCGCCAGCAGTGCCTTGATAACCTGCAAATTCTGCGCGACAACCCGCAGGTGCGGGAAAAAGTGTTGGCTATTTTTGCTGAAGCCGAACCCTTCGTGCCGTCAGAGAATGTTGATACGCAGATCTACAACGGCTTTTTCAGCGATGCCGACCGCGCAGCGATGAAAATCCTGCTCGAAACCGAGCCGCGTAACCTGCCCGCTCTCGATATTACCTTTGCCGACGGTCGCATTGAAAAGCTGCTGTTTAACTACCGGGCACGCAACTTCCCGGGCACGCTGGATGAAAACGAGCAGCAGCGCTGGTTGCAGCATCGCCGTAACGTCTTCACGCCGGAGTATTTGCAACAGTACGCCGAACAAATCCAGGCCCTGTTCCAGCAGCACGACTGTAATAGTGAGAAGCAGGCGCTACTGAAAGCACTGTGGCAGTATGCAGAAGAGATTGTCTGAGCGCGGATAGCCTGACCTGAAAGCATAAAAAAACCGGAGGCCTTAACCTCCGGTTTTTTTGACTCTGCGTAAGCGATTTACGCGATGTCTTCGTACTGCGGAACCGGGTTACGGAAACTGCGAGTAACACAGGCCAGATAAACCAGGCCGATTGCGCCCCAGATGAGGCCCAGAATCATTGAACTCTGCTCAAGGTTGATCCACAGTGCGCCTACTGTCAGCGCACCGCACACCGGCAAAACCAGATAGTTGACGTGATCTTTTAGCGTCTGATTGCGTTTTTCACGGATCCAGAACTGCGAGATCACCGACAGGTTCACAAAAGTGAATGCCACCAGCGCCCCAAAGTTAATCAGCGCCGTTGCCGTTACCAGGTCAAATTTAATCGCCAGCAGTGCAATCGCGCCGACCAGCAGAACGTTCCACGCCGGGGTACGCCATTTCGGATGGACATAACCGAAGAAACGGGACGGAAACACACCGTCGCGGCCCATTACGTACATCAGACGGGAGACACCCGCATGTGCCGCCATACCGGAAGCCAGTACCGTAACGCTGGAGAAGATCAATACGCCCCACTGGAAGGTTTTACCGGCAACGTACAGCATGATTTCCGGCTGCGAAGCGTCCGGATCTTTAAAGCGGGAGATGTCCGGGAAGTAGAGTTGCAAGAAGTATGATGCCGCGATAAACACCACGCCGCCAATCAACGCAGTGAGGAAGATAGCGCGCGGGATTACACGTTCAGCGTCTTTGGTCTCTTCAGAAAGAGAAGAGATGCCGTCAAAACCCAGGAACGAGAAGCACAGAATGGTTGCGCCAGTGATCATCGGCACCACATGTGCGCCTTCAGACCAGAAGGGATGAGAACTGACCAGCGTGCCTGCACCTTCACCGTGTGAAACGCCGTAAATGATCAGGCCGACGATGACCGAAACGATCCCCATTTGCAGGATGACGATCAGGGTGTTGAAGTTCGCCACGGTCTTTATGCTGCGCAGGTTAGAGATGGTCATAAAAGCCACCAGCGCGACCACGAAAATCCACGATGGCACGGACGGCACCAGCGCTTCGAAGTAAATTTTCGCCAGCAGAATGTTGATCATCGGCATGAACAGGTAGTCCAGCAGCGATGACCAGCCGACCATAAAGCCAACAGCCGGAGAAATAGATTTCTGTGCATAGGTATACGCTGAGCCAGCGGACGGGAAGCGGCGCACCAGCTTACCGTAGCTCAACGCAGTAAAGAGGATGGCGACCAGCGCAAACGCATAAGCGGTTGCGACATGACCATCGGTCAGGCCGGAGACGATACCAAATGTATCGAACAGCGTCATTGGCTGCATATAGGCAAGGCCCATCATTACAACCGGAATTAACGTAAGCGTCTTTCGTAATTCCACGCGAGAGGTTTTTGGAGTAACGTTATGCGACATGGCTATCCCCCCAGAACGGTGTATACCGCCGCAAAAGCAAATAATTGCCCCATTTGTGTTCTTTCCTCAGCGACAACGACTGTCGGTTTTTAAATGTGTATCTATCCGGTACGAAGCCCGGCCTCTTTGTATTGAATGACGTTTTTGCCCGCAAAAAAATAACCGACGGATTAAGGTCGGTTACTCTCTATACCCTAAATAATTCGAGTTGCAGGAAGGCGGCGACACAGCGACAAATTCGTCGGGAACGAATTTGCCCAACCGAAGGTTGGCCTCCGGTGAGAGACAGGATGTCTCTCAGTAATCCTCACGGGCTTACTCCAGTAAGTGACTGGGGTGAGCAAGGAAAGTCAACGCACATGCAACTTGAAGTATGACGGGTATATTTTCGCAGTGGCATATTTTGCACCATATTGAGGCGCGATGACAATACCGTGCGAGCCAACTCACGGTATTGGTGCATTCAAACGACTGACTTTTAAGCTTTTGGCGAATTATTAATCATGTCAATAGCATTTTTTGCACAAAAATCGTCACGCCAGCGGCATATTAAACGGATCGGGGTAGAGATATTCGAAGCCCAGCTCATTACAAATCCGGCTGCCATCAATCACTTTGCCCTTATCGTGAGACGTGGATTCGAGGAAATGCGGCGGTGCCAGTCCAAGCTGGCGCGCCATCTGCGTATAATAGCTTTCTCGCGAGGGATGAGACGGCGCACAAAGGTTATAGGTATGCCCGCCTTTTGGCGCCTGTAACAGCAGCGTGATCGCCGCAATGACATCTTCCAGATGCACCAGATTAACGCCATGCTGACCGTCGGGTGCGTTTTTTCCGGCGAGGAATCGCCCCGGATGACGCGCAGGCCCGACAAGCCCCGCCAGGCGCAGTATATCAACGGAAGTCCCTGGCAAATTGTGCAGCCAGTCTTCCAGTTCTTTCAGTACCCGTCCGCTGGCCGTTACCGGCTTGCGCGGGGTGTTCTCTTTCACGACGCCAGCAGCATCGCCATATACCGACGTCGAACTGGTAAAGATGATGCGTGGAATACGATACGCCAGTGCGCTATCAACAATTTCCTGCACCGCCTGCAAATAAAATTCTTCGCCAGGCCCACTGCGCCGCGCGGGAAGCGTAATCACCAGCACATCAACATTCATCAGTGCGTCGAGGTCGTCCGCATCACATACCAGCTCTGGTTCGAGATTCAGCACATAACTTTCGATACCGCACATACGCGCGGCTTCCACGCCATCAGGGCGAGTTTTGCTGCCGGTCACCTGCCAGCCACGCGCCCTTAATGACAATGCCAGTGGCATGCCCAGCCATCCTAACCCGACAATTGCGACCTTTTTCATGCTTCCTTCCCTCCTTTCCGGCACCTGACTCTTCAAGGCTACGCCAGCCAGCGACAACTGGCAATTCATACAATGTATACCCGTCATACTTCAAGTTGCATGTGCATTGGCTTTTTTATTCGGCTCATCCCTGAGCCTTACCCCTTCGGGGCCACTGCTTACAGCGTTCAAATCTGCGCCCGGCAGATTTGTCGCTCACCCCAGTCACGGACTTATGTAAGCTCCCGGGGATTACTGAGAGACATCCTGTCTCTCACCGGAGGCCAACCTTCGGTTGGGCAAATTCGTTCCCGACGAATTTGTCGCTGTGTCGCCGCCTTCCTGCAACTCGAATTATTTAGGGTATATATGAAATGAACGAGTGAATGATGAAAAAAAGCCCTTGCGTTTGTCAGCTAAAGTGGTTTAGGTTAATCAGCATTATGTGAATAAGCATTCATTGAGAATTTTATGACCCGCGTTCAATTTAAACACCACCATCATCACCATCATCCTGACTAGTCTTTCAGGCGATGTGTGCTGGAAGACGTTTGGATCTTCCAGTGGTGCGTGAACGCAGAGAAAGCCCCCGGAAGATCTTCTTCCGGGGGCTTTTTTTTTGAACCAAATTCAGCAGGATAAAGAGGACAACAGAATGTTAGATAACACGCGTTTACGCATAGCTATTCAGAAATCCGGCCGCCTGAGTGATGACTCTCGCGAACTTCTGGCCCGCTGCGGCATTAAGATCAACCTGCACACGCAGCGTCTGATCGCACTGGCGGAAAATATGCCGATCGATATTCTGCGCGTACGCGATGACGACATTCCGGGGCTGGTGATGGACGGTGTCGTCGACCTGGGCATTATTGGCGAGAACGTGCTTGAAGAAGAGTTGCTGAACCGCCGTGCACAGGGCGAAGATCCGCGCTACTTCACCCTGCGCCGTCTCGATTTTGGCGGTTGCCGCCTGTCACTGGCTACGCCGGTGGATGAGTCCTGGAACGGCCCGGAAGCGCTGGATGGCAAACGCATCGCCACCTCTTACCCGCACCTGTTGAAACGCTACCTGGATCAGAAAGGTGTTTCTTTCAAATCCTGTCTGCTGAACGGTTCTGTTGAAGTCGCCCCGCGCGCCGGTCTGGCCGACGCGATTTGCGACCTGGTATCAACCGGCGCCACGCTGGAAGCCAACGGTCTGCGCGAAGTCGAAGTGATTTACCGCTCGAAAGCGTGCCTTATCCAGCGCGACGGCGAGATGAGCGATGCCAAACAGCAACTGGTCGATAAATTGCTGACCCGCATCCAGGGCGTTATTCAGGCCCGTGAATCGAAATACATCATGATGCACGCGCCGAGCGAGCGTCTGGAAGAAGTTGTCGCTCTGCTGCCGGGTGCTGAACGCCCGACAATTCTGCCGCTGGCGGGCGATCAGCAGCGCGTGGCGATGCACATGGTGAGCAGCGAAACCCTGTTCTGGGAAACGATGGAAAAACTCAAAGCGCTGGGCGCCAGCTCCATCCTGGTTCTGCCAATTGAGAAGATGATGGAGTAAGGCCATGAGCTTCAATACCGTAATTGACTGGAACAGTTGTAGCGAACAACAGCAACGCGACCTGCTGATGCGCCCGGCTATCTCAGCCTCGGAGAGCATCACCCGCACGGTGGTGGAGATCCTTGATAATGTTCGCGCGCGCGGCGATAACGCACTGCGCGAGTACAGCGCCAAATTCGACAAAACGCAGGTTGACGCGCTGAAAGTCACCGCTGGCGAAATCCGCGATGCCAGCGCCCGACTGAGTGACGAACTCAAGCAAGCGATGGCCGTGGCGGTGAAAAATATCGACACCTTCCACAACGCGCAAAAATTGTCGACAGTGGATGTGGAAACATTGCCAGGCGTACGCTGCCAGCAAGTGACCCGCCCTATCGCCTCCGTAGGCCTGTATATTCCCGGCGGTTCGGCCCCGCTGTTCTCCACGGTGCTGATGCTGGCAACGCCGGCACGTATCGCTGGATGCCAGAAAGTGGTGCTCTGCTCGCCGCCCCCCATTGCTGATGAAATTCTCTATGCCGCACAGCTATGCGGCGTACAGGAGATCTTTAAAGTCGGCGGCGCGCAGGCCATTGCAGCACTGGCTTTCGGTACCGAATCCGTACCGAAAGTTGACAAGATCTTCGGGCCAGGAAACGCCTTTGTTACCGAAGCCAAACGCCAGGTGAGCCAGCGTCTGGATGGCGCAGCCATTGATATGCCGGCTGGCCCTTCTGAAGTGCTGGTGATTGCCGACAGCGGCGCAACGCCGGATTTTGTGGCCTCCGATCTGCTGTCGCAGGCGGAACACGGCCCCGATTCTCAGGTGATCCTGCTGACGCCGGACAGCAATATGGCTTCCCGTGTTGCCGACGCCGTTGCACGTCAACTGGCGGATCTGCCGCGCGCGGAAACCGCGCGCCAGGCGCTCTCTGCCAGCCGCCTGATTGTGGCGCGCGATCTGGCGCAGTGCGTGGCGATTTCCAATCTCTACGGCCCGGAACACTTGATTATTCAGACCCGCGATGCCCGCTCGCTTGTCGATGGTATCACCAGCGCCGGATCAGTGTTCCTCGGCGACTGGTCGCCGGAATCGGCTGGCGATTACGCTTCCGGCACTAACCACGTTCTGCCGACCTACGGCTATACCGCCACCTGCTCCAGCCTGGGGCTGGCGGATTTCCAGAAACGCATGACAGTGCAGGAACTCTCGCGCGATGGTTTTGCGCAGCTTGCCAGCACCATTGAAACGCTGGCGGAGGCTGAACGTCTGACCGCCCACAAAAACGCAGTCACTCTGCGCGTCAAGGCGCTGAAGGAGCAAGCATGAGCATCGAAGAACTGGCGCGTAAAAACGTACGCAAACTGACACCTTACCAGTCGGCCCGCCGCCTGGGCGGCAAAGGGGATGTCTGGCTGAACGCTAACGAGTTCCCGACAGCTGTGCAATATGAACTCACACAACAGACGCTGAACCGTTATCCGGAGTGCCAGCCGAAAGCGGTTATCGAAAATTATGCGCAGTATGCCGGGGTGAAACCGGAGCAGGTACTGGTCAGCCGTGGCGCAGATGAAGGTATTGAACTGCTGATCCGCGCCTTCTGCGAACCAGGTCAGGATGCGGTCCTGTTTTGCCCGCCAACTTACGGCATGTATAGCGTCAGCGCCGAAACGCTGGGCGTAGAGTACCGTACCGTGCAGACGCTGACAGACTGGCAGCTCGATTTACCGGCTATCGCTGACAAACTGGACGGCGTGAAAGTGGTCTACGTTTGTAGCCCGAACAATCCGACCGGACAGATTATCAAGCCGCAGGATATGCGCGTTTTGCTGGAAATGACGCGCGGTAAAGCCCTTGTGGTAGCCGATGAAGCCTATATTGAATTCTGCCCGCAGGCGACGCTGGTCGGCTGGCTGGCAGAATATCCGCATCTGGTAGTGCTGCGCACGCTGTCGAAAGCCTTTGCGCTGGCAGGCCTGCGTTGTGGATTCACGCTTGCCAATGAAGAGGTGATCGCCCTGCTGCTGAAAGTGATCGCTCCTTACCCGCTCTCTACGCCGGTGGCCGACATCGCCGCGCAAGCACTCAACCCGCTGGGTATTGTGGCCATGCGTGAGCGTGTGGCACAGATCCTCGCGGAGCGCCAGTATCTGGTTAGCGCATTAAAGGATATTCCGTGCGTTGAACAGGTGTTCGACTCAGAAACGAACTATATTCTCGTGCGCCTGACGGCCTCCAGTACGGTGTTTAAATCTTTGTGGGATCAGGGCATTATCCTGAGAGACCAGAACAAACAACCTTCTTTGAGCGGCTGCCTGCGCATCACCATCGGTACCCGTGAAGAGAGCCAGCGCGTCATCGACGCCTTACGTGCGGAGCAATTATGAGTCAGAAGTACCTGTTTATTGATCGTGACGGAACATTGATTTCCGAGCCGCCGAGCGACTTTCAGGTCGACAGCTTCGACAAGCTGGCCTTTGAGCCAGAGGTGATCCCGGTGCTGCTGAAGCTGCAAAAAGCGGGCTATCAACTGGTGATGATCACCAATCAGGATGGTCTGGGCACCAGCAGCTTCCCGCAGGCCGATTTCGATGGCCCGCATCATCTGATGATGCAGATCTTGACCTCGCAAGGGGTGAATTTTGAAGAGGTGCTGATCTGCCCACATTTCCCCGACGATGGCTGTGACTGCCGCAAACCGAAGGTGAAAATGGTGGAGCGCTGGCTGGCGGAACAGGCTCTGGATCGCGCCAACAGCTATGTGATTGGCGACCGCGCAACCGATATCGAACTGGCGGACAACATGGGGATCGGCGGTCTGCGCTATCACCGCGAGACGCTGAACTGGGCGATGATTGGCGAGCAACTGACGCGCCGCGATCGTTATGCGCACGTGGAACGCACCACCAAAGAGACGCAGATTGATGTCAAAGTGTGGCTGGATCGCGAAGGCAGCAGCAAAATTCACACCGGCGTCGGTTTCTTCGACCACATGCTGGATCAGATCGCCACCCACGGCGGTTTCCGCATGGAGATCACCGTTAAAGGCGACCTCTATATTGACGATCACCACACCGTGGAAGATACCGGCCTTGCGCTGGGCGAAGCGCTGAAACTGGCGCTGGGCGACAAACGCGGTATCAACCGTTTTGGCTTTGTACTGCCAATGGATGAGTGTCTGGCACGCTGCGCCATGGATATCTCCGGCCGTCCGCACCTGGAATATAAAGCTGAGTTCACCTATCAGCGCGTGGGCGATCTGAGCACCGAAATGGTCGAGCACTTCTTCCGCTCGCTCTCCTACACCATGGCGCTGACCCTGCATCTGAAGACCAAAGGCAAAAACGACCATCACCGAGTGGAAAGCCTGTTTAAAGCCTTCGGCCGCACGTTGCGTCAGGCAATTCGCGTGGAAGGCGATACCCTTCCCTCCTCAAAAGGAGTGCTGTAATGACTGTGGTGATCCTTGATACCGGCTGCGCCAACCTGAATTCGGTGAAATCTGCCATCGCTCGTCACGGGTATGAACCGCTAGTGAGCCGCGATCCGGATGTGGTGCTGCGCGCCGACAAACTGTTTCTTCCCGGCGTTGGCACGGCGCAAGCGGCGATGGACCAGTTACGTGAGCGCGAACTTATCGATCTGGTGAAAGCCTGCACCCAACCGGTGCTCGGTATTTGTCTTGGCATGCAGTTGCTGGGCCGTTTCAGCGAGGAGAATAAGGGCGTCGATTTGCTGGGCATCATCGACCAGGATGTGCCGAAAATGAAAGATGTCGGCCTGCCGCTGCCGCATATGGGCTGGAACCAGGTCTATCCCAAAGCGGGTAACCGCCTGTTTCAGGGCATTGAGGATGGCGCGTATTTCTACTTTGTTCACAGCTACGCGATGCCGGTCAATGAATATACCATTGCCCAGTGCCACTACGGTGAAGCGTTCACCGCCGCCGTGCAAAAAGATAACTTTTATGGCGTGCAGTTTCACCCGGAACGCTCGGGGCGCGCGGGCGCACAGCTACTGAAAAACTTCCTGGAGATGTGATGATTATTCCCGCTTTAGATTTAATCGACGGCACGGTGGTGCGTCTCCATCAGGGCGATTATGCGCAGCAGCGTGACTACGGCAACGATCCGCTGCCGCGTTTACAGGATTATGCTGCACAAGGTGCCGAAATTCTGCACCTGGTGGATTTAACCGGAGCGAAAGATCCAGCTAAACGCCAGATCCCGCTACTGAAAACGCTGGTCGCCGGGGTAAATATTCCGGTACAGGTCGGCGGTGGCGTGCGCAGTGAAGAAGATGTCGCTGCCCTGCTTGATGCTGGCGTGGCGCGGGTGGTGATCGGTTCGACCGCCGTCAAATCCCCGGAAGTGGTAAAAGGCTGGTTCACCCGTTTTGGTGCAGACCGGCTGGTGCTGGCACTGGATGTGCGTATTGATGAACAGGGTACGAAACAGGTGGCAGTCAGCGGCTGGCAGGAGAATTCCGGCGTCACGCTGGAGACGCTGGTGGAAACCTACCTCACTGTGGGCCTGAAACATGTGCTGTGTACGGATATTTCCCGCGACGGTACGCTGGCAGGCTCCAACGTTTCGCTGTACGAAGAGATTTGCGCACGCTGGCCGCACGTGGCGTTCCAGTCCTCCGGCGGTATTGGCGATATAAATGATATTGCCGCCCTGCGCGGTACCGGCGTACGCGGCGTGATTGTCGGACGCGCACTGCTGGAAGGTAAATTCACTGTGAAGGAGGCCATTCAATGCTGGCAAAACGGATAATCCCTTGTCTCGATGTACGTGATGGCCAGGTGGTGAAAGGCGTGCAGTTTCGCAATCACGAAATTATTGGCGATATTGTTCCACTGGCAAAACGCTATGCCGAAGAAGGCGCAGATGAGCTGGTGTTTTATGATATCACCGCCTCGAGTGATGGCCGTGTTGTGGATAAGAGCTGGGTTGCGCGCGTCGCGGAAGTGATTGATATCCCCTTCTGCGTGGCAGGCGGTATTAAATCTGCCGATGATGCTGCAAAAATTCTCTCGTTCGGCGCGGATAAAATCTCCATCAACTCTCCGGCGCTGGCAGATCCTGAGTTGATCACCCGACTGGCTGACCGCTTTGGTGTGCAGTGTATTGTGGTGGGGATTGATACCTGGTTTGATGCCGCGACCGGCAAATACCACGTAAACCAGTATACCGGCGATGAAAGCCGTACCCGCGTGACAAAATGGGAAACGCTGGACTGGGTGCAGGAAGTGCAGAAACGCGGTGCCGGGGAAATCGTGCTGAATATGATGAACCAGGATGGCGTGCGTAACGGTTACGATCTTGAGCAGTTGAAGAAAGTGCGTGCGGTGTGCCATGTTCCACTGATTGCTTCCGGCGGTGCAGGCACCATGGAGCATTTCCTGGAAGCGTTCCGTGACGCGGATGTTGACGGTGCGCTGGCCGCTTCTGTCTTCCATAAACAGATAATTAATATTGGCGAATTAAAAACGTTCCTGGCAAGCCAGGGTGTGGAGATAAGGGTATGTTAACAGAGCAACAACTGGCCCAACTGGACTGGGAAAAAACCGACGGACTGTTGCCCGCCGTGGTGCAACATGCGGTTTCCGGCGAAGTGCTGATGCTGGGTTATATGAACAAAGAGGCACTGGCGAAGACGCTGGAAAGCGGTAAAGTGACCTTTTTTTCCCGCACCAAAGGGCGTTTGTGGACCAAAGGGGAAACCTCTGGCCACTTCCTTAATTTGGTTAATATCGCCCCGGACTGTGACAACGATACCCTGCTGGTGCTGGTAAACCCGATCGGGCCGACCTGCCACACCGGCACCTCAAGCTGCTTTGGCGATAACAGCCATCAGTGGTTGTTCCTGTATCAGCTTGAAGAGTTGCTGGCATCGCGTAAAACCGCCGATCCGGCCAGTTCCTATACGGCCAGACTGTATGCCAGCGGCACCAAGCGTATCGCGCAAAAAGTCGGGGAAGAAGGTGTGGAAACCGCGCTGGCGGCGACCGTACACGACCGCGAAGAGCTGACGAATGAAGCCTCTGACCTGATGTACCACCTGCTGGTACTGTTGCAGGATCAACAGTTGGATCTGACGACCGTGATTGAGAACCTGCGCAAGCGGCATCAGTAAGGCGTAGGTAAGGCGTAAAAAAACCGGGCTGGCCCTAATGCTGATCGTTTAAGGATCGGTTGACCGATCCGGTGGCTGGTGTACAAAGGGTTCATGTTTCTGCATGGACCCTTTTTAATGGAACTCTCACAAGCCCTCGGCATCATCAACCTCGCCTCTCCTGAGCAGGCCCGTAATCTCGCCGACCTTATTCCCGAAGCGCTTATCCGCAAGGCGCTTACACTCTCTGACACCGTCACGCTGCGTAAACGTAAACTGCCTCTCGAGTCGATGATATGGCTGGTTGTCGGCATGTCCGTTTTCTGTCATCGCCCCCTGACCGAAATTGTCAATCTGATGGATATTGTGGACAGCACCGGCTCGCCTTTTACGGCCAGAAGTTCGGTTATACAGCGCCGTAAGACCCCGGGGGAGAATGCCGTCAGGGAACTGTTTGAACTCACACAGCTTCACTGGCATGAGCAGGCGAACCATCCGCACTGGCACGGTCTGAGACTCTGCGGGGTTGACGGTGTGGTCTGGCGTACACAGGACACCCCGGAAAATAACGATGCCTTCGGTAAGGCGTCAAATCAGCACGGTGAAAGAGGTTATCCGCAGGTGAGAATGGTGTGTCTGATGGAGCTGAGCAGCCACCTGATACAGGGCAGTGAATTTGACGGCTATGACGTCAATAAAATGCGGCTGGCGGCTCGCCTGAGCAGTAGTGCGTCAGACAACAGCATCACGCTGTTCGATAAAGGTTTTTACTCAACGGGGCTGCTGCACCACTGGCAGAATGCGGGTGAAAACCGGCACTGGCTGTTGCCGCTGAAAAAGAATACGCAGTATGAAGTCATCCATAAACTGGGGCGGCGGGACAGTCTGGTAAAAATCAGAACGACACCGCAGGCGAGAAAACAATGGGCAGCGCTGCCGGAGGAAATCACGGCGCGGCTTGTGACCAGGAAGATAGATGGCGTGGAGCGGCAGGTGCTGACCTCGCTGACAGATGCCTGCCGTTATCCGGGTGCGGCAGTGGTTGAGTTATACCGGCACAGGTGGGAAATCGAGCAGGGCTACCGGGAGGCGAAACAGGGAATGTTGTGTAACAGGTGGACGCTGCGCAGCCGGTTACCGGAGATGGTGCGACAGGAGCTGTGGGGTGTACTGCTGACCTATAATCTGGTGCGCTACCAGATGGTGAGAATGGCGTACCATCTGAAAGGATTATCTGCCGTACCAACTGAGCTTCAGCAGTGCGATAACAGAGATGATGCGGCTGCCGATAACCCTGCCGTGGGCCTCGCCGGGAACCGTGCCGGGGGAGCTAAAAAGGTTTTACGAACAGGCGAAACACTGTGTGTTGCCCATGAGACGGGAGCGAAGTTACCCGCGAGAGGTGAGAGCAAAATGCAAAAAGTATCCGGATAAAAAGGTTGCTGGTCACCTTAAGTGACCAGCATTAGGGCTAGCCCGGTTTTTTTATTTACGCGTTTGACTGATGATTCCTGAAGGCATTACGCATCAGTACATAGCCTGAACCAACAATAAGCCCCAGTAAAACCGCCAGCACCAGTGTCAATGCCAGTTTAGGACTGTCGCGGTGAATCGGTTCCGTGGGCTTCATAACATAACGGTAGCCATGAATACTTTCCGGATTCACCTCAATGGTCTGAATATTCAGGAGGTTTTGCCTGATTCTATAGTATTCATCCGAGAACGCCAGCGGACGAGAGGACTCATTCTTGATCATTGACTCCAGCGCTGAACTACCGAGCAAGAACAATGTATCCTGTGACACGTTTTCTGTCTGACGCACCTGCGGTGACTGTACCTCAGCCGCCTTCGCAACGGAGAGCGCCTGAGAAATCTGCTTAATACGCAGATCTTTTTGCTCCTGAGCCACTTTTTCCTGCGCGGCGAGCGTTTCAACCAAATCGGCCGTACGTGATTTAATACTGGCGTTTAAATCATCGATCAGTTCTTTAGCGATCTGTTGATCCACTTTCTCAATATATTGCGCCAGTTTTTGCTGAGCTTCCCTGGCCGTCTGGCCCTGATAAGTCAGTTTGAGAGGTAGCGGTTGCCCCTGCACCGCAGGGGCAATGGTCAGTTTTTCGGGTTCATCCTGGTTGTTAAGTGTTTCAGCCAACGCAGAAAAAGCCGCATTAAAACGGCCAATTACGCGCTGCTGAATGTCAGGCATGTCATATTTGCCATCATTATTCAGGACGCTCATGGCGTTCGTATAGCTGGCAATCTGCCCGGCATCAGGCGAACTGATCACAGCGACGGAAGTCCATTTCTCCCTGGCAACGTTTAAATAAACGACAGCAATAACCAGAAACAACAGAACAAATGATCCAACGAGCCATTTTCCACGCCAAACTTGCAAAAAAAGATCAATTAAATCAATATCTTCTTGATCTCTATCTCGTCTGGCTGGGAAGCCATTTTTTTCGTACGTCATAGCAACCTTAAATGAAAAGCGCATAAAAGAAATAGTATAGAGAGCGAGTTTAACCATTCATGCTTTTTTTTCTATAAGATTACATGTAAATATGTTTTTCTGTTTATTATTTCACCATATTCTGATGTCTATAACTTATAGCGATTAGCCTGCCAGCATCATACAATATGCGAATTGTATTAGATGTCATAAAGGATGAGAGATGAAATTTCTGGTTACCGGCGCTGCCGGCTTTATCGGCTTCCACGCCAGCAAGCGTCTTTTGCAGGCAGGGCACCAGGTTGTCGGGATTGATAATCTCAATGATTATTACGATGTGAGTCTTAAACAGGCACGCCTGGATCTGCTGGCCTCACCAGGCTTCAGCTTCCACAAGATTGATCTCGCCGACCGTGAAAATATGGCACAGCTGTTTGCAACTGAGAAGTTCGACCGGGTGATCCATTTGGCAGCGCAGGCTGGCGTACGCTACTCGCTGGAAAATCCACATATCTATGCCGAATCAAATCTCATTGGGCATCTGAACGTACTGGAAGGTTGCCGCCATAATAAAGTACAGCACCTGCTCTATGCCTCCTCCAGTTCCGTTTACGGCCTGAACCGTAAAATGCCGTTCTCCACTGATGATTCTGTTGATCATCCGGTTTCGCTGTATGCGGCAACCAAAAAAGCCAATGAATTGATGTCCCACACCTACTCTCACCTTTACGGATTACCCACTACCGGTTTGCGTTTCTTCACCGTTTATGGCCCGTGGGGCCGCCCGGACATGGCGCTGTTTAAATTCACCAAAGCGATGCTGGAAGGCAAAAGCATCGACGTTTATAACTACGGTAAGATGAAGCGCGACTTCACCTATATTGACGATATCGTTGAAGCGATTGTCCGTATGCAGGAGGTTATCCCGCAGGCCAATCCGGCCTGGACGGTTGAAACTGGCACACCGGCCAGCAGTTCTGCGCCTTATCACCTCTATAACATCGGCAATAGCTCGCCGGTGGAGTTGATGGATTACATTACGGCGCTGGAAGAGGCGCTGGACATTGAAGCCCAGAAAAATATGCTGCCAATTCAACCGGGCGATGTGCTGGAGACCAGTGCGGATACTCAACCCTTGTACGAAACGATTGGTTTCAAACCACAAACCTCGGTTAAAGAAGGGGTCAAACGTTTTGTTGAGTGGTACAGAGATTTTTATAAGATATAAAAAAACGGCCTTGATGGGCTGACGGTTCCCCATAAATAAAGACAGGCATAGAAGGTTGTGATCTACTTAGTGTTCCACCAAAAGTAAGGTCACTCCTCTATGCCTGTTTCACAAGTTTGCCATAAATTTTTCAGCCAGTCCCTGAACTCCATTCATCAGTACCGTAAAAACGCCCTGCTCGATATGACCGTGGCCCTGACGCGTGGTGCTTCGCTTTCTCTTACCAGCATCGGCCGATACCTGCCAGGCCCCGCACGTGTTAAGCACAAGATTAAGCGTGTTGACCGGCACCTCAACAGTGACCTGATGTTCAGTGATATTCCCGCCGTCTACCAGCAGCTTATATCCCGCCGTCTACCAGCAGCTTATATCCCGCCTCACACACAGCCTTTCAGTTTGTGTCATTGCCGTGGACTGGAGTGGCTATCCTTCCCCCTCTGTCAGGATAGTTGTCACCCCCATCGAAAATACTAATGACAGGATGGGAACAGATCGTGAAACGAATTTCACCAGAACGTAAAGCTGCTGCACTGGCTAAATTACTGCCGCCTTACAACATGACCGTCACCGCAGTTGCACAGATGGAAGGGATATCGGAAGCTACCCTCTATTACTGGCGTAACAAGGCGAAAGCAGAGGGAATACCGGTGCCGGGTGCAGACAAAACCACAGACCAATGGTCAGCCGAAGCCCGGCTGGCTGTGATTATTGAAACCGCCACACTCAGCGAAACAGAACTCGCGCAATACTGCCGTAAAAAAGGGCTTTACCCGGAACAG
>NZ_FMBC01000067.1 GCF_900094795.1 Kosakonia oryziphila
GTCACCCGAGAGCAAGCTCTCTGTGCTACCGTTCGACTTGCATGTGTTAGGCCTGCCGCCAGCGTTCAATCTGAGCCATGATCAAACTCTTCAATTTAAAGTTTGATGCTCATCGAATTAAACTTCGTAATGAATTACGTGTTCACCCGAGAGACCTGGTATTCATTTTTTGTCCGAAGACATCAAGAATCCATGTCACCTGAGTGCCCACACAGATTGTCTGATAAATTGTTAAAGAGCAGTTGCGACGCGGCTTTCAGCGCTTCGTCGCGAGGTGGCGTATATTACGCTTTCCTCTTTCAGAGTCAACCCTGATTTTCAGGATTTTTCTCTTCAACCGACCCGGCTGTTTATGTGAAGTGATTCACATCCGCCGTGTCGATGGAGGCGCATTATAGGGAGTTCTCCGCCCCCCGCAATAGAAAAATGACATAAAAATGACTGATCGCTGCATTCCACAGCAAAACGCGGCTTTATACCCATTTACACACAGACTTATCCACAATCTGGCAAAATACTAAAAATTAGCGAGCGCTACGCAAACGTTTTCGTTACAATGCCCGCGCAAAAATCGTGAGCCTTGCATGGGGTGTTAGCTAAGTTTTGGGATCATTAACGATCCAAAAATTCATCTAATGCTCTCTGTTCAAGTCAAATCCAGGGGATTTACCATGCAACAACGTCGTCCAGTCCGCCGCGCACTGCTCAGTGTTTCTGACAAGGCCGGTATTGTCGAATTCGCACAGGCGCTCTCTCAGCGTGGCGTAGAACTGCTCTCTACTGGCGGAACCGCTCGTCTGCTGGCAGATAAAGGTCTGCCGGTGACTGAAGTCTCCGACTACACCGGTTTCCCGGAAATGATGGATGGACGCGTAAAAACCCTGCACCCAAAAGTACACGGCGGGATCCTCGGTCGTCGCGGCCAGGATGACGCGATCATGGCAGAACATGCAATCTCGCCGATCGATATGGTTGTTGTTAACCTTTATCCGTTCGCCCAGACCGTCGCCCGTGAAGGCTGCTCGCTGGAAGATGCAGTAGAAAACATCGATATCGGCGGCCCAACGATGGTGCGCTCTGCGGCGAAGAACCATAAAGATGTTGCCATCGTGGTAAAAAGCAGCGACTACAGCGCCATCATTAATGAGATGGATGCGAACGAAGGCTCGCTGACGTTAGAAACCCGTTTCGATCTGGCCATTAAAGCCTTTGAGCACACTGCCGCTTACGACAGCATGATCGCCAACTACTTTGGTAGCCTGGTTCCGGCCTATCACGGTGAAAGCAAAGAACCATCAGGTCGCTTTCCGCGCACACTGAACCTGAACTTCATCAAGAAACAGGATATGCGCTACGGTGAGAACAGCCACCAGCAGGCTGCCTTCTATATAGAAGAAGAAGTAAAAGAGGCTTCTGTAGCTACCGCGCAGCAATTGCAGGGTAAAGCGCTTTCTTATAACAACATCGCGGATACCGATGCGGCGCTGGAATGTGTAAAAGAGTTCAGCGAGCCTGCCTGCGTTATCGTTAAGCATGCAAACCCTTGCGGCGTGGCAGTTAGCGACTCCATTCTTGCGGCTTACGATAGCGCATATAAAACCGATCCGACCTCCGCATTCGGCGGCATTATCGCCTTTAACCGCGAGCTGGATGCTGCCACCGCTCAGGCGATCATCTCCCGCCAGTTTGTGGAAGTGATCATCGCACCATCTGCAACAGAGGAAGCGCTGAAAATCACGGCAGCCAAACAGAATGTCCGCGTACTGCTCTGCGGCGAGTGGTCGCAACGCGTGCCGGGGCTCGACTTTAAACGCGTCAATGGCGGGTTGCTGGTTCAGGATCGTGATCTGGGCATGGTCAGCAACAACGAACTGCGAATTGTTAGCAAGCGCCAACCGACGGAGCAAGAGCTGCGTGATGCGCTGTTCTGCTGGAAAGTAGCAAAATTCGTGAAATCCAACGCTATCGTTTATGCAAAAGAGAATATGACCATCGGCATTGGCGCAGGCCAGATGAGCCGTGTCTACTCAGCGAAGATCGCCGGGATCAAAGCCGGTGACGAAGGGCTGGAAGTAAAAGGTTCTGCAATGGCGTCTGACGCATTCTTCCCGTTCCGTGATGGTATTGATGCCGCTGCCGCTGTTGGTGTGACCTGCGTGATCCAACCGGGCGGCTCTATCCGCGATGACGAAGTGATTGCCGCTGCCGATGAACACGGCATTGCTATGATCTTTACCGATATGCGTCACTTCCGCCATTAATCCACGGAGCAGACAATGAAAGTATTAGTGATTGGTAACGGCGGGCGCGAACACGCGCTGGCCTGGAAAGCGGCGCAGTCACCGCTGGTCGATACCGTTTTTGTTGCACCGGGTAATGCCGGTACCGCGCTGGAACCGACGCTGCAAAACGTGGCGATTGGCGTCACCGATATTCCGGCGCTGCTCAGCTTTGCGCAGAATGAGAAAATCGATCTGACCATCGTTGGCCCGGAAGCACCGCTGGTCATTGGTGTGGTAGACGCCTTTCGCGCCGCTGGTCTGAAAATTTTTGGTCCAACGCAAGGCGCAGCGCAACTCGAGGGCTCGAAAGCTTTCACCAAAGATTTCCTGGCACGCCATAAGATCCCGACGGCGGAATACCAGAATTTCACCGAGATTGAACCGGCTCTGGCGTACCTGCGTGAGAAAGGCGCGCCAATCGTCATTAAAGCGGACGGTCTGGCTGCGGGTAAAGGCGTGATTGTCGCCATGACGCTGGAAGAAGCCGAAGCGGCAGCGAACGATATGCTGGCGGGTAATGCTTTTGGCGATGCTGGCCACCGTATCGTTATTGAAGAGTTCCTCGACGGCGAAGAAGCCAGCTTTATCGTAATGGTTGATGGCGAACATGTTCTGCCGATGGCAACCAGCCAGGATCACAAACGCGTGGGTGATGGCGATACAGGGCCGAACACTGGCGGTATGGGCGCGTACTCGCCTGCGCCAGTCGTCACCGATGACGTGCATCAACGTACGATGGAACGCATTATATGGCCGACCGTGCTCGGGATGGCGGCAGAAGGCAATACTTACACCGGTTTCCTGTATGCCGGCCTGATGATTGACAAACAGGGCAATCCGAAAGTGATTGAGTTTAACTGCCGCTTTGGCGATCCGGAAACGCAACCGATCATGATGCGCATGCAGTCAGACCTGGTTGAATTGTGCCTGGCCGCCTGCGAAGGCAAGCTTGACGAGAAAACCTCGGAGTGGGATGAACGCGCGTCTCTGGGCGTAGTAATGGCTGCCGGTGGTTATCCGGGCGACTACAGCAAGGACGATGTGATCCACGGTCTTCCGGTGGAAGAAGTGGCAGATGGGAAAGTATTCCACGCAGGCACTAAACTCTCCAGCGACGACCAGGTGCTGACCAACGGCGGCCGCGTACTCTGCGTTACTGCGTTGGGTAATAGCGTTGCCGAAGCACAGCAACGCGCCTACCAGTTGATGACCAATATTCACTGGAATGGCAGCTTTAGCCGCAAGGATATCGGCTATCGAGCCATCGCGCGCGAGCAGCACTAACGCGACAGTTTTGCCAACAGCGTTTTGCGCGTGATCCCCAACTGACGGGCGGCTTCGGTTTTGTTGCCGCCCGTTTTCTCCAGCGCCGCCTGTATCACTTCTTTCTCCACCTCCACCAGCGGCTGGATATCATGTCCCTGCAAGGTTTTTATCGGCGTGGAGGCAATCGCCAGCGGTAGTTCGCGTTCAGAGACGAACTCTCCGGTCAGCAGAACGACGGCCCGTTCGATAGCGTTTTCCAGCTCACGAATATTGCCCGGCCAGTCGTAATGAATCAGCAGATCCATTGCCTGCGGCGTAAACCCTTTCACCCCTTTGCGGTTACGCCCGGCATAGCGCTGCAGAAAGTGCTCAGCCAACAGCGGGATATCTTCGCGGCGCTGGCGTAACGACGGCATCTCGATAGTCACCACGTTCAGCCGGTAGTAGAGATCCTGACGAAAGCGTCCGGCGCTCACCTCCTGCGCCAAATCGCGGTGCGTGGCGGCGATAAGCCTTACATCGACGGAAATCGTCTGATTACTGCCGACACGCTGCACTTCCCGTTCCTGAATGGCCCGCAGCAGCCGGACCTGCATCAGTGGCGAAATGTCACCAATCTCATCAAGAAACAGAGTACCACCGTCCGCCTCGACAAAACGCCCCTCCCGACGCTTGTCCGCGCCGGTAAATGCCCCCTTTTCATGGCCGAACAGCTCTGACTCCAGCAGGGATTCATTGAGCGCCGCACAGTTCAGCGTCACCAGCTGTTTGTCGGCACGGGCGCTGCTGGCATGCAACGCCCGTGCGACCAACTCTTTACCGGTGCCGGAGTCACCGTGAATCAGTACCGTTGCATCCGAAGGTGCCACCATCGCGATATCATTGAGCAAATGCTGCATCGCCAGGCTGCGGCCAATCATACCGAACTGCACCGCCGAAACCGGGGAAGACGCCCCCCCAGGCTCGCGGGTATGCGCGAGCGCGAGTGCTAACGTCTCCTGCAGGCGGTCAAAATCCAGCGGTTTGATAAGGTAATCCAGCGCGCCGCTTTTTATCGCCTCCACCGCGGTTTCAACGCTGGAGTAAGCGGTCATGATCAGCACAGGAATCGCCGGATTCAGTGCTTTAATCTCTTTGAGCGTATCAATACCGTCCATTTCCGCCATCCGCACGTCGCAGAGCACCACATCAAAAACGTGTTCGCGCACCTGGCACAACGCCTCTTTGCCGCTATTGGCAAGCGCAACCTGGTAGCCCCAGCCGCGCAGCAGCGCCTGTAAAATTGTGCAGTGGCTGACATCATCATCTACCACCAGTACGTCGATGCTCACGTTGCTCATTCCTGTAAGTCCTTCTGCTGTTTTGCTTTCACTGGCAGACAGAGGGTAAATACTGCCCCGTTTCCGGCAACGCTTGTCGCCTGAATGGTTCCGCCGTGCTGTTCGATGATGTTTTGCACCACAGCTAACCCTAACCCCGTTCCGTCGGCTTTTGTCGTGAAGTACGGCGTAAAAATCGCCTGCAGCTGCTCGGGCGCAATGCCTTTACCACTATCGCGAACCACAATTTTCACCCGCTGCCCGTCACATTCGCAGGCCTCGACCTGAATCGTCCCCTGACGTCCGATCGCATGGATGGCGTTCAGATAGAGATTCAGCAGCACCTGCGTCAGTCTGTCCGGGTCGGCCTCCACCCGGCACAGGCTGGCGTTGGGAGCAAAGTGCAGCGCAATTTCCCGACTTTGCGCATCCTGGCTCACCAGCTGCAGCGAGTGAGAGATGACATCGTTCAGATTGACCGACTGTAGAACCAGATGCGCCGGTTTCACCAGTTCCAGCAGTTCGCTCACCACCCGGTTTAACCTGTCGGCTTCTTTGCCCATCACCTGCGCCAGCTCGTGTGATTCGCCGCCCTGTGGCGTTCGCTCGGCAAAATACTTCGCAATCCCTTTAATGGACGAAAGCGGGTTGCGAATCTCGTGCGCGACCCCGGCGGCCAGATGCCCGAGCGCCACCAGTTTCTCTTTGCGGTTCATCGCCTCCTGCAACTGCTGGCGGGAGCGCTGGTAGCGACGGTACCAAAAAAAGGTCAGTATCGTCGCCAGCAGCACAGCGGCCAGCGCGAAGAGCACGATCAGCGTATTACGCCATTCGCGCGCCTGGGCGGCCACCAACTCACGGGCATCAAAGGCGATAAAGATAGCCTGATGCCTGACGTCAGGCGGCAGAACGGCATTACAGCGCGACATTGCATGTTTGCCCGACGTATGAAGCGGCTGAAACTCCCGGTAGACCTCCAGCGCAGGCGTCGGCTCAGCCTCCCCTCTGGCGACGCTAATGCGCCGCCAGCGCTCCTGCGCATCCACAGTCAGTGCGCGCATCTCGTCCGGCGAGTACAGCGGCTTACCTACCTGAGCGGGGTCGCTGTGGGTGACAATGTTACCTCTGGCATCCGTCAGCGCAAACCACAGCACACCAGGCTGGCCCGCCATCTCTTCCAACAGCGTCTGCTGCTGTGTGTGGTGCATCCGCATGCCCATACCGACGCGCGAGCCAGACTCCAGCGCGCGGATCAGTACATTGCCTTTTTCCAGTAGCGTCTGACGGGCGGCGGCGCTCTCCCGTCCATAGTCCCGAATAACCATCACCGAGAACAGCACCACCAGCAGAAACACTACGGCGGGCAATACGCCGCTCAGCCAGCGTGCCGCGCTATCCTTATGTAGATGTATTGTGTGCATCCAAACATCCTTTGCCATGTTGATTCCTGTTTCTGAGCAGAAATCATGCCACCTTTCCCTCCTGTTAACCCTGCCCCCGGACAAGAACATGATGCCCATGCGGGTAAAAATGACCCGCAGTAGCGACCCGACGGGTCATTTTTACTCGCATTCACCGCTGTCGCCGCGCTCCTGCGCCCGCAGACAGTGGTTTTAACCGCTGGCACGGAAGATGCAATACCGATAGTGAGACAACGAACAGGAGAATTAATATGAAACAGAATAAACAGATTGTACTGGCACTGGTTGCGATGGTAATGATGGCTATGGGCTCCACTGCTGCCCTCGCCAGAGGCGGCTGGGGCAATCACGGCGGAATGTGGCAGCAGGGCGCCAGCCCGTTAACCACAGAGCAGCAGGCTGCAGCGCAAAAAATTTATGATGGCTACTACGCGCAAACCAGCACGCTGCGCCAGCAGTTGGCGTCTAAACACTATGAATATAACGCGCTGCTCACCGCCAGCGCGCCGGATAGCAACAAAGTCAACGCGGTTGCCAAAGAGATTGCGTCGTTAAACCAGTCGCTGGACGAAAGCCGCGTTAAACGCGATATCGCGTTGGCGCAGGCAGGCATACCGCGAGGCGGTATGGGCTACAACGGATGCGGTGGCGGCGGTCATATGGGAGGCATGGGACACTGGTAAACCACGCCAGATTTAAAAGGTTTTCGCCTTCGGCTGCCAGCTACAGAAATCTTCATTAGCCACCAGTAGCAGCTGTGACCCTTCCGGCGCCGCCAGCCATGCCACGCTCAGCTCCTTCGAGGATTGGCTCTGGCGGCGCTCAATATAGCTGATCGCCTGACTGTCGAGTTTGGGTTTAATCGTCTGTCCTTCGCAGGTGGTGACAGTGCCATCCTTATGCCAGCTTCCCTGATGCAGTTCAACACGCCCCTGCCGCAGCGCATCGCTGGTCTGGCGAATCTGTTCAGCCCGGTAACGATACAGCGCAATCTGGTCGCTGGAGAGCTGCTGCTTCTGGCCATTGACTTCACGCTGCATAAAGCTCAGCTCACCGCGATCATCAAAACGCACGCGTATATGCTCAGGCGGCTGGCTATAAATATTGAGTTCGACAAGGGTTAAGATATCACCTTGCCAGCGATATTCGCTGAGGGAAGTGTTGCCGTGATGCCACGGACTAAAAGCGGAAAGCAGGTGCGTCTCACCGCCGGAATCTTTACGCCAGATCCGCACCGCGCCCTGATCGTCCGCAAAACCGCTGGCGGTGAACGGGGGCAAGGAAGTATCGTGGCTACAGGCCGTCAGCAACAGTACGCCAGCCAACGTCAATGAGCGACGCCAGAATGACAAAAGGGGCGAAACCGCCCCTTCGATAAAACTGTTCACTGGCACGCTGTCTTACTTAACAGAGTCTTTCAGTGCCTTACCAGAAACAAATGCTGGCACGTTAGCGGCAGCGATTTTGATTTCTTTACCGGTCTGCGGATTGCGGCCAGTACGCTCAGCGCGGTGGTTCACTTTGAATGTACCGAAACCAACCAGTTGTACCGCATCGCCTTCTTTCAGAGACTCAGTAATTGCAGCCAGGGTGGATTCCAGTGCAGCTTTTGCCTGCGCTTTAGACAGATCAGCCTTGTCTGCAATTACATCAATCAGTTGAGTCTTATTCATAAGTTATCCTTTCAATGTGTTTATCGCTTGCTAAGCATCGAGTGCGACGGAAATGCCTCAAAAGCACTCTCCTGCATACACGCACCGATAGCCACTTTTTTTCGCCCCCCAAATGTAGACCAGACGGGGGTAAGAAGGGAAGCCTTCTGGCGCGACAAAACTGGCCCTAAATCACGTTTTCTTGCCTCATTGCTGCAAATTTATACCAATGTTGCTGTCGCCGGCCTCACGCAGGTCTGCGCGTAGCCCTTTAATCAGTTCAATATCACGTTCTTCACAGGCCGCCAAAAGACGGAAAATTTCCCACTGAATATCCCATTCCTGCTCAACGGCGGGGTTCAGTCGTAGCTCTTCATCAGTCATTTCACGACCCGCCTGGGTCATTTCCAGCATCGCAACGGTGGTGATAGACGCTTTGCTGACTTCAACCGCATGCTCCAACGTTTCACCACTCAGGCGAGAATGAACCAGTTCGCTCAATGCTACGCAGGCATCAATCGCCGGGTAAACGCCGTATAGATCGTAATCATCGGCAGCCGGAATCGCCTCTTCCAGCTTCTCAAGCTGGCTGTCGAAATTCACTTTCGCATCTTTAACGATCTGCGTTTCCCAAACCAGGTCGAGGATACGGCGATAAAGTTGCGCGTCGCCAAACCCCGTCTGCTGGCAGAACATGGCGTAATTGGGATACATGCGCTCGCACAGACACGCCATAAAGACCACGTGCTGCCAGCTTTCCAGCCGCTCCAGACGCAGGTGAATTGGGTTTTGTAACATGGTTGTTTCTCAATATCAGTAATGGCGGCAGTTTACCTGATATTGCGCTGGATTTCCTGCCAACGCGAAAACGCGGGCCTCCCGGACGCCACCGCATCCGCCCAGCGCGTCGGCTCTGGTAGCCGGTAACCCTTCATACAGTGCTGCACCCACGCCAATGCGCTATCCTGGCTGACACGATGCCCGGTCGTGATGAACAGTGGATTACAGCGTGCTTTACTGCGCCATACCCATGCCAGCTTCTCACCTTTATCCAGCAGCGGCGCCAGCGCGCCGGGCTCATCGGCAAGTGGCTCAAACTTGCCGCACAGCCGTTTTTTTGCCACGCCAATCGTCGGCACATCCACCAGCAGCCCAAAGTGGCTGGCGACCCCCAGACGGCGCGGATGCGAAATGCCATGCCCATCAACAAACAGCAGATCCGGCTTTTGCGACAGTTGTTGCCACGCCGCCAGCAGAGCAGGATATTCGCGAAAGGAGAGAAAGCCCGGAATATAGGGCATAGTGGTGGCGATGCGCGCCACCTGATATTCGACTAGCTCCAGCGATGGCCAGCCGAGGAGCACCATCGCAGCCCGCGTCACTTCGCCGCCTTGCTCAAACCCGACATCAGCACCGCCGATCAGTCGGGGAGGATCTGTATCCAGGCGATCCTCATGGATCACCGAAGACGCCAGTTCAAGTTGTTGTGCGCGTAATGACGCAAGATCCATACGTCCTCCTTACTGATGCCAGGCGGCCGACAGACGGTGTACCGCCTCGACAAAGACTCCCGCATGTTCCGGTGCGACATCCTGATGAATGCCATGACCGAGGTTAAACACGTGGCCTTCGCCTTTGCCAAAGCCCGCCAGAATGGTGGCCACTTCCTCTTCGATGCGCGCGGGTGGCGCATACAGCATGGAAGGATCCATGTTGCCTTGCAGCGCGACTTTATGGCCTACACGACGACGCGCATCGGCGATATCGGTGGTCCAGTCCAGGCCCAGCGCATCACAGCCAGTTTCCGCCATCGCTTCCAGCCACTGCCCACCGCCTTTGGTAAACAGTGTTACCGGCACGCGGCGCCCTTCATTTTCTCGCAGCAGGCCATCAACGATTTTATGCATGTAATAGAGCGAGAACTGCTGATAATCACGCCCGGTCAGCACACCGCCCCAGGTATCAAAAATCATCACAGATTGCGCGCCAGCGCGGATCTGCGCGTTCAGGTACAGCGTGACGCTCTGCGCCAGCTTATCGAGCAGCGCGTGCAGCGTATGCGGCTCGGCGTACATCATTTTTTTGATCACGGTAAACGCTTTGCTGCTGCCGCCTTCCACCATATAGGTTGCCAGCGTCCATGGGCTACCGGAGAAGCCAATCAATGGCACTTCGCCTTTCAGCTCGCGGCGAATAGTGCGCACCGCGTTCATCACATAGCCCAATTCGTTTTCCGGGTCCGGAATCGGCAGCTTATCCACATCAGCTTTGCTGGTGATGGGCGATGTGAAGCGCGGCCCTTCGCCGGCTTCAAAATAGAGGCCCAGCCCCATCGCGTCCGGCACGGTAAGAATGTCCGAGAAAAGGATCGCCGCATCAAGCTGGTAGCGGCGCAACGGTTGAAGCGTCACTTCACAGGCCAGTTCAGCGTTTTTGCACAACGACATAAAGTCGCCTGCTTGCGCACGCGTCGCTTTGTACTCAGGCAAATAGCGGCCAGCCTGGCGCATCATCCATACTGGCGTCATGTCTACGGGCTGGCGCTGGAGCGCGCGCAGGTAACGATCGTTTTTCAGTTCGGTCATTTTCAGTTCCTTAAGCGTCAGACCGTTATTGTATCACGTCATTGATCGTCTGCCCGACACATCGCCACGGTGTCTTCAATCAGGCGGCGCGCCACTGTGCCCGGCGGCGGCAGTAGCGGTAAGGCGTCATAGCGATACCAGCCCGCATCTAACAGTTCTTTCGGATCAATATGAATTTCACCGCTGTCATACTCTGCCATAAAGGCCGTCATCAGCGATTGCGGGAAGGGCCATGGCTGTGAGGTGACATAACGCAGATTCTTCACCTTGATGCCGCTCTCTTCCATCACTTCACGCGCTACCGCCTGCTCCAGCGTTTCACCGACTTCAACAAACCCGGCAAGCACAGTGTAGATGCCATTGCGGTGACGGGTATGTTGCGCGAGCAGGATGCTGTCGTCGCGGCGAATGGCGACAATAATGCAGGGGGCAATTTGCGGATAATAACGCTCCCGGCAGTGGTCACAGAGCATCGCCCACTCGGTTTTGCTCGGGTGCATGGTGTGCCCGCAATAACCACAAAACTGATGCGAGCGGTAAAACTCGGCCAGTTGCACGCCGCGCCCGGCTAACTGAAAAAGACCAACATCCTGATCGATAAGCAGTCGCACGGAGCCCATATCATGTCGACGATTTTGACGAACCATCCACACGGGTTCGCCCTGCCATTCCCCAATATGAAGTGCACTTTGGCCCACAAGTTCGAAATTTCCTGGCTTACCATGTGGTAATTCTCCACCGGGCAACCATAATTTTTGTTCATGGCTCACGATCCACCAGCCACGATCGGATGCTTCAATAATACGTACCATTGCACTACCTTAGCTTCACTGGCATGTTATTAACATTATTATTACATTTTTTCTGAACTTACATATTTGCGGAGCCATTTATGCTAAACCAGTTAGAAAGCCTGACAGAGCGCGTTGGAGGAAGTAACAAACTTGTCGACCACTGGCTACTTGTTCGTAAGCAACTTCTTGTTTCTTACTACAATCTGGTTGGCATTAAGCCTGGCAAAGGATCGTACATGCAGCTCAATGAAAAAGCGCTGGACGATTTTTGTCACAATCTGGTGGAATACCTCTCCGCCGGCCATTTCAATATTTATGAACGTATCATCAGCGAAATGGAAGGCACCAACCCACTTTTAGCCGCCACGCAACTTTATCCACAACTCGAAGCCAACACCGTGGAGCTCATGAATTACTATGACTCCAGCCTGGAAAAAGCCATTGATGACGACAACTGTCTGGAGTTCCAACAGGTACTATCAAATATCGGCGAAGCGCTTGCCGCCCGCTTTATGCTGGAAGACAAGTTGATTGTGCTGGCCTTTGATAACAACCTCAACGAGAGCGCCAATGACGAAAGTGGAATGGCGCACCCCGCTTGAGTTCTTAAGTATTAACGCGTAGTTTAAAAAGCAGTCCCCCGTTTTCGGACGGGGTTTTTCTTGTCGGAGTGCCTATATTTCCACAAAATCATTCTCGATGCGTCGAGGCGGCAAGTTCGTGAATCCCCAGGAGCTTACATCAAGTAAGTGACTGGGGTGAGCGAACGCAGCCAACAAAGAGGCAGCGTGAAGGATGAAGGGGAAAAGGCTGAGACCGTTAATTCGGGATCCGCGGAACCTGATCGGGTTAAGACCTGCGAAGGGAACAAGAGTAATCTATTCACAACGACCACCCTCACGGGCGGTTTGCTGCCATTACTCCATCCGTCGTCTGACAAGCCATCTCATAATTATGGAATGAGCTATGTCTGCAAAAACTGTTACACGCCGTGAACAACGCGCCCAGGCGCAACACTTCATTGATACGCTGGAAGGCACCGCTTTCCCCCATTCGCAACGCATTTACATCACCGGTTCACAGCCAGATATCCGCGTGCCCATGCGTGAGATCCAGCTCAGCCCAACGCTTATTGGCGGCACCAAAGCGCAGCCGCAATATGAAGAAAACGAGGCCGTGCCGGTATATGACACCTCCGGTCCGTATGGCGATCCGGCGGTCGCCATTGATGTGCAACAGGGTCTGGCAAAGCTGCGTGCACCGTGGATAACCGCCCGCAACGACACTGAAACGCTCGATGAACGCAGCTCAGCGTACACCAAAGAGCGGCTGGCCGATGACGGCCTCGATGATCTGCGTTTTAGCGGTTTGCTGACGCCGCAACGCGCCAAAGCAGGCTGCTGCGTGACCCAGTTGCACTATGCCCGCCAGGGGATGGTGACGCCGGAAATGGAATTTATCGCCATCCGTGAAAACATGGGCCGCGAGCGCATCCGCAGCGAAGTACTGCGCAGGCAGCATCCGGGCGAAGGTTTTGGCGCTCGCCTGCCGGAAAACATCACGCCGGAATTTGTCCGCGATGAAGTGGCTGCCGGTCGTGCCATTATTCCCGCCAATATTAACCATCCGGAGTCGGAGCCGATGATTATCGGCCGCAACTTCCTGGTAAAAGTGAACGCCAACATCGGCAACTCGGCGGTGACCTCCTCCATTGAAGAAGAGGTGGAAAAACTGGTCTGGTCAACCCGCTGGGGCGCGGACACGGTGATGGATCTCTCCACCGGGCGCTATATCCATGAAACTCGCGAATGGATCCTGCGTAACAGCCCGGTGCCTATCGGCACCGTACCGATCTATCAGGCGCTGGAGAAGGTCAACGGGATCGCCGAAGATCTTAACTGGCAGGCGTTCCGCGACACACTACTGGAACAAGCGGAACAAGGGGTGGATTATTTCACCATTCACGCAGGTGTGCTGCTGCGTTACGTGCCGATGACCGCCCGTCGTCTGACCGGCATTGTTTCACGCGGCGGCTCGATTATGGCGAAATGGTGCCTTTCCCATCATCAGGAGAACTTCCTTTACACCCACTTCCGCGAAATCTGCGAGATCTGCGCCGCTTACGACGTTGCATTGTCGCTGGGCGATGGTTTGCGTCCGGGTTCTATTCAGGACGCCAACGACGAAGCGCAATTCGCGGAGTTGCACACATTGGGCGAGCTGACCAAAATCGCCTGGCAGTATGACGTACAGGTGATGATTGAAGGGCCGGGGCATGTGCCGATGCAGATGATCCGCCGCAATATGACCGAAGAACTGGAACACTGCCACGAAGCGCCGTTCTACACGCTTGGTCCACTCACTACTGATATCGCTCCAGGTTACGATCACTTCACCTCCGGCATTGGCGCGGCGATGATTGGCTGGTTTGGCTGCGCGATGCTTTGTTATGTCACGCCGAAAGAGCACCTTGGCCTGCCGAACAAAGAGGATGTAAAACAGGGGATTATCACCTATAAGATCGCCGCCCACGCGGCTGACCTCGCCAAAGGCCACCCCGGCGCGCAGATCCGCGATAACGCCATGTCGAAAGCACGCTTTGAGTTCCGCTGGGAAGACCAGTTTAATCTGGCACTCGACCCCTTCACCGCCCGCGCGTATCACGATGAAACCCTGCCACAGGAATCCGGCAAGGTCGCCCACTTCTGCTCGATGTGTGGGCCGAAATTCTGCTCGATGAAAATCTCCCAGGAAGTGCGCGATTATGCCGCTGCCCAGGCTATTGAAGTCGGCATGGCAGACAAGTCGAACGACTTCCGCGCCCGTGGCGGCGAGATCTATCTGAAGCGGGAGGAAGCCTGATGTACCAGCCTGATTTCCCGCCGGTGCCTTTCCGCCTGGGGCTTTATCCGGTGGTCGACAGCGTCGAGTGGTTGACCCGACTGCTGGATACCGGAGTGCGCACCCTGCAATTACGCATCAAAGATAAGCGTGATGACGAGGTCGAAGAGGATGTCATCGCCGCCATTGCACTGGGCCGCCGCTACCACGCGCGGCTGTTTATCAATGACTATTGGCGACTGGCGATCAAACACCAGGCTTACGGCGTTCACCTCGGACAGGAAGATCTGGAAACCACGGATCTTAGCGCAATTCGTGCGGCAGGTTTGCGTCTTGGCGTTTCGACCCATGACGATATGGAGATCAACGTGGCGCTGGCGACGCGTCCGTCTTATATCGCACTGGGCCATGTTTTCCCCACACAAACCAAACAGATGCCTTCCGTGCCACAGGGGTTGGAACAACTGACGCGACATATCGCGCGGCTGGCCGATTACCCGACCGTAGCAATCGGCGGTATCAGTCTGGCACGCACACCAGAGGTACTGGCGATGGGCGTTGGCAGCATCGCTGTAGTCAGTGCAATCACCCAGGCCGCTGACTGGCGACTGGCCACCGAGCAATTACTGGCGCTTGCGGGGGTAGGTGATGAATGATCGCGATTTTATGCGCTACAGCCGCCAGATCCTGCTGGAAGATATTGCTGTTGTCGGCCAACAAAAGCTACTCGCCAGCCGGGTGCTGATTGTTGGCCTCGGCGGTCTTGGCGCGCCTGCGGCGGTTTACCTTGCTGGCGCAGGCATCGGCACACTGGCGCTGGCCGACGACGACGCGGTACACCTGAGTAATCTGCAACGGCAGATCCTGTTCACCACAGACGATATCAACCAACCGAAAGCGGGCGTCACTGCGCAACGCTTACACCAGCTTAACCCGGATATCGAACTGATTACCCTTGAGCAGAAGCTCAGCGGTGAAGCGCTACAACAACAGGTCGCGCAGGCCGATGTAGTACTCGATTGCAGCGACAATATGACCACTCGCCAGGCGGTTAATGCCGCCTGCGTGGCGCAGGAAACACCGTTGATCAGCGCCAGTGCAGTTGGCTTTGGTGGACAGATGATGGTGCTGACGCCACCCTGGCCACAGGGGTGTTATCGCTGCCTGTGGCCCGATGAAAGCGAACCGGAACGCAACTGCCGTACGGCGGGTATTGTTGGCCCGGTGGTCGGCGTCATGGGTGCCATGCAGGCGCTGGAAGCCATCAAATTGTTAAGCGGCATCAGCACCACCAGCGGCGAGTTACGCCTATTTGATGCCCGCACCAATCTCTGGCGCACGCTGGCATTGCATCGCGCGCAGGGGTGTCCGGTATGCGGAGGGCGGCATGCAAATACGCTTCAATGATGAGCAGATGCAGTGTGCGTCCGGGCTTTCCGTTGCTGCGTTATTGCAGCAAATCAATCAGCTAAAACCCGGTGCCGCGCTGGCGGTGAATCAACAGATCCTGCCGCGCGAGCGCTGGGACTGTCATCTTGTGCAGGACGGCGACGAGATCCTGCTTTTTCAGGTTATCGCAGGGGGTTGAGATGTTACGTATTGCAGATAAAACGTTTACCTCGCGGCTGTTTACCGGCACCGGTAAATTTGCCTCGCCGCAACTGATGATCGACGCAATCCGCGCCTCCGGCAGCGAACTGGTCACGCTGGCCATGAAGCGCGTGGATCTACGCAAACAAAGCGATGGCATCCTGCAACCGCTACGCGATGCAGGCGTCACGCTGCTGCCGAACACATCCGGGGCGAAGAATGCTGAAGATGCCATTTTTGCCGCACAGCTGGCGCGTGAAGCATTGGGAACTCACTGGTTAAAGCTGGAAATCCACCCGGATGCCCGCTGGTTGTTGCCGGATCCGATCGAAACTCTGCGTGCGGCAGAAAAGCTGGTGCAGCAGGGTTTTGTGGTGCTGCCCTACTGCGGTGCCGATCCGGTGCTGTGCAAACGACTGGAAGAGGTCGGCTGCGCGGCAGTTATGCCGCTGGGGGCGCCGATTGGTTCAAACCAGGGGCTGGAAACCCGCGCCATGCTGGAGATCATCATTGAACAGGCGAATGTCCCGGTGGTGGTTGACGCCGGTATTGGTACGCCCAGCCATGCCACACAAGCGCTGGAGATGGGCGCAGATGCCGTGCTGGTAAATACCGCCATTGCCGTTGCCGACGATCCGGTCATCATGGCGCGTGCTTTTCGTCTGGCAGTAGAAGCTGGCACGCTTGCGCGTCAGGCCGTACCGGGTGTGCGCCAGCGTTTTGCGGCGGCCACCAGCCCGCTGACCGGTTTTCTGGAGACCACCTTATGAGCACCTTTAGCGATTACTGGCGGCAACTAGACTGGGATGATATTGGTCTGCGTATCCACAGTAAAACCGCAGCCGATGTTGAACGTGCGCTGAATGCCAGGCAACCGACGCGCGACGATATGATGGCGCTGCTCTCCCCTGCTGCCAGCGGTTTTCTTGAAGCCATGGCGCAGCGTGCGCAACGACTGACCCGACAGCGGTTTGGTAACACAGTCAGCTTTTATGTTCCTCTGTATTTGTCGAACCTCTGTGCCAATGACTGTACCTACTGTGGCTTTTCGATGAGTAACCATCTGAAACGCAAGACGCTGGATGAACAGGAGATTGCTCGGGAATGTGCAGCCTTGCGCGATCTGGGCTTTGAGCATCTGCTGCTGGTAACCGGCGAGCATCAGGGCAAAGTGGGAATGGACTATTTTCGTCGCCACTTACCCGACATTCGCCGCCAGTTCGCCTCACTACAGATGGAAGTGCAGCCGCTCTCCGAAGAAGAGTATGCCGAGCTGAAAACCCTTGGGCTGGATGGCGTAATGGTCTACCAGGAGACTTATCACGAAGCCCAGTATGCCCGGCACCACCTGCGGGGCAAGAAGCAGGATTTTTTCTGGCGCCTGGAAACGCCGGACAGACTCGGCCGTGCCGGGATCGACAAAATCGGCCTCGGTGCCCTGATGGGGCTTTCCGATAGCTGGCGTGTGGATTGTTATATGGTGGCGGAACACCTGCTATGGTTGCAGCAGCATTACTGGCAAAGCCGCTTTTCCGTCTCTTTCCCGCGCCTGCGCCCCTGTGCTGGTGGTATTGAACCCGCATCACTGATGGATGAACGCCAACTGGTACAAACCATTTGCGCTTTCCGTCTGCTGGCACCGGATGTGGAACTGTCGCTCTCGACGCGCGAATCGCCGCACTTCCGCGATCACGTGATCCCACTGGCCATCAATAATGTCAGCGCGTTCTCTAAAACGCAGCCAGGAGGTTATGCCGATGACCATCCGGAGCTGGAGCAGTTTTTGCCGCACGACGGACGCCGCCCGCGAGAAGTTGCCGACGCATTAGTTGCAAGCGGGTTGCAACCTGTATGGAAAGACTGGGATAGCTGGCTGGGACGCTCGCCGCAAAAAAACAGCAATACGCTGATAACGGGTTAAAACCTTGCGGCGTGCCGCGTAAAAGCAGGATCGGACTGTCGCACACCGTCAGCCGATCCTGCATAGTGTCTGTGTCAGCTTCACTGTCTGACCGGAGCGATCGCTTTACTTTCCCCTCATATCGCTCCGTTTTCCCCCAACGGAATAAAAAACCATGCATATTGATATACATTACCCATTGTGGCGCACCAGTTGTAACCGGTTTCAGGTAAACCCGGGTTTCTTTGTGATGCCATACACACAATCACGGTAAAGCGGTTGTTGATTTCAACTACGCTGGATAATTATCAACAATCCCATCAACACGAGGCTGACTATGAAAAACATCGTTTTATGTTGTGCTGCGGGTATGTCCACCAGCATGCTGGTGCAGCGGATGAAAGATGCAGCACAGAAGAAAGGACTCGAAGTTTCTATCAAAGCGGTTCCTGTTGCGGAATTTAAGGATGAGATTGCAACGGCGGATATCGTGTTGCTGGGGCCACAAGTGAAATACGAGCAGGCAAAACTACAGGCGCAGGCGGAACCGTTAGGTAAAAAGGTAGCGGTTATCGACATGATGGATTACGGCATGATGAAAGGCGATGTCGTACTTGAGAAAGCTCTTAAGCTTCTGGAGTGAGCGCATGGAAGATTTAGAAACCATCATTATGGAATTGCTGGTTAACGCGGGCGCCGCGCGCAGCCAGGCGTTGACTGCGCTGCAACAGGCACGTAAAGGCGATTTTGACGCAGCGGAGCAAGCGATGGAAGAATCGCGGGAGTTCGTTAAAGCCGCGCATAAAATTCAGACTCAGTTGATCGGTCTGGATGAAGGGACAGGTAAACTGCCGGTCAATCTGATTACCGTCCATTCGCAGGATCATCTGATGAACGCGATGGTGATTCAGGATCTGGCAGGTGACATGATTGAGCTATATCGTCGTTTGCCACTGCGTAATTGACGGAACAAACATCGCCTGTATCGCAGGATCAGGATAGGGGCTGATCTCGCGACCAGCCTCCTCCCACACCACCGTACATACGGGTCCATATACGGCAGTTCGGTTATGTTGATCGTCACCTGCCTACAACTCCGGCAGGCCCAGTCTGATGAACAGGATGCTGGGGAGAGCTATACCCAGTGCCGGGCTAGAGACTGTAATTAAAATTGTGTAATTGCCTGTTTTTGATATGTTCACTCCAACAACGGAGACAGGCAAATTATGGGCGAAAAGAAACTCAAAGCGCTCGCTGCTGAACTGGCTAAAGGCCTGAAAACCGAAGCCGACCTCAATCAGTTTTCTCGTATGCTGACGAAATTAACCGTCGAAACAGCGCTCAATGCGGAGCTGACTGACCATCCCGGGTATGAGAAAAATGCGCCCTAAACAGGCTCAAACATCCGCAATGGCTATTCATCAAAAACGTTGCTGTGCGTATGACGGCGAGAAAGAACTGAACACGCCGCGTGACCGTGAAAATACCTTCTAACCCCAGTTGATTAAGAAGCATCAGACGCGTATCACGCAGATGAACAGCCAGATTTTGTCCCTCTACGCCAAAGGCATGACCACGCGCGAAATCGTTGCTACGTTCAAAGAAATGTACGACGCGGATGTATCGCCTACGCTGATATCTACAGTCACCGACGCCGTAAAAGAGCAGGTCACGGAGTGGCAAAACCGACAGATGGATGCACTGTATCCCATTGTTTATATGGGCTGCATTGTCGTCAAAGTCCGTCAGAATGGCAGCGGAATCAACAAAGCTGTTTTCCTGGCGCTGGGTATCAACACCGAAGGCCAGAAAGAGTTGCCGGGCATGTGGCTGGCCGAAAATGAAGGTGCAGAGTTCTGGCTGAGCGTGCTGATGGAGCTGAAAAACCGTGGCCTTCAGGACATCCTGATTACCTCTGAAGGGCTTTCCGGATGCGATAAACAGTGTCTTCCCGCAGACCCATATCCAGCTGTGCATCATCCATATGGTGCGTAACAGCCTGAAATACGTGTTCTGGAAGGACCATAAAGCCGTCACCAGCGGCCTGAAGACGGTTTATCAGGTCCCAACCGAAAAGGCGGCACTGGTGGCACTGGATGCGTTCGCGAAAGTCTGGGACGATAAATATCCGCAAATCAGCAAAAGCTGACGCGCGCACCGGGAAAACCTCAATACGCCCTTCAGTTATCCGCAGGATATCCGCAAGGCCATCTACACAACAAACGCTATCGAATCGCTGAACAGCGTGATCCGGGCAGCCATCAAGAAACGCAAAGTGTTCCCGACTGACGACTCGGTGCGGAAGGTTATTTATCTGGCAATCAAGGATGCGTCAAAAAAATGGAGTATGCCGATCCAGAACTGGCGGCTGGCAATGAGTCGCTTTATTAGCCTTTGTCATTTTTACCGCTCCGCCACAGGGTTCTGCCTCAGTCGGTGTGGCTGACAGTGAGTCGATTAAGTATCTGCAAGGGGAGATCGTTAAGAGACTGGAGCAGCCTGTATTGCTGTCGGTCTATCCTCACCGGGTTGGCAGGCGCAGCTGCGTTGCAGTCCATCTCAGCGACGTGCATGAGAAAACCCTGGATATCCTGATAACTGTTACCGGCAATACACTCTGGCCAGCAGAACAGGAGTACCGGTCGGGTATCCGATGGAATATCTGTGTACCCGATGCAACCGATATGCTCTGGGTTCTTAAGGAAATCGACAGTGTGACCTGTGACACCGGATGTGACTTATAACCCTCCCCCCTTACCAGACAGCGGTGTGTTTTCCGCTGTCTGGTAAGGGGGAGGCTACGGGTGCGGGCGGCAAAGAGCCCGCGTCAGTTTGTCAGTATCGACCCGAGGCCCTGTATCAGTGCAGGAAAATAAGACTGGTCAATCATGATCCCACCGGACAGTTTCCAACTGTCATAGATATGTGGCGAGGCTGTAAAGGTGAAACCTACAGCATCGCTTCCTCCTACGACATTAAACCCGCAGGTAAATGTTTCCAGGGAGTGTTAGAAATTCTGTGTCATTCCAGTAATATACAATCAAAAAGGAATGACACATGTCCCAGCCCTTCGATTTTGACAAAGCACTTAAGGCTCTCCAGTCCGGTCAGGCATTAACCGGAAAGGATGGTATCTTAACGCCATTAATCAAACAGTTAACTGAAGCCGCTCTTGCTGCTGAGCTTGATTCGCATCTGGCTCAGGATGTGGAAGCCAACCGTAAAAATGGTTCCGGTAAGAAGACCATCAAAGCGCCGACCGGCAGCTTCGAACTGGCAACTCCGCGCGATCGTAACGGCACCTTTGAGCCGCAGCTGGTTAAGAAGCATCAGACCACGCTTTCTGACGAGA
>NZ_FMBC01000068.1 GCF_900094795.1 Kosakonia oryziphila
TCACTGACACGAAATCCATGCACAAAACTCATATATACGAGGCAATAGTCCCTTTCCGGGTTGCTGCTTCCTTTTGCCGCCATCAGCAGTTTCTCCACCTCTGTCTCGGTTAAATGCTTTCTCTGCGTCATTTTTACCTCCGCTTAATAAATGATTGAAACCGGGGCTGCCCCTGCGAAAAGACCCCGGCTCATAAACGACTGACATGGCACCGCGATATTCGCGCGGGGATCTCCTGTTCAGCCCCTTATGTAGATGCAGGTCAGACCGGTCTTCCATCCATTCTGCCATTTTCCCGTCACTGATACTGCATCCAGCAGATCATTTACGACAGGTGACATCCTGCCTGAATCTCTTCACAACCTGGCTCTGCCAGGCCGTGACTTCCGGGCGGTGTGGTGCACACGATGCCCTCCGGTGACTGGTTTCCTTTAACCTGCGATTCAGATGTGCGGTGCCCCTGCGACAGCCCTTTGCCGGACGCCGGTAATCATTCCTCACCGGCTTCCTGACGGTAACCCTCCATCCGGGGCAGGCTCTGCCCGCCCGGACGTTCATAACGACTGGACCGTGATACCTGTAGTACCTGCGTTATCGTCAGGTTTTTTATCCATATCTCCCTTATCTGGATACGACACTGCAGGCGTCCGGGTTTCCCCGGCTACAGGCAGGGTCGCGAATCCCCCCTCGTGTACAAGCCGCCCGGGCCGGCCTTACTGATAAACAAGCGTAAACGTGGCGCTGGCGTTTGCCACTCCCGGCGTGATGTCGCTGCCTGTCTGATAATATCGCGCCTGAAGGGGAACGTTGTATGCGCCTGCTGATGCCGCGCTGCCCGTACTGATAACCGTCTGGAGCGGCAGGGGCGCGTTGTTGTAAAGCAGCTGAATACCCACGCCAGAGGCGCTGCCGGCACCGCCGGCCAGATTCAGCACTCCCCGTGTGGCATTCTGCGCGCTACCGTCAATCCGCAGGCTGACGCGGGTGCCGGCGTTGCAGTTCAGCGGAATGGTGAAACTGCGGGTACTGGCGTCCCCCGGCCAGGTGCCCGGGCCGCTGAACGCCCGTTTCTCCACCGCGCCCATCGGAACAGAAATGGCGGTGTTGCCCACGGTACAGGCAATCCTGGACACGTTAAACGCAGCAATACTGATTGTCGATACAAGCTGACTCCAGCTCTGCTGATTGTAGCGCAGGATAAACGAGCCAACCTGTCGTGCGCTTACCCTGCCGGTGCCGGTCGTCTGCGCCGTCTTGTAAAACTGAATGCGGGCCTGGGCTTCCAGGGGCTGGTTACGCAGGATACCGTTGACGCGGCAGAGCAGACGGTTATTGACGTTACCGTCCCCGGTCTGCGTCCCGTCCACATACCCTGTACTGCCGCAGTTATTGACGGAGGTGGCTCCCACCGCGTACCCGATGCCCGCGATGTTGGTACTGTAGACGCGGCGACCATTAATCGTCGTGACATAGGTTCCTTCTCCTTTTACGCCAAATTCCTGATAGGTCAGGGGGCCTCCCGGCGAGTTAGTGCAGTTGTAGGTCTGCACCACGCCGGACACCACCTCACTGCCGATAAGTGCGCCCACCGGCAAATCCCGCTGCACCGTGACCGGCGGAGGCGTCAGGACAGTTGACGCCGTCACTCTCGTGCACTGATACGCGCGGGCGTCCGTGGCAGCAAGGGCAAGCAGGCCCCCACAGACAATACCCGGTGATTTTCTTTTCATAATCCTGTCTCCCTTACCGTTTTAATGCTCAGTCAGAACAGTGATGCGCGGCCGGCGGGAAGCGCCCCCCGTATAAACGATCCGGACTGAATTCTGTGAATGCGGCTCAAGACGAAACAGCGGCGGCGTGGCCACAAAGGTGTTATCCCCGTCACCTGCGGCCGGATTTTTATCCCCCCGGACCGGGATCAGACAGGGCCTGTCGTCAGGATTGCTGATGCTCCGTGTTGCCTGCCGGTCACGCCCCTCACAGACCAGCCCTGACCCGCCTGCCTCCACGCCGACAGGGGATGCCACTGAGACCATCACCAGGCCCGGTGCAATCAGTGGACGAAACATCCGTCTCCCTGAAAAACAGAGCCGCGAACGGCTCACAGGATCAGTTATATGTCACGGTAAACGCCGCAACGGTGTTCGCGGTACCCGCCCCGACAGTCGCATCCGTCGGGACATATTTCGCGATGTAATTGAGGGCGTTGGTGCCGGTAGTGGCGAGGGTGACGGGGGCGGAAACATTGCCCACCGGAATAAGCGTGGTACTGTCCTGCTCGTAGATCCCCACACCCACCCCGGTTGCGGTCTGCCCGGAACTCAGCGCCAGCAGATTGCTGTTGCCACTGGCCAGCGGGCCATCGAAACGGGTACTGGCGGATGTCACAGCGGCCGGACAGTCGGTCAGGTTGATAGTGAAGCGGGTGGAGGATGCGGTAGCCCCGGCCGCAGCGAAAGAGTTCGCGGAGACGGAGCCCAGGTTCACCGTCTGATTTGCCGATGCGGTATCGACCTTACAGGCCGTGTCCCGGATGTTCCCCGTGAAATTGATGGTGCCGTCGGCGGCCAGCGCCGTTCCGCAGACACCGGCAGCCAGTGCGATGGTAATGAAAGTGATTTTTTTCATGACAGTCCTTTAAGGGCTATAGCCCCGTTATTTGTGGTCACTTCACATGTGGTGGCAACGCTGCATCCCTGCTGTATGACATCAGCCCGGTACTTCCCCTGGTGGCTACCGGTTGCAGCGGCGGCAGTCTGTCGGGTTGTGTATGTTCACTTCCCGGTGATAAACGGGGCCTTCCACAGCGTGAAAGCTTATTGGCACAGTGGAAGGCGGAAACCAGGACACATTTATCAAATCATTTATTCAGGCCGCTGGCGGAATATCTGCGACTGGCCGGAGGAACTGCAGCCGTGATAAGCCTTATCTGCTGTATGGTTAATATGATAACCAAAAAATATTATGTGTTTTAATTACTATTAAAATTTGAAGTAATATACTTTTTAACAATAAACCAACATTAAACGACTGATGTTATATGCTGTTTTTGTGTTAACAACTGGTTAAATGCGTTAAGTTATTTTTTATCAGATTTCTGATTAATGCGGGATAGTCAGTTTACAGACGGGGCATCCTTACAGGCTGCCTGACGACGGATGGAACGAAACGGAGGCAGGACGACACCCTGGATAAGCACACGGCAGACAGCAAATTTCCTGACTATGACGGGAAGGGAGTCCGGGTTGAGCAGACCTGCTGGCCAAAATCACGTTGAAAACGTCCATGCTTTTTGAGGGGGCTCAAAAAGCCCCTTCAGATATTTACCTGTTAAAGCAGAGCGCAGAAACCAGATTGCCCGCCACTGCAGCAGGCAATATTCCCACAGCGATTAGCTTTCCAGATCCATCACGATGTTACGTTTCAGCAACAGGCGCATAATCACATAATAAACAACGCCAACAGCCAGCCAGGCAAGACCCAACACTTTCGCTTCAATATCCATCTCGTAAATCACGAAGGCGATAATCAACAGACCCATTAAAGGCAAAAACAGATGCATCACCAGGTGGCGAGATTTCTGGCGAATAATGTAATGATTAATCACTGCAATATGCAGCACCAGGAAGCCCATCAGCGCACCGAAATTGACCAGACGGCTCAGGTTATCTATGTTGCCATTGAACCATAAGCCAGAAACCAGGGAGATCAGCGCAACAAACAGGGTGCTGGTCCACGGAGTTTTTAAACGCGGATGAACTTTCGCCAGCAGAGCCGGCAACTGCCCATCCCGCGCCATCGCAAACAGAATGCGTGACACTGCCGCCTGCGCCACCAGTGCGTTAGCGATACCCCAGGAAATCACCGTAGACCACATAGTGACATACTTCAGCCAGTTGCCCCCGGCAACACTGGCAGCATCGTAAAATGCAGTATCCAGACTGGTGATGGTCATTCCCCGTGAGAGATCGGCTGCGATCCACGTCTGGAGAATAAAGAGCGCACCAACAACAATCAGTGCAGCCAGGGATGCTTTACCTACGGTATCCACCCCGCCGTCTTTCGTCTCTTCCGCAAGAGTGGAAATCCCGTCAAAGCCAAGAAACGAGAGCACCGCAATTGACACCGCGCTCATCACCAATGGCAGACTGAATTTATCCGGGTTGTACAGCGGATCAAGGGTCAGACGCCCGGCCCCGGCACCAGAGTAGAGCGCCCACAATCCCAGCACAACAAAGATGCTGAGCACCACCATCTCTGCAACCAGGATGGTGTTGTTCGCTTTGGCGGTAAACGTAATACCACACAGGTTGATAAGGCTGTTCACGCCAATAAAACCGGCGATCCACACCCAGGTCGGCACTCCGGGGAGCATCGGTGTCAGCGCCGCTGCGCTGACAATATAGAGCAAAGAAGGCACCAGAATGTAGTCAAGCAGAATAAGCCAACCGGCAAAAAAACCGACGACTGGATGAAGACCTCGCTGGGCATAAGCATATACCGAGCCTGATACCGGAAAGGCCCGTGACATTGACCAGTAGCTCATGGCGGTAAAAAACATCGCCACCATACCAATCAGATAGGCCAGTGCTACCATCCCTTTTGAGCCATCCTGGACATAACCAAACACACCGAATGGCGCGATAGGCACCATAAAGATCATGCCGTAGATCAGCAAGTCTTTGAACGTCAGTGCCCGATGAAGTTCCTGTTTATAGCCAAACTTTTCAATGCTCATCTTTTAGCCCTCAATGGTGACACCAAGCTGCTTTGCAATGGATTTGGGTAACGCAAACCGACAGGTTTTTAACGGATCAACCACCTGACAAATTTGTAGATTTCCGGTGACACTGAGGATGTTGATCGCTTCAGGCAGAGAAAGCGGGCTGTTATCGGTCAGGAAATGTACCATATTGCGGGTAGCAAGCGTCGCGGCCTCATCGAGCGTGACGGCGGACGCCAGGGTAAAGAGGGAGTCATCATTTTCCAGCATCGGTAGCGGTAATGGACGATTTTTCACTACCGTTAGTTCGACAATCACCTCGCCGGCGATTTCCAGCCCGCAGACAGAAACTTCCCCATCGCCCATACCGGCATGAAGGTCACCGAGGGCGAACAATGCGCCGGGGACATAAACCGGCAACCACAGAGTGGTGCCTTCGACGATCTCTTTGCAATCCATGTTACCACCGTGGCTGTACGGGGTACCGCACGAGACAGCCTCCCCGTCAGGTGCCACGCCAATCACGCCGATCATCGGTCTTAAGGGTGCCGTCACCCCAGCCGCCAGCAGTGCATGACCTTCATTAATGGGAACAATCGTAACCGTGGGTTCGCGCAGTTCATCGCCGACGATACCCAGATCAGGTGCGGTTATCATCACTGCCCAGTCACGATTTAAGCGGATCTGCCTGATGTGGACTTTCAGCACATCGCCGGGTTCAGCCCCCTGAACAAAAACCGGTCCGGTTGCAGGATTAATCCGCTGCCAGTTAATCTCCTGAAAAACCGTCGCGTCATTGACAATTTGATCAGAAAAACAGTCACAGGTCTGAAAAAGCACCTCATCACCGCTGGCGATTGTAGCAACATGAGGATTTTCACGGGACATCGCGTAAATCACGTGAGTGTTGTTAATGGCTATCATCACTGGCTCGCTCTTTTGTTGGTTTTATGTTATCGCTACATTTCTTTGCGGTTACTAATATTTATAGACATAATGGGGTAATATCAATCTATTTTGTGTGGTTATTATTTTTCAGCGGCTTCAGACAGGGAGCTGTTTGGATATGCCTGCGGCCATCGCAGGAAAGGACTACGAGGACCGGCGACGTTGCCTGGCTGAAGGTATCAGTAAAGCGAAAACTGAGGGGGAGCTGGAGAAAGGCTCCGGGAAGGGCATCCAGCCAGGCGAACAGCGCGGCATCAGGAAAGGTGAGCGCGAAGCGGCCCTGAAAATAGCCCGCAGCCTGCTAAAACCGGGAATACCCCATGAATCTGTGCCGGAATAAATATACTCCGGCATAGCCGGAGGTTTTTCAGATGCGCCTGTAAGGCTCTGTTACCAACCGCACCCTGACAGGCGCATACGATCTGACATTTGCATCAAACTTATCACTACTATGGCTGACTCCGGCTTCCGGAAATTCGTCCTTGCGGCCTTGTTATCGGATGAAAGAACCCTCATTCCACTGACAGTTAAACTCTGCCCGCGCCTGCTTTCTGGTCAATTTATTAAAACAGCAAATTAGATCAAAAACTTCCTCATTACTGAGCGTCCCGGAAAGATTTATCACCTGAGGCTGGCTTACCCTTTCACCACCAGTGAAGTACCGTTTGTCAGTCCCTTCATAGTACTGCCCATAACACGCCGTGAATCGACGGGAGGCCAGTCACGTCTGAAATGGCCGGGTAATGCCGGGTGACCTGATCGCTCTGGTTTTGAAGGGGATATTGACCATGCTCTCAGTGTGGGTAATTCATTCCCTGCATAATAAACATAAAAGAGCGCTCTGCTGTTGGCGACTTTTTCATCACTGGCTCCCGGGATCGGCAAAGTAAGGAACCTGAAATGAAGACATTAGACGACAAACATAAAGCCATGCTCGCCAGACAGCTCCCCAATAAAGCGGTCGCACTGGTGCTGGCGGGAGGGAGGGGTTCCCGTCTTAAAGACCTTACCTCTGTCCGGGCCAAACCCGCTGTGCACTTTGGGGGCAAGTACCGCATCATTGATTTTGCCCTGTCCAACTGCCTTAATTCGGGTATCCGTCGTATCGGTGTCATTACCCAGTATCAGTCGCATACCTTACTGCAACATCTTCAGCACGGCTGGTCGTTTCTTAGTGAGGGGATGAACGAGTTTGTCGACCTTCTGCCCGCCCAGCAACGCCAGGGACATGAGCACTGGTACAGCGGTACCGCCGATGCCGTGTTTCAGAATCTCGATATCATACGACGTTACCGTGCGGAGTACGTGGTTGTCCTCGCGGGGGACCATATCTACAAGATGGACTACTCGCGGATGCTGCTGGAGCATGTATTGAGCAATAGCCCCTGTACGGTCGCCTGCATTGAAGTCCCAAGGCAGGATGCAACGGCGTTTGGCGTGATGGAGGTCTCTGACAACCTGCAGGTACAGGCATTCTGGGAGAAACCCGACGTGCCGCCAGCGCTTCCTGGTAAACCGGACCGCAGTCTGGCCAGCATGGGGATCTACGTGTTTAATGCCGGGTTCCTGTTCCGGTTGTTAGAGGATGATCATACTGACAGCCACAGCGAGCATGATTTTGGTAAGGATATTCTGCCAAAAATCACCGCACAGGGTCAGGTATGGGCCCATCCGTTTTCGCTTTCCTGTGTCTCTTCCGCTCCTGGCGCACCGGATTACTGGCGTGATGTCGGTACCCTGGACTCCTACTGGCAAGCGAATCTTGATCAGGCGGCCGTGATGCCGGAACTGGATATGTATGACCCCCACTGGCCGATCCGCACCTATGCCGAATCACTTCCCCCGGCGAAGTTTGTGCAGGATCATTCCGACAGTTACGGTATTACGATAAATACGCTGGTGTCTGGTGGTTGTATTATTTCCGGTTCGTCGGTGGCAAATTCGGTGCTGTTCTCCCGGGTCAGGATAAATTCATTTTGTTCTGTGGAATCCTGTGTTCTGTTACCCGATGTTACGGTGGGGTGCTCTTGCCGGTTGCGGTGTTGTGTGATTGATCGGGGGAGTCAGATCCCGGAGGGGATGGTGATCGGTGAAAATGCCGAAGAAGACAGACAACGTTTCTATCGCACGGAGAACGGCGTGGTGCTGGTAACAAAAGAGATGCTGGCAAAATTGCGATGATATCTGGAGGTGTTACAGATACCGGGGGTTGACGCCAAACGAACCGGAAAACCGATACTGGAAAAACGCTAAAAACGGTGGTTAATTTTAGTTGACCATACAGGGGTACCCCGGGGGTTACAAGTACTGGTACAGGGCAGGATCGTCTGCCGGAACGGAGGCAGTCCATCACAGATATTCTTCCTGATCTGATGATACAGAAGGTTATGCTTCTGGCGTACATTTCCGTACCACCGGGCCAGCCTGTGGACCCGGAACCCCGTCCAGCCCCGGAAAAGAAGTCTCAATTTGCAGTCTGTTAATAAACAAAGAGATTTTTATGAAAAAAGCACGCATTGCGCTGTTTCTCTCATTTTCAGCTTTAGCCACATCCGTGTATGCGCAGGATGAACTCACCATCAGTGAACTGGCGGTGAATCAGGCTACAAAGGCGGAGTTTCATAAGATGGTGGCTAACCAGCATTTACCCGCATGGGTAACCCAGGGAGGTACAGACTCTCAGGGCAAAAAAGTTAACATCGCCGGCAATCAGTATCTGGTGCTGGCTTCATGTAAACCACATGATTGTGCCGCACAACGAATCGCTGTGCTTTACGACACGGCAACAAAAAAATTATTGGGTGTTTTTTCCTCGGTAGAGGAAAAAGAAGGTCATGAAAAACTGCAGTGGCTAAACGGACCCGATAATTTGTCGCCTGATGGAAAGACAGTCCTGTTCGCAGCGCTGACAGGCAGTCTTGATAACCACCCTGATAGCTTCAATTTTAAATAGATGGCCAGGTGGGGAAATTGCTCCATCATATTTTTTTGCCGGTAAGGCCGACAGGCCGAATGCGCTGCAGATCGTCTTCTGCCATACCGGTTATGGTCATCGCTGTATTGTGGTCGATGCCGTTCTGCAGCATGGCGGGAACAATTTTCAGGGGCGCTTCGTGCTTACCTTTCCTGATGCCGCGCTGTCCACCAGGGTGGATGCCCTTCCCGGGGTCTTTCTCCAGTCTCCCCTCAGCTTTCGCTTTACTGATACTTTCTGCCAGGCGACGGATCTTTCCTGCGAGGGCCGCAGGCAAATCCGGTATCATGCCATTGGCTTTGTAATCTGGGGTTAAGACAGTTGCCAGGCACAAAAACGGGTGACCCTGACCGGAGTGAGACTCTCAACAACCAATACATTCATAATAAAGCAGATTCTTGCCTGTGTTAAAAGTCAGGTTCTGAAGGGGGCACGGCGGATCTGCCCCCCTGTTTCAGTATATTCTGGTAACCCATGCATTTTTAAAACGTGCAGAATTCGCTGCCGTATATAAAACGGTGTGTTGTATATTTCTGTGCCCCAGATAATCCTGAATAAGACGGGTGTCATTACCTAATTCAGCCAGAGCATAGCCACATGCATGCCTTAACATATGCGGATGAACATTTACCTATAAACCAGCTAATTGTCCGTAATGATTTATTAGTTGATAAAACCGCTGCCTTGACATTTTTTCCCTGATGGGACAGGAATAACCATGACAAATTATTCCCTGGAAATATTTTACGTTCCTCGATCCATTTTAGCAGAACTATATTTTCTTCCGGTAATAATGGCTGGCTGGTACTTAATCCACCTTTAAGTCGTTTTATATAAATCTTTTTTGAGAGTGGGTCGTAATCATCGACTTTTAAAGCAGTAAGTTCACTCACCCGTAATCCGTGGATAAAAGCCATATCAACCATACAATAATGAACCGCCCCGGTAATCCTGGAGACTAAACGCTTTGAGAGAGAGGTAAACAGGATGACTAAAAATACACGTGTTTCCCCCGGGATACGGCAGCGGGCCGTCCGCATGGTTCTGGAATGCCAGGACGGGTATGACTCACAGTGGCAGCTCTGAGCTCCATCGCCCCTAAAATCGACTGCACGCCGGAGACCCTGCGTATCTGGCTGCGTCAGTATGAACGTGTGCCAGTGGCGGTGTGGTGGTCTCTCCACCACTAGCGCCAGCGCCTGAAAGAGCTGGAGCGTGAGAACCGCGAGCTGCGGCGCAGCGATGATATCCTGCGGCAGGCCTCAGCTTATTTTGCGAAGGCGGAGTTCGACCGCCTCTGGAAAAAATAGCCCTCCTGGTGGATACCCTGAGCGATGAATACGGGGGTACGGACAGTGTGCAACAACCGGAGCGTACATGCAGTACGTGAGGATGACTCGCTTCACTCACCCTAAAGGACCACCACAAGCGGCGTTCAAAATGCCATAACATTTTGTGTGAGCACTGCCCAGGACCAAAATGGCAAATAAAATAGCCTAATGGGCCAGGCTCTTAGTTAAAACTATCAAGAATATATAATATGCACTGGTCGGCCTCGCTTCCATTCAGGAGCCTCATATACAAAGAAAAATATCATCCCCTGGAATAAACGCCAGGGTCCAGTTTCTTATTTACTCAGCAACCCATATCAATAGCGATTGATCAGAAGTCCCCATGGATGGCCTGGCGTTAAACTTCGATTACCCGGATCCCAATATTTTGCGCCATTTTTATGCACTCCGCTGTGTCCTCTCCGCCAGGAAAGGCCAGCAGCACGTCAGGACGGCTGTCTTCAAGCATAAACAGGTTACGTCTGGTTTCCGCATATTTACCATGCAACGCCCAGTTTGCCGGATAGCGGATGACGTGAATATCTGTGTCTCGTGCCCAGGTTTCAATGGCACTGCCCAGCGCATGGTGACCTCCATGAATAAGCACATCAATCGGCTGCATACGGGCATATAAATCCAGTACGTGAGTGAGGGTGTTGATGTCGGCATAAAATCGACCTGAGCAGATTAAAACTCTCACTATTATTTCCCTTAACGTTGTTTTTATTGAAAAGAAGGCTATGCGCACCATGGCGATTAGTGTTTTTAAATGGCCGGAGGCGTTTTGATAAACTGCAATGACGTATTACCAAGGCGCTCAATGACCGGATATGCTACGGCGGCAATATGGTGGTGCACGCGGCGGTAGTCCCGTAACACACGCTGGAAGATATCGCCGGATTCCGCCCAGGCATTTTTGTCCTCACGCAGATTTTTGAAATGCTCGCGGCTGGCGGAAGCCTCAAGCTGCCGTATGGTTTCCTTACGCTTTACCAACTCGAGGGCGGCCGATAAGTCTTCACGCATGAACGCAGCTATACCGAGACGCAAGCTGGTAAGAATCTCCTCGTGTAACAGGCGGATATTGTGTAGCTCAAAGTAGCTAAACACCTCCCCACGGAGCGCGCGGCGAGTTGCCAACTGGGTCAGGTTGCTGGAAAGAATATCTCCCGCGTGCTCAAAATTGATAATGAACATCAGTACTTCCTGTGCACGATCGGCATCTGCGTCATTCAATCCATCCTGACCGATGTCCGCGAGGTAGGCGCGAACCGCCGCGCTGAGCAGATCGACTGACTGATCAAGGTGGCGAATATCTTCTGCGGCCTGTTTCTCCTGAGTCACAAATAGTACTAACAGACGGTCCAGCATGATCGTGAGCATATCTGCAGCCCGCAGTGACTCACGAACTGAGTTAGACAAGCCTATATAAGCGACCTCCAGACCTGCGTCGTCCAGATACATCGGCATACCGGGATCGCCAGGATGCTCTTCTTCCGGGAAGATTCGTTCCAGGAAGCGAGCCATCTGCGCAGTCAGGCCAATAAACAGCAACGCGAGCACGGCACTAAACGCTGTGTGGAACCAGACCACCAGTTGCGGTGTGCTCACTCCTGATCTTTGTACATAATCAGTTAGCAGCGGCAACAGCGGTAATGCCAGAGCACATCCAGACAGGCGAATGATTAGGTTACCAATCGGCAGGCGGCGAGCCACGCCTGAACCTGCGTTCAGAACCGGTGGCAGTGCACCGCCTATGTTTGCACCAAGCACCAACACTATTGCCGTCGCTGGCATTATTGCGCCGGTGGTGGCAAGGGAAGCTATCAATAAAACAATCGCTACGCTGGAGTGACAAATCAGAGTCAGGATCGCTGCTACCAGCAGAGCGATTAATGTATCTCCCTGTAGCCCCTGCATTACAGCATGGAAAACCGGTGTGACTTCAATTTCGGCCAAAGTACCGCCAAGCAGATGCAGGGCGAGCAGCATCAGCCCAAGCCCAATTAGCGCACAGCCCACGCTCTCGAAGTTGGAATGGTCGCGCAGCTTAAAGACCACAAACCCGATCAATAAAAGCAACGGAATGGCGATTTCAGTGTTAAAACTCATCAACTGCACGACTAGCGTGGAGCCAATGTTGGCACCCAGCATCACTGCAAGCGCGGGTGCCAGGCTGAGCGTTCCGGCGGCGGTAAACGATGTGGCCATCATGCTTACAGCAGTGCTACTTTGCAGAATACCGGTAATGCCAATGCCAGAGAGTAGTGCAGTGAAGCGGTTGGTGAGGTGCCGCTCCATCCAGTTACGCAGCGGCGTGCCGAATCCACGCTGCAGTGCTGTAGCGATCATATGGCTGCCCCAGAGCAACAAAGCAATGGTGCCAGCCAGGCTAAGTAACAGTGCAGTTCCGGACATGATTAATTCTCCCTCTTATGGACGGGCGTAATAACACAACGCAGTAGCCTGAGCGAAAAACGATTCATGATGCAGGCGAAAATGAGTAACAATTTTGTGTGCCGATAGCTAATTTTCCCCCCGGCGTACCATGCCAAAGCACGTACACGCAAAGCGCGGGTTATTTTCATTAAAAATAAGATCATCAACATGGTGGTCTTATTTTTAATCAGGAAAATAAAGGGTGTTTGCTTTTCCATAATGCTTCCCTGCTTGTGCTACCTGTCCGAGCAGTGCCGCCGAAGCGGCACCGAATTACTGTGTTTAATGCGAAGTTAATACCACTGTTTGAAGCGACGGATATAAATGGTCTTCATTGCCTGGGCCACGCAGCAGTATGCGAGAAGGGTGCCTACCAGCCATGGGAAGTACTGCCACGGCAGAGCCTGGAGTCCAACCAACGGCCCGAGCGGGGAGAACGGCACGTAAATACCGATAGCCATAATCAGACTGGTCATTATCAATACAGGCCAGGCGGCGGTGCTCTGGATGAACGGTATTTTCTGGGTGCGCAGCATATGAACCACCAGCGTCTGCGACAGCAGCCCTTCAATAAACCAGCCGGACTGGAATAGCGTCTGCATATGTTCGCTGTTGGCGCTGAACACAAACCACATCAGGGCGAAAGTGGTCATGTCGAAAATGGACGATGTCGGGCCAATCCAGACCATAAAGCGTCCGATGTTTTTTGCATCCCACTTGCGAGGCTTGCTAAGGAATTCTTTATCCGTTTTGTCCCACGGCAGCGCGAGCTGGGAGATGTCGTACATCAGGTTTTGCAACAGCAATTGAATCGCAAGCATTGGCAGAAACGGGATGAACGCGCTGGCAACCAGCACCGAGAATACGTTGCCGAAGTTAGAGCTGGCGGTCATATTCAGGTACTTCATGATATTGCCAAAGGTCTCGCGGCCTTTAATTACGCCCTCTTCCAGAACCATCAGGCTCTTTTCAAGCAGGATGATGTCAGCGGACTCTTTGGCGATATCGGTGCCACTGTCTACTGAGATGCCAACATCGGCATCGCGCAAGGCGGGTGCATCATTAATGCCGTCGCCGAGGAAGCCAACGGTATGGCCGTTGGTCTGCAACGCTTTCAGTACGCGTGATTTCTGTAGCGGCGTCAGCTTGGCAAACACGGTACGCTCTTCGACTAACTGTTGCAGGGACGCGTCACTCAATCGCTCAATCTGGGTGCCAAGAACCGGTTCACCCGGCTCCAGACCAACCTGGCGGCAAATTCGTGTGGTAACGATCGCGTTGTCGCCGGTCAGCACTTTTACCGCTACGCCAATATCCATAAGAGCGGCGATAGCCGGGCCTGCACTCTCCTTCGGTGGATCGAGGAAGGTAAGGAAGCCACGGATAATCAGGTCGTGCTCATCATCGGTGCTGTACTGCTTTTTAACCTCTGCGCCAGATATGTCGCGAGTGGCCACAACAAGTACGCGGAAGCCGTCTTTGTTGTAATCGTTCGCCATCGTCAGCATCTCGTCACGGCGCTGATTATCCAGCGCCACAATCTTGCCGTTCTCTTCCATATGTGTGGCGATGCTCATCATCTCTTCTACTGCGCCTTTGCACACCAGCAGGTGGTTGCTTTGGCTGTCCTCCACCACAATTGAAAGGCGGCGGCGAACAAAATCGAACGGCATTTCATCGACCTTACTGTAGCCTTGAGGTTTGACGAAGCCCGGTTCATTCTCAGAGAAGTAAATCACCGCCTGATCCATCAGGTTCTTGATGCCGCTTTGATAGTGGCTATTGAGCCAGGCCAGTGCCAGCACGGACTCGTTTTTCTGACCGTGCGTATCGACATGATGTTCAAGAATGATTTTGTCTTGCGTCAGCGTACCGGTTTTGTCGGTACACAACACATCCATGGCTCCCAGGTTCTGGATAGCGTTAAGACGCTTTACCACCACTTTGTGTTTTGCCATGGCCACCGCGCCTTTCGCGAGGTTTGCACTGACGATCATTGGCAGCATTTCCGGCGTCAGGCCGACGGCGACCGCCAGAGCAAACATCAGGGCATCCCACCATTCGCCTTTCAGCACGCCGTTGATCAGGAATACAACCGGCACCATCACCAGCATAAAGCGGATCAGCAACCAGCTAACACTGTTAACGCCGCGGTCAAACGCCGTTTTCGCCCGGGTACCGACAATGGCTTTTGCCAGTGAACCGAAATAGGTCCGTGGCCCGGTGGCGACCACCACAGCCTGCGCGGTGCCGCTGACCACGTTAGTCCCCATAAAGCAGATATTAGGGATATCCAACAGATTTTCGGTTTCACTCGCTTCGTCGTGTGCGGACTTTTGCGCCACGTCGCCAAGGGTATCGTACTTCTCGATCGGCAGCGCTTCACCGGTCAGGACGGCCTGGCTGATGAACAGGTCGCGTGATTCAATCAGGCGAACATCAGCCGGGATCATATCCCCGGCATATAGCTGCACGATATCGCCCACGACCAGCTCACGCATCGGGATCTCACGTGGTGTACCTTTTTGCCCCGCGTGTTCGCGACGTACTACCGTTGCGGTTGTACGCACCATTGCTTTCAGCGCTTCGGCAGACTTCGCTGAGCGGTACTCTTGCCAAAAGCGCACCAGACCACTGAGGGTCACCATCGTGCCAATGATGATAACGGTGGTTAAATCACCTTCCTCGCCCTGGCTGATTGGCAACCAGTAATCGGTAAAGAAGCTGATCCCTGCCAGAATACACAGCACGTAGATAAATGGGTTATTGAGCGCCATCAGCAGTTGGATCAGCGCGTGAGGCGGTTTGTCGTGAGCCACTTCGTTCAGGCCGTCCCGCTCCAGCCGGGTATTGGCTTGAGCTTCCTGCAACCCTTCCCGGGTGGTGTTGAAGTTGACCAAGGTTTCAGCGATGCCATTTTTGGCTTCCTGGGCGGCACGCATAGAATGCGTGCTTTTTTTATTACGGTTCTTGGTTTGTACTGTCATGGTGGTATTCCTGTCGCCGGACGGCAGCAAGCTATTTTACGGTTAATACCGGATTAAGGGCGGCCAAAAATAGCCCGATGCCGCATAAGCGATCGGTTTTCAATTAATTTTTCACAGGCTTTCCCACTATTTATTTTTCTAAATAAACAGGTGAGAAGTTTATTATCTTTTTATCTGGACGTGATTATTTCGGCTGCTGTTTCTGTTTGAAAACATCAGGAAATAAACATGTACCAATAGCAATGTAACTCAGCGTGACACTCGGGCACAGGCAGCAGCATAGCGCGCCGATACCCTGAGCAGCGTAACGGCTGAATCAGGCAATGAAGGAGCTACTTTGCGGGTCTTCGCTGTCAGAGAAGCTGCAACGACGCTCCAACTGACCAGTGACAGGACTGACACGCCAGTTAGTAATACGTTTATTCAACCCACTGATTTTCGAAGAGAAAATTGAGTTTAATGATTTTTTACGTGCAGAAGTCACCCTATCGCGGGGCGTCCGGACACGTAGTGTAGATGTCACTGTTTTGACACCTGGGAAAAGGGTAGATTTGAAGTTCATAACACACCTCGGGACCGTGATACCCCTGGTCGAGGTGGAACAACACAAGAGCCTCAGGCTCCGGCGAGACACACCAAAACGAAGAAGTGATCACAATCGATTTCATGTTTACTTGCCCGAACAGCCACTGAGGCATTATTCGGGCAGCTACTAAATTCAGTATCCATTTGTCTCTTATGTCAGTTTAGGAAAGGCCTCAACTTCGGCATGTGGAATCTACTCATAGCAAATATTATTGTCAACCCGCCAATGTAAATTAAATCCTTTCGTTTATGCTCTGTATAGAAATATTAATATTCAGGGATAATGATTGGTGATTTTAGGGTATTAGTGAAATGGATCTGTTCCAAAAGACGTTTTTGCTTTTGCGCGACGCAGTACAGAACTCGCGGCAAACACCGTTAAGGTAAACACCATCAGCAGCAGATTTTTCACACTCTTCTCATTAGCGACATGTCAGCACCTTCGTCAGCAAATCAGGCCATATTACAACCCAGTCACTGTCGTGACGGCGGAAATTCGCGCATGCCGATCGGCGCAACCGCAGGCCAGCCGGATACGCTGCATCTGCCGGGGCGCTGACATACACACTTGCTTAAAAAGTAAAACGTGCGGTGAGGGTAGAGGTGGATACCTTCGCCGCTTATACTGCGAAAACCATCCTTAATTCCCTGAATTCTATGACCACGCAAATTCTGAGCCGCGGCTGGCGATGGCCGGTCGCATTCGCCGTGCTGGCGGTAGCAGTAGCGGCTTTGTTCATGCTGCACGCCCACTGGGCGGCATTTCTGCAATGGTGCCTGGCGACGCAAATCACCCTGCACCGTTACCTGGTCATGTATCTGCTTCAGCTTAATAACCACCAATATAGCGGCGGAGTATGGCTGCTGGTCGGCGCGTTTTTTTACGGCGTACTGCATGCTGTCGGGCCAGGCCACGGTAAATTTATTGTGACAACCTATCTCAGCACGAATAACGAAAGCCAGATCGCCGCGCGCGTCATTCCGCTGCTGGGCAGCCTGATGCAAGGCGTCAGCGCCATTCTGTTTGTCTTCGTGCTGGCGATCGGGTTTAACCTCGCCTCTGGCGATCTCAGTGAAAGCCGCTGGTATGTGGAGAAAGTCAGCGCCGTAATGATCGGCGGCTTCGGCGCGTATGTGGCGTGGAATGCTGCTAAAAGTCTGCGACCGCACAAACTAAAATTCAACGCGTTTACCCCGTTACATCACCATGATGCCGATTGCGGCTGCGGCCATCATGGCGTCGCCGCCAGCACGCTGGGAGACTGGAAAACCCGCCTCGGTGTGATCCTCGCCATTGGCGCGCGGCCATGCAGCGGAGCAATCATGATTTTACTGTTCTCGAACGCGCTCGGCATTGTGAGTTGGGGGATTGCGGCGGTGATGACCATGGCGATCGGCACTGCACTGTCCATCCTCGGCTTGTCACTGGCCGTGCGCTATGCGCGCAACCGGACAGTCACCTTTTTTGGCGACGACGCAAGCCAGATGCGCTGGCTGGTACCCGTATTAAAAATTGCTGGTGGCGTGGCGCTGATGCTGTTTGCCGCGGTGCTGTTCCTGACGGTGATCCCGGTCAGCGCAAACGGCGATTTTATTGCGGCAGGTTGTTAAGCTGCACCAGCCCCAAAAGACCCACAGGAGCCTTTTTGGCTGGTGATAACGCTTACTCGTTAATGCGCGGGTGTTGATCCACCAGACGCGTGCGCTTCGCCTGCAACTCGGCGATCTCCGCGTCGATATCTTCGATTTTCTGTTCAATATTGTCGTGGTGCTCGCGCAGGATCTCTTTCGCTTCCTGAATGTCTGATGCGGCGGGCGTCGCGCCTTTCAGCGGCCGGTTCGCTGTCTCTTTCATCGTCAGACCGGTAATCAGACCAATCACCGCCACAATCATCAGGTAGTAAGCGGGCATTAACAGATTTTCTGAGCTTTCTACCAGCCAGGCCGTCAAAGTCGGCGTTAGCCCGGCAATCAGGATCGAGATGTTAAAGGCGCTCGCCAGCGCACTGTAGCGGATATGCGTCGGGAACATAGCGGGCAGCGTAGAAGCCATCACGCCGGTAAAACAGTTGAGGATCACCGCCAACATCAGCAGACCCGCAAAAATCAGCCCAATCACATTGCTGTTAATCAGAATAAAACACGGAACGGCGAGAGCAAACAGCGCCACGCTGCCCAGCAGCACGAACGGGCGGCGGCCAAAACGGTCACTCAGCAGCCCCATTACCGGCTGGACAAACAGCATACCAATCATGATAGCGATAATGATCAACACGCCGTGATCTTCCGAATAGTGCAGATTATGCGACAGGTAGCTCGGCATATAGGTCAGCAGCATGTAATAGGTGACATTGGTGGAAATCACCAGACCAGTACAGGTCAACAGCGCGCGCCAGTGTTTGGTGGCGATCTCTTTGAACGAGACTTTCGGCCCTTCTTGCAGCCCCTGACGATCGCCCTGCTCCAGCTTATCGACATGCTGCTGGAACGCTGGCGTCTCTTCCAGCGCGTGGCGCAAATAGAGGCCGATAAGGCCGAGCGGCAGCGCCAGGAAGAACGGAATACGCCAGCCCCACTCAAGGAAGTTCTCCTCGCCCACCACTGTGGAGAGCAATACGACCACGCCCGCGCCAAGCACAAAACCGGCGATCGAACCAAAGTCCAGCCAGCTTCCCATAAAACCACGTTTACGATCCGGGGAGTATTCAGCAACGAAGATCGACGCGCCGGTATACTCGCCGCCAACGGAGAAGCCCTGCGCCATCTTACACAGCAGCAGCAGAATCGGCGCCCAGATACCTATCGTGGCGTAGGAGGGGATAAGACCGATACAGAAGGTACTGATCGACATGATGACAATAGTGATGGCGAGGATTTTCTGCCGCCCGTACTTATCACCCAACATACCAAAAAAAAGACCACCCAGCGGGCGAATCAAGAAGGGAACGGAGAATGTCCCGAGTGCAGCAATCATCTGTACGCTGGGGTTTGCATCAGGGAAGAACACCTTGCCAAGAGCGTAGGCGACAAAGCCGTAGACACCGAAATCAAACCACTCCATCGCATTACCGAGTGAAGCGGCGGTAATCGCTTTGCGCAATTTCGCATCGTCAATGATGGTCACATCGCGCAATGTAATGGGTTTAACTTTTTTCCTTTTTAGCATGCATGTTTTCCTCTTTAGCTTGCGCCCTGAACCACCCGACGCTTATCCCTGCCGGGCGTTTTTACAGTTTCAGCTTTCCTGTTCAAGCGTAGCAGGTTTACTTACACTGGCGTTTTTCCGCCGTACAACCGAACCTGTTGACGCCTGTTGGGCAGTGAATGACTTATTTACCCTAACAGGGTTTAAAAATGTGATCAAATTCACACAGTTTTACCCACTGATATTCAGCCTCTCCTTTTCATTCCCGTCACGCTTTTTTTCCACAGCACAACGCTGCTTATATCCACACTAACACCATGATTTATCACTTCAGTGAGTATTACTTTTCCAGTGTTCTCGCTGCGCTATTTAGTTACAACCTAATGACATCGCTAATAACAGAAATAGCACCAATAAATATTTATAAGGAATGCAAGATTAATATAAATAAAACACAATTTTAACATTATTGAGTCAATGCTTGATAGAAAGCATGATACGCCCATAAGAAGCGGAGCTAATAAATATCTTACAAAGATTATCCGTCATTTTTAGCGCGTTCCATGAAAGTCGATAGTGAATAATGCCGAGCGAATTTGTAAGTATCCCGCATAATCGTGCCATTCATATTTAGAGAGCATCCGGCATAATCAATCTTCCAACGAAGGAGATCGCTATGCGTAAAGCCCGTTTTACTGAGCATCAGATCATCGCTGTGATTAAGTCGGTTGAAGCCGGACGAACCGTTAAAGATGTCTGCCGGGAGTCCGGTATATCTGAAGCCACCTACTACAACTGGAAGTCCAGATACGGCGGCATGGAGGCTTCTGATATTAAAAAGATCAAGGATCTTGAGGACGAGAACCGGCGTCTCAAACAGATGTTTGCCGACCTGAGCCTTGAGAACCGGGCACTGAAAGACGTTATCGAAAAAAAGCTT
>NZ_FMBC01000072.1 GCF_900094795.1 Kosakonia oryziphila
AAGAGCTGTGGGGTGTCTTACTGGCTTATAATCTGGTGAGATATCAGATGATTAAAATGGCGGAACATCTGAAAGGTTACTGGCCGAATCAACTGAGTTTCTCAGAATCATGCGGAATGGTGATGAGAATGCTGATGACATTGCAGGGCGCATCACCGGGACGTATACCGGAGCTGATGCGCGATCTTGCAAGTATGGGACAACTTGTGAAATTACCGACAAGAAGGGAAAGGGCCTTCCCGAGAGTGGTAAAGGAGAGGCCCTGGAAATACCCCACAGCCCCGAAAAAGAGCCAGTCAGTTGCTTAACTGACTGGCATTACTCCAACCGGGGTGGTTTTTTGTTTTCCCTGCTTGATAACAATTCATCAACGAAATCCGCGAACAAGCAGTATTTGCTGACGGCTTGCTTTATACTTTCGCCCGTCGCACACCCCCCGCGAAACGCTCTCGCAGGGATCGTTGAACAAGGAGCTGTAAAATGAATGCCAAACATAATAAAAACCGATCGTTATATATTCCTTATGCCGGGCCGGTGCTGCTGGAATTTCCACTGCTGAATAAAGGCAGTGCCTTCAGCATGGAAGAGCGCAGTAATTTCAACCTGCTGGGCTTGTTACCGGAAGTAGTCGAAACGATTGAAGAACAGGCCGAACGCGCCTGGTTGCAGTACCAGAGCTTTAAAACAGATATTGATAAGCACATCTATTTGCGCAATATCCAGGATACCAACGAAACCCTCTTCTACCGTCTGGTGGAAAACCATCTCGACGAGATGATGCCGGTGATCTACACCCCGACTGTTGGCTGGGCCTGTGAACGCTTCTCTGACATCTACCGTCGCTCTCGTGGGGTATTTATCTCCTGGCAGAATCGCAGCAGTATGGACGACATTCTGCAAAACGTACCGAACCACAATATCAAAGTGATCGTGGTGACCGATGGCGAACGTATTCTCGGTCTTGGCGACCAGGGGATTGGCGGCATGGGGATCCCGATTGGCAAGCTGTCACTCTATACCTCCTGTGGCGGTATCAGCCCGGCTTACACCCTGCCCGTGGTACTGGATGTTGGTACCAACAACCAGCAATTAATTAATGATCCGCTCTATATGGGATCACGCCATCCACGTATTACCGGTGACGAATATTACGCTTTCGTCGATGAATTCATTCAGGCGGTGAAACAGCGCTGGCCGGATGTACTGCTGCAATTTGAAGACTTCGCGCAGAAAAACGCGATGCCGTTGCTGAATCGCTATCGTGATGAGATCTGCTGTTTTAACGATGATATTCAGGGGACGGCAGCCGTAACTGTCGGTACACTGATTGCCGCCAGCCGTGCGGCAGGTAGCCAGTTGAGCAACCAGAAGATCGTCTTCCTCGGTGCAGGTTCTGCCGGTTGCGGTATCGCTGAGCAGATCATTGCCCAGACGCAGCGCGAAGGCCTGAGCGAAGCGGCGGCCCGCCAGAAAGTCTATATGGTCGATCGTTTCGGTCTGCTGACGGACGAAATGCCAAATCTGCTGCCGTTCCAGAGCAAACTGGTGCAGAAACGCGAAAACCTGCAAAACTGGGATACCGGTGCACAGAATGAAGCACTGTCGCTGCTGGATGTCGTACGCAATGTGAAGCCGGACATCCTGATCGGGGTTTCTGGCCAAACGGGTCTGTTCACCGAAGAGATCATCCGCGAGATGTACAAGCATTGCCCGCGCCCGATCGTGATGCCGCTCTCCAACCCGACTTCCCGTGTGGAAGCCACACCGCAGGATATTATTAGCTGGACCGATGGTATGGCGCTGGTCGCCACCGGCAGTCCGTTCGCGCCGGTACAGTGGAAAGAGAAAATCTACCCGATTGCCCAGTGCAATAACGCCTATATTTTCCCGGGTATTGGCCTTGGGGTGATCTCCTCCGGCGCGTCACGCATCACCGATGAAATGCTGATGGCGGCCAGTGAAACGCTGGCGGAATTCTCGCCACTGCTGCTGAACGGGGAAGGTCTGGTGCTGCCGGAACTGAAAGATATCCAGTCCGTTTCCCGCGCCATCGCGTTTGCCGTTGGTAAAATGGCGCAGCAACAAGGCGTGGCGGCGAAAACCTCGCCTGAAGCGCTGAAGCAGTCGATCAACGACAACTTCTGGGAACCGAAGTACCGCAGCTATCGCCGTACCTCCATCTGATCCTTCCGCGCCCGGCGTCCTTATGCGCCGGGCTATTTCCCTCGCTGGTAAAAGATTCATTTCCCCGCTAAACTCCTTTTCACCCATAAATTTACTGAATATAAAAGGAGGCTAATTATGCTGTATTGTGAACTGTTCAATGTTTCACATACACTTGGCGATCGTGCCAGCTCAAGCGTTATCGGTATCGTGCTGCGATAACTTCGGCTTGAGCGAAGCTTAAAACCCCCTTCTCTCGGGCTTACCGGGTTATCGTCAGCGATGTTTGACGAGGCACTTTTGTGCCTGTAACTCTTGAGTAAGCAATGAGCACATTACTATCTGCACAATCTCTCCGTGTTGAAACGGCCTTTGGCCCGTTATTCTCCGATCTCTCTTTTACCCTGAGAAAAGGCGATCGCCTTGGACTTATTGGCGACAATGGCTGCGGCAAAAGCACCCTGCTGAAAGTGCTGGACGGCTCGCTGTCTCCGCTTTCCGGCAACGTTACGCTTGCGCACCACTGCCTGCTGGCGCGTGTGGAACAACATCTACCCGACGATTTGCTGGCGATGACGTTGCTCGATGCCGTGCTGGCGCAGTTGCCTGGCAGCGAGCGCGACAACCAGCGCTGGCGCGCGGAATCGCTGCTCGCCAGCATGGGGCTGAGTACAGCGGAAATCACCCTCACCGCCGCCACTCTCAGCGGCGGCCAGCATACCCGCTTGCTGCTGGCGCGGGCGCTGATCCGCGAACCGGATCTGTTGCTGCTTGATGAACCGGGTAACCATCTTGATCTGCCTACATTGCTGTGGCTGGAGCAGTTCCTGCTCGGCTGGAATGGAAGCTTTGTGATGGTTTCTCATGATGCCGCCTTGCTGGATGCTGTTACCAACGGTAGCTGGATCCTGCGCGACCACACGCTGCACCACTTTGCTTTACCGTGCAGCCAGGCGCGTCTGGCGCTGGAAGAGCGTGATGCCAGCGACGCGCTGCGGCACAAAGCGGAACAGAAGGAGATCGACCGCGTGACGGCAAGTTCTAAGCGGCTGGCTATCTGGGGACGGGTCTACGACAACGAAGATCTGGCGCGGAAGGCAAAACAGATGGCGCGGCAGGTTGAGCGCCTGAAAGAGAGCCAGACCACACTCACCGAAGGCAGCGTCTGGCGGCTTTCGCTGCATGGCGAAGCGCTACCTGCGGATCGACTACTGGAGATGGAACGGCTGGCCGTGCCGCCCGCAACGGGGTTGCCCGCCCTGTTCCATGTTCCACTTGCGCGGCTAAAAAGCGGCGATCGCGTGGCAGTGATGGGACGTAACGGCTGTGGGAAATCATCGCTGTTGCGGCTGATCTGGCGGGCTTTGCACGGCGAAGCGTCTGCATTACGGCTACATCCGCGTCTGCATACGGGATATTACGACCAGACGTTACATCAACTACCGGATGATGCCACGTTGTTTGACGCGCTGGAGCCGTTTGCCCCTATGCCCGCCGATCGCAAAATGGCGCTGATTAGCGCCGGTTTTGCCTGGGCGCGTCACGGGCAACGGGTGGCGACACTGAGCGGCGGCGAACGTTCGCGACTGCTGTTTGTCGGCCTGTCGTTGGCGCGTTTTAATCTGCTGTTACTGGATGAACCCACCAACCATCTTGATATAGCAGGCAAAGAGGCGCTGGCCGAAACACTACAACAATTCAGCGGCGGTTTTCTGCTGGTCAGTCATGATCGTCAGTTGATTAATGCCTGCTGCAATCGTTTCTGGCTGGTGGAAAACAGTGAGCTGAACGAATGGCATGATGCTGAAGCGGTTTATGATCGCTTACGGGAAAGCGTCGGGGTTTCTGCCACTCAGCCACCGCCGCTTGTTGCTGCGGCTGATGAAACGTATGACGACGATGCCCTTCTTCTGCGTCTTATCGAACTGGAGACGCGGTTAGAAGAGGATCAGGCGCGTAAAGAGAAACATCAGAAACCGCAGTTGCAGGCGCAGTGGCGTGAGGAGATCGACCGTATTCGCCTAATCCTTTAGCGTGGATAAGCGTCAGCGCCATCCGATGAAACTATGCATTGCCATTCTTTGCCGGATGGCTGCTACGCCTGAGCCAGCCCCGGAAACTGGCTCAAACTCGGGGGCATTTTTACGCAAACAGGCGCTCTTCGGTGCCTGTTTTTTTGTCTAACTCGAACTGCAAAGCGCTTTTGGCTGTTTATCAGACAGCCTGTATATTATTTTTTGTTGTGATTGCCTTCAAATTAAGGAAAGTATCATAGCAATGAGTTTTTTAAGAGAAGGATTTTCTTAATTTATAGAAATTCCCGGGTTTCTTTGTGACGTTTTTCTCTGCGCCCGAGCGTATGCTTTTTCCATTCTAACTATTCGCCTGCCTATCCCGTACCGCGTATTGCCTTGATGCGGCACGACAAAAAATAAAAAACGTACTCTACACATAGTGAGCGAGAATTTTATGGAAACGGCAACGAACAGTAGTGTCATTCATGTCAGCGCCCCGGTGCGCCGGGCTGGTATGACAGAGAGTGAGTGGCAGGAAGCGATTAAATTCGACAGCATCTTTTCGGCATGGTGGGATGTTTGATCCCCGCCTGGCTGGTCTACAAAGTTCCTGCACTGCACAAATATAAAGGGGCGTCGCTGTATCTGATTATCGTCACCGGTTTGCTGCTGTGCTTATCTCCGTTTCTGGCGTTTGCCTGATTTATCCTGAAGGTTGTTGTTATGTCTGAAATTGTAAAAAATCCGTTGTGGCAGCGTTTCATCCGCGCAGTACAGGAAGAGGTTAAACCAGCGTTGGGTTGTACGGAGCCGATTTCCCTGGCACTGGCGGCAGCGGTTGCGGCTTCGGAACTGAAGGGTTCGGTGGAGCGGATTGACGCCTGGGTCTCCCCCAATCTGATGAAAAACGGACTGGGGGTGACGGTGCCGGGAACCGGTATGGCTGGGCTACCGATCGCCGCAGCGCTGGGGGCTATGGGGGGAAACCCCGGTGCCGGGCTGGAGGTACTGAAAGATGCCTCTGCGCAGGCGATTGCCGATGCGAAAGCGATGCTGAAAGCCGGAAAGGTCACGGTGATGTTGCAGCAACCCTGCGACGATATCCTGTTTTCCCGCGCAAAGCTCTACAGCCAGGAGGGGTGGGCATGCGTAACAATCATAGGCGGGCATACTCACATTGTGCGTATCGAAACAGAGACTGGCGTGAAGTTTACTCAGGACGTGGGTGTAGGGACAGATGAGCAAGAATCGCCGTTGGCCGTATTATCTGAGACGTCCCTGCAAGAGATCCTCGAATTTGTGAATACCGTGCCGTTCGATGCTATTCGTTTCATTCTGGATGCGGCCCGACTTAACGGCGCACTGTCGCAGGAGGGGCTGCGGGGAACCTGGGGATTGCATATCGGCGCGACGCTGGAAAAGCAGTGTGCACGCGGTCTGCTGGCAAACGATCTCTCGACGGCGATCCTCATCCGTACCAGCGCGGCATCGGATGCACGCATGGGGGGCGCAACACTGCCCGCTATGAGCAATTCCGGTTCCGGTAATCAGGGAATCACCGCCACGGTACCTGTGATGGTAGTGGCGGAGCACTTTGGTGCCAGTGATGAGAAACTGGCGCGTGCGCTGATGCTTTCTCATCTGAGCGCCATCTATATCCACCATCAACTCCCGCGTTTGTCAGCGTTGTGTGCGGCAACAACCGCAGCGATGGGTGCGGCAGCCGGAATGGCCTGGCTAATGGACGAGGGGCAATACAGCACGATCTCAATGGCAATCAGCAGCATGATTGGCGATGTGAGCGGAATGATTTGTGATGGCGCATCGAACAGTTGTGCGATGAAAGTCTCGACAAGTGCGTCTGCGGCGTGGAAAGCGGTGCTGATGGCGCTGGACAATACGGCAGTCACGGGTAACGAAGGGATTGTTGCCCACAACGTGGAACACTCTATTGCGAATCTGTGCGCGCTGGCGTGTCATTCCATGCAGCAAACGGACAAACAGATCATTGGGATCATGACCCGTAAAGCACATTAATTTATCGGCCGGATACGACGTTTACACGGCTATCCGGCAAATTTTTATACGATTCGTCCTCCCCGTTCAGCCGAACTTTAAAGCGATAAAACAGAGCCTGATTCGTGGCCACCGGGTAATCGAATTACGCCATTAATAGGGGTCTGATGCTCAGTGGAACGAAAACTCACGTTAAGGGCTTTTGGGGAGGTGACTGTTAAAAAGGATCCACCCAGGATCCTTCTTAGGGGCTACTACCAGCTACCATAGGGATAGGTTTTTCCTTTGATAAATTCTGGTGTTTCACCGTAATAGACATAGCCATCAGGGTGTTCCGTAATCCCTTTACAGGCATCCAGCTTATCCCCGGACAGCGTGGTGATTTTTACCGGTTCAACCGGCAGGTTGTCGCCTCCCGCGCTGTTCTGAAGCCAGATACGAACTTTACCCTCTGGCGCCAGCCCAAACAGCAAGGTTTTATACCAGGCTGTGTTACCTCTTCTGTCCCTGCCGGTTGGTACTGACATTTTTTCCCGAAGGGCCGGTGAGAAGGTGATGCGCGTCTCGTAGGTCTTTTTATCGATGACCGAATCCCAGCAGAACAGCATCTGTGCCGGTGGATGCCGGATCTTGTTGAACTGGATCCCCCCGTCATCCGTTCTGCTGTTCCAGGTACCCACTACATCGGGATCACTCTGCGTACTGTCCAGCGTCCGGAAGGTGGAGACCACCTTTTCGTTGTCGATAATCAGCGCTTTCGTCACCACAGCCGGTAATGCCTGAGGGGTAAAAAATGCAAAACCAACCTTCCCGTAAGGCATTTCTCCGGTGTCTTCCGGCGTCTGCGCTTCGCCTGCACGGCAGCCGCTGACCATGACCAGCATCAGCAGGGGAAAAAAGGCTTTCAGCTTCATACCTTTTTCCCGTCCATACTGTAGACAGAGCGTTTCCACTGCTCATCCGGCCGGTTGATAAAGCCAATCAGCTCTGAGGGCGATGCGCCCCCGTGAATGAAGCCATCCGTATTGACCACGATGGCATTCCAGTTGGCCGAACAGTGAATATACTTCTCCGCAATCACGTCCAGCTCATCCTGACTGAATGCCGGTGGCATCTGGCCGCTACGGGCAGCTTTCCCCATCATCAGCGCCTTATCACACAGGGAGGACAGTTCATCAGAAAGCGCCATATTCGGGTTAGCCGGGTCGACGGGGTCAAACACCACCCCGGCTTCCTGTGCAGCCTCAAGCATCACCCTCAACATCACGCGGGACCAGTCATTTCTGACGGTCCTCTCCCGCAGGGTCAGCGCCGCAAAGCTGCGTTTCTGCATCTGGCCGTACCGGTCCGGAGAAAGCCTGTCGTCATGCCAGGTTTCTGCCGAAATGTCGTTTGTCCGTAACAGGGGGGCCAGGCAGGGCGATTTATCCAGCGTCTGCAGCTGCGCCACGGCCTGCCGGTAGGTCTGCGTCTTTTCACCGGGCAGACTGTAAGGGACCGTCTCCGTTGCAGGCCGCGTCAGAAAAAGATGTTCTTTAGTGACCGGCAGGTATCCGCCGCCGATATCGGAATGTGCGCCAGGCAGCGCCAGTTCCGGCCAGGCCGGTTTTACGCTGTTCAGCGCAAAGTTGAACCGACACTCGTTCGCCGCGGTGATATGAAACACCTTTTCTGCCACGCCGGGGCGCAGGGTGAGCTTCACGTCCCCGGTATCCGCACTGTGCGGATTCAGACCGTTAACCGGCGTACCTATGGCAGCAACGGTATCGAAAATACCGATGAAACGGGTTTTACCGGAAGGGGAACCATTAAATGCAGTACCCGTCACGCCCTGCCGGATGGCGCTGATAATGGCCGGGTCTTCTGACTGGATCCGGTTGGCAAAATGCCGGGCAGCAGCAGCGCCCCGACTGAAGCCAAAAATATCGAACTGCAGTGACCTGATGATGAACGTGCCGTCAGTCTGTTTATTACTGACCGCGTCCAGCGCAGCCTGGATACTGTCAGCCAGCATGGAAACCGCTTTATCCGTTTTGGCAACGACACCGGTATCAGAGATACCAAATCCCTGCCCCAGCTTGCTGTCAGGTTTTCCCGCGTCAGTACCAATACCGTCAATATAGACAGCCCGCTGTACATTGGGGTTGTCTTCATTAAAGCGACGGCTGTAGAGCGTACTCAGCCAGTGGATATTGGTGTAGTACCCGGTATAGCTGATTGCACCGCTGCCCGATACACCAAAATCGTCACGGGCGCATTTTGCCAGAATGGACTCGGCTTCCGGGTCATTCAGGTTGTAATGACCGGCGGTATATGCCTTCAGCATATTCTGCGTGTTAACGGCATTGTTGCCGGTACCGTCGAAGAACACCCCTATCGTCAGCGTTATTTCCCGTTTCTTTTTCTTCGCCGCCTGCGCATGTTGTTCCGGCTCCGGAGAGACTACCGGGGCCATCCTGGTTTTTGCCTCTGAAAGCTGTGGGATCGTACCCGGGGCAATCAGAAAATTGGTCCCCTGCGGGCACCCGCAACGTATCTCCGCGCCGTCCACCGCAACAGCGGCACTGTTTGAGCACCGGTGATCGCCGTCCACAATGACCCCCACTTCTCCACACTTCGGGCAGGGGGTAGTCTTGTCATCGATATAGAGTTTCAGCAACCCCATGACCGACATGCCGGGACGGGCCGCGATACATTGTGCTCCCGAAGAGGTTTTATCTCCGTGTAATCCGACATTCTTGCCGTGAACGCTACACCCTCTCATGATGGACATAATTCAGCCCTCTGCTGGTAAAAAATCAACATCCATCGGCAAACCTTTCAGCTCATTCAACGTACATCCCGCCTGTGGGGTGCTGATAATCACATCACCGTTGCTCAGCCTGCTGCCAACCTGCGCGATACTCTGTCCACTTTTCTGAAATTTCGACCCGCTGCCGGTAACAATACGGGCAGTGGTTCCGTCAGGGTAAACCACCTCATCCCCGACCAGCACAATATTAACCTTCTGCCCGCCATCAGGCTCGATTTCAGCGCCATTCCACACAGCCCGAACCACACCGCCGCGCTGGGTCAGCGCCCCGTCAACCGCGATCCGGTAGATCGCCACCACCGGATGTTCACGCATGAAAGCCTCCTGCTCTTCGACAGTCTGACGGGCACCGTCAGACATCCCGGCCTTTTTCTCCGCCGGGAAGGGCGGACGTGCCAGTGAGACGGCTAATTCCGGAGTCAGTTCGTTGGTATATTGCTGTTCCATATCAAATCCATTTTATTCCTGTGGGTTAAATGTCTATAGTAACCAGATGAGCCACTTAACCAAAATTTAATGCCGCCATCAGCCTGGCGAAGCTGTCTTCTCATCCTCAAGTATTTTGTAAACCGTGGAACGGGCAATGCCGAGCTGCCGGGCGATATCCGTTGCGCCAGTTCCTTTGCCGTGGAGTGCCAGCACACTGTTTCTGTCGATGGTGCGTCTGCGGCCAAAAAGCGGATGCCTTTCAGCTTTGCTTCCTGTCTGCCTTCATTCGTACGTTCCAGTATCCTGCGCCGCTCAGCCTGGGCTACAGCTGACAGGATGGTCACCACCATCTGGCCCATTTCACCATCGGTACTGATCCCATCATCAATAAACCGGACGGCCACACCCTGGGCGTCAAACTCTTTTATCAGCTGGATCATATCGGCGGTGTCGCGACCAAGGCGGTCAAGTTTCTTCACCAGAATGGCATCGCCTTCTTCCACCTTCATGCGCAGCAGATCAAGCCCGGGCCGATCAACCGAACTGCCGGATGCCTTATCGGTAAAGATACGGTTCGCTTTCACGCCTGCATCTTTGAGTGCCCGGATCTGAAGAGCTGCGGCTCAAAGGTGCCGTTACGATCGCGCGGAGTTGCCAGTTCGAAGCTACCGGTCGGCGCTTTGATGGTCTTCTTACCGGAACCATTTTTACACACCCTGTTCAATTTCAAAGAAAAACCCATTTAATCCCTTCCCCGCTGGTGAAATCCAGTTCCGTAATTTTCTTATTTGCCGATTGCTTTTAAATTATGGATTGCGTGTCAGTGAATTACTGCTTTTGGAGTGTCATTCGATTAAACCCAATTTCCGAGGGATCAGTTCAGCCTGATTGTGACCACAGTAGATGAAGACGTACCAGATCCGCGAAAAAGATTGCCTTCATTAAAGAATGTCTATGCAAACCGGGTGCTGGCATTAGATAAACTGGACTATCATTTTCCAAATCTATATATCCATAAAATACGCCATCGCGCCTCACATATTTTTCTGTTCACTTCCCCCAGAAGCAACATCCGCCACTGTCACCAGGGATGAATTATGGCTACTTGGCGGCGTTGGGTGTTCGATTATTCAGGAAGCCGCTGCTATGCCCACTTTCGTCAGGATAAAATCAGCAACCAATTAATCAAATATATTTGCTTCCGTTATGCATCTGCCAAGTGTCCAGCTCAGGTTCCTGGTGTACTCCATGTGTGGTCTTTGGCAACTAACCATTGTCGACCATGTTCTGGATCCGCTCGAAAATAATATGATCAGTAAAGGCTTGGCGCTGAAACAGCATGACAAGCTGGCTGATACCACTACCGATGGATTTGATCAACAATCGATACCGCCCTATATGATTTTTACATAAATAGGATATTTCCATCATGATCAACAATCGATACCGCCATATATAATTTTCACATAAATAGGATGTTTCCATTATTTTTTTTGCTGCGCACTCGACGGTAATAGTATATATATATAAATATCTTAAACTAACAGAAGAGGTGCAGATAGAATCCTTATGCAAGACAGCAGAATTTTGATAACTTATTTCCTTAACTTTCATGCGCTATAACTGCATATCATCCAAAAATTTAGATTGGATTTGATGTTAATTGTAATGTTTTTGTATGATTTGTTTTGGTTTGTATAAGCGTTTACCCCCTAAAAATAAATATTAAACATCAGAGTCTGAAGAAATGAATGAACCCTTATGGATATTTAAGAATTTTACACATCAACGCACGCGAATATTCATCACCGTTGCTTTTTTCTCATCAGTAATAAATATTCTGATGCTTACGCCTTCCATCTATATGTTGCAGGTTTACGATCGAGCATTGCCCTCCGGGAATACGGCAACCCTGTTTATGCTGACGCTACTGGTGGTATTTATGTTTGCCATTATGGCACTCATGGATTATGTCCGGGGTATCGTCATTATCAGGTTAGGTAATCAGTTTGATAACGCTCTTTCACCAGCACTCTTTACAGCTGCCTGTGAAAGAAATCTGGTTAAGCGCAGCCCGAACGCTGGTCAGGCCATTAGCGATCTGACCACCTTACGCCAGTTTATTACCGGCCCGGCGTTGTTTGCGATTTTCGATTCAGTCTGGTTTCCCGTCTATATTGCCGTCATTTTTCTGTTTAACACCTGGCTTGGCCTGTTTTCTCTTGCAGGGGCTTTTATTCTGTTGGGGCTCGCGTGTATTAACGAAAAAATGACCCGTACGCTGTTAAACGAAGCGGGTAGTCATGCGCTTTTTTCCAACCATCAGGCGAACAGCACCCTACAAAATGCCGAGATCCTGCTGGCGCTGGGGATGACGGACAACGTTAAGGCCCGCTGGTGGCGGGCGCATCAACAGTTCCTGTATTGCCAGGGCGCAGCGAGCGAACGGGCTGCGCTGATGTCTGCCATCACCAAAACGGTGCGTATGGCCCTGCAGTCCCTGATGCTCGGGCTGGGCTGCTGGCTGGCGATACTGGGTGACATTTCACCGGGCATGATGATTGCAGGCTCCATTTTACTGGGAAGAGCACTGGCACCGGTTGAACAACTCATCGGCGTGGCACGGGGATACCGGTCTGCCCGACAGGCCTGGGAACGCGTGTCTTGTCTGACCCGCGACTATCCTCCGGTGCAGGAGAGTGTTTGTCTGCCTGCGGCCCAGGGCGTACTTACAGTGGAGAACCTGACCGTCTGCGCACCGGGAAACACGCAGCAACCCATTCTGCACACCATCAATCTGCAGGTAAAACCTGGAGAAGTGCTGGGTATTGTGGGGGCCAGTGCATCGGGAAAATCCTGCCTTGCCAGAGTGTTATGCGGCGTCTGGCCTGCTGGCGACGGCGATGTCAGGCTGGATGGCGCTGACATTTACCACTGGCAGAAACAACACGCCGGACCGGGGATCGGCTATCTGCCGCAGGACGTGTCGCTGTTCACCGGCACCATCGCCGATAATATTGCGCGCTTTGGCGAGATCGATTCGTCACAGCTCATCGCTACCGCAAAACTGGCAGGTGTACACGAGATGATTTTGCGCATGCCCGACGGGTACAACACCCTGATTGGCGAACAGGGTACGACCATTTCGGGCGGACAAAAGCAGCGCATTGGCCTGGCGCGGGCGCTCTATGGCAATCCCGCGCTGGTGATACTGGATGAGCCTAACGCCAGCCTTGATGAACAGGGTGAACTGGCCTTGCAGCAGGTCATCCGCCAGCTCAGTCAGCAGAAAAAAACGGTGGTAATCATTTCGCATCGACCGGGGATCCTTCCCCTCACCAGCCACCTTCTGGTTCTGGAAGGCGGAAAACAAAAGCTTTACGGCCCGACATCACAGATCTTACAGCACGCAGCCCGACCGGCGAATCAGCCGAAAACCGCACCTGCAGGACAAGGAAAAGCCCATGCATAATCGCGAGACGCTATTGACGCCAGCCGTTAACGTTAACCCGTTTGCCCGCCTTGGCTGGATGGTATTACTGGGCGGTCTGGGCACTTTCCTGCTCTGGGCTGCCCTGGCACCGCTGGATAAAGGTGTGGTGGCTTCCGGGACGGTGATGGTCGACGGATACCGTAAGGCCATTCAGGCCCCTACTGGCGGCGTGGTGAAGGATATCGCCGTCAGAGAGGGCCAGGCGGTACACAAGGGCGATCTTCTGGTGCTGCTCAGCCAGCGATCGACGCTCGCGCAACTGAGCGCCGCCCGCCTGCATTACCTGACTGCCCTTATCGCGCAAAGCCGCCTTCAGTCAGAACTGGCTGGTGTCAGCGAGCTTCAATTACCGCCTGAAGCGCAAGAAGATGCGCTTCAGGCGGTCATCCAACCCATTATTGTTCAGCAAAACCAGCTGATGCAGGCAAGGAAGGAGGCGCTGGAAAGCGCGCAGAAAAACGATGCGCAGGCCATCGACGGGCTGGAGCGCCAGCGTGAAGCGCTTGTCCGCACTGCCGAGACCAAAGCGAGCGGGCTCGCGCTGCTCAATCGCCAACTGAAGGACCTGAAGTCGCTGATGACCGAGGGCTATTTTCCGCGTAACCGCTATCTTGACATTCAAGTGCAATCTGCATCACTGGCGAGCGATCTGGGCGAAACCCGCAGCCGAATAGTGGAATCAGGCAATCAGATCGCACAGCTTCAACGCAGCATGCAGCAGCGCCTGGCCGATAACCGGAAAGATATTGAAACCCAGCTTGACCAGCTCCGCCTGCAAATCAGCGAAAGTAAAAAACAGCTGACGCTGTCGGATGTTGATCTCTCGCTGACCCGGGTCGTCGCCCCGCAGGATGGGGTTGTCATGAACCTCGCGCTTGCCAACGAAAGCGCCGTTGTGAGCGCCGGGGAACAGCTGATGGAGCTGGTGCCGCAAACCTCTTCTCTGATTGTCGACTCACAGCTCGATGTCTCGCTCATCGATAAAGTCCACAAGGGTATGCCCGTCACCCTGATGTTTACTGCCTTTAATCAGCAGAAAACACCCAAAATTCCGGCCCAGGTGTCACTGGTATCAGCGGATCGTCAGACCGACCCCGCCACACAAAAACCTTATTACAAAATTCAGATTACTGTTTCACCAGAAGGCATGAAAACACTGGAAAAAGAAGAGGTTAAACCCGGCATGTCCGTGGAAGTGTTTATCAAAGCCGGGGAGCGCACGCTGTTGAGCTATCTGATGAAACCGATCATGGATCGTGCGACGCAGTCTTTTATAGAGGAATAACGATGTTTACTGACAATTTAAAACGCGTTTTATGTCTTATCGCGCTGCTTACGCCGTTGTCAACAGGTGCGCTAACCCTTTCAGAGGGCTGGTTTATGGCGCTGGACAACGACCCCCAGTACCTGGCTGCGGTAAAGGATCAGCTTGCCGGGGAAGAGTACATCCCCATAGGCCGGGCCGGTTTGCTGCCAAAACTGAGCGTCAGCTACCAGCGCACGCCGCGTAACTGGCAACGACAGCAGTCTCAGCAATCAAATTTTTTGGGCAAGCGCACCGAGGTGGTTCAACACCAACAATACGACAGCTATTCCGGATCGCTGACCGTGGTTCAGCCGTTGTTTGATTACGAAGCTTATGCCAACTATCGCATCGGCATCATCAAAAAAATGCAGTCTGATGAAAACTACCGAAGCGGTCTGGTTGATCTGCAAAACCGCTACATCACGGCCTGGCTGGACGTCGCCGAGGCGTCCCAGCGGTTACAGCTTGCGGCTTTGCATCGTCAGGGACTTGAAGAGCAGCAAAAGCAGACACAGCGCCAGTTTGAGTCCGGTGAGGGTTCGATAACAGATGTCACCGAGACCCGGTCAGCGTTCAGTCTGGCGGTTGCAGATGAGGTTGAAGCACGCGATGCGTTGGAGACAGCCACCGTTGCGCTTTCAGCGATCGTTGGCATTAGTCTGCCTGAAAACGCCGCGCTGCCGACCCTCAGTGAAAAGCCATTGACGCTGCCGCTGGCATCCACCCGCTATCAGTACTGGGAGCAAAAGGCAGCTCAGCATAATCCCGAAATCCTCTCTGCCGGGCAGAGTGTAGAGGAAAAACGTTATGAGATTGAGCGGAGCCGCGCTGGTGCCCTGCCCCGGGTTCAGCTTTACGCGTCGCATTCGGAGAATGACTCTAGCAACGACAGCACCATTAATCAAAAATACCGTACCAACAGCGTTGGCCTGCGCGTCAGCATGGATCTGTTTTCCGGCGGAGGCGTGTCAGCGTCTGTCCGGCAGGCTGCTGCCCGCTATGAGCAGGCCAAATACCTTCACGACGCGCAGAGCCTGAAAACCTACAGTGAAATCAAAAAATCCTTGAATAAATGCCTGCATGCGCCAGAACGCATTGCAGCCTATACCTCGGCGGTGGAGGCCGCGAGGAGACAGATTGAAGCCACTAAAAAAAGTATTCAGGCGGGCCAGCGCATGAATATCGATTTACTTAACGCCGAACACGCTTTCTATAAAACCAAAGTTGAGCTTACTGCTGAAAAACATGCTGTCATTAAAGCATGGGTCAGTTTGCTCGCGCAGTCGGGTGAAATAAACAATGACAACATATTGTTACTGGACACCTATTTCGCTCAATAATTGTTAAATAAAACAGAGGGACAAACCATGCCTGTATTTGATTACAAGGGTGAGAAAAACACGCAGCTTATTAAGGATGCGCTGACCATAGAAAGTCTTAATTTTGGTGCGGCGGGGGATCCTAATTATACCTACCGCGAGGAGAACGGCTGGAAAGTATTAGACGGTAAAACGCTCAACTACGGGGGCTGCTCTAACCCCTATGGTGCGTTTTATGGCGAAAACCTTCTGCAAGCCAGCGCCGAATGCACCGTGATGGGCAAATATGATGCCAACGGTAAGCTCGTCGGCATCGGTATCAGTTTCTGGGGGACGGGCACCTATGCCAGCTCTCCGCTGCATGAGCCTAACTCTCTTCTGGATGGCCTAAGCGATATCTTATCGGCGGTGATCGATGGCTATGCGGATAACTATGTGCTCAACGCCTATAAAAACCTCATGAGTTCAGTGGCCGAATTTGCGAAGGCGAATGGACTGACGGGTAAAGACGTGATCATTACCGGGCATAGCCTTGGTGGACTGGCGGTTAACAGCATGGCGACCCTTTCCGCACAGGGTGAATGGGATAATTTTTATGAGGATTCGAGCTATGTCGCTTTCGCTTCTCCTACTCAAAACCTTGTCGATGATAAAGTTCTGAATATCGGTTATGAAAACGACCCGGTGTTTCGCGTTTTAACAGGCCACAGTTTGTCGCTGGACAGTGCATTTAATCATGATACCCCGCTTGAGACCTGTACTAATAACATCGTTTCATTCAACGATTATTATGCAGGCCTGACCAATGAGTGTCGGTTCTTCTCTATAGCGAATCCGGCAGCATGGGCTGGGCACTCCGGCCAGGGGTATACCGACGGTGTTTTGCGCATTATGAATTCAGAAATCTATGATTTCACTCATCAGAATTCAAATATTATCGTATCCAATCTTTCTGAGGAATACCGTTCGACGACATGGGTGTCAGATCTGAATAAATCGACCACACATGTTGGGTCAACCTTTATAGTTGGCACCGAAACGAACGATTTATTGCAAGGCGGTAAAGGAAATGACTATCTTTGCGGTGGTGGTGGTGATGATAGTTTTAAAGATCACAGTGGATATAACGTCATTTATGGTGGTGCGGGCACTAATACCTACGTGACGGAATGTAATATCGCCGATTTTACCTTCAGCCACGACGCAGAGGGGACGCTGTACTTTAAGTATTCTACCGGGGATATTACCCGAGCAGAAGATATCCAGTATGTTAATGCTGGATATACCTTATTCAATCTGCTTGGTATTCACGTCGATAAGAATGCGACATGGGAGGTCACGAATTACGGGTTAGAATGTAACAGCCGCTCCATCGCCTATGCCAACAGCTATTATGCAGACACGCAGAACAGTTTCACCATTTCTACCATCAGCAATGATAGCTGGTTCTATTCAGGAGCCAATGACAGCAATATCAGCGTAAACGGTAACAACGTGGTTTCGGGCTATGCAGACGACGCGGTTCACCTGAACGGCAGCAACAATACGCTTCTTTTCTATGGTGATTTCGGCCACGACACTATCTACAATCTCTCAGTCACCGACAGCCTGGTCTTCATGGCTAACGAGAGTATTGCCGATAATGACAGCTATCTTAACCACCTTTCGTTTGAAGGCGATAACGCCCTGCTAACGTATGGTAATAGCACTGTCACGCTGGTGGGCGTTAATAGCGATATGCTTTCACAGATGCATATTGCTGTGGCATAAGCCTTATCCCCACAGGATATCCTGTGGGGATAACTTCTAATATCTCCAGAATATATGTAGCGTTGAATTAAAGGTCAGATATAAAATTCGAATTTATAATACGCTCACAACAACAACCGCAGAGCCGCTGAATGTGCCAGCTTTGACTGTACTTCCTGTTGGCGAAAGCGTGGATTCAATCTGTACATCTGCCGCTCCATTAATGGTCATTGGTGGCGGGAATTTCGATCCATTGATGGTAATAGTGGATTGTATGCCATTCCAGAAGTTGACGGTATTATCAGTCACTCCGGATACAGTTATCACCACGTTAGCCGGTGTCGGGCAAGTTATCGTCGCGGTAAGACTGGCTACATTCCCGGCTATTGCTGCACTGTCAACCAGACCGTGGTCGAGAACTGTAGGGCCCGTTATATCACACCCGGTGGTGAAGG
>NZ_FMBC01000126.1 GCF_900094795.1 Kosakonia oryziphila
CGGGGTATTTTCCGCCGGAATACGCGTTCACGTAAAACCAGAAACTGCGTTCACGTTCCGCCAGAATTGGTGTTCACGTTGGGCCAGAATATGCACACCATAAGTCTGCGTACAACCTTCTCAGAAAGTCGCTGGCCTTTGTGCCGTAGCATAGCGTGCAGACGGCGATAACCATAACAACGATAGTTACCGTTGAAGATCTCTGTCATTGCGATACGTACGGTCGCGTATTTATCTCCCGAGCGCAGAGCTGTCCGGTGGTAAAAAAAACTGCTCCGCGCAAGCTCAAGGACTCGCAGTAGCTCTGTCAACGGGTACGAGTCTCTCAGGACATCAGCGATCTGCGTCTTTTCCCTGTTTGTCAGAGTGCTGACGCTGATGCCCGGGTCTTTTTTTATGATTTCCTCCGCTTTTTTCAGGATATCAAGCTCCATCTGCTGTCGACGTATCTCCTGATTAAGTCGGTTAACTTCTTCGCGCAGCGCGTCGCGCTCCTCTGTAAGAGACGGCTTTTCATGTTTGCGCATGGACTGGTAAGCCTCACCACCGATGATTTCATCTTTCCATTTGTACAATACCGTGCGACTGATGCCAATGTTCCGGGCGATTTCACTGGCGGGTACATGCCGTGTACAAAGCGCCATGACAGCCTGGCGTTTCAACTCAGGTTCAAAAGGTGCATTTTGATTGATCGTACTGGTGAAAATAAGCCGTCTGTCGGGATGACGTTCATTAACCCAGCGAGCCAGTACATCACAGCAGGGATAACCAAGAGTCCTGCTGGTAAACGCCAGACAGCAGCCGTGGTTAAGATAATGTTCAACCGCAACCCGCTTTTGCACATCAGAGTAACGGGGCTTACGGCGTATGGCTTCTGTAGCACCGTCACTCGCTTCCCATAAACGGATCCAGCGGCGCAGGTTTCTTTTAGAGGGGTAACCCAGTTCACGAACCACGGGAGCCAGTTTTTTGCCGTATTTAAAGTAAAGCTCAATTGCGCGGAGCCGTTCTGCTTCGGTAAACATTATTTATCTCCTGAGAGTCCAGGAAATCGTCCGCATCCCCATTACCGTCTTATATCACTGGCGCTAACAGTAACAACATTCGCTGACGACAAAGACCTGACAGGCCAGACGGATACTGATCCCCCGGTGTTCTACCGCATACTGCGCCATCCGCTTCCGGTCTGATGG
>NZ_FMBC01000076.1 GCF_900094795.1 Kosakonia oryziphila
ACTCTGACGGTGCCTGAGAAGCGTGAGCTGGTGCGTTACGTTATGACGAAACATCAGGCCAGCGAGCGTCGCGGGTGCCGGCTCATCGGTATCAGCAGGAGCCTTTTACATTACTGTCCGGATACTTCGCGGGACAGGCCGGTGGTTGAGGCACTGCAAAGCCTGGCAAATCAGTACCCGGCATATGGCTTCGGCCTTATGTTCGACAAGTTGCGTCAGAGTGGCAAGTTGTGGAATGCGAAACGGGTTTACCGGGTATACCGATTGTTAAAGTTGAATCTGAAACGCAAGGGAAAAAAACGTCTCCCCAACAGGCACCCGCAGCCGCTGGTTATTCCACATAAAATGAATCACTGTTGGTCAGTTGATTTTATGAGTGATGCCCTGACAGATGGACGACGTTTCAGGTTGTTCAATGTGGTGGATGATTTTAATCGGGAAGCGCTGGCAGTCGAAGTGGATTTAAATATCCCTGCTCATCGTGTTGTGCGCATTCTGGAACGATTAAGCTCAGAGCGAGGCTACCCGGCTTTTATTCGAAGTGATAACGGGCCAGAACTCACCGCTACCGCTTTAGCCGAATGGGCGGAGCGCCATGGCGTGATACTGGATTTTATTCAGCCCGGCAAGCCGATGCAAAATGGGTTTATTGAACGATTTAACAAAACGCTGCGAACAGAAATACTCGATATGTATCTGTTCAGAACATTATCTGAAGTGCGCGCACTAACAGAAAACTGGCGCACAGAATATAACGAGGAACGCCCCCATAGCTCACTGGGTAATATTCCACCCGTTATCTATGCGAGGCAAAAACTGGCCGGAGATCCTCATTGGCGGTGGTACTAAAAACCGGAGGGACTACAAAAAGGATTATATTTTAATTTGTAGGTAATCATTATGAAGGCAATTCCTAAAACTGTAAGTTGCTGCCAGGTAGTTAATGAGGTTTGGGATATTGAAATGACAAAGATTAAAACCCATAAAAACACCAATATTAGATTGACTGTATCTTGTAGTTCAGATATTGAATATGGCTGAGGACGACGTGATATATGAGTTTTAAAAAGATGTCCGCAGAAGAATGGTTCAAGCATATCTAAATGGTATTCCCAGTTTTCTTGCCAGTACTTCCCACTTTGAGATATACCGCTACTAATCATTGAAACAAATCATTACCCTTAGGTTCAGGTAGATCAAACGCCGCAATAGCCCTTAAGATGGCTAACCGGTAACCACATCACAACGGCATTCAGACCAAACATATCAGAGCCCAGTAATCTTTTAGCCAAAATATAAGTCTCAACAGGCTCTGACATTTAGCCCCTCGTATACGCTGCGCTAAGGAGAATAAAAAGGCCACGCTTGCGACCTTTGCTTTATCGAGTTACGACGTAAATCAGTTCAAAAATCGTGGCGGGAATGCAGTAATCTTTGACGAACTCTTCAAGGGCGGCAGTGTTATCTTTGAAATGCTGCAACATCTTATCCACCGCCTGCGCTTCATTTTCGGCTTCGGTCTCAAAAGGCATTTTATGAAAACCTTCCGCTTTCAATTGCCGATGCTTTTCTGCAGACACTGTGTTTTTGTCATGGACATTCACTGTGATGTCATTGACGTAAAATTGCCATTTTTTCATCTCATTTCCTTGTGTATGACCGGGATGAGGTATTTATACCCGTTAGTGTTCACAATGGCTGTGAAAGGGACGACAATTTACGCGCCGCGCATTTTTAACATCGCGGTGGTATTGCCTGGACGTTAGCCACTTCTCTGGTGGATAAATTTCATGCCATGATGGGTTTTTCATCTGGTGAGGGCGGGGAAGATGGTACATGAGTGGCATAAAGACGGCTTTCTGATCACTACTGACGTAGAAAAACAGGATATTACGGAAATTCACTGCTATCTGACGCGGTCGACCTGGGCTGCGGGCATCGACAGAGAGACGGTGGCATTGTCAGTGCAAAACAGCCTCAATTTTGGCCTTTTCCATGACGGCGCGCAGATCGGTTTTGCCCGCCTGATTACCGATTACGCCACCTTTGCGTATCTCTGTGATGTGTATGTGCTGGAAGAATACCAGGGCCGGGATCTTGGGCGCTGGCTGATCGCCTGTTGGCATGCGCATCCACTGTTTGAGAAATTACGCCGCATTATGCTGTTTACCAGCACCGCGCCCTGGCTGTATGAAAAATTTGGCTATCAGCCAATCAATAGACCAAATTATGCCTGGTCGATTGCCCGACCGGATATTTATCAGAACCCGGCCAGTGAATAACGTTAATAAAGATGCCGCACTGTTGCGGCATTAAACCCCGTTTACAACCACTCTGTTGCATAATTTTGCGAGCATGCTTCCAACAATAGCAATCAGTTCAGAAAGTTAGCTATAATCTCTTGTCGCTTGTAATGACTCCCCTTATGGTTACACCGCGCCTGCAAAATCAGGCGTCGGGATTAGCCTCCTGAAGACCATACAGGCGACACGCAGTAGAAGTGTCGCGCGTCTGGCTGCATCACTATGGTGGGCCGGACGGGGGCGTCGCAAGACGCGCCGGTTTCTGTATGGCCGGTAAGGCTAACCCTGTCCGGTTCCGCCACCCGCGAGATTAGCCTCTCTGGGGGCGGATATATACCACATACAGAAGGCGATTCTTATGGCTACACCCTCAACCTTTCCACTTGCATTACTGACTGTCCCTTTTCATTACGCTACCGATTTCACCGAGCTTGCAGATAACTGCGAACGTTTTACCGAAGTGATAGTGGAGTGCGACGATCCGGCGCATAAAATGGCGCTCTGCGGGCGGCTCTCTGCCTGCCTCGGGCTACTGCAATCCACGTTGCAGGAACCTGTTCCCGACGCTATCAAAGCCAGTCTGACTGTTGATCATTTCCCTACGCGATCCCCGGTGTTTGAGGCCGAAAGCGATCAGTTGTGTCGCTACTGCCAGTTGCTAACGCAGTTATTGATGAGCGGCTTGCTGGCGAGTAGTCAGCAACGTGTCATGGGCGATTTGCTGTCTACGCTGGTCGGTTTCTTTGCCGATACGCTGAAAATGCCGCGCTGGCTGCGTACCGATGACGGGGTGGTGGCGCTCGACGTGTTTCTCTGAGTCAAACTGCCGGAGCCATTGAGCTCCGGCATATCATTCAGCATGGTCAGCGGATGGGGCAATGAAGTTGTTAGCAACTCGCAAAAGTGGCCTGCATACTGGCTACGCCATCCCATTATTACCATGGCGCAAAAACGCCGGGCGCTGGCTCAGCCGCGCAAACCACGTGTCGATAGCGGGCACCTGCGGATGTTCAAACGGCGTCATTTTCCATCGGTTCACCGACAGCCCCAGCACTATATCCGCCAGCGTAAAAGTATCGCCCGCAGCAAAGGCGTCGGTGCGTTGCAGTTGCTGCTCCAGAATGCCAATGCAGTGGTTCCACTCTTTGATACCCGCCTCAATGGCTTTTGGATCGTTAAAGGCCGGGTTTTTGCGCGCCAGCGCGGGGAATACATAGCGCCAGGCGTTGTTAAACTCGGTGGCCTGCCAGTCCATCCAGTGCTCCACCATGGCGCAGGCCTGCGGTTCGGCAGGCAGCAGATCGCGGCGGCCCGTTTTACGCGCCAGGTATCGGCAAATCGAGTTCGATTCCCACAGCACAAACTCATCATCCAGCAGGACGGGGACCATGGCGTTCGGGTTCAGGGTGCGGAATGCGTCGGTCTCGGTAGAGGTAAAACCGCTGCCGTAATCCTCCTGTAAATAATCCAGTCCCACTTCCTCACAGGTCCACAACACTTTACGCACATTGACCGAAGAGGTTTTACCAAGGATTTTGAGCATATTACGAATATCCGTCTGCGTGATTAATCGTTTAAAAACAATACACCAGCTAAACGCATTCCCGCCACTTGCGCCGCAGCACCAGCATGGTGCAGTGCCTTGTAGTGGCTCACCAAAACAGGGATAGCGTAACGCAACAAATCGCTAACGTTATGACGATAAAGCAAAAACAACCTGGCACAGCGCTTGCAAAAGCGAGATCGCAGTGCAACACACAATTTGAAAATAGCTGGCTAGGGTTCCGGTTCACTTTGGTGAATGACTGGTCCAAGAGCTGGCGACCTCTGCGAGGTTACACGGCGGGACAAAAACCCGGGAGACAGCAGCACCATTGGGTGTCGCGCAGCCCCCTAATTTTGTGCCAATCAGAGGTCAAGAATGAAAAAATCTCCATTGTTCCGCTCTCTCGTGTTGTCGCTGGCGATGCTGGTCAGTCTCCCCACCTTTGCCGCCGTGAAAAAAGAGTTCAATGTCTGCTGGACCATTTACGCCGGATGGATGCCGTGGGGCACCATCAGCAGTAGCAAAATCATTGATAAGTGGGCCAGTAAATACGGTATCAAGATCAATATCGTGCAACTGAACGACTATGTCGAATCCATCAACCAGTACACCGCTGGCCAGTTCGATGGCTGCACCATGACGAATATGGATGCGCTGACCATTCCGGCAGCGGGCGGTGTTGACAGTACGGCGCTGATCCTCGGCAGTTACTCCGAAGGCAACGATGGCATCGTGATGAAAGGCGAGGGTAAAACCCTCAAAGATTTGAAAGGGATGAAAGTCTACTTGCCAGAACTCTCCGTTTCCCACTATCTGCTGGTGCGCGGGCTGGAAAAAGCCGGGCTGGCGGAGAAAGACGTCACCGTGGTGAACACCTCCGATGCGGATATTGTCTCGGCATTTGGCACGCCAAACGTGCAGGCTACCGTCGCCTGGAACCCGCAGCTTTCCGTGATTAAAGCCACACCGAAAACCACCGAAGTCTTTAGCTCCTCGCAGGTGCCGGGCGAGTTGATCGATATGATGGTGGTCAACAGCGCTACCCTGAAAGATAACCCGGCGCTGGGCAAAGCGCTGACTGGCGCGTGGTACGAAATGATGGGGCTGATGAAGGCGCAGGACGCCACGGCACTTAATTCGATGGCCGCCGCTTCCGGCACCGATCTGGCCGGTTACCAGGCACAACTGAAAACCACCCACCTGTTCTATACCCCGGCGGACAACATTGCTTTTGTGACGTCAGCGGAGCTGGCGAAAACCATGCAGCGTGTTGCGTCATTCTCCTTTGAGAAAGGCCTGCTCGGCGATGGTGCGCAGAGCGCGGATTTTATCGGTATGACCTTCCCCGGCAATGTCACGCAGGGCGACGCGAATAACGTGAAACTGCGCTTTGACGACAGCTTCGTGAAGATGGCCGCTGCCGGCAAGCTGTGATAACTGACGGAGTTCGCCATGCGACAAATTAATCGCCATCCCACCCCTGGCATGCGGACGCTGCTGATCCTGCTGCCTTTTGTCCTGTTGCTGGCCACATATTTTATGGGCTCGGCAGTACGGCTGGAGGCCAACCCCCAGGACAAGCTGCTACCCGGCCTGCAACAGATGCTGGACGCACTTTCACGGATGGCGTTTACCCCGGATAAACGCAGCGGCGAATACCTGTTCTGGATGGACACACTGGTGAGCCTCGGCCGCTTGTTGATAGGCCTGGCTATCGCCTCGGTGATCGGTCTGTGCATTGGCATCACTTCCGGCGTTTTCCCACTATGGCGGGCCTCGTTGTCGCCGCTAATGACGGTGCTGTCGATGATCCCTCCGCTGGCGATTTTACCGGTGCTGTTTATCGTTTTCGGCCTCGATGAGCTGTCGAAAGTGATGCTGATTGTTATTGGCATCACGCCGATGCTGGCCCGCGATCTGGAGCAGCGCGCCTGCGAAATCCCGGCGGAGATACTGATCAAAGCGCAGACCCTTGGCGCCAATAGCTGGACGCTGGTTCTGCGGGTGGTGTTGCCGCAGTTGCTGTCACGCCTGCTGATGTCGCTGCGTCTGCTGCTGGGTTCGGCGTGGCTGTTTCTCATCTCGGCAGAGGCGATTTCCTCAACCGCCGGGCTGGGCTACCGCATTTTCCTTGTGCGTCGCTATATGGCAATGGACATCATCATCCCGTACGTCCTGTGGATCACATTGCTGGCGTGGCTGATGGATCTGGCGCTACGTCAGTTACACAAAACCTGTTTTCCCTGGGCGGAAGGAGGGAAGGCATGAGCTTTATCACTATCGACAATATCTGGCAGGAGTACGGCGACCACGTGGTGCTGGAGCGCCTGAACTTGCAGGTGAAAGAGGGGGAGTTTTGCTCAATGGTCGGCGCGTCCGGCTGTGGCAAATCAACTTTTCTGCGCCTGCTACTGGGCCAGGAAAGGCCGAGCCGGGGCGTTATCACGCTGGAGGGAAAACCGCTGAGCGCCGAACCGGATCGCAGCCGTGGCGTGGTGTTCCAGCGCTACTCAGTGTTCCCGCATCTCACGGTGCTGGATAACGTCACCATTGGCCTCGAACTGCCGCAATCCCCGTTCTTTGGACGTCTCTTTGGCGCGAAAAAACACGCGGCCCGCGAGCAGGCCAGAGAATTGCTGGAAAAAGTCGGTCTTGGCCACGCGCTGAAGAAATATCCGGCGCAGCTCTCCGGCGGTATGCAACAGCGTTTAGCCATCGCTCAGGCTTTTATTATGCAACCGCGCGTCCTGCTGCTGGATGAGCCATTTGGCGCGCTTGACCCCGGGATCCGTAAAGAGATGCATGCACTGCTGCTGCAACTGTGGAGTGAAACCCGCATGACGGTCTTTATGGTAACCCACGATCTTTCTGAAGGCTTCAACCTCGGCACCCGTCTGCTGGTGTTCGACAAGGTGCGTATTGATCCGCAGGCGCCCAATGCCTTCGGTGCACGCATCACCTATGACATCCCGCTCAACGAAACGCGGCTCTCCGCGATGAGCGGCGCGAAGCCCGATAACATCTACACATTAAGGAGATAATCCTGTGAACCCAACGTCTGTTCTTCGCGACGAGATCCTGCCTGGTGGCGGCCATCTCTCCTTTATTCTCAAACGCGGGCAGCTCCTGCGTATGACTGACATCGAAGGCGGCGCAAACGTCAGCCTGATGATGCTCAACGCCCATGAAAAAAGTGAGCGCCTGAACCTGCCGGATACCCTGAAAGGCCAGCACACCGCGCGCCTGACGGCCGGGCACTGTTTCTACTCGGATATGGGACGCGTGCTGGCGGGTATCACTGCCGATACCAGCGGCTGGCACGATCCCTTTGGCGGCGTGCTGAATGCGGCCGAAGTAGCGGAAAAGTACGGCCAGGGGCGCTACCAGGAACTGCGCAACGGCTTCTTCCGTAACGGTGCGGATAACCTGCTGGTGGAGATGGGCAAGTGGGATCTCAACCTCGAAGATCTGCTAATGGTGGTTAACTTCTTCAGCAAAGTGTCGGTCGATGACAACGGCCAGTTCACTTTCCACCGCGGCCATTCTCAACCGGGAAGCTATGTCGAACTATTTGCGCCGATGGATGTGCTGGTGGTGCTGACTGCGCTGCAACATCCGATGGACCCTTCCCGCGAGTATGCACCGCGTCCGGTACAACTGATCTGGCGGCAGGCCGACGATGAGCAGGCGATGATCAATACCCTGCTGACGCGCCCGGAAAACAGCCGCGCCTTCACCAATACCCAACTTTTCGCCCTGTAAGGAGCCGTACAATGACTGTTGCCAGCGAAAAACAAGCCCAGCATGCCGTTTTCCGCCATGTGATCCCGGCGGGTGAACCGTATCTGTTTGAAGTGAAAAAAGGCCAGACGCTGCGCCTGCTGGATCTGGAAGGAAACCAGGCCATTGATACGCTGTTTTACAATGCGCAGAACCCGCGCGAACGCTACGATCCCCAGCGCACGTTGCGTCGGCAGAACAACGCCTATCTCACCAGTGGCAGCGTGCTGTACTCCAACCTTGGCAACCCGCTGCTGACCATTGTCGCTGATACCTGCGGTCGCCACGACACCCTCGGTGGCGCCTGCGCGCAGGAGAGCAACACCGTGCGTTATGCGCTGGATAAACGGCACATGCACAGTTGCCGCGATAACTTCCTCTGCGCCTGCCTGCATGATGGCCGCCTGCAAAAGCGTGACATTGGCGCAAACATCAACTTCTTTATGAACGTGCCGGTAACACCACAGGGTGGGCTGACATTTGAAGATGGCATCTCCGCGCCGGGGAAATATGTCGAACTGCGCGCCGAGTGCGATGTCATTGTGCTGATCTCCAACTGCCCGCAACTCAACAACCCGTGCAATGGCTGGAACCCGACGCCTGCGGAGGTACTGGTATGGAACTGACGCCAAATTGCTGGCAGCGCCTGCGCCTGGCGCTTTACCACCTCTGTGCGGTACGCGCCGGACGCATCCTGCTGTAATCGCATTTTCCCCATGGACGACCATGCGGTGAGCCAATGTTCGGCGGGACGACCTGCCACGATTGAGTCTGACCTATGTTTACAAAACTCCTGATCGCTAACCGCGGGGCAATTGCCTGCCGTATCCTGCGCACCTTACGTGCTATGCAGATTGGTGGCGTTGCCGTCTATTCCGATGCCGATATAAGCAGTCTGCATATCCGCGAGGCCGACGAAGCGATTAGCCTCGGCGATGGCCCGGCAGCAGCTACCTATCTGGTGACAGAAAAAATCATTGCCGCTGCCACTGAGAGCGGGGCACAGGCTATTCATCCCGGCTATGGTTTCCTCTCTGAAAACGCGGCGTTTGCCGAAGCCTGTGAAGCGGCAGGCATTGCCTTTGTTGGCCCGACGCCCGCGCAACTGCGCGTATTCGGCCTGAAACATACCGCTCGCGCACTGGCGAAAAAACAGGGCGTACCAATGCTGGAAGGTACTGAACTGCTGGCGGATGTGGATGAAGCGCTGCGCGCCGCAGAAATCGTCGGCTACCCGGTGATGCTGAAAAGCACGGCAGGAGGCGGTGGCATTGGGATGCGCGTCTGCACGACGGCGGCCGAATTACATGACGCCTTTGACGCGGTCGTGCGGTTGGGGAAAAACAACTTCAGCGACGCGGGCGTATTTATTGAGAAATACATCGCCCGCGCCCGCCATCTGGAAGTGCAGATCTTCGGCGATGGCGCAGGCGAGGTGATTGCCCTTGGCGTGCGCGATTGTTCCGTGCAGCGTCGCAACCAGAAAGTGCTGGAAGAGACACCCGCGCCAAACCTGCCAGCGGGCATGGAAGCGGCGCTGTGCAGCGCCGCTATTACACTCGGCAAAGCGGTCAACTACCGCAGCGCGGGCACGGTGGAGTTTGTCTACGACAGTGAAGCCAAACGGTTTTACTTCCTTGAAGTGAACACCCGTTTGCAGGTGGAGCACGGCGTGACCGAGCAGGTGTGGGGCGTCGATCTGGTGGGTTGGATGATTGCGCTCGCCGCCGGGGAATTGCCACCACTGGCACAGCTTCGCGACAGCCTGACGCCCAACGGCCACGCGATTCAGGCGCGGGTTTATGCGGAAGATCCAGGCCGCCAGTTCCAGCCATCACCCGGTTTACTGACTGATGTGGCATTTCCGGCGAACGATCGCCGGACGTTGCGCATCGATAGCTGGGTAGAATCCGGCTGTGAAGTGCCGCCGTTCTTCGACCCGATGCTGGCGAAAATCATCGCCTGGCAGCCTACGCGTGAGGCTGCGGTGAATGCGCTGCACGACGCGCTGGGCGCAACCCGTTTATACGGTGTGGAGACCAACCGCACCTATTTACAGCAGATCTTAACCTTTGCTCCGTTCGCCTGTGGTGAACCCTGGACGCGCTGCCTTGAGGGGCTGACGTATCAGGCGCACACGCTGGAGGTGCTGAGCGCCGGGACGCAAACCACCGTGCAGGATCATCCCGGACGTGTAGGGTACTGGGCGGTGGGCGTGCCGCCATCCGGGCCGATGGACAGCCGCGCGCTGCGTCTCGGCAACCGTCTGCTGAGCAATGATGACAACGCGGCGGTGCTGGAGATCACCCTGAGCGGCCCGACGCTGAAATTTAACTGTGATGCGCAGGCGGTTGTCACCGGAGCGGATATTGCGCTGATGCTCGATGGTGAGCCGCTGGCGATGAACCGTATCTTCACGCTGCGGGCGGGGATGACGCTGCAAATCGGCGACATCAGCGGTGACGGTGTGCGCAGCTACCTCTGCCTGCGCGGGGGCTTCCAGGTACCGGAGTATCTGGGCAGCAAAAGCACCTTTACGCTGGGGCAGTTTGGCGGCCATGCCGGGCGCGCGCTGCGTACCGGCGATGTGCTGCATCTGGCACCGTTAACGGCATCGTGCGGCGAAACGGTGTTGCCGCAGGCGTTGCATACACAGCTTTCCCCGGTGCGTGAGCTGCGGGTGATTTATGGCCCGCACGGTGCGCCGGAGTATTTCACCCCGGCGTATATGGCGACCTTTTTGGCAACCGACTGGGAAGTGCATTTCAACTCCAGCCGCACTGGCGTACGCCTGATCGGCCCGAAACCAGAGTGGGTGCGCGACAGCGGCGGCGAAGCTGGCCTGCATCCTTCCAATATTCACGACAACCCGTATGCCATCGGCGCGGTGGATTTTACCGGCGACATGCCAGTGATTCTCGGCCCGGACGGCCCAAGCCTTGGCGGTTTTGTCTGTCCGGTGACCATTATTGATGCGGATCTACCGGCCATCGGCCAACTGAAGGCGGGCGATAAAGTGCGTTTTATCCCGGTTGATATCGCCACTGCGCGCCGTCTGGCGCAGGCACAGGAAGCGCAAATCGCCACCCTCGAGCCGAAGGTGGTGGCGTGGCAACCTGTGGCGCTGGCTTCGCCGATCGTTCTGAACTGCGGCGAGGCGGATAAGCGCCTGGTGGCGCGGCTTTCCGGCGATACGCATCTGTTGCTGGAGATCGGCGAGCCGGAGCTGGATCTGGTGCTGCGTTTTCGCGCCCACGCCTTAATGCAGGCGCTGGAAGCACTGGCGCTGCCGGGGGTTATCGATCTGACGCCAGGCATTCGCTCGCTGCAAATTCACTACCAGCCGGAAGCGCTGGGTCTGGCGCAACTGCTGGAGATGGTGGCCGGGTTATGGCAGGGCGTGTGTGAGCGCCAGGATCTGGATGTGCCGTCGCGCATTGTCTGGTTGCCGCTCTCGTGGGACGACCCGGCGTGCCAGAAAGCCATCGACAAGTATATGACCACCGTGCGCCGCGATGCGCCGTGGTGCCCGAGCAACCTGGAGTTTATCCGCCGCATTAACGATCTGGCGAATATTGATGAAGTTTACAAAACGGTATTTGACGCCAGCTATCTGGTGATGGGGCTGGGTGATGTCTACCTTGGCGCGCCAGTAGCGACACCGCTTGATCCGCGTCACCGGCTGGTCACTACCAAGTACAACCCGGCGCGCACCTGGACGGCGGAAAACTCGGTTGGCATTGGTGGCGCGTACCTTTGCGTGTATGGCATGGAAGGGCCGGGCGGCTACCAGTTTGTCGGGCGGACGCTGCAAATGTGGAATCGCTACCATACCGTGGCCGATTTTGCCGGTAAACCGTGGCTGCTGCGTTTCTTCGACCAAATCCGTTTTTATCCGGTTTCTGCCGATGAATTGTTAACTATTCGTCGCGACTTCCCGCTTGGGCGTTATCCGCTGCGCATTGAGCACACCACGCTGAAGCTGGCGGAATATCAGCAGTTTCTTGCCGATGAAGCGCAAAGTATTGAGGCTTTCCGTGCGCATCAACAGGGGGCTTTTGCCGCCGAACGCGATCGCTGGATTGCCAGCGGCCAGGCACATTTTGACAGCAGTGAAGCGCTGGCGGAAGAGGGCGAAGATGTGCCGTTACAGCCGGGGCAACAGGGCATCGACAGCCCGATCTCCGGTAATTTGTGGCAGGTGAATGTCACGCCGGGCAGCCAGGTTCGCACTGGCGATGTGCTGGTGGTGCTGGAGTCGATGAAGATGGAGATCCCGTTGCTTGCCGCCCATGACGGCGTAGTAAGCCAGGTGCGCGTGCAACCGGGCAGTTCGGTGCGCGCGGGTCAGTGTGTGGTGGTTCTGGAGAAAACAGTATGATGCAGCCATTTGATTTACGCCTTGATGTACTGGCGCAGGCTTACCGCGATGGCCATTTATCGCCGCGCGGCGTAATAGCGACGCTGCGGGAGCGGGCGCTGGCGCTGAACCCGGAATTCAACACCTTTATTTATCTGCTTAGCGCGGCGGAACTGGAGCCGTACCTGGCCGCGCTGGATAACGTGCCGCCTGAGTCGCTGCCGCTATATGGCGTGCCGTTCGCCATCAAAGACAATATCGATCTGGCAGGTATTCCCACCACCGCAGCCTGCCCGGCATTTGCCTATACCGCAGAACAGAATGCGACCATCGTCGCGCAACTGATTGCGTTGGGTGCGGTGCCGCTGGGGAAAACCAATCTCGATCAGTTTGCCACCGGGCTGAACGGCACGCGTTCACCGTATGGCGCCTGCCGTAACAGCGTACATGCTGATTATCCGGCGGGCGGTTCCAGTGCCGGATCGGCGCTGGCGGTGGCGCTGGGGCTGGCAAGCTTTGCGCTTGGCACGGATACCGCAGGCAGCGGGCGTGTTCCGGCGTCGCTCAATAATCTGGTTGGTCTGAAAGCAACCAAAGGGTTGATCTCCACGGCGGGTGTAGTGCCTGCCTGTCGCACGCTCGATTGCGTAACCTTTTTTACCGCAACCGCCGCTGAAGCCAGCCGCTTGCTGGCACTAACGGCAGTGAAAGACGCGCGAGATGCCTATAGCCGTGGTAACCCGGCGTGGAACAGTGCGCAGGCCTTTGGCGCGCCGCAGCCGGGTTTCCGTTTTGGCGTTCCGGCTACGCTGGAATTCCTCGGCTGTACAGAGAGTGAAGCACTGTTTTATGCAGCAAAAGCGCGTCTGGAGTCGCTTGGCGGTGTACCGGTGACGCTCGATTTCACCCCGTTCCTTGCCGCTGCGCGCCTGTTGTATGAAGGGCCGTGGGTGGCGGAGCGCTACCACGTCGTCGGGCCGCTGATTGAAAAACAGCCTGATGCGGTGCTGCCAGTGATCAAAGCGGTGTTGAGCAATGCGCCATCTACAGATGCGGTGGCGACGTTTGATGCGCAATACCGCTTACAGGCCTACAAAGCGCAGTGTGACGCGCTACTTACCGATTTGGACTGCGTGCTGACGCCGACTTATCCGCGCCCGGTAACGCTGGTGGAACTGGCCGATGAACCGGTAAAACGCAATGCCGATCTTGGCTATTACACCAATTTTATGAACCTGCTGGATTACGCCGCTGTTGCTGTGCCGAACGCTATAATGGCCAACAGCTTGCCTTCCGGCGTTACGCTGTTTGGCCGCGCGTTTACCGATCAGTATCTGTTGAGTCTTGCCGATGCGATGCAGCGCAACGCATCACTGGCCTTGCCCGGCGGGCGGAAAATGGCAGCTACCGTTTCGGCAAACGCCGCGAGCCATGATCGGCTGGCGCTGGTGGTATGTGGCGCACACCTGGACGGGCTGGCGCTTAATGGTCAGTTGCGTCAGCGGGGCGCGACTTTACTTCGCGCCACCCGTAGCGCGCCGCATTATCGGTTATATGCGCTGGCAGACGGTAAACGGCCAGGTATGGTGCGTGACGAGCAGCAGGGCGCGGCGATTGCCGTGGAAGTGTGGGAACTGCCGCACAGCGAAGTCGGCTCTTTCCTTGCCGCTATTCCGGTGCCGCTTGGGCTGGGTAAAGTGGAGCTGGAAGATGGCTGCTGGTTGAGTGGATTTATTTGTGAAAATTATGGTTTGCAAGGAGCACAGGAGATCACGTCTTACGGCGGATGGCGCGCCTGGCTGGCCTCCTCTTTGTAAAGGATTGTCAATATCGATTAATTATTGACCGCGTGCATGATTTTGTGCAAATAGCAGCCATACTATTATCTTGACCCAATGGCTGACAGGGGAGGAAATATGTATGAACGTTGATGAACTTGTTCGTCGTCTGTTGACGAAGTTGACTGCTGTCAGAACGGACCTTGCGGCCTACACCCGGATGAGGAAGGTAAAAGGTTATATGTCGGTCAGCGAAAACGATCGTCTGCGTGAACGTCTGTTTGCTCTGGCTCTTGAGATTCGTAATGAAGGGGAACGGCTAAACAAAATGCCGGATCGCGAATCGCGGGGGGCGTTGTACCGCGCCGAAGAGGCCCTTTCTTCAGCGGCGGTTTGCCTGATGAGCGGGCGACAGGATTGCCCAACATATATCTCTGTGAATGCCGACAAACTCGAACGTTCATTAAAAGTGCTTGATCATGCCATTCTCTACCTTAACGAGCATTCATCGCTCGAAGAGGCTTAAGCTCAAGGGGGAGGAAACTCCTGAGGAATCCCCAGAAAAATGGGACAGGCATAGTGTGATGTGATCTAATTGATTGTGCTAACAATTTCAAGGAAATCACCACTATGCCTGCGCGTTCATTATGCCGAAAATTTCTTAAGAATATACTGAAGCCCCTGCATCTTTACCGTCAAAAAGCACTGATTGACGCAACCAGTGCTGTAATAAATGGCGCATCCCTTACGCTTACCAGTATCGGACGTCATTTGACTGGAACTGCATCGGTTAAAAACAAAATAAAGCGGGTGGATCGACTGCTGGGGAACCCCCATCTGCAAAATGAGGTTTCCACCATTTTTCATCGGGTTACGC
>NZ_FMBC01000051.1 GCF_900094795.1 Kosakonia oryziphila
AGCAACGCGAGAGAACGTTGCTTCAGCAACGGCCCGCAGGGCGAGCCACATAGTGGCGAGTAATCCTCTGGCACCGACCAAATTCAAAAAAGCCCAACCGTAAGGTTTAATGCCAGTCACTTAAGCATTTTATGAATAAAAATTCATATTAATGCTCAGAGGGATAACGAAGAAATCAGGTTTACCGTCCCGTTTCCTTTCATCTGAGACCTGAATTTCAGGTCTCGATTCCTTAAGTGAGCAGCATTACTCCAGGCGGAGAGGGTTTTAACAACACATTTAACCCTTCGCTTTGGCGACGGTGACCATCGCTGCGCGAATAGTACGGCCGTTGAGGGTGTAACCTTTCTGCATCACGCCCAAAACCTTACCGGCCGCAATCTCATCAGACTCCACCATCGCAATCGCCTGATGGACGTTTGGATCCAGTGGAACATCGGTATCAGCAATCACTTCAACGCCGAATTTCTTCACCACGTCCAACATGGATTTCAGCGTCAGTTCGATACCCTCAACCATCGGCGCCATTTCGGCGTTGTTTTTGTCTGCGACTTCGAGCGCGCGATCCAGGCTATCCACTACCGGCAGCAGTTCGTTGATGAATTTTTCCAGCGCGAACTTATGCGCTTTTTCAACGTCCTGTTCGGTGCGGCGACGCAGGTTTTCCATTTCCGCCTTCATGCGCAGGACAGCTTCACGCTCGCGGTTTTGCGCTTCGGTTAACTGCGCTTCGAGGTTCGCAATTTTCTCATCGCGCGGATCCACCTGCTCAGCAGAATCGTCAGACTCAACAACTGCCTCAACTTCGTCGTGCTGTTCCATGATAATTTCTTCCGGGGCTTGCCCGTCAGGCGTTTTCTGTTCTTTACTACTCATGAATTTCTCCGCGTTTTTTTGCATTCATCTCGCTAACCTGGCTTATTATGGGGATCCGTTTCCGGGATTCAAGGGAACGTGACAGATTGTCATCATTCATTCGCCACAAGGACCACCAGAACATGACCCTCCATTTCAAGTGTATTGGTATTGTCGGGCATCCACGGCACCCTACCGCGCTAACCACACATGAAATGCTCTACCGCTGGCTTCACGAGCAAGGTTATGACGTCATTGTCGAACAACAGATTGCCCAGGAATTACAGCTCACAAATGTGAGAACCGGCACACTGGCGGACATTGGTCAGCAGGCCGACCTGGCGGTGGTGGTCGGCGGCGACGGCAATATGCTGGGCGCAGCACGCACGCTGGCGCGCTATGATATTCAGGTGATCGGCATCAACCGCGGCAATCTCGGTTTTCTTACCGATCTCGATCCGGACAACGCCCAACAACAGTTGGCCGATGTACTGGAAGGGCATTATATCGCCGAAAAGCGCTTCTTGCTGGAAGTTCAGGTCTGCCAGCAGAGTTCCTTGCCAGAGTGCCAAAAACGGATCAGCACCGCCATCAACGAAGTGGTGCTGCACCCGGGGAAAGTGGCGCATATGATTGAATTCGAAGTGTATATTGATGAAACCTTCGCGTTCTCTCAGCGTTCCGATGGGTTAATCATCTCCACACCCACTGGATCAACCGCTTATTCGCTCTCTGCCGGCGGGCCGATTCTGACGCCGTCTCTGGATGCGATTACGCTGGTACCCATGTTCCCGCATACCTTGTCGGCCCGTCCGCTGGTGATTAACAGCAGCAGTACCATCCGCTTGCGCTTTTCCAACCGTCGTAGCGATCTGGAGATCAGTTGCGACAGCCAAATTGCGCTGCCGATCCAGGATGGCGAAGATGTGCTGATCCGCCGCAGCGACTATTATCTGAATCTGGTTCACCCTAAAGACTACAGTTATTTCAATACATTAAGCTCAAAACTCGGCTGGTCGAAAAAATTGTTCTGAAATTCGCCGCCAGGGCTTTACTGTATATAAAACCAGTTTATACTGTATGTAAACACAGTTATGATTTTTCATACAGGAAAGCAACCATGTTGGCACAACTGACCATCAGTAATTTTGCTATCGTTCGTGAGCTTGAGATCGATTTTCACAGCGGGATGACGGCTATTACCGGCGAAACCGGGGCGGGTAAATCCATTGCCATTGACGCGCTCGGGCTGTGCCTCGGCGGTCGTGCTGAAGCCGACATGGTGCGCGCAGGCGCTCCGCGCGCCGACCTGTGCGCCCGCTTTGCGCTGAAAGACACGCCCGCCGCGCAGCGCTGGCTGGAAGAGAATCAACTGGAAGATGGGCGTGAGTGTTTACTTCGCCGCGTCATCAGCAGTGACGGGCGCTCCCGTGGTTTTATTAACGGAACGGCGGTGCCGCTTTCTCAACTCCGCGAACTTGGCCAACTGCTCATACAGATCCACGGCCAGCACGCGCACCAGTTGCTAACCAAATCAGAACACCAGAAAAACCTGCTCGATGGCTATACCGGTGAGTATGCGCTCACTCAGCAAATGGCCGAACACTACCGCGCCTGGCACCAGAGCTGCCGCGAACTGGCCCAGCATCAGCAACAGAGTCAGGAACGCACCGCCCGCGCCGAACTGCTGCACTACCAACTGAAAGAGCTTAATGAATTTCACCCACAGCCGGGCGAATTTGAGCAGATCGACGAAGAGTACAAACGTCTCGCTAACAGCGGCCAGTTGCTTTCTACCAGCCAACATGCGCTGAACGTGCTGGCCGATGGCGAAGAGGTTAACCTGCAAAGTCAGCTCTATACCGCCCGACAGCTTTTAACGGAGCTGGCAGGTATGGATTCGCGCCTTTCCGGCGTGCTGAATATGCTGGAAGAAGCAGCCATTCAAATCAGTGAAGCCAGCGATGAACTTCGCCACTACTGCGACCGCTTAGATCTCGATCCCAATCGTCTGTACGAACTGGAGCAGCGTATCTCCCGGCAGATCTCGCTGGCGCGCAAGCATCATATCTCCCCGGAAGAGCTGCCGCAGTTCCATCAGTCTCTGCTTGATGAACAACAGTTACTGGACGATCAGACCGGCTCCCAGGAGACGCTGGCGCTGGCGCTGGCGGTAGAGCAGCACCATCGGCTGGCGCTGTCCAGCGCGCAGGCGCTGCATACACAGCGTGTGAAATATGCGCAGGAACTGAGCGAACTGATCACCGGGAGTATGTATGCGCTTTCTATGCCGCACGGCGTGTTTGTCATTGATGTCGATTTTGACGAGCGCTCGCTGACGGCGGAAGGCGCCGATCGTATTGAATTTCGCGTCACCACTAACCCCGGCCAGCCGCTGCAACCGATCGCTAAAGTTGCCTCTGGCGGCGAGCTGTCGCGCATTGCGCTGGCAATTCAGGTGATCACCGCGCGGAAGATGGAAACGCCAGCGCTGATTTTTGATGAAGTGGATGTCGGGATTAGCGGGCCAACGGCGGTGGTGGTCGGCAAGCTGCTGCGTCAGTTGGGCGAATCCACTCAGGTGATGTGCGTCACACACCTGCCGCAGGTCGCCGGTTGCGGTCACCATCACTTCTTTGTCAGCAAAGAGACCGATGGCGCGATGACTGAAACCCACATGCAGCCGCTGGATAAACGTGCTCGTTTGCAGGAGCTGGCGCGCCTGCTCGGCGGCAGCGAAGTGACGCGCAATGCGCTGGCGAATGCCAAAGAGCTGCTGGCAGCGTAAACTTTTCTGTAATATGACGGTCTCAGTTCTCGATAAAATCGACAACAGACCAGCCCGCAGAGGTTTTAAACTGGCTAAAGGTCTATTATCATCGGCATATTACATATGAGCCACGTATTGTTCGGGCCCGAAAAGGAATCAAATCACTATGCGCTGTAAAATGCTGACTGCTGCCGCAGCGGTTCTCCTGATGTTGACCGCTGGTTGCTCTACCTTCGAACGCGTGGTTTACCGCCCTGATATCAATCAGGGGAACTACCTGACAGCAAACGATGTTTCTAAAATCCGCGTGGGTATGACGCAACAACAGGTTGCTTATGCACTGGGTACGCCAATGATGAAAGACCCGTTTGGCACCAACACCTGGTTCTATGTGTTCCGTCAGCAGCCGGGCCACGAAGATGTTACGCAGCAAACGCTGACGCTGACCTTTAACGGTAGCGGTGTGTTGACCAATATTGATAACAAGCCTGCGCTGACCAAAGCGTAAGGTTGCAGAAATGCAAAAAGGTGCTCCATGAGCACCTTTTTTGTTTTTACCGTCAGGGCATTACGATTTCTTCGCCGTTTTTTCCGCACGCTGGCGACGCAGTTCTTTTGGATCGGCAATCAGCGGGCGGTAAATCTCCACACGGTCACCTTCATGCACGACATCGTGCAACTTCACCGGTCGGCTGTAGATCCCGACTTTGTTGACGCTCAAATCAATATCGCTGCGTAACTCCAGCAGGCCGGACGCGCGAATTGCCTGCTCAACAGTTGTGCCATCCTCAAGCGTAACCCGCTGCAGATACTGCTTTTCCGGCAGCGCATAAGCCACTTCAATGACAATCTTACCCGGCACGGTAAACCTCTTTCGCGCGATGGGTAAATGCCTGCACCATATTTGATGCCAGTTCTTTGAAGATGCGGCCAAACGCCAGTTCAATCAGCTTATTGGTGAATTCAAAATCAAGCTGAAACTCAATGCGACAGGCATCGGCGCTGAGCGGCGTAAATTTCCAGCCGCCCATCAATGATTTAAAAGGCCCATCGACCAGATGCATCAAAATGCTTTGGTTAGCAGCCAGCGTATTGCGCGTGGTAAACGTTTTGCTGATCCCGGCTTTGGAAACATCCACCGCCGCCGTCATCTGCGTCGGCCCGGCTTCCAGCACCCGGCTGCCGGTGCAGCCAGGCAAAAACTGAGGATAGGACTTAACATCGTTCACTAACTGATACATTTGTTCCGCGCTGTAAGGCACCAGCGCAGTACGGTTAATCTGAGGCATAAGGTTTCCCGCGTTCACACAATCTTCAAATAATACCATTTCCGCCGGATGAAAGGAAAACGCTAAGCCGGAACTCATGCTAAGATAACGCGTTAAACCTCACAGGACGCAATGAGGTCAGTTTCAGATATCAGATTACCGGATGGCTTCACGACATTATGACGAAGAAAAAAGCACATAAACCAGGTTCAGCCACCATTGCGCTGAATAAGCGCGCCCGCCATGAATACTTTATTGAAGAAGAATTTGAGGCCGGGCTGTCACTGCAAGGCTGGGAAGTAAAATCCTTACGCGCAGGTAAAGCGAACATTGGCGACAGCTACGTTATTCTGAAAGACGGCGAGGCGTTTCTGTTTGGCGCAAACTTTACGCCATTAACCGTTGCCTCCAGTCACTATGTTTGCGACCCAACGCGTACCCGTAAATTACTGCTGAATCAGCGCGAGCTGGATTCCCTCTACGGCCGCATCAACCGCGAAGGCTACACTGTTGTCGCGCTGTCGCTGTACTGGAAAAACGCCTGGTGCAAAGTAAAAATTGGCGTAGCGAAAGGTAAAAAACAGCACGATAAACGCTCCGATCTGAAAGAGCGCGAATGGCAACTGGATAAAGCCCGCATCATGAAAAACGCCGGGCGCTAACCGACACCGCCCTCTCACACCCGGAGAGGGCAACGCGTTTTCCTGCTTCCCCTCCTCGCTTCACCAAAATTGTGTTCGCGAATTTTGTTCACAAAGAATGCTTCGTTAGAAAAATTGCTGCGGAGAAAATCATCAACTCACATTATCAGGCCGTTTGCCTCGATATGGACTGGTATGCCGCGTCATAAATCTGTTATACTTAGCCAACACTTTTGGGGCTGATTCTGGATTCGACGGGATTTGCGAAACCCAAGGTGCATGCCGAGGGGCGGTTGGCCTCGTAAAAAGCCGCAAAAAATAGTCGCAAACGACGAAAACTACGCTTTAGCAGCTTAATAACCTGCTTCGAGCCCTCTCTCCCTAGCCTCCGCTCTTAGGACGGGGATCAAGAGAGGTCAAACCCAAAAGAGATCGCGTGGATGCCCTGCCTGGGGTTGAAGCGTTAAATCTAATCAGGCTAGTTTGTTAGTGGCGTGTCCGTCCGCAGCTGGCAAGCGAATGTAAAGACTGGACTAAGCATGTAGTACCGAGGATGTAGGAATTTCGGACGCGGGTTCAACTCCCGCCAGCTCCACCAAAATTCTCCATCGGTGATTACCAGAGTCATCTGATGAAGTCCTAAGAGCCCGCACGGCGCAAGCCCTGCGGGCTTTTTTGTGCCTGCAATTTGTCCCGCGAAGTCCGAAGAGAACTAATTAAATCCGAACCTTTTAGGCCCATTGATAGGCCCAACGAAAAGCTCTATTGTTTTCGTTGGGCCTAAACGCATGGAGACTCACCATGGCAAGAAAAACCAAGCCGTTAACCGACACGGAAATCAAAGCCGCCAAACCTAAAGATGCCGATTACCAGCTGTATGATGGTGACGGGCTTACTCTGTTAATCAAGTCCAGCGGCAGTAAGCTCTGGCAATTCCGTTACTATCGGCCTCTGACCAAGCAGCGAACCAAACAGAGCTTCGGTGCCTACCCTGCCGTCTCGCTTTCTGATGCACGTAAACTCAGAGCCGAATCTAAAGTTTTATTGGCGAAAGACATTGATCCCCAAGAACATCAGAAAGAACAGGTCAGAAATTCACAAGAGGCCAAAACCAACACTTTCTTGTTAGTTGCCGAACGTTGGTGGAATGTGAAGAAAGCCAGCGTAACAGAGGACTATGCCGAAGATATCTGGCGCTCGCTTGAGAGAGATGTTTTCCCAGCAATCGGTGATATCAGTGTCACTGAGATTAAGGCTCATACTCTGGTTAAAGCAGTTCAGCCGGTTCAGGCCAGAGGGGCATTAGAGACTGTTCGCCGCCTTTGTCAGCGTATTAACGAAGTCATGATTTATGCGCAGAACACGGGCCTGATTGATGCGGTTCCCAGCATAAACATCGGGAAAGCGTTCGAGAAACCTCAGAAGAAAAACATGCCGAGTATCCACCCGGCTCAACTTCCACAATTAATGCAGACTATGCGTACGGCAAGTATCAGCCTGTCCACACGATGCCTATTCATGTGGCAACTGCTCACCATAACCCGTCCCGCCGAAGCAGCTGAAGCTCGATGGGATGAGATCGATTTTGATGATAACGAATGGAAAATTCCAGCAGCTCGAATGAAGATGAACCGGGATCATACGGTTCCATTATCCGATGAGGCTCTCTCTATTCTGGAAATGATGAAGTCACTAAGTGGTGGCCGAGAGTTTATCTTTCCCAGTCGCATCAAACCAACCCAACCAATGAACAGCCAAACAGTGAACGCAGCACTCAAGCGTGCTGGGTTAGGAGGTGTTCTCGTATCACACGGTTTACGTTCTATCGCAAGTACAGCTCTCAATGAGCAAGGGTTTCCGTCTGATGTTATTGAGGCAGCATTGGCTCATGTAGACAAAAATGAGGTACGTCGCGCTTACAACCGCAGCGACTATCTTGAGCAACGACGACCGATGATGCAGTGGTGGGCTGACTTCGTAAGCAAGGCCGACAGCGGGGGCATTGTTGAAAACGGAAAAAGAGAGTTAAAACTTGTGGGCTGAGTTGCTCGCCAGACTGGTTGGATTAGTCAGAGTTATTCCAGACATATCAGGGGTCTCAAGACCCCCATTTCCATGTCATATAAAATGATATTTTGACTTACCACTAGATTATAAACACGATCCTTAACCCTGTTTTTCGTCAGGAATTGATTGTCATATACCAGCCGCTAATTACCGATTAATCAACACGATATGTCAGAGCATAGCTATGCAAGCAATACAATCGAGTCCTCATTTTCGCCTTCTAACAGCATCTGTAAATGCAGCTTTTATAGATGAATCTACTTTCAGCCACTCCTGTATCCTTTCGGGCAACCCAGACTCAGTAAACATATAGTTTTTTTTCTGCTCGTGACTTTTCAGTTTTTTATTTTTATTGTTTATTTCGTTATTTTTTTGCTGAATGAAAAGCCATAACTCATTAACAACACAATCAATAGCAGCTTTCTTTGACTCCCATCCACCATCTTTGCACTTCAAGAGGCGAATCAGCTCTTTTTTTACGACTGAATAGTTTTCCGCCACAACTGCACCGCCCTTTTTTGAATCCTCAGCCCGCTTCTGATTTTCTAATACCTTCAGTTGCTGATGTTCCAGTCTTTGCATTACACCAATCCATATTCCTGCATTTAATAAACCTTGAGCCAGGAAATGTACAGCTTGTTGATCATCTTGATTCTTATGGAGATAACGTCCCCAGCGAAAAGAAAACACGGCCGCAAAGAGATACCCTTCGAACTCACCGCATGTATCAGCCCTAAATTGAGCATCGGCGAATACAGATTCCGGACTGTAACTATCATCAAAAAATGGGTCATCATTGATTGCCGACTTGATACATCTCGCAACCGTCCTGTTTATCACTTGCCATAAATCCAGGAATTTCTCATCAGAGGTAAACAACGCCCTGATTTTGATGAAAACTTTTTTATACTCAACGTTGAAAGTATCAAACAATGCGTCATCCATTAAAAAACCTCAATAATAATCTTTAAAATCAATAAGTAAAAAAATACGAACAGCCCCACCCCTATCCCAGATCCTCTCGGGATTATAGTCTGACGTTATCCAGTACAACCTAAAGGATACAACGTAAATGACTGTACAATCTGTAAAAATCCTGCGTATGCGTGATGTTATGCTCAAAACAGGGCTCGGCCGCGCCACCATCTACGACTGGCTCAACCCTAAGTCTCCTCGCTATGATGCGACTTTCCCGAAACAACGTCGCCTGGGCATGCAATCTGTTGGCTGGCTGGAGTCTGAAATTGATCAGTGGGTACTGGAGCGCTGCCCTCCGGTAACACCGTAACACGCAACAGGCTCAGGCCTGTCGTGACATCTGAGGTATAGAAGAGGAGACCAGTTTCGGCTTCTGCTACCTGAAATGAAACAACTAATAAATGCCACCAGATATATTTATCGGTTGCTAGTGTATTTAAAGACTATTAAGGACAACACATACAAGAAATTACAAACACTGTTACATCGACACCTGACCAATAAAATAGATTATGGTATCACTTTTATATTCCAGTTATATCAGGTGTTATGCTTGTGGCATAACACTCTATTTTATTATTCTATAATTCTGTTTATGGCATAAACATTATGGCTATTTGTAAGCGGGATAATTGCCAGAATAGCATAGGAGGCAGAGATGAGGAGCGTAAACTCCGTCTTTGCCCTGAGCATTATAACGGGAGAAAACAAAATGCTTCTAGACGGGAAGAAAGAATGAAGGCAACATGCAACTATAAAGGTTGTCACAAAAGCCTGTCGGACTCCCGTAATAAGCGTTTCTGCAGCAACGAATGCCGCCATAAAGCTCACCGTATTATTGATGATGACAATATCATTAAGCTGGTGAAACACTCCTGGTGGCTTAACATCGAATCTATGCTGAAAAATAATCCTAGCGGGTTAGGAGGTATTAATGGCCCGGGTGATGTTGTCGATATACTCCAGTTGTACCGGAATAAGTCACGTCATCAAAGAGCTTACAATGTTCTGTATGGTGAATGGATTAGGGGTGATAACGGGCTGCCACTCTCTCGTCTGCGCCCCTGGCTTGAGCTTGAAGTCAGTCATCTCTATCCGAACTCAAAAGGAGGCGCTAACATAAGCAAAAATCTTCTCATTGCCCCTAAACTGATCAACAGGATGCTGAAAGATACCATTCCGCGCTATACACCGGAAGATGAGTTTCGTGGTTTTATTGCTGCCAGTCATGAAGAACCAGTGAAAACAACACTGTTAAAAGCACTGACCTCCCGGTACGGTGTTGATACTGTACAAATAGCGCTAAAAAGAATTCGGAATTTAAACTTCGTTGACATAGAGAAGCCGCGCAGACTGCTTTCGATTAATACGTTTTTTTTACCTCCGCTGGAGAAGCTTTTAAAAGAAGAGACGCTGCGCCTGAGGCATTTTAAGCTCAGAGCCGCAATTACGGCGCTGGCATCTCATCTGAGTATGGAAAGTGGTGGCATTGATAATGAGTTGCTTGCTGTAGCCTGCTTTCACGCAATGTTAAAGGGTGATGCCGACAGTTTTTTGAAAGAACTGCAACAATTGCCCGGGTACCTGGAGAGAACCGAAACGATACCAATTCACATGCAAGAAAATGGGGTTTATGGCTGGTATACCAGTAGACTCCACAACTATATGAAATGTTACTTTGGGCTTGATATGACCTGTCTGGAGGAGCGTGTTAATTTTTATAATAGATTTTTCACGGTGCCTGCGCTTTCAAAAGATGGGGGTCACATTATCATCAGCCCAAATGGTTTTTGATTCTCATAACGAGTCATCATAAGCGTAAAAGCACCTCTGGATAGATGGTGCTTTTTTTAACTTTATAGTAAGACGATTAAAATATTAAAACCCCTCCTTAAAACCATTTAAGTCTTTATTAGACAAAGATCCCAGCAAACATAAATGCAACATTTTTATAACACTAATCACCTACAGCCTGCACAATGCCATCTGATAATTTACACAGAAACCACACTCCCTGAAGCACCGGGCGGAAAATTGTCCTGTTCGCTGTGAACGTAAAGACGGCATGTCCTTTTCACTGTTTAAATAATAGCGCTCTTCATAGTTCAGGAGTTTTTAACTTCCGCCACCGTCGAAATTAGCAAACAAAAAGCATACATTTCGCCAACATTTCAGAGCGGTACAATAAGAATAATATTCACACCGGAATGATGGTATTCACACAGGTTTGTTCCATTCAGATTTACGACCATCAGGTTTAAGGCTGCCGAATTCAGATGCAGTAAGCAATTGTCAGCGTGAACAAACCGTAAATAAAAAAATGACAGACCTATATCACCTTAGCGATACCCCATAGAGGCAATTGCTAAGGAGGATACTCTGGATATTACCGTATTACATCAGCTGTTCGACGGGATGTATGCCCTGGCGGTGGAAGGTACCGCCGTCACTGACTCTGCCATAGTACTGGCGGACAGTTACCTGCAGAACGAAACGAGTTGCGTGGATGCGGCTGAATCACTTGTGCTGTACGAGTCCCTGAAAGCCTGCGGCTCCGGCTTTTCCTGCGGGCTCGCCGGAGGTGCGCTGCTGCCACTGACCGTCACCGCCGATGTCTGCTCTTCGCTGTTCATTCAGATGCGGCTGTGTGCGGCCGTTGCCATCATCGGGGGCCATGACACTGCAGACCCACGGGTACGCTTGCTTTGCTGGGGCGCGCTGGCCGGGGATGCCTGCTCGGATGCCATCAGTGGCATCATCACCCGGTTACTGACCCGCGCACTGAGCCTGCCTCAGGCCGAGACCGCTCTGCTTACGGTGGTTCGCGACGCGTTACTGCTGAAAAGCAGCCACGTGTTACTAAGGGAAAGCCTGCTGCTCCCGTTACTGGGCGGGGTAATCAACGGTGGTGCCGCCTGGCTCGTCACCCGCCTTATGGGGCAATTCGCCATTCGTCTGTTTATTCCACCGGTAACTCCGCCCTGCACAGCATAATCTTCTGTATTTCATTTTCGGACATCACCTGTCCGTCATTACTCGTATAACACGCTGATTTTCCTGACACATCGGCCATGTCCTTACGGGCGGGTTTGTTATCGTTTTGCCCTGACGATACAGACCTGAATGGAGGGGTAATGGCCGTTTATCGCGAAGATGCTGACCTGCGGTTTCTGGGGTGTTGTGATAATGAGGACCTGGATTTACTGGTCAGTCTCATTACCCATGACCCAAGGGATAAAACCCTGCGCTGGACGGAAACGCTGTCCAGCAGTGACAACTACAAACGTTTTCACCCGGCGCACCGTAATTACTGGCAGGAGATTGCCGCTGAAATCCAGACCTTTGGTGCTAGCAGTATTGCCAGCATGTTCAGGGGCGGGAAAGGCGTGTTGTACCGGGAAGTGTTATGCGATGTCTGTGAGCATACGGGCGTGAAATACAAAAAAGATGAGGCAACCCAAACCATCGAGCTCTCCCTGCTGATGAAGATGCTCGAAAAAAGCCTCAGCGAAATGTCCCCGGCTGAGCTGCGGGAGTTTGCTGACAGCATGGGCACGGAACTGACCGCCCCAACGGTGCCGCTGATACTGATGGCGATACAGACTGCAGTCCGGTCTTCTGGTTTTGCAGCCTATCGTCTATCGGTCGTGATGCTCAGTACGCTTGTGAAGGTTGTACTGGGGCGCACGCTCCCCATCGTGACTTATCTGACCCTGACCCGCTCTATCAGTGTACTGGCCGGGCCGGTTGGTATCGCCCTGAGCACCGGCTGGTTGATTGCCGATATGGCAGGCCCGGCACGGCGGGTTACGGTTCCGGCCTGCCTACTGGTCGCTTGTCTTCGTCAGCAATATCAATACAAATCAATGTAATCAACGGAAACCCTTCAATATGTCTGCGGAAGAAAAACAGCACGATCGCATGGCATCACGGCTGGCGATCATCATCAGTCGCCTGCTGATGGGGGAACGGTTGTCAGTTACGAGGTTGTCTCAGGAGTTTCGTATCTCGGAGCGCACTCTGCGCCGGGATTTTCGTGAACGCCTGAGCTGTCTGGAACTGACATACCAGCAGGGTTGCTGGTCATTGGCCCACCAGCACGAATGCCTGCGCACCAACCGGCATATTCTGCACTTTGCACGAGTAACCCGCACGGAGCAGCTGTTCCCGGCGATGGATAACCGTCTGATATCGGTGCTGACTGACAGCTCCGTAGAGCCACCTTTTATCGTCTGGCAGTCTCCACCGGAGCGCAAGCCCGGTCCCTTCGGCAGTTTCTGGCGTATCACTCAGGCCATTCTGGAGCGAACTCTGCTGGATCTGACCGCAGAGGGGCAGCAGTACCGCTGGTTCGCACCTTACCGCCTGATTTATTTCGAGAACGGCTGGTATCTGGTCGGAGAGTACGCCCGGCAACTGCAGGTCTTTCTGCTGGAAAGCATTACCGATGTCTGCCTGACGCCGAGGCAGTTTCTGCGCAGGCGGCAGATTGATGCACTGACCGCAGATCCGCACTTTATCCGTTCTTTACCACACTTCCAGTACCTGCGAAAGGTGCTGACCGATACTGAAACTCAAGGATAGCTATGAAAAAAATAACGTTTTTACTGATGGTGCTTGCCTCCGCGCAGGCCGGTGCAGCCGTAAACCAGTGGACCCGTACCTGGGTTCAGGGCGTTACGGAATACCGCATACAGGGGAAAAATGGCGCTGAACTGCTGATGACCTGCTCGCCGGAGAACAATGCGTTCGTCCAGTACACATCACCCGATGGCAAAACGCTCACCAGCGGCAATGATGATGGGCGCAGCGTTCAGGCACAAACCGACAGCGGCGACACGTTCCTGATTAACGACACGTTTTCTGATGCCGGTGGCAGTAACTTCGAAGCCTTCTGGGATGCAGCCAGAAAATCCCATCGTATCCATATAACGGCGACCGGACTGACCTCCGCCACCTTCACCTTCAGCAATGCCGCCGGGGTTTTGCCTGAGTTTGATAAGTCAGGATGTCTGACCCGCATGTGAGCCTTTATTGCTCCAACCAAAATAAGGAAAAAATAATGAAAACAGCAATGAGTACCCTCGCCGTGGCACTGATGATTTCACCTCTGTTGCACGCAGCAGAGGCCCCGGTCAGGATTGGTCTCGAGCAGGTAAAAAATCCCTATTACCCGAATTTGCATCAGCAGCGTGTTCATGTTCAGTCACTGGCTGACAGCATCACCATTCAGGATGTTGTCGTTAACCGTGGGAACTGCCCGATTCAAAAGATGCCCACCGTCTATGCAGGCAGCAAGCCGATCCCGCTGATACCGTCAACGCTGTCTTACGGCAAAGAGATTGCCGTCTACATTAAAGGCCCCTGCAGTGTGGCAGAAATTAACGTCATCACCAGTCAGGGGGACTGGCTGATGAAGTACTAATTTCGATTGAACAATATCTGGTCTGACAATCAGTTGTCAGACCCTGTTGTGCTATCAATCGTTATATTAAAGAAATCAGGTATTAATACTGCGTATTAATAGCCATTATAAACCCCTCCCCCGTGAGGTCCCTCCCCTTACGGGTTCACCATAATATATATCTTATTATTTCAGTTCGTGAGTGCTGTAGCTCAGTGCCTGACTGCTGCTAGCTCTAAGTTCAGCCGATGGATGGTGACAACTTGGTTAGATATCCACACTGTGGTTAGAACAAGGAATGCTCCTGAGTTGTATGTTCAAGACTTGTATCATTGTTTCTTTAGTTCGCCAGAGTGCAAGTCAGTCACATTCGATACCAATGAAATATTCTGGTACAACTTTTAGATATTCTAAGAACACAAAAAAAAATAGAGGAAGTAACTTCTAAAATACTACCTCATATATCATGAGATTTGCTTTCCTATGATGTCATGGCAGTTTGTACTTTTTTTTGAAGTTTTATCTAATCGACAATACTCGCTCTAAACAGGTCACAGTGCTTCGCGAAGCATTGAGTAGAGGGCCGAATCCGCTACAGAGCCGGATTCAATTCTGTTAAACTTCTTGCCAAAAATTTCCAAGAAAACGCAGGACAAGACATGAGTTCAATGCAGAATGAGAGTAGCCAAGCGGCTATGCCACTATGGAGAAGTGTACGTCAATGAACGCCATAGAAATTGAACAAGCCATTACTGACCTTGCTGAGCAGCCTTTTGATTTTATTGAGTTTCCGTACCAATTTCTTGAAGCTTTTGGCAATAAGTCGACGACCATTAAGCGCCTAAGAGCGGGAACTTCGAACAAGTCTGACCTCGGTGGAGTACTTCAGACAAACAACATTCATCTCCTAACCTGCGAAACAGGTAAGGTAACGCAGGCGCTAGCAGCTCTCAAAGCTAGTCCGGTAACAGCCAAGGCCAAAGCAAAATTCGTCCTTGCTACTGACGGTTTTTACTTAGAAGCTGAAGACCTGACAAGCGGCGAGACTGTGGCCTGTGCCTTCAAAGATTTTCCTGATCACTTCGGCTTCTTCCTACCCCTGGCGGGTATTAGCACCGTCCGTCAGATTAGCGAGAATGCCTTTGACATACGTGCAACTAGCCGTCTGAACCGATTATATGTCGAGTTATTGAAAGAAAATCCCATCTGGGGTACAGCTGAGCGTAGCCACGACATGAATAAGTTTATGGCGCGGCTTATCTTCTGTTTTTTTGCTGAAGATACTGACATTTTCGTCGGTAAGGGCCGCTTCACTGAAACTATTGAGCAAATGAGCTTGAGAGATTCGTCGAATACTCACGAAGTCATTGCCATCCTGTTCCGTACCATGAATACCAACCGTAAAGAGAGAGCGGCCGCAGGAATTCCGCGCTGGGCTGACGAGTTTCCTTATGTTAACGGACGCTTGTTCTCGGGAAACGATGATGTGCCACGGTTTAGTAAGATTGCGCGCTCCTACCTCCTACATGTGGGTAGCCTTGACTGGACCAAGATTAATCCGGACATCTTTGGTTCGATGATTCAGGCAATTGCGGAAGACGAAGAGCGAGGTGAGCTGGGAATGCATTACACCAGCGTTCCCAATATTTTGAAAGTGCTTAATCCTCTTTTTCTTGATGATTTACGTACGAAGCTGGAAGAGGCTGACGACAATGCGAGGGCCTTACTTAACTTACGAAAGCGTATTGCTAGAATAAGGATTTTCGATCCAGCCTGCGGTTCGGGCAATTTCTTAGTCATTGCCTACAAAGAAATGCGTGCTATCGAAGCGGAAATCAATCGGCGTCGCGACGAGCCGGATCGAAAGTCGGAGATACCAATCACCAACTTTCGGGGCATAGAGCTGCGTGACTTCCCGGCAGAGATTGCTCGCCTCGCACTAGTCATTGCCGAATATCAGTGCGATGTGCTTTATCGTGGGCAGAGGTTGGCTTTAGCTGAGTTCCTGCCTCTTAGATACGATAATTGGATTACGTGCGATAATGCTCTTCGACTCGATTGGTTAAGTTTGATGGATGTAGGTGGTTCAGGTGTGAAGCTGGTTTCGGATAACCTTCTTCAGTCACCGCTCAATCAAGCCGAGATCGACTTCGAGAACGAAGGCGGCGAAACATATATTTGCGGAAATCCTCCTTATGTAGGTAGTTCAAAGCAGTCGGCGGCTCAAAAAAGCGATATCCAGAAACTTTTTGAGGCTAGTAATATAAAATACAAAAATCTCGACTATATTTCGGGCTGGTTCTGGCTTGCGTCGAAGTTTTGTAAGGACGTCAATGGCGCGGCAGCTTTTGTAACGACTAATTCAATCTGTCAAGGTGAGCAAGTCAACTTACTGTGGCCGACGCTTCTTAATAAGAACATGGAAATATACTTCGCACATACATCTTTTAAGTGGAGTAACTTAGCGAAGAATAAAGCAGGGGTTACGTGCGTAATTGTGGGCATTCGCGCAATAAAGCCTGGCAGTAAATTTATTTACTTTGATAATATCCGGAAAGAGGTGACTCGAATTAATCCTTACCTCTTGGATTTTGCGGATGTCTTTATTCCTAGACATAGTGAGTCCATTTCGTCTCTACCCAAGATGCTAAAAGGGAATCAACCTACTGATGGAGGTAACTTAATCCTCGCACCTTGGGAGAAGCGTGATCTACTTCGAAGAAATCCAGAGGCGGAAATTTACCTTCGAAAATTATATGGCTCTAAGGAACTCATTGACGGAGTGGACAGATACTGCATCTGGATTGAAGATTACGAACTGAAAGATGCCAGGAGCATAACCGAAATATCTCGCCGTTTGGGGGGGGTCACCCAAGCTCGCCTTCAAAGCCCAGCACAATCTACTCGCAAACGAGCAAATGATGCACACCGCTTTATTCAAATTCAGGATTATGGAAAACGTGCCATGGTTGTTCCAGAAGTATCGTCAGAGAAAAGGGAATATATTCCCTGTGGCATTCTTGATGAAGAAAGCATTGCTACCAATAAATTATTTGCTGTATATGAGCCAGACCTTTACGTATTTGCTCTTTGTTCGTCCAAACTTCATCGGGTTTGGGTAGAAGCAGTATGTGGAAAACTAGAAGAACGAATAAGTTATTCCAATGTGCTTGGCTATAATACATTTCCCGTACCGGAGTTGACAGAAAAGAATAAGGCTGATCTAACCCGTTGTGCAGAGGATATCCTTTTGGCGCGGGAACATCACTTTCCCGCGACTATTGCAGATCTCTACGACCAGGAGAAGATGCCTCCTGACCTGCGTATGGCGCACGAACGTAATGACGAAGTGCTGGAACGCATCTACATCGGCCGGCGTTTCAAGAATAATACTGAGCGGCTGGAAAAGCTGTTTGACCTCTATACCAAAATGACCTCTTCGACTGCATCTGCAAAGAGCAAAAAGCGCATGATGGGAGCTAACTAATGAGCGGCAAGAAAAAACCTGTACCGTCTGTTTCAGTTAAATATGCCCGGCATGGTGCATCTACTAAGGCTAATGTGCTTGGGATGCGGCCTATGCAAGAGCGGGCCTATGAGAAACGCGGAGAACAATACCTCCTCATCAAGTCGCCGCCTGCTTCCGGTAAGAGTCGAGCGCTGATGTTCATCGCGCTCGATAAACTCGAAAACCAAGGGATCAAGCAGGCAATCATCGTCGTGCCAGAGAAATCCATCGGCTCTAGCTTCAACAATGAACTGCTGTCGCACTATGGCTTCTGGGCTGATTGGCAGGTCGAACCTAAATGGAACTTGTGTAACGCACCGGGTAACGACAACGGCGGTAAGGTGAAATCTCTCGGTGCTTTTCTTGAAAGTAGCGACAAGGTACTGGTTTGCACACATGCAACCTTTCGCTTCGCGGTCGATACTTATGGCGTTGAAGCGTTTGACAACCGCCTGATTGCTGTTGATGAATTCCACCATGTTTCAGCCAACCCGGATAACAAGCTCGGTCAGCATCTGGGACAGTTCATCGAGCGGGACAAGACACACATCGTCGCCATGACAGGATCCTACTTTCGAGGTGATGCGGAAGCCGTTTTAGCACCACAGGATGAATCCAAGTTCGATACTGTCACCTATACCTACTACGAACAGCTCAACGGTTACGAGTACCTCAAACAACTCGACATCGGTTACTTCTTCTACAGTGACTCTTACGTCGATGACATCCTCAATGTTCTCGATCCTGCACAGAAGACCATTATCCACATTCCGAACGTCAATTCACGTGAGAGCACGAAGGATAAGATCAAGGAGGTCGAGCACATTCTTGGTGAGCTTGGAGATTGGCAAGGAGCAGACCCTGCGACTGGTTTTCAACTAGTCAAATGCCTTGATGGCCGAGTGTTGCGTATCGCTGACTTAGTGGACCCAACAAGCCAAGGCAAGATTCAGGAAAGTCTCCGTGCTGTAGATATGAAGACAGACCGCAACTATGTGGACATCATTATTGCACTCGGTATGGCGAAGGAAGGTTTTGACTGGATCTGGTGTGAACATGCACTGACTGTTGGCTACCGTGCCAGCTTAACTGAGATCGTACAGATCATCGGTCGCGCCACTCGTGATGCGCCGGGTAAAACCAACGCGAGATTTACTAACCTGATCGCCGAGCCGGACGCTGTAGAGGGCGCAGTCACCGAGGCCGTCAATGATACCTTAAAAGCCATTGCGGCAAGCCTGCTGATGGAGCAGGTATTGGCTCCGCGCTTCGAGTTCAAGCCCAAGAATCCAGAAAGCGGCCCGACTACAGGTTTTGACTATGGTGATGGAGGGTATGACCCGGATAGCTGTAATATTGGTGTTAATGAGCAGACAGGGACGTATCAAATTGAGATTAAGGGACTTACCGAGCCCAAAAGCAAAGAGGCTGCACGCATCTGTCAGGAAGATTTAAACGAAGTGATCGCGGCCTTCGTGCAGGACAAGCCAGCCCTCGAACGAGGTCTGTTCGATGAAGAGCTGATTCCCGAAGAATTAACTCAGGTTCGTATGGGTAAGATCATCAAAGAAAAGTATCCTGAACTTGACGCTGAAGATCAGGAGGCTGTCCGTCAGCACGCTATCGCCGCCCTTAACCTCACGCAGCAGGCCAAGCAGCTTGTCACCGGAGAGAACGATGGGACGCTTAATACTGCTCTTATTGACGGAGTGCGTCGCTTTGCGATGGACGTACGCGATTTAGACATAGATCTTATCGACCGCATCAACCCCTTCGGTGAAGCCTATGCCATCCTTGCTAAGGCGATGAGCGAAGATAGTTTGAAGCAGGTCGCGGCGGCCATCTCCGCCAAGCGCACCTCTATTACGCCTGAAGATGCTAAAGTGATCGCCAAGCGTGCCGCTGAATTCAAGCGTGAACGTGAGCGACTTCCATCGTTAACTTCGTCGGATGCCTGGGAAAAACACCTTGCCGAAGGCGCAGCCGCGTTTATGCGTTTCAGGGCGGAGGGGCGTTATGAGTAATTCTGATTTAGACGATTTGGCGGCCGAACTTGCCGAGTTTGCACCACCTGAGAAGAAAAAAGGATACTCAGCCAGCGAGGAGCGTGTCATAGCCAGTTTTGAGGAAATTCAACGCTTCGTTAAGCAACATGGGCGTACTCCGCAACATGGTGAAGATCGCGATATCTTCGAGCGTTTATATGCCGTGCGGCTCGACCGTCTACGTCGCCTCACTAGCTGGCATGCTTTGCTTACGCCGATAGATAAGCAGGGCCTCTTAGCTGGGGAAGGCGTCGTAGCGGAGTTAGCGGACGCAATTATTGACCTCGATGATTTGGCTGCCGAACTGGCGGATGTTACCAGCGAGGAAGACATAACAGTCTTACGTCATGTTCGTACCAGCACCGAAAAGCGTGCTGCAAAAGGGATCGCGGATCGCAAGCCGTGTGAGGACTTTGATACGTTTAAGCCGCTATTTGAGCAAGTGCGCAGCGATCTGAGTTCAGGGTTAAGGGTGACTCGACCATTTGGACAGTATGCAACTATTGAAGTGGGTCATTGGTTCATCCTAGATGGTCAAACAGCTTATGTGTCTGAGGAAGGAACAGAGTTCGACTCGCCACAGGGTAAGAAGGATGCTCGGCTGCGTGTCATTTTCTCAAATGGTACGGAAAGTAATCTTCTTCGACTATCACTGGTTCGTGCTTTGTACAAAGACGAAACAGCACGCCGAATTACCGATCCAGACATGGGACCCTTGTTCAGCGATTCTCTAGAAGAGAGCGATCTAGAAAGTGGCACCATTTATGTGTTGCGCTCGTTATCTGAAAATCCTTATGTGGCCGAGCATCGCGATGTCATTCACAAGATTGGTGTGACCGGCGGCAAGGTAGAGACGCGCATAGCCAACGCTGAACACGATTCCACCTATTTATTGGCGAAGGTCGAGGTGGTCGCTTCATACAAGCTCGCAGGTATCAACCGCACGCGGATGGAAAACCTTTTTCACAGGCTGTTCGCACCCGCACGACTTAACATCACCATTCACGACCGTTTCGGCCATCCTGTTCAGCCCGAGGAATGGTTCCTCGTTCCGTTGTTCGTCATCGACGAGGCGGTTAAACGTATCAAGGATGGTAGCATCATTGAGTATATCTATGACCCCATGTGTGCAAAGCTGGTGAAAATATAAGGCCAGAAAGTACCCTGGCCATAAACCTAAGTGTCAGGGAACAGAAAGGCATTATAAGGCTAAAGATGACTCGGTTCGAGTCGTCTTTCATCCTCATAGAAGCCGCTACGGTGCGTCAGTCCAACTATAGGGCAGGATCGTCTACCGGGGCGGGGTCAGTCCAGTTACTTTCAAGTGCTATGATCTGATTCGTGGTTAAAAAAAACTGCTTTCATAACTATTTTTCTTGTTGGTAGATAAGTACTTACTTCCGCTGTTCGCTCATAGTAGAGCTTAACAAGCCGTTGCCTCTATCAACGACAGAAAGTTTTCCCCCTTACCCCAGCAACATCAAATCCATGCAGAAAGGCCGTACTTCTTACCGGAAGTGCGGCCTTTTTGCATTTATAACGTTAACCACAAAGGAGTTTCATTATGCGTTTAGCCAGCCGCTTTGGCCGAGTTAACCAGATTCGCCGCGACCGTCCACTGACAAACGACGAGTTGATGGCCCATGTACCCAGTGTATTTGGTACCGACAAGCACGAATCCCGCTCAGACCGCTACACCTACATCCCAACCATCACACTGCTTGATAGCCTGAAGCAGGAAGGCTTTCAGCCATTCTTTGCCTGCCAGACCCGAGTGCGCAACCAGAGCAAGCGTGAGCACACCAAACACATGCTGCGCCTGCGTCGTGAGGGGCAAATCACCGGTAAGCAGGTGCCGGAAATCATTCTGCTCAACAGCCATGACGGCTCCAGCTCATACCAGATGTTGCCGGGGCTATTTCGTGCAGTCTGCCAGAACGGGCTGATTTGCGGTGAGAGCTTTGGTGAAGTACGTGTGCCGCATAAAGGCAACGTGGTGGAGAAAGTCATTGAAGGGGCTTACGAAGTGCTCGGAATTTTTGACCAGGTGGAAGAGAAGCGCGATGCCATGCAGTCGCTTTTGTTACCGCCACCAGCACAGCAGGCGATGGCGAAAGCGGCATTAACCTATCGCTTTGGTGAAGAGCATCAGCCGGTGACGGAATCGCAGATCCTTTCCTCGCGCCGCTGGCAGGATGAAAGCAACGACCTGTGGACCACTTACCAACGCATTCAGGAGAACTTGATAAAAGGCGGACTATTGGGACGAACGACGAAAGGTCAGCGTACTCAAACCCGTGCTGTCAAAGGTATCGACGGAGATGTAAAGCTCAATCGTGCTCTATGGGTGATGGCTGAAAATATGCTTCAACTCGCTTCATAAACAACTTTTTCTATTACCTGTAAGGCCCTGTCATGTCAGAGATAAATCTACCTCCTGATCTTCCAGTAACTGAAGCGCGCACCATTCGTCGCGCTATCCGCTTACTGGAAAAATATCAGCGCCAGCCTGGCGAACAATTTCATTCCACTACCTTCACCAAAACCTGGCTGCAGTTGCGTCTTGCCCTGCAGGAACGCGAAGTGTTTCTTGTTTTATATCTCGATAATCAGAACCGTCTTCTGGAATGTGAGACGCTCTTTACGGGCACGATTAACCATACCGAAGTCCATCTGGCACTACGCCATAACGCTGCCGCTGTGATTCTGGCCCATAACCATCCATCCGGAGAGACAGAACCGAGTAAACAGGATCGAAACATCACTCAACATCTTGTGAACGCGCTGGCAATGGTAGATGTGCGGGTGCTGGACCATCTTATTGTTGGCATCGGCGATGTGCTTTCTTTTGCTGAACGCGGCTGGCTATGAGGCTAACCATGAAAATCATCGATAAAAAGGCCGCGATGGCGATTCAGCGGCAGCATACGGACTCCCGAATTTTTCGCTACTGCACGGGCAAATACCAATGGCACGGCAGCACCAGTCATTACACCGGTCAGGATGTCGCGGAAATTTCCGGTGTGCTGGCGGTTTACGCAGAACGTCGTCGAGACAACCACGGTCCGTATACACGGCTGATGTGCATCACCACCAACTGACATTTAATAAGGAGTAGAAAAATGCAAAATTCATGGGGACTGAAGCGCGATATATCGCCGTGCTTCGGTGCAAGGCTTGTGCAGGAAGGTTGTCGCCTGCATTTTCTGGCGGACCGTGCAGGTATTAGCGGTACGTTTAACGAGGAGGAGGCGCTGTGTCTGGATCAGGTATTTCCGCTAGTGATGAAACAGCTTGAATTGATGCTTACAACCGGTGAACTGAATCCACGCTATCAGCATTGCGTCACGTTGCATCATAACGGACTCACCTGCAAGGCTGACACTCTCGACTCTCATGGCTATGTTTACATCGTTATTTATCCTCAAGCATCTACAACCAAGTAAACCTTCTCTTCTTTTATCAGGATCTAACACATGCACATTTCATCTGTACCGGCCACGGTGCCGGTTTCATCACGCCTGTCACCCGTACAGGTCTGGCAGCAACTGTTAACGTATCTGCTGGAACATCATTACGGTCTGGTACTTAACGACACGCCATTCCACGACGACGCGGCCATTCAGGAACATATCGAGGCGGGGATAACTCTAGCCGATGCGGTGAATTTTCTGGTCGAAAAGTACGAACTGGTTCGTATAGACCGGAAGGGATTTTCATGGCAAGAGCAGACCCCGTATATTTCCGTAGTAGATATTCGGCGAGCAAGGCGCTCTACCGGCTTGCTAAAAACTAACGTGAAATAAACGGCTAAATACAGAGCAGACTAAAGGAAAGCAAAATGCTAATCTCACAGACGAAGAGACTCATGCTGTAACCTCCCCCCCTGCAAAAAACCTGACATTTTCTTTTAGGACCAACAATGGGACCAAAATGAAAATTGAATTGATTATTAGCACATATAAAACAAATAGTTATAAAACCAATTCAGACTCCGCCAGCCCACCAAACCTAACGGCTTGATTCTCTTAGAGATTCAGGCCGTTTTTCTTTGGGCATGTGGCACAACTGTGACTCAGGAGTGTACCATATGCCGTCCAACAGCATCCCCCATTACCTCTACAAGCGTAATCACACATGGTGGTTTAGAAAGCGCTTTGTATCCCAGGGCAATGCAATCGAGTACAGGCTGAGCCTGCAAACAGCAAGCTTACAGCGTGCCCGGTTTCTCGCCCTGCGTTTACAGACACTTTGCCAACAGATGGTTGCTTCTTTGGGGGCCCCCAAGAAACAGAAGAATGGCGTGATGGAAAAATCAGCACAAGAGCAAATCAAAGCAAAACTTCGAGCAAAAATTGCCGAATGGACCGCCGAAGAAACAGAACATTGGTTCTGCGGTTCTGCACGTAACGAAGGCGACCTGAACGATTATCTAGAGACGTTAGATATGGTCGTCTCTGATTTGAAGGAACGCATTGCTTACGATGATAAGCCATCCCTGCACCGGACCGAAGCAAATACAGTTTTGGACGAACTGCCACACCTCAAAGCCACTCTCAGCGAATACGATTATCAAGTTATTGCTCGTATGGTGGCGCAAGCCAAGGTCAAATCATTGCAGGATACCCGAGCGATCATTCTTGGTGGTGATGCTGAGTGGCTTTCAGCTTCCTCCCCTGCAACTTTGCCTCCCTTTGCAGCGGATTCGTTAGACTCCCCAACACTGTCTGAATTGTTACAAACTTATGCTACTGAAAATAAGGCTAAGGGCCACTCCAAACGTACCCAGAAAAAGTATGAATGGTACGGAGCACTTATCCTCAGCTCATTTGGTGACGTGCCCGTTCATACCATCAGCGGGGCAATGGGCAGGGAATTTTATGATAACCTTTCAAAACTTCCTATGGGTCTTCAAAAGGAGGTATTGCTGGCCTCAAGGTTAAGTAACCTTATTGAAACTAATACAGAAAAATCAATCAGTTTGGTTACGGCTAACGCCCATCATGGCAAAATCAACCAGTTCTTTGAGTGGGTGGTGGATAAGAAGCACATTCCGTCAAGTCCATTCCCAAGTAGAAGTATTCCTATGCCAAAGAAAAACCACAAAGATGATAGAGCCTCTATCACTGATGCTGAGGCAAAGCGGGTATTCAGCCATACCTTGTTTACCGAGCACCAAGGTATTAAAACAAAGCTGGTGCAACATCCTCATCACTTCTTTTTACCCTTAATTTGCCTATTTACGGGGATGCGTGCAGGAGAAGTATCTCAACTTTACATTGATGATATCGTAGATGTGGATGGAGTTCATTGCTTCCTCATCGACAACCGCCGGGAAGATCAATGGTTAAAGACACCAAATGCCAAGCGTTTCATTCCAGTTCATCAAGAGCTCATCGGGCTAGGTTTTTTAGATTTTATCAAAGATTTGAAGGAAAAATTTACAGACGATACACGTTTGTTTCATAACATCCCGCTGATTCAAGATAGCTATTCAGCCAAACCCAGCGAGTGGTTTATCCGCAACTTCCGCGACGCCTTAGGACAACCTTCTCACGTAACATTGCATGGATTTCGGCACATGTTCAGAGACAAATTGGTGAATTTAACAGATTCAGAGGAGCGAATTTGCCGGTTGATGGGTCACCAGATCAATAGTTATGGCAACTCCTTGTTGGCTGATCAGCGAGTGATGCAACAGTTGGTAAACTCCATTGATTTTAGTGAAATCATTTCCGATGTACGGCCTTATACATCATTGGGAATGTTCCACCAGCTCAAAGGGAGGGCGTAGCAATGAGCCAATTAATTAGCCAAAGCCGCCTTTTTACGCCAGTAGATAGGACTCTTCCTCGCCACGCGATGTTTCTACAGACGGATGATGAGAAGTGGCATATCAACCTCTATATGCTGTTTAAAAACCTGCCGAAACCGCGTGGGACGAAAAAAATTTGGTATCAAACTTGCCAAAGCATGGTGCGGAAGCTTCCTTACGACATCTTTGGAAAGGAGATTCGCGAGATTAGTGCTATTTTGCCTGATGAAATTGTCAAAAATACATGGATTTCAGCTCATTCGGCATTAGTGTTGCTTACTCACGGCTCCAGAAATCACAAGCATCTTGAGATTGTTCAGTGGGTCGAACGGTACACAGGTATCCGTCTGCCACGGCAAAACGGGCTAAGCCGCAGAGAGACAGTTTTTGGTCATAATTTACGTGCGTTCATTGATAATGAGCTACAAAGCATCACATATGGTGATTACGAACTGCAATCTCAGTACCGAATGTGTAACGGCAAGTATTACGTCGATTTTGCAGTAAAACATTACAGTAATGGCAAAGAAGATAGCACCAATTATCAACTATATCTCATCGAGTTCGACGAAGAAGAACATGCTCTAGCGCCAAACAGGGCCGCCGATTTGCTGAGGGACCACGAAATCAAGCAAGAGGAACCGAGTGCAGCAATCATCAGGGTCAAACATGATGAAAGCGACAGATGGTTTGAACTTGTGCGTGATTATAATGGGCTGGTTAGCTTCGAAGCCGTATTTTTGTCAGGAATTATCACCGCTTGTCGAGCCATCGAGGACGATGTAATCACTATCGATTCATCCTCAGCCAAGAAAGCGTATGATTCTACGTTGAATATGAATGCAGATTGGCTGCCTTACGAAAGGCAACCGCTACGTGGCATAAAAGAGGCTCTAGACCGATGTGGAATCAGCTACTTCAACGCCAGAACGAAGACAAGCCGCCAATTGAAAGTCTCGCTGATGTCATTTAGCAGTGTGCTATATCGTTGGCTTCCGGCAAGGGCAGTTGAATACGTTCTTCAAAACCTGAAATCTTGCTAACCGTTTCGACTAAAGTTACATAGAAACGTCGATACTGCGGGGATTACGGTGTGCTGAAACGCCGTAACCCCCAAAACCTACCGCAACATAGCCCTATAGCCTCTATAAATGTATAAGGATTCAGTTGTCAAAGGTGATTTATTTCAAAGTAAAGGCTGACCACATCAACCTTTTTGGCAGATCTAACACCATCGAAAAAGTGTCACCCTGCATGGCCAATAATCCTTTCTCTCGCCGGTATAAGCAACGTGTTAACCACCCACAGGAGGCACTATGTTTATACGAGATGTAATCATTCCAGCACTGGTAACTGGCTTGGTTGCCTTTGCAACAGCATTACTTGAATCAATCATCAAAATGTTTACACCACCGGACATTTCTGCAATCTAACCAACCACTTTCCCCCTGCCAATAACCATGCCCTAAAGATCTGCCACCAACGCAACTATGGAATGCCCTTTCAGGTCATGCCACAGGATTGTTTTGGCGTTTTGGCAGGTCTTTGCAGCATAGCATGATCTATTGGCAGGGTAAGGAGCTCACATGGCTACTGTCGGCTACGCCAGGGTGTCTACCACCGGGCAAAGTTTGGATACACAGCTCGAAGCATTATCCGGCTGCGAAAAGATATTCAAAGAAAAGATAAGCGGGGCAAAAGATGACAGGCCTGAGTTACAAGCAATGCTGGAGTTCGTCCGGGAAGGCGACACAGTGCAGGTAACGAAACTTGACCGCCTCGCTCGTAACACCCGTCATCTGCTGGAAGTATCGGAGTATCTGCAAGGTAAGGGGGTGGCTCTTAACATTCTCAACATCGGCATCAACACATCCACACCAACAGGCAAGCTCATGCTGACCATGATCGGTGCTATCGCGACATTCGAACGCGAAATGATGCTGGAACGACAAGCCGAAGGGATCGCACTGGCGAAGCTCAAAGGCAAATACAAAGGCCGGAAAGCCACCGCCAGAAGCAAATCGCAAGAGGTTATAGCCTTGTTAGAGAAAGGATTTAGTAAGCCAGAAATATCTCGTCAATTGGGGATAGGTATCACCAGCATTTATCGCATCATCCGGGTAAACAGGCCCGATTTACTGGAGAACAAGAATTGCAACGACTAAAGGGATATCTGCTTCTGGCTCTACTTTATAGCGTAAATACGCTTGCAGCACCGCCCATCAACGTATGGCTTCGTTGTGCAAACGGAGTCCATGCAACGATTAAAGATAACGTCCTGACCGCCGAGGGAGTAATGGCTTTGCCCTTTGAGCACATAGAAAACGAGACTGACCAAAACATCACCCTCGTCTTCGCAGATACCCACACCGAGGCAAAAGTACAAATCCGATATAGCGGACCCGCATTCTACCTCAAGGATACTGACGGTAGCTGGGCTCCGTGTACTGCAACCAAAATTCCCTAACAACTCAGCTTTTAAGGAAAACGCTATGAAAATACTGACACAGGCTTTAACAAGTATGTTATTGCTTTCCGTGTCCAGCCTCGCCACAGCATCGTCTTTGGAAGATCAAGTTATTGACCTAAATTGTCCTAGCAATGTCAGAGGCACGATTCACATGAATAATTCTTGGCAGGATGGCTACTTCACGGTTCGAGGTTTCGGGACTCTTGCCCTTAGAACATTCGAACAACAAGACCGGGAACGGGCCGTACTCACGTTCAGTAACGGTGATGTGAGAGCCAAAATTCAGACATGGGTCAAGGATAACGTCATTCGTTTCTATCTGTGGGATCAGGGTAATTGGAGAGCCTGCGACTGGAAGTAGTAACGCCATGACCAAATGAATTCAGCTTCCAGTTAGGGAGTTGAATTCACGTCCTAATTCTCATTTTCATCATCACTAACATTTTGAAACAAACCTCTTACCGATCTATTGCTAACCACATGAATATGATCATAAAATGTTCATGCTAGTACCTAGGAGAGAACTTCTCGCAAAAGCTTGATGGTCTGCTTGTCAGCCGTCGTGGAGGTTTCGGCCTCTAATCTCTCCCCCACACGACGCATGCCGCGCTTACGCAGTGTTCCACGCGTTACGATGCTACGCATCACCGACGCTCTGGTTCGTACTGGGACAGCTTGGATTGCTGGGATTGTGGCGAGAGGACGTCACGCTGTGACGTCGAAAACTGGGGTTAATTGCTGAACATCTCTTATTCCTGTCAGTTCAGGCGAGACTGGTGGCCATGTTGGTCATCGGGAACTGAAAAGGAGATGTAATTATGGGTCGCAAGACACGTAAGAAGTACCGGACTAGTGTTCAGCAAACGTTTTGTGCGAATGACCGTTCCAAGGGTTTTTTCAAGGGTGTAGCCAAGTATCTACTCGGTCTATTCATCCGCGAGATCATCTCGGAGGTTTTTCATTCTGATGGCGTTGCTTCCGTCTGGTCATCCATCAAGGATTTAATCCAATGGAGGCCATAAAAGATAGGACCAACAACGATGATAAGCACAAAACGTTCCTCTAGTCTTCATAGTTCCCCCAAGCTTTACCCTCTGAACCAATCTCCTCTTTTTAAGCTGAAATCAAAAAAGAAACTATTAGAAATCATAGGCTTATCAAAAAAACAAGCAGATAAACTCATGCTTGATTCTGCGTACAAAGAATTCGAAAACGATGCAGGAAGAGCAATTCAGGAACCAATTGCACAACTAAAAGCAGTGCACAAACGGATTGGTGCATTATTGAGTAGGATTGAATTACCCCCCTATCTGCATTCCGGACGGAAAAAGCATTCAACGCTGACCAATGCAAAATGTCACAGGCATGCAACTGAACTTTTGAAACTCGACATTCACAAGTTTTTCCCTTCAACTAAAGCAGCAAAAGTTTACAAAGCATTTGCTGAAAAATTTGAAATGTCGCCTGATGTGGCTTACCTGATGACTAATCTCGTAACCTTTGCAGGAAAAGTACCCACAGGTAGCCCAATAAGCATGGCAATGGCTTTTTGGGCTAACAGAGACATGTTCGACACTCTTAGCGAACTTGCTTCCTCAAACAACCTAGTATTTACAGCATATGTTGACGATGTAGCATTTTCTGGGTCGAAAATACCAAAAGGTTTTGCTGCCCAAGCTAAAAAATGCATTAAATCTTATGGGCTTACATCTAAAGACAAAAAAGAACGATTTTATCAATCATCAGAGGGAAAACTTCTTACAGGGATAGTGATTCAGGATGGAGAGCTAAAGGTTCGCTGGGCACACAATAATTCAATTCGTAAAGAATTTGCTGACTTGGCTAAAGTAAAGGATAACTCGGCAAAAATTATTCATCTAGAGAAGCTCGCAGGTAAGTTGCACGCAGCCGGTCAAGTAGATTTTCGACAGAAAGATAAAGCCCGTTTTTTCACACAGCAACTCAAAGCAGCCAAGAAGCAATCAACAGAGAGCAGCTAGGGCTATTGATCGTAGATAGTTGGGTGTGCCATACTGCTGTGACATTGATTCCCGCTACATTGCTCAAAGAATCAGACAGTTAGAATTTGGTGTCGCTCTCAGCCAGCTCCACCAATTAAAACAAGGGGTTACGTGAAAGCGTAGCCCCTTTTTTATAGACAATGTCCACTTTGCGTCCATCCGCTTAAACTTTTTATAACGTTTGTTCGTTAGATTGGTTTTTATCAAATAGGATTGATTGCCCATGAGTAACGCCCCTACACCAGAGCTTGATGCTGAAAAGCTATACGAAAACGCCAAAGCCTCTATCCAGCTAGGTATTGAAGACTTCCAGATATCCCAAAAAGATGAAAATGATGGTGGTAATCCCGCTAGGGCTTTGTCATCAGTAAGGAATCTTTTTGCCGGAATGATGCTCCTTTTCAAGTACAAACTAGCTAATTCTGTTGATACTCCTGAGGATGCTTATCGTTTAATTCACATTCCCCCTAAGAATATTTTACCAAGACCTGATGGTTCTGGTGGTATTGAGTGGAAACCAGAAGATAAATTTCTGAAAGACAAAACCATTGATGTCTCTGATATTGAGGCTCGTTTCAAGACTTTTGAGGTTAATGTTGACTGGGGTACGATCGGAAAATTACGTGACTGTCGTAATCACTTAGAACATTTACACCCACAGAATACACTCGGCGAACTAGCTGGTTTTGTTGCTAATTTATTCCCCGTACTAACAGATTTCATCAATGATGAACTAGAAATGTCCCCCCAAAATGTTTTGGGTTCTTCATGGGAAATTATGCTTGCACACCAAACTTTCTATAATAAGCAGTTGGCGGAATGTGAAACCTCTTGGTTAGATGCGGGAATTCCTGCTGGGATGCAAGAGTTCTTACAAAATTGTACATGTAGTGAATGTGGCTCCAGACTTTTGAAAGCTTCACCGAAGAGTCTTGAACAAGGATATACAGTCGAATCAGATGAAGATGATTTTGAGTATTGCTGTATATCTTGCGGTGAACATGCTCCTATCGCACCCTTATTGCTAGATTCATTTGAGCATGAATTCTTCTATTGGCCACCAGATGGAGATGAGCCAACTTACGAGCAGTGTCAAAACTGTGCTCACGACACCTATGTTATAGCTGAAGGTAGTTGCCGCTGGTGCAATGACGAGTTGGACTATAAATACTGCAAGTATTGTGAGGAACTATTACAGCAGGATGATCAAGGTAATGGAGGACTATGTGGTTCCTGTAACTACAGACTTCATAAAGATGATTAATTAGTTTTTATTGCTTGCATTTCATGCATTATAAAACAGTGAGTTAAGTCACGCTTTCATTATTAATGCTGATAAAATGGTGACAACGTAGGAACATCTCTTTTAGTTAAGGTCACACTCAAGCCCGGACTCACCCCACACAATCACCGAATTTGACAATAAGAGTTTTTTGGGCTTATGAATGGTACATCTTGATTTTAGATTGAATACTGAGAAAGAAATTACTAGTATTAGGATGAGCCAAGAGAACGCTAATGTCTACTTCAGAACTCTTTCGTTTGACCGAAGGAAATATTAAGTCACTTCGACTTCTCTCCCCAATAGAAGTCGATAGTATTATATCCAACTGTTCGAAATTAATTGCATTTCAACGCCACCATGCACTAATTGAATATGTCATTTATAATTACAATTCGCTCAACGACTTTTTTGTAAAAAAAGCAATGGAATATACATCTATTGAACTTAACGATCTAGGCTATCCTTTCGACAATTTACTTCTAGAATCAAATGCATTAATTTTTAATTTCCTCACATCGGCCAGGACCTTTATAGATCATATGCAAGCAAATATACATAAAAGTGATGACGAAAAAGGAACAAAAATTTCTTTTTTCAAAGAAATTACCGCTCATGAGTTTGACAGTAAATTTTCATATAAATTTATGGGCAAACTTAGGAACTATGTTCAACATTGCGGCATGCCTCCTATAAACTACAACATAAGTAAAAATTATGAAGAAATTAATATCCTAAGCACCACTTTAAACGCAATGTTCAACTGGGATGCACTTTTAAAAGAATATGATAGTTGGGGTTCCCATGTAATACCTCAACTCAAGGCACAAACGCCGGAGTTTTCCGTTTTCATCGTGATGAACGAATTACATTTATTCATTGATCAAGGTTTATATAACATATACAAAGCAAGATAACTTTTTAGAAACATTAAAGGCAAAACAAGAAATATTATCCACGATTAATCAAGGTGAAGGATATTATCTTAATGATTATGCAATGGGAAAAATAACGCTGCAGGATGAAAGCATAAAAATAAATCTATCAACAATACCGGCATCTTTATTGAAAAAGATAGACACGTTCTCAAAAATTGAACTTCTCCTAGAACGCCATAAAGCAACAGAGTTTTTTGATTATAATAGCTTAAAAGAAATCATCTAATAAAGGCATAGGAAGCTCATGAAAAACCCTTACTATACATCATTAAGCGAGGGGGCTGTTCATCGCCAGACTTTCATTATCCTTTAACTTTTATCTCATTTGCAAAAATATGAATACTGTGTCGTTTATTGAAATGCTTTTCATGATCACCGCTGCAATTTGATTGCATATTTAAACAGTTTGCACATGTGTGTAATTTTCAGTTTCAAATTTTAATGACCTGCTCCTCGTTGATGACTTTGCGGTAAAAGTCAGTAGATAACCACTCGTACAGCCACCATCTTTCCGTTTTGAGCATGGGGCGAAATATCTCTTACTAACCGACCGTTGTTGTATCTAATACTGGGTGCAGGTCGATTCTGTTTATTGTGAGGAGCGGCAAAAATGCCGCTCCGAGTCATATGCAAAAATCAGAGTGATACTGTAAGTATCCCGCATAATCGTGCCATTCATATTTAGAGAGCATCCGGCATAATCAATCTTCCAACGAAGGAGATCGCTATGCGTAAAGCCCGTT
>NZ_FMBC01000093.1 GCF_900094795.1 Kosakonia oryziphila
CTTTGCGAAGTACGCCGCGGCTTTTTTTAATATGTCCCGTTCGTCAGTAACCCGCTTCAACTCCTTCTGGAGTCGGCGGATCTCGGCCTGAGCATCTGACTGTTCTTTGTTAGTGGATGAGTCCGGACCGTACTTCTTTATCCAGGCGTAAAGGCTGTGGGTGGTGATATCGAGACGTGTTGCAACGCTGGAAACAGAATGACCGCGATCAATAACCTGTTTGACTGCTTCAATTTTAAACTCTTCGGGATAACGTTTACCGCTCATGGGCACCTCTCTTTAAGTCATCTTAAATGACTCTGAGGTGTCTGTTAAACCCGTGGCGATTCACATTTCAAACTCTGAACGGGAATAACAGCCACGCCCGATATAAAGTAGTGGCTTACGCATCTGATGCAATTATGCAGGATAAGCTGATCCGTGTGGAATCCGGTATTCCTGCCGATCTTATTGTTGGCGATCTTATTGACGTTACAGGTGCGAAAGCTGCCGCCCCTGGTGATATTGCTTATGTTGTTGTTGAGCCAGCTAAAGCAGGCTCTAAGGCGTTTATTGTAGCTTCTCCAGAACATACTATTTTAGCCCTGGTTGGCGTTGAATTTGGAAGTCTGGATAAATCCTTTGCTCAAGCGCAATTAGCAACTCTTGGCTTTACTTTCACTGACTACGACACCGTAGCACTACGCACCACCTAATTAAGGATAATAATAAGAATGGCTTATTCAGATCTATTTTCTGGCAACATGTACGATTTTGCCAGCCCGTTTACATTCTCTACTCAGCTAAACCAGATCGTCACAAATTTAAATTTGTTCCGTGTTGAATATCACGACGTTAACTCTATTGCACTTGAGAAAATCACTGATGTGAAGAATCTTGTAGCACCTGAAAAGATGCCCTATGCACAGTCAGATTGGAACAGTGCAGAACGTCCAGAATTTACCAATGTGCTGTATCAGCTTAAATACACTAACTCCCTTAACTCTGTCACCTCTCGAGACCTTGAGCAGTATAAAGCGCGTGGAACGATTGACATTGCTGATCAAATTACTCTCGCTATCAACGATTTCAGCGATGCGCAGTATGCGCAGGTGAGCAACACTGTAGAAGTTGACCTGGTTGAAGCGCTGTTAGGGCTACGTGTTAATTCTCAATACGCCGGACAGGGTAATTTAGATTTCCTGGCAGGTGGTAGCAAAACCACATACACGATGGACATTAGTGCAGACGCTAACGTGTTCCAGCAACTTTCTGAAATCGGGCGCATTCAGAATGTGAAACTGGGATCAGGACTGGCCCAGGCTAAACAAGGGGCGGTGATTCTGGCTTCTGGCAAAGCAGCCGTAGCGCTACGCTATCACCCATCCGTGAAAGATTTCATGGTGTATACGCTTCCTCTTGAGCAGGGCGATAACTTCTACACCCGCACTAAAGGTGCAAACCCTGCTTTCGAAACCTGGACGCTAAACGGCGTAACCGTGATCGATGTAACCGGGTACTCTCTGATTACTGACAAAATCGGGGTTGATGGCTTCGTAAGTTTTCCTGTTATGTCTGAAAATTCAAATGCCTACGTCCTGCATAGCGGTGTTGGTGTTCGTCATGCGACACAAGGCAAAGGCGCGGAATTGTATCACCAGTATGTGATTATTGATCAGCGTTGGGGCTATCCTGAGATAGCGACAGAGTGTAGCTATCTGCCGATTGTTAATGTGCCTCAAGCGATCATCTTCGGTACTGTCTCAGAATAATGAGCGTAGACGGTAGCTCTTCCCGTAAATAACAGAAGAGCTTTAAACAGGGCGTATGAACGTTGGGAACTATGAGAGCGCAAATCTCCCCAGTGTTCCCGCCCTTTTTTATTTCCAGAATAAGGGGAAAATAAATGCAACTTATATTAAAGAGTGCGCAAGGACTGCACATAAATATTCAAGGTGACGATGCAGCCGGATTGCTGAAAATAAGCCAACTATGCGAGCTATTAGATATTAACTATAACGCAGTGAGGCAGCGTATTTTTCGTGGTGAGACTGTGGAACAGGCGATCACATATTTTCTGAACCAGAAAGGCGGCGGTAATGCTTGATCTGAATGTTAGCACCCTGAAAAATACCGTCACCTTCGTTGTGGACAAGCAGAGTATTGCAGAGGCCAAGGCCGCAGCGGATAACCTTCACCGTCATTTTTCTAAGATTAAAGATCCGAAAATTCGTTTCCAGACTCAGAAGCAACGTAGGCAGAAAGCTCGTGAACAGGTGGCAGATGCTAAAGCGGCTTTGCCTAAAACGCCCAATGACTTAAAACAGCAACGTATTGCAGAGAAAGCGGCTAAAACTCAGGCGCGAGAAGCGGCTAAGATTGCCAAACGTAACGAGACAGCCGATCTGAAGTTTCGTAGTGCTAACCTTCAAATGAAGGGGATTGTAGGGAAGTATGGCATTGATCCGGTGAAGCAATACCAATTTGCAAAATTTGCTCGCGAGCAGACAGAGCTTTTCCGTAACGGGCAGATCAGCAGCCAGAAGATGAACTATGAGCTACGCGAAAGAATCGCCCTTATGCGCCGTGAGGCGGCTTTACAGGCCCGTATAACAGCTAGTACCCAACAACAAGCGGCAGCGCTGAAACACGCCAAACGCACTGATTACGCAGGGGCTGCAAAGGGTATCAAAGAGAAGGGGCTGAATCTGATCGGCGGTGGCTCTGGGCTTCTTGCTGGTACTGCTGCTTTCGCTGGCGGGGCTGCTCTTCTCGGACGTGTTCGTGAGACAGCTACAGATAACCTCGATCTGGTGAGAAAAAGCGACAGCGTGAAGGTGAACCCAAACGCTGTTAAAGCGCTGGTACAGGCTAACCGTCAACGTGGTATTGATTCAAACTACGACACCATAGCCGACAATTTCAAAGATGTGCGCGAGCGCCTCGGAGAATCTGTAACGAATAGCCAGCTTGATCCGAAGTCTGGGAAATTTAAAGGCGGGAATGGGGCGATTGATAACATCATGAATTTATTCGGATGGAACAAACAGCAGATCGCAAAATATCAGGATAACCCGTTAGACTTTGTTCAGGCCGTCCAGAACGAAGGACAGCGTAGAGGGATGAGTGATGCTTCCATAGGTCACCTGTTTGAAGACTTGGGTAATGATATGTCCTACCTAGTGCCTATCCTGAAAAACGGCGGCGCTGAATTTGATAAGACGTTAAAACAGCTTGTTGACTCCGGTCAAACCCTGAACGATGAGCAGATTAAGCAGACATACGCCTATGGTGATTTGTCTACGACATTGCAAGCGGTCAACAATGGCTTTAATCAGAACCTTACTTCCGGCTTCCTTGAGGGCTTCGGTAATGCTGGTAAAGATTTAGCGGAGAATACTAAAGCACTAAATGAAACAGCAAAAGGATTAGGATTCGAGCTCGGAAACTTATTATCTCAAGTGACAGGATTCACGAAGGAAATAACCGATGATCTCAGTCTGTTTAATAACTGGATGAAAGAAACATTTCCTTCGCTATATTCTGATCCTGATAAGACTGTTCCTGATGCTATCTATGATAAGGCTGTTAACGGATCTGCTACACAATTTGCTGATTGGATTCAGAATAAGACGGGCTTTGATACCCGTTCAGTGGGGCCAGCTATCATGAATTGGTTAGGTGTTGGTGGTGGCAACCAGCAAGCAGGAACGGCGGCGAATCAATATAGCCTAAACGGTGATTCTCTGCGTAGTTCTGCAATGTCAGTTAGTAGTGACAATGCGCCAGCGTACACGGTGAATCCTACATTCAATCTGCAAGTGAATCCACAAGTTGGACTTACACTGCAAAGCGACGTATCAAGACTCTCAGACTTCATCGACTGGTCAGCGAAAGCAAGCGCGGATTCATTTACTCGTAGCCTTACGCTCTCAGCATTAAGCGGTCAATCATCTACAGGTGGATGATTGTGATGTCAATCTCAAGGAATCACCACATGTTGCGCTTCATTTGTAAATTATGTGTATATGTGGTGTTTTTCTTTGACGTCGCTTCGTTTGTCCCTTAACCTTGTAAGGGTAAGCAGTTCATTCTTTATCTCTAAGATGAGGTGTTTTTATGGCTAAGAAAACAGTAGTTCGTTCTGCGATAACTGGTCAGTTTGTTAAGCCCATAGAAGCTAAACGGCATCCTGATACTACGATAACTGAAACTATCAAAGTCCCTACCAAGAAAGCTAAGAAGTAAAAACATCTCAATGCGTCCATAGCGGCGCTTATTCTTTTGAATCTCTGGAGAGAATAAAATGGCTAACAATCTGTTTGTAACCTATGACTTGATTAAAACTAAAAACTATCCAGCAGTTTACGAAGCTATTAAATCATTGGGTGTAGCAGTCAAAGTTACAGAATCAAATTGGTATGTTAATTCACATTACAATTCTGAACAGGCAGCGCAAATAGTTCACAAGGTTATGGATAGTGATGATAAATTGATAGTTGTAGATGCAACAAACAATTATGCATATTGGTATAATATTTCACCTGAAACATCGAAATATATGCAAAGTGTATGGTATAAATAACATGGAGGGGGACTCCCCCTCACATTTACGGTATTTTAATATTTGATTAATTCGATATATTCTTTTAGTTCCTTCACTATTCGTTCAGGAACAGATTTAGAATACGTCTTGAAAGACTCCGTTTCTCCCCTGGCGTGACCAACTAAAATTGCTACACGACTCTCTTCAATTCCGGCGGCGTCCAGCTTCGTGATCACGGCATGTCTGAAACTATGGAACACCTTGTTTTCCTGCCCTGGGAGAATGTCGCGTTTAAGCCGTCCAAAGCGGTTTACGTGCCACGAGGAGCGCTTGCCGTCCTCTCTCTTGGTCACACTTGCACGGTAGAATAAAAAGCCGTTGTGCGGCTTCTGGCAGCGTTCCAGAACCATTGTTCTAATCGCACTATGAAGTGGAACCAACCGCGCCGCATTGCGTGTTTTACCCTCCAACACCTCGAAACATAGCACCCCCTCTACTTCACGGATATTGTCAGATTTTAAACTGGCTATTTCATTAATGCGCATCCTGTCAACGCCACGATCTGTGACCGTTATTTGCCATTTTCATGCCCGCCAGATGCTTTCTTTAATGATGCTGTCCGCTTTCCGCCATTTCATCG
>NZ_FMBC01000088.1 GCF_900094795.1 Kosakonia oryziphila
TGCCTTTATCTCTGCGAGGATAACCTCGCTATTCCAGACATTCTCTGCCAGGCGCATGTCGATGTAATCCATAAATGGTTTCAGCTTAACCATTTTGTGGCGGGTCTTTCTGGCTGGCGGTTCAGGGTATTTGAGATAGCGTCTGACAGTCCGTTCAGAGCAACCCACCTGAGTTGCAATATCGACAATGTACGCACCCTGCTGGCGCATTTGCTTTATCATGTAAAAGTCCTCTCTGCTCTGCATGTTAATGTCCTTTCTGGTGTGAGAACCATAAGGAAACAACATGTTGGGTGGAGCGGACAATGCTAATGGTGAATTACCGTCTTATATCACTGGCGCTAACACGCCCTGCAGGACCAGACATGGCTCATTAATTAGCGTCGAAATAAGGCCATCTCATAACAGGCGATGCCGGGTGGTATAAACAGCATTAAGTTCGTCCATGAATAATTATATTGACCTTCAACGTTATTCTATTCCTAAAGTTGCGAAACCATGTAGTAAACCACTTGCTGCCAACCAGCATACAATTATATTATCGCAACCCTTAACAATAAACACATTATATATCACAGCCATTCCTAATGATAAATTCATGACAGTTATACTCCGATCATTAAAAAAGACGTTGTTATATCGCGCCTTTTACAGCATAAATATATTCACAAGCATTATAATTATATTTATTTGCATACATGCCGGATATGTTAGATATTCACAAAACCATCTGTCGTTACAAAACAAGGCCGATATTAATCCTACGAGCGGATATTCGAACTTTTGTCAGTATTGTTAGCCAAAACATGGGGAAAACCATTCTTATTGCTCCCGATGTTAGAGCCTCTATATCTATCAGAAGTACTGATACGTTTAATGAAGAAGAGTATTAACAGTTTTTCCTGAGTGTACTGGACCTTTATGGTTTTACACTTATAAGCCTTGATAATGGTTTTCTGAGGTTACGCAATGATTAAACATACGCTGACCAGATTCAGACAAAAGCCCCTCACTGAGCAACGGCTCATCATTACTCTGGGAGCATGTAGCCTTATTATTCTTTTCTGGTTTGTCCTCTATCAGCCACTCGGCAAGGGTATAGATATGCTCCAGTCCAGATACGACAGGTTACGCAACGACATGGCATGGTTCGGCAAGCAGGTTGCCGCTGCAGGTCTTTTGCCAGAAAAAAAACTCTCCGGAAAGCCTGGTGATCTCATCAGAGGCAGCCTTAAAAAGGCGGGGATGGTCGCGACAGTACAACAGGGAAACGTAGGTGAGCTGAGCATCTCTGCCACCAACATGAAAATGGAGAGCTTCATGCACTGGCTCATAGAGGTGCAGCTCAGTTACGAGTTACGTGTTGTGGAGCTGGAATTCCATGCCTCCCCACAGGAAGCCGACTCGATTACTTTGACGCGTCTGATAATCGGGGTAAAGCGTAATGGATAGTATGATGGCCTTGATCTTTATGGTTATTGGGTTACTGGCAGGCAGCACCATAGGAATGGTCACCTGGCGGTTACCGATAATGATCGCACAACAGATTACCGCTGACGAAGCATCTTCCCATTTTAATTTATGGCTACCGGCGTCACACTGCTGCCACTGCCGCATGCCTCTGGTATGGCATGATAATATCCCGCTCTTTAGCTGGCTGCGGCTGAAAGGAAAGTGTCGCCATTGTAGGCAGGCTGTCTCATGGCGTTACCCTTTGCTCGAAGTCAGCTGCGCGCTTATGGCCCTTCTCTGCTACACCCTCCACCCTGACAATCTGGCGCTTGTTTCAGGTCTTTTATTCTACTTCTGGTTCGCGCTGGCGCTCAGCGTCATCGATTCGCAGTACTTTTTACTACCCGATAAACTGACCCTGCCCTTATTGTGGCTTGGATTGCTGTTTAACCTTATGACCGGAGTTGTTCAATGTGAAGATGCCATTATGGGCGCTGTGGCGGGCTACCTCACCCTATGGCTGATTTACTGGATCGTCCGGCTGATATGGCATAAAGAAGGAATTGGCTACGGCGATTTCAAACTGCTGGCGGCAGCGGGAGCCTGGACTGGATGGCAAAGTTTGCCAATGATCCTCTATATAGCGTCCAGCATTGGGATTTTCTACGGGCTGGTGTTGTGGATAAAAAACAAACGGCTTACTGGCGTCCTCCCTTTCGGTCCGGCGCTGGCACTAAGTAGTTGGGGCTATTTCTGCTGGGTAACCCTGTAAGTCAGGAAGGTACAAAACCTTCCTGCCATCATTACTCTTCTTCGCGAATCTGTGCCTGCAGATAGTTCTGGATACCGAGTTTCTGGATAAGATCCAGCTCCGTTTCGAGCCAGTCGATATGGCCTTCCTCATCTGCAAGGATCTCTATCATCATATCGCGACTAACGTAATCATGAACGCTGTCAGCATACGCGATGGCTTCACGAAGGTCTTTTGCGCCTTCCAGCTCAAGAGCCAGATCGGAACGCAACATCTCCTCGACATCTTCGCCGATACCTAGCTTGCCAAGGTCCTGCAGATTGGGGATCCCCTCAAGAAAGAGAATACGCTCGATATACTTATCCGCGTGCTTCATCTCGTCGATGGACTCATGGTACTCAACGTCATTCAGACGCTTAAGTCCCCAGTTTTTAAACATTCTCGCATGGAGAAAATACTGGTTGATTGCGACAAGCTCATTTCCCAATAATTTATTGAGATAAATTATGGTGTTAACATCACCTTTCATTTTAGCTTCCTCCGCTTCCACTCTCTGAAGAGTAGATGCCCTGCGGAGTAAGTCAAAAAACAATTAAGGACTAAAGAATCTGGCTGTGATGTTAATCAACACGGGAACTCAAGCAATATCTTTAAATTCAGGTAGTTGCCTCAATTCATCCTGCATAATATCGCGTGTGGCGCGAATACATTTTCCACACTGATTACCGACTGGGATAAATTTTCTAAGCTGTTGAAAAGATTGTGGAGAAAACTGGCGTACAGCCTGCCGAATCTTTTTATCGCTGACACCATTACATAAACAAATGTACATACAAACTCCTGCCCAAACTTTATGCACATTCTAAATGATAATGATATTCAATTCAAATGAAAAGGCCGTACCAAAAAGCACGGCCTGATAACTATTTAAAGAACTATTTGATCATGTCAGATGTGGCAACAAAACTCGCCAGTACTGCACCATTTGTATTTGGGTCGTAACCCGGCATATTTGCTTCTGCAGAGATACTATAGGTACTGCCCACTACAGGCGTAATCGGACATGTCATTGTGACGACTCCGTTACTGATTGATTTGTAACTATAGTAGACAGTGCCTTTGTAACTTTCACATATGTAGTTTTTATCATCTTGCTTGACTACATAGCGATTTTGGCCCTTCTGTGCAGCTTCATCTAGTTTTACTTCAATTCGACCAGACGTTTTATTATATGAAAAACCTCTCACAACACCAGTCGATGGCGAAGGAGGCTGAGTGGCAGGGACCGTTATCTCAGCGAGGGTCGGTCCAACTGTATTAGTCCCCAATCCCGGTTTACCCGATTCGAGGGTTAGACTAACCTTATCGCCAGCTTTCAAATTATCGCCGCATCCCATTGCCACAGTGCCGTTACTGGTGTTACGTGAACCGTAGTAAACAGAACCATTGTAACTCTCACAGGCATACTTGCCGTTATGTCTCAAGATGAAGCGGTTTTTCTCTTTCTGAGCTGTCTCATCTAGCATAGCAAACGCGACCATTGACTACGGTGAGATCCTTCACAAATGATGGCTCTTTTGCCTGCGTAAACGGCGCAAACACCTCACTAAATGCATACTTAGGAGCCTGCTGCTCGGTCAAGCCGCTGTGCTCTGGAGAAACCTGTTTGGCTACACCCGGCTGATCGCGCATCATAGACCAGATGCTAATCATGCCAAGACCACGGTCTGTCGCATCCTGCATTACCAGCTTCGCATCAGACAGGTAGAACGCCTCACCCTGAACGTCGTTATAACCGTTCATTGGCGTCACACCCATCATAGCGTTGATTTCAGCGTCATTCTTTTCGGTGAAGACCTGCTTCAATTGACTAAACAGGTTTTCAATTGCAGACGTCGCGCATTTGCCATGGATGTTATGGCCTTCTGTACCGTCTGACTGACAAATACTGTTGCCGTAGTCCATCGCCATCACGTTAACACCCGCCAGTTCTACACCCTTCGCTTTTGCATCTTCAAGAACATAGAGCCCTTCTGCGGTCAAACCGGTTGGCAGAATTGGCAAGGTATACCAGATACCCACGCTACGGCCTTCTGACTTCCAGGTGTTCTGTACGGCTTTCACTGCTTCGTTACGACGGTTGATAGATTCATGATCGGCAACCCAAGTGCCTTCGATATCGAAATCCAGCACGTTCAGATTCAGGTTATCCACGATGTCGTAATAGTGCTGCTTCAAATCGTCCATATTCTTACAGGAGGCCGCCAGCGGAGCGTTATTTGCACCGCCAATGGAGACCATCACGTCACCGCCCGCTTCACGCAGTGCTTTGATCTTGTTGTACTGCGCGTAATCGTTAATGTTGTATGCCGTACCCCAAGTCGGGAGACAGGTTTGCGCATCTTTACTCACCACAAAGGCCATCGTGAAGTGGTTAACCCCCTGGTTATGTGCAAGGTTTACCAGATCCGGCTGGGAGTTCAGGGTAAAGTCGACATATGGAGCATAAACATGTGCAGGCCATGGCGATTTTGGCGTACCGACTTTTTCTTTGGTGCCTGTCCAGTCGATAAATACGCGCCATGGGTTGGTATCCGATGGGGAGACTTTCTGGACTTTGGACCGCGAAACGTAGTTACCACCGTTATAACGGATAAGGGTACCGTTTTGGTACAAGGTTGAGGAGTTATATTCTGGCGCTTTATTTAACTCGTCCTGAGTATAAGAGACCACATCACCCAGTGGTTTCCATGGACGGCCATTAACACCGGTCGGATTTTGGTTTGCAGTAAGAAAAGGATCGTCCCCTACGGTATAAAACAGGGCTTTATATTCCTGTCCATTTTTCTGAACTTTATCACCTTTATTATAAACGGTGGAAGATGACCACTGCGCAACAGGGGCATAAGCCTCCCACGGATTATTCTGTCCCGGCGCAAATCCATATGCACTTTGCGCTACTGATGTTTTATATGTCACATTATTGTAGGTAACAACATCGCCCGCATTATAAGAGACGCTATTATTATATTCAGGATACGTTACCGTACCACCACTGGTTTCACAGGTGGTTGGGTTACCATATTTATCTATTTCAGCAGCGGTCGCATTGCGTACAAAACGCCATGGGTTATTCGCCTGATCATTAGCAGCTTCACCCGGGCAGTTTGAGGTCGCCACCCACCATGCATTCTTATAAACGCCGCCATCGAAAATAACTTCATAGTTGCTGCCGCCTTCCTGGCCGTTCCATGCTTCCAACGCAAATGCTGGCAATGCAGTACATGTCAGTCCCATAAAAAATAGGGATTTAGTCGCGAGATTCAATTTCATGCTTAACATTCCTGTTGCTTAAGTCCATTGGTTATTACATAAAGATGCAATAACCAATAATTTAATGACCACAGGAAACAGATTCAAATGAATTAATTAAAAACAGTATGCTTTGAGAAAAACGCACACTTATCAAACCAGTTATAAGACAGTTATAAGAAATATCTGTTATCTCGAATTAAATATATTTATTTTATTTAAAATAAAAAACCCCGAAATAAATTCGGGGTTTTTAAGCCTAAAACGTTAATTAAAACGTATAATTAGCTCAGAACTTTAGCAACAACGCCCGCGCCAACGGTACGGCCGCCTTCACGGATTGCGAAACGCAGACCATCGTCCATCGCAATCGGGTGAATCAGGGTAACAACCATTTTGATGTTGTCGCCCGGCATTACCATCTCTACGCCTTCCGGCAGTTCGATGGTGCCAGTCACGTCAGTTGTACGGAAATAGAACTGCGGACGGTAGCCTTTGAAGAACGGAGTGTGACGGCCGCCTTCGTCTTTGGACAGGATATAAACTTCAGATTCGAATTTGGTGTGCGGCTTGATGGAACCCGGCTTAGCCAGTACCTGACCACGTTCGATTTCTTCACGTTTGATACCACGCAGCAGAACACCTACGTTCTCACCGGCACGGCCTTCGTCCAGCAGTTTGCGGAACATTTCAACGCCAGTAC
>NZ_FMBC01000077.1 GCF_900094795.1 Kosakonia oryziphila
GTACTGGCGTTGAAATGTTCCGCAAACTGCTGGACGAAGGCCGTGCCGGTGAGAACGTAGGTGTTCTGCTGCGTGGTATCAAACGTGAAGAAATCGAACGTGGTCAGGTACTGGCTAAGCCGGGTTCCATCAAGCCGCACACCAAATTCGAATCTGAAGTTTATATCCTGTCCAAAGACGAAGGCGGCCGTCACACTCCGTTCTTCAAAGGCTACCGTCCGCAGTTCTACTTCCGTACAACTGACGTGACTGGCACCATCGAACTGCCGGAAGGCGTAGAGATGGTAATGCCGGGCGACAACATCAAAATGGTTGTTACCCTGATTCACCCGATTGCGATGGACGATGGTCTGCGTTTCGCAATCCGTGAAGGCGGCCGTACCGTTGGCGCGGGCGTTGTAGCAAAAGTTCTCAGCTAATCGCTGATAACATTTGACGCAATGCGCAAGAAAAGGGCATCATTTGATGCCCTTTTTGTACGCTTTCGAACCAGAACCTGGCTCATCAGTGATTTTTTTTGTCATAATCATTGCTGAGACAGGCTCTGTTGAGGGCGTTAGTCCGAATCTCGCCAGAGCATTTCGGTTTGGTTGCCTCGCTAATGCGGGGCAAAAATGTTTGTCTGAATTCTTGTGACAGGTTGGTTTATGAGTGCGAATACCGAAGCTCAAGGGAGCGGGCGCGGCCTGGAAGCGATGAAGTGGGTTGTTGTTGCAGTACTGCTGCTCGTGGCTATCGTTGGCAACTATCTTTATCGTGACATGATGCTGCCACTCCGCGCGCTGGCAGTTGTTATTTTGATTGCTGCAGCAGGTGGTGTCGCGCTGTTGACGACGAAGGGTAAAGCGGCTGTTGCCTTTGCCCGTGAAGCGAGAACCGAAGTACGTAAAGTGATTTGGCCTACTCGTCAGGAAACGTTGCACACCACATTGATCGTGGCTGCGGTAACCGCAGTCATGTCACTGATCCTGTGGGGACTAGATGGTATTCTGGTTCGCCTGGTTTCCTTTATCACTGGCCTGAGGTTCTGAGATGTCTGAAGCTCCTAAAAAGCGCTGGTACGTCGTTCAGGCGTTTTCCGGTTTTGAAGGCCGCGTAGCAACATCGCTGCGTGAGCATATCAAATTACACAACATGGAAGAGTTGTTTGGCGAAGTTATGGTTCCAACCGAAGAAGTGGTTGAAATCCGTGGCGGCCAACGTCGCAAAAGTGAACGTAAATTCTTCCCGGGCTACGTGCTTGTCCAGATGGTAATGAATGATGCCAGCTGGCACCTGGTACGCAGCGTTCCGCGCGTTATGGGCTTCATCGGTGGTACGTCCGATCGTCCCGCACCGATTAGCGATAAAGAAGTCGATGCGATTATGAACCGCCTTCAGCAGGTGGGTGATAAGCCGCGTCCGAAAACGCTGTTTGAACCGGGCGAAATGGTCCGCGTTAGCGACGGTCCGTTCGCTGACTTTAACGGCGTGGTTGAAGAAGTGGACTACGAGAAATCCCGTCTGAAAGTTTCCGTTTCTATCTTTGGTCGTGCGACCCCAGTAGAGCTGGATTTCAGCCAGGTAGAAAAAGCTTAATTCTTCGGCTATCAAACGTTGCACGAGGCGCGAAATTGACATACAATTTCGCGCCTTTCGTTTTTACGGGCGATATGCGCGTGAAACATATTTAACACGGGAAGCCTTTCGAGGCGCTATACCCAAACGAGGAAATTTCAATGGCTAAGAAAGTCCAGGCCTACGTCAAGCTGCAGGTTTCAGCTGGCATGGCAAACCCGAGCCCGCCAGTCGGTCCGGCTCTGGGTCAGCAGGGTGTTAACATCATGGAATTCTGTAAAGCGTTCAACGCCAAAACAGAATCCCTGGAAAAAGGTCTGCCAATTCCGGTAGTTATTACCGTTTACGCTGACCGTTCCTTCACTTTCGTTACCAAAACGCCTCCGGCAGCAGTTCTGCTGAAGAAAGCGGCTGGTATCAAGTCTGGTTCCGGCAAGCCGAACAAAGACAAAGTGGGCACAATCTCCCGCGCTCAGCTGCAGGAAATTGCTCAGACTAAAGCCGCGGACATGACCGGTGCTGACATTGAAGCGATGACTCGCTCAATCGAAGGTACTGCGCGTTCCATGGGCCTGGTAGTGGAGGATTAAGAAATGGCTAAACTGACCAAGCGCATGCGCGTGATCCGTGACAAAGTTGATGCGACCAAACAGTACGACATCAACGAAGCCATTGCTCTGCTGAAAGAGCTGGCCACTGCTAAATTCGTAGAAAGCGTAGACGTTGCCGTTAATCTCGGTATCGACGCGCGTAAATCTGACCAGAACGTACGTGGTGCAACTGTACTGCCGCACGGTACTGGCCGTTCAGTTCGCGTTGCCGTATTTACCCAGGGCCCGAACGCTGAAGCTGCTAAAGCGGCTGGCGCAGAGCTGGTAGGTATGGAAGATCTGGCTGACCAGATCAAAAAAGGCGAAATGAACTTTGACGTTGTTATTGCTTCTCCGGATGCAATGCGCGTTGTTGGCCAGTTGGGCCAGGTTCTGGGTCCGCGTGGCCTGATGCCGAACCCGAAAGTTGGTACTGTAACTCCGAACGTTGCTGAAGCAGTTAAAAACGCTAAAGCTGGCCAGATTCGTTACCGTAACGACAAAAACGGCATCATCCATACCACCATCGGTAAAGTGAACTTTGACGCTGATAAACTGAAAGAAAACCTGGAAGCCCTGCTGGTTGCGCTGAAAAAAGCAAAACCGTCTCAGGCGAAAGGCGTGTACATCAAGAAAATTAGCATCTCCACTACCATGGGTGCTGGTGTTGCGGTAGACCAGGCTGGTCTGAGCGCAGTGGCGAACTAAGATTCGCCTTTACGTGGGTGGTGAATTTGTCTACAATCTTACCCCCACGATTTGTTAGCGTAAGCTAGCAAGAAAAGATTTGTTCGTTGGAGCCTGGCCTATCCAGGCCTCCGTCGAAGACCGCAGGTGTTTCGTAAGAAGCTTAATTCCCTGCGTAGACGGTGACAGAACCTAAAGATTATTTTTAAAGTACTCTTTGGCTTGTTTCTGCTCACCGTATTAAGACGCTCTTTTCTTTGAGAAGAGTGAAGTGAGTTCCAGGGCATGAGCCCTGGCAAACATCCAGGAGCAAAGCTAATGGCTTTAAATCTTCAAGACAAACAAGCGATTGTTGCTGAAGTCAGCGAAGTAGCCAAAGGCGCGCTGTCTGCGGTTGTTGCGGATTCCCGTGGCGTGACCGTAGATAAAATGACCGAACTGCGTAAAGCAGGTCGCGAAGCTGGCGTTTACATGCGTGTTGTTCGTAACACCCTGCTGCGCCGTGCTGTTGAAGGTACCTCTTTTGAGTGCCTGAAAGACGCGTTTGTTGGTCCGACCCTGATTGCATACTCTATGGAACACCCGGGCGCTGCTGCTCGTCTGTTCAAAGAGTTCGCGAAAGCGAATGCAAAATTTGAGGTCAAAGCCGCTGCCTTTGAAGGTGAGTTGATCCCGGCGTCCCAGATCGATCGCCTGGCAACCCTGCCGACCTACGAAGAAGCAATTGCACGCCTGATGGCAACCATGAAAGAAGCCTCTGCTGGCAAACTGGTTCGTACTCTGGCTGCTGTACGCGATGCGAAAGAAGCTGCTTAATCGCAGTTTTCTTTATAAAGCATTTGCTTACGTATAAACTTATTCTGATATTCAGGAACAATTTAAATGTCTATCACTAAAGATCAAATCATTGAAGCAGTTGCCGCTATGTCCGTAATGGACGTTGTAGAACTGATTTCTGCAATGGAAGAAAAATTCGGTGTTTCCGCTGCTGCTGCTGTAGCTGTTGCTGCTGGCCCGGCTGCTGAAGCTGCTGAAGAGAAAACTGAATTCGACGTTATTCTGAAAGCCGCTGGCGCTAACAAAGTTGCTGTTATCAAAGCAGTACGTGGCGCAACTGGCCTGGGTCTGAAAGAAGCTAAAGACCTGGTAGAATCTGCTCCGGCCGCTCTGAAAGAAGGCGTGAGCAAAGATGACGCTGAAGCTCTGAAAAAATCTCTGGAAGAAGCTGGCGCTGAAGTTGAAGTTAAATAAGCCAACCCTTCCGGTTGCAGCCTGAGTAATCAGGCTGATGGCTGGTGACTTTTTGGTCACCAGCCTTTTTGCGCTGTAGAAGGTACCGGTAGCGTTTCACACTGTTTGACTACCAGTAGCCTTTACAATGCTTGTTTCTATCGACGACTTAATATACTGCGACAGGAGCTCGCTTCTGTGTAAATCGCAATGAAATGATTTAAGCGTGATAGCAACAAGCATTGCGGGAAGTGCTCCACTTTCCGGTCAAAAAAATAGTGCTGCATAAACTGTCCTTTCGACGGGCAGAGTGGGTCGACTTGTCAGCGAGCTGAGGAACCCTATGGTTTACTCCTATACCGAGAAAAAACGTATTCGTAAGGATTTTGGTAAACGTCCACAAGTTCTGGATGTTCCATATCTCCTTTCTATCCAGCTTGACTCGTTCCAGAAGTTTATCGAGCAAGATCCTGAAGGGCAATACGGTCTGGAAGCGGCATTCCGCTCCGTGTTCCCGATTAAGAGCTACAGCGGCCATTCGGAACTGCAATACGTCAGCTACCGTCTTGGCGAACCTGTTTTTGACGTTAAAGAGTGCCAGATCCGTGGCGTAACGTATTCCGCGCCACTGCGCGTAAAACTGCGTCTGGTGATCTACGAGCGCGAAGCGCCGGAAGGCACTGTCAAAGACATTAAAGAACAAGAAGTCTACATGGGCGAAATTCCGCTCATGACCGACAACGGTACCTTTGTTATCAACGGTACTGAGCGTGTTATCGTTTCTCAGCTCCACCGTAGCCCGGGCGTCTTCTTTGACAGCGATAAGGGTAAAACTCACTCATCTGGTAAGGTGCTTTATAACGCACGTATTATTCCTTACCGTGGGTCCTGGCTGGACTTTGAATTCGATCCGAAAGACAACCTGTTCGTTCGTATCGACCGTCGTCGTAAGCTGCCAGCTACCATTATCCTGCGCGCGCTGAACTACACCACTGAGCAGATCCTTGACCTGTTCTTTGAAAAAGTGGTCTTTGAGATCCGCGACAACAAGCTGCAAATGGAACTGGTGCCGGAACGTCTGCGTGGCGAAACCGCTTCCTTCGACATCGAAGCGAACGGCAAAATGTATGTTGAGAAAGGCCGCCGTATTACCGCGCGCCATATCCGTCAACTGGAAAAAGACGAGATTCAACATATCGAAGTTCCGGTTGAGTACATCGCGGGTAAAGTGGCGTCTAAAGACTATATCGACGAATCCACTGGCGAACTGATTTGCCCGGCGAACATGGAACTGTCGCTCGATCTGCTGGCGAAGCTGAGCCAGGCGGGCCACAAACGTATCGAAACGCTGTTCACCAACGATCTGGACCACGGTCCGTACATCTCTGAGACTGTACGCGTCGACCCGACCAACGATCGACTGAGCGCGCTGGTAGAGATCTACCGTATGATGCGTCCAGGTGAACCGCCGACTCGTGAAGCGGCTGAAAGCCTGTTCGAGAACCTGTTCTTCTCTGAAGACCGCTACGATTTGTCTGCGGTTGGTCGTATGAAGTTCAACCGTTCTCTGCTGCGCGACACCATCGAAGGTTCCGGTATCCTGAGCAAAGAAGACATCATCGAAGTGATGAAAAAGCTCATCGGTATCCGTAACGGTATTGGTGAAGTGGATGATATTGACCACCTCGGCAACCGTCGTATCCGTTCTGTTGGCGAAATGGCGGAAAACCAGTTCCGCGTTGGCCTGGTGCGTGTCGAGCGTGCGGTGAAAGAGCGTCTGTCTCTGGGCGATCTGGATACCCTGATGCCGCAGGATATGATCAACGCCAAGCCGATCTCCGCAGCCGTGAAAGAGTTCTTCGGTTCCAGCCAGCTGTCGCAGTTTATGGACCAGAACAACCCGCTGTCCGAGATTACGCATAAACGTCGTATCTCTGCACTTGGCCCAGGCGGTCTGACCCGTGAGCGTGCAGGCTTCGAAGTTCGAGACGTTCACCCGACCCATTACGGTCGCGTATGTCCTATCGAAACGCCTGAAGGTCCGAACATCGGTCTGATCAACTCCCTGTCCGTGTATGCACAGACTAACGAATATGGCTTCCTCGAAACGCCGTACCGTAAAGTCACTGACGGCGTGGTAACCGACGAGATCCATTACCTTTCTGCAATTGAAGAAGGTAACTATGTCATCGCTCAGGCGAACACCAACCTGACGGAAGAAGGTCGTTTTGTAGACGATCTGGTGACCTGCCGCAGCAAAGGCGAATCCAGCCTCTTCAGCGCAGACCAGGTTGACTATATGGACGTTTCCACCCAGCAGGTGGTTTCCGTCGGTGCATCCCTGATTCCATTCCTGGAACACGATGACGCCAACCGTGCATTGATGGGTGCGAACATGCAACGTCAGGCGGTTCCGACTCTGCGTGCTGATAAGCCGCTGGTTGGTACCGGTATGGAACGTGCTGTTGCTGTCGACTCCGGTGTAACCGCAGTGGCGAAACGTGGCGGTACCGTTCAGTACGTGGATGCTTCCCGTATCGTTATCAAAGTTAACGAAGACGAGATGTACCCGGGTGAAGCAGGTATCGACATCTATAACCTGACCAAATATACCCGTTCTAACCAGAACACCTGCATCAACCAGATGCCGTGTGTTTACCTGGGTGAACCAATTGAGCGCGGCGACGTGCTGGCAGACGGCCCGTCCACCGACCTTGGTGAACTGGCACTCGGCCAGAACATGCGCGTAGCGTTCATGCCGTGGAACGGTTACAACTTCGAAGACTCCATCCTTGTCTCCGAACGCGTTGTTCAGGAAGATCGCTTTACAACGATCCACATTCAGGAACTGGCGTGTGTGTCCCGTGACACCAAGCTGGGGCCGGAAGAGATCACTGCCGACATCCCGAACGTGGGTGAAGCAGCGCTCTCCAAACTGGATGAATCCGGTATCGTTTACATCGGTGCGGAAGTGACCGGTGGCGACATTCTGGTCGGTAAAGTAACGCCAAAAGGCGAAACTCAGCTGACGCCAGAAGAGAAACTGCTGCGCGCGATCTTCGGCGAAAAAGCGTCTGATGTTAAAGACTCTTCTCTGCGTGTGCCGAACGGTGTTTCCGGTACTGTTATCGACGTTCAGGTCTTTACCCGCGATGGCGTGGAAAAAGACAAACGTGCGCTGGAAATCGAAGAGATGCAGCTGAAGCAGGCGAAGAAAGATCTGTCTGAAGAACTGCAGATCCTCGAAGCTGGCCTGTTTAGCCGTATCCATACCGTGCTGGTTTCCGGCGGCGTTGAAGCTGAGAAGCTCGACAAACTGCCACGCGACCGCTGGCTGGAACTCGGCCTGACCGACGAAGCGAAACAAAATCAGCTGGAGCAACTGGCTGAGCAGTACGACGAACTGAAACACGAGTTCGAGAAAAAACTCGAAGCGAAACGCCGTAAAATCACTCAGGGCGACGATCTGGCACCGGGCGTGCTGAAGATTGTTAAGGTTTATCTGGCTGTTAAACGTCAGATCCAGCCTGGTGATAAAATGGCAGGTCGTCACGGTAACAAAGGTGTTATTTCTAAGATCAACCCGATCGAAGATATGCCTTACGATGAAAACGGCACGCCGGTAGATATCGTACTGAACCCGCTGGGCGTACCGTCTCGTATGAACATCGGTCAGATCCTTGAAACCCACCTGGGGATGGCTGCGAAAGGTATCGGCGACAAGATTAACGCCATGCTGAAACAGCAGCAGGAAGTCGCGAAACTGCGCGAATTCATCCAGCGTGCATACGATCTGGGCGCTGACGTTCGTCAGAAAGTTGACCTGAATACCTTCAGTGATGAAGAAGTTCTGCGTCTGGCTGAAAACCTGCGCAAAGGCATGCCGATCGCAACGCCGGTATTCGACGGTGCGAAAGAGTCCGAAATCAAGGAACTGTTACAGCTGGGTGGCCTGCCGACTTCCGGTCAGATCACGCTGTTCGACGGTCGTACCGGTGAGCAATTCGAGCGCCAGGTTACCGTCGGCTACATGTACATGCTGAAACTGAACCACCTGGTTGATGACAAGATGCATGCGCGTTCCACCGGTTCTTATAGCCTGGTTACTCAGCAGCCGCTGGGTGGTAAGGCACAGTTCGGTGGTCAGCGCTTCGGTGAGATGGAAGTATGGGCACTGGAAGCTTATGGTGCCGCTTACACCCTGCAAGAAATGCTTACCGTTAAGTCTGATGACGTCAATGGTCGTACCAAGATGTATAAAAACATCGTGGACGGCAACCATCAGATGGAACCAGGTATGCCGGAATCCTTCAACGTATTGTTGAAAGAGATCCGTTCTCTGGGTATCAACATCGAACTGGAAGACGAGTAATTCTCGCTCAAACAGGTCACCGCTGCCGGGGTAATACCCGGTAGCGGAATGTGCTAACTCCGACGGGAGCCAATCCGTGAAAGACTTATTAAAGTTTCTGAAAGCGCAAACTAAAACCGAAGAGTTTGATGCGATCAAAATTGCTCTGGCTTCGCCAGACATGATCCGTTCCTGGTCTTTCGGTGAAGTGAAAAAGCCGGAAACCATTAACTACCGTACGTTCAAGCCTGAGCGTGACGGTCTTTTCTGCGCCCGTATCTTTGGGCCAGTAAAAGACTACGAGTGCCTGTGCGGTAAGTACAAGCGCCTGAAACATCGTGGTGTGATCTGTGAGAAGTGCGGCGTTGAAGTGACCCAGACTAAAGTGCGCCGTGAGCGTATGGGCCACATCGAGCTGGCGTCACCAACCGCGCACATCTGGTTCCTGAAATCCCTGCCGTCCCGTATCGGCCTGCTGCTGGATATGCCGCTGCGCGATATCGAACGTGTTCTGTACTTCGAATCTTATGTGGTTATCGAAGGCGGTATGACCAATCTGGAACGTAACCAGATCCTGACCGAAGAACAGTATCTGGACGCGCTGGAAGAGTTCGGTGACGAATTCGACGCAAAAATGGGTGCCGAAGCTATCCAGGCTCTGCTGAAAAGCATGGATCTGGAGCAAGAGTGCGAACAACTGCGCGAAGAGCTGAACGAAACTAACTCCGAAACCAAACGTAAGAAGCTGACTAAACGTATCAAGCTGCTGGAAGCCTTCGTACAGTCTGGTAACAAACCGGAATGGATGATTCTGACCGTTCTGCCAGTGCTGCCGCCGGATCTGCGTCCGCTGGTTCCGCTGGATGGTGGTCGTTTCGCTACGTCGGATCTGAACGATCTGTACCGTCGCGTGATCAACCGTAACAACCGTCTGAAACGTCTGCTGGATCTGGCGGCGCCGGACATCATCGTACGCAACGAAAAACGTATGCTGCAGGAAGCGGTTGACGCCCTGCTGGATAACGGCCGTCGCGGTCGTGCGATCACCGGTTCCAACAAACGTCCGCTGAAATCTTTGGCCGATATGATCAAAGGTAAACAGGGCCGTTTCCGTCAGAACCTGCTCGGTAAACGTGTTGACTACTCTGGTCGTTCTGTAATCACCGTAGGTCCATACCTGCGTCTGCATCAGTGCGGTCTGCCGAAGAAAATGGCACTGGAGCTGTTCAAACCGTTCATCTACGGCAAGCTGGAACTGCGTGGCCTCGCCACCACCATCAAAGCCGCGAAGAAAATGGTTGAGCGTGAAGAAGCTGTCGTTTGGGATATCCTGGACGAAGTTATCCGCGAACACCCGGTACTGCTGAACCGTGCACCAACCCTGCACCGTCTGGGTATCCAGGCGTTTGAACCGGTACTGATCGAAGGTAAAGCTATCCAGCTGCACCCGCTGGTTTGTGCGGCATATAACGCCGACTTCGATGGTGACCAGATGGCTGTTCACGTACCGCTGACGCTGGAAGCCCAGTTGGAAGCGCGTGCGCTGATGATGTCTACCAACAACATCCTGTCTCCAGCGAACGGTGAGCCGATCATCGTTCCTTCTCAGGACGTTGTACTGGGTCTGTACTACATGACCCGTGACTGTGTTAACGCCAAAGGCGAAGGCATGGTGCTGACTGGCCCGAAAGAAGCTGAGCGTATTTACCGCGCTGGCCTGGCCTCTCTGCATGCGCGCGTTAAAGTGCGTATCACCGAATACGAAAAAGATGCAAACGGCGAATTCGTGGCGATTACCAGCCTGAAAGACACGACCGTTGGCCGTGCCATTCTGTGGATGATCGTACCGAAAGGTCTGCCTTTCTCCATCGTCAACCAGGCGCTGGGCAAGAAAGCGATCTCCAAAATGCTGAACACCTGTTACCGCATTCTGGGTCTGAAGCCGACCGTTATCTTCGCTGACCAGACGATGTACACCGGCTTTGCTTATGCAGCGCGTTCAGGTGCATCTGTTGGTATTGATGACATGGTCATCCCAGAGAAGAAACACGAGATCATCTCTGAAGCAGAAGCCGAAGTTGCTGAGATCCAGGAACAGTTCCAGTCTGGTCTGGTAACCGCTGGCGAACGCTACAACAAAGTTATCGATATCTGGGCTGCGGCGAACGATCGTGTATCCAAAGCGATGATGGACAACCTGCAAACTGAAACCGTGATTAACCGTGACGGCGTCGAAGAGCAGCAGGTTTCCTTCAACAGCATCTACATGATGGCCGACTCCGGTGCGCGTGGTTCTGCAGCACAGATTCGTCAGCTTGCTGGTATGCGTGGTCTGATGGCGAAGCCAGATGGCTCCATCATCGAAACGCCGATCACCGCGAACTTCCGTGAAGGTCTGAACGTACTCCAGTACTTCATCTCCACGCACGGTGCGCGTAAAGGTCTGGCGGATACCGCACTGAAAACAGCGAACTCCGGTTATCTGACGCGTCGTCTGGTTGACGTTGCGCAGGATCTGGTTGTGACCGAAGACGATTGTGGCACCCTCGAAGGTATCACCATGACTCCGGTTATCGAAGGTGGTGATGTTAAAGAGCCACTGCGTGATCGCGTACTGGGTCGTGTAACTGCGGAAGATATTCTGAAGCCGGGTACTGCAGACATTCTGGTTCCACGCAACACGTTGCTGCACGAACAGTGGTGTGACCTGCTGGAAGCGAACTCTGTTGACTCAGTGAAAGTACGTTCCGTTGTATCTTGTGACACCGACTTCGGTGTATGTGCGCACTGCTACGGTCGTGACCTGGCGCGTGGCCACATCATCAACAAAGGTGAAGCAATCGGCGTTATCGCGGCACAGTCCATCGGTGAGCCGGGTACACAGCTGACGATGCGTACATTCCACATCGGTGGTGCGGCATCTCGTGCGGCTGCTGAATCCAGCATCCAGGTGAAAAACAAAGGTAGCATCAAGCTAAGCAACGCGAAGTCTGTTGTTAACTCCGCAGGCAAGCTGGTTGTGACCTCTCGTAACACCGAGCTGAAGCTGATCGACGAATTCGGTCGTACCAAAGAGAGCTATAAAGTGCCTTACGGTGCGGTCATGGCGAAGGGTGATGGCGAACAGGTTGCTGGCGGTGAAACCGTTGCAAACTGGGATCCACACACCATGCCGGTTATCACCGAAGTTAGTGGTTTCATCCGCTTCACTGACATGATCGACGGCCAGACCATTACTCGTCAGACCGACGAGCTGACAGGTCTGTCTTCTCTGGTGGTTCTGGATTCCGCTGAACGTACTGCCGGTGGTAAAGATCTGCGTCCTGCACTGAAAATCGTTGATGCTCAGGGTAACGACGTTCTGATCCCTGGTACCGATATGCCTGCGCAGTACTTCCTGCCAGGTAAAGCGATTGTACAGTTGGAAGATGGCGTACAAATCAGCTCTGGTGATACCCTGGCGCGTATTCCTCAGGAATCCGGCGGTACCAAGGACATCACCGGTGGTCTGCCGCGCGTTGCGGATCTGTTCGAAGCACGTCGTCCGAAAGAACCGGCAATTCTGGCTGAAATCAGCGGTATCATTTCCTTCGGTAAAGAAACCAAAGGTAAACGCCGTCTGGTGATCACGCCGGTTGACGGTAGCGATCCGTACGAAGAGATGATTCCGAAATGGCGTCAGCTCAACGTGTTTGAAGGTGAACGCGTAGAACGTGGTGACGTGGTTTCCGACGGTCCGGAAGCGCCGCACGACATTCTGCGTCTGCGTGGCGTTCACGCGGTAACCCGTTATATCGTGAACGAAGTGCAGGACGTTTATCGTCTTCAGGGCGTTAAGATCAACGATAAGCACATCGAAGTTATCGTTCGTCAGATGCTGCGTAAAGCCACCATCGTTAACGCAGGAAGCTCCGACTTCCTGGAAGGTGAGCAGGTTGAATACTCTCGCGTTAAGATCGCCAACCGCGATCTGGAAGCGAACGGCAAAATCAGTGCAACTTATGCACGTGATCTGCTGGGTATCACCAAAGCGTCTCTGGCAACCGAGTCCTTCATCTCCGCGGCATCGTTCCAGGAGACGACTCGTGTGCTTACCGAAGCAGCCGTTGCGGGCAAACGCGACGAACTGCGCGGTCTGAAAGAGAACGTCATCGTGGGTCGTCTGATCCCGGCCGGTACCGGTTATGCGTACCACCAGGATCGTATGCGCCGTCGCGCCGCTGGCGAACTGCCGGCAGCACCGCAGGTCACTGCGGAAGATGCGACTGCGAGCCTGGCAGAACTGCTGAACGCAGGTCTGGGTGGTTCAGATAACGAGTAATCGTTACGCCTAATAAAAAAACCGCTTCGGCGTAACACCGTTCACTTAAGATGTTTTGAGTGAACGGTGTACTGGGTTTTTGAGATTCGAACGGTCCTCTTTTTGGGCCGTTTTCTCTTTTCCGGCAGGATAAATTGTTTCACATTCTCCCGCATTTTCTTCAGCTTCCCCGGGGTTGTTCAACACCAGATTAGCTCATTGCATATTCTGGCCCAACGTGAACACCAATTCTGGCGGAACGTGAACGCAGTTTCTGGTTTTACGTGAACGCGTATTCCGGCGGAAAATACCCCGATTTTGCACCATGCCCAGAATCCCTGTTCATTTTGCCAGAATCGGTGTTCACACGACCGGAATTGCCGTTCACATCGCCAGAACCATTCTTAACGCATTGATTTTTGATGCTATATCTATCCCTTTCATTCCAGGGAGTGATATATGCCAAACAAGAGAATCGCAATGCGTAAAATCCATGAAATTTTAAGGCTGCGTTTTGAAGTCGGCCTGTCCTTCCGCCAGATAAGTCAGTGCGCTG
>NZ_FMBC01000078.1 GCF_900094795.1 Kosakonia oryziphila
GGTGTTCAGGGTCCGGAAAGGATTAAAGTGTCCGCGCAGGGGTATCCCGCTGATGGTTATCACCCCGTTGACGGTAACATACAGGGCATCACACCCCGGAAGCGTCCAGGTGTTTATCAGCACGCCGGCCGGGTACAGCACATCCGCGAACCACGGCGCGCCTCCGGTCTTCAGCGGGACGGTAATATTTTTGCAGCCTGCCACACTCATCCCCGCACCTCCACACATCCTGTTACGGCCAGGACAGTCTGTTTCGCCAAAAATCTTAACGGGTGGAGCATTCTCTCCCGCGTCACCTGACACCGGCATTTACGGGTGCCAGGCGGGCGGAAAGACTTTACATTTAGGACCATTCTGACAAATGACGTGATAAAACAGAATTAAGCTCTGCATATTTGAATTATAAAGATAGTTAATCTGTTTATGGGCCTTATCACAGAAATGAAAAACTACTACTCTTTATAAGGTTAATGAAATGGAAAATGAGGTAAATAAGGAGTAATGTTAAATTAATGAATATGGAAATAAGGGCCGGACCAAAAAAAGGGGAGTGACAGCAGTATTTTTTTATTATTTTTTAGTAGGTTATAAAAAAATAACTTAACTTAAATCAAATGTTGTTTTTTTGAAATTAGCTCATTACACTACATTTAACAGTTTGGTCCTATTTGTCCCTTCTTTGTCTTTATTTTACCCTGCCAGACTCCTTCAAAGCGCTCCGAATTACTTGCCGTATAATGGACCGTATGTCTGATGTTTTTATGTCCCAGATAGTCCTGTATCAGTCGGGTGTCAACGCCACGATCAGCCAGTGCAAAACCACAAGCATGACGCAGCATATGTGGGTGAGATGGCACCGGAATTCCCGCAGCCACACCAAGTTGACTTATAAGTTGATGAACCCGCTGGCGAGTCAGCGCTTTTCCCTGACGAGACAGAAACAGCCATTCACCATCTGCACCAGGCATTGATTCTCTAATTCTCAGCCAGGCCCGTATCGCACGGATCTCATTATCCAGCAGAGGATGGTTGGTATTGAGCCCATTTTTCATCCTACGTATAAACAGGCTTCTTTCCTGAAGATCTATATCTGACAACCGTAACTGACAGGTCTCGCTGACACGAAACCCATGCACAAAACTCATGTACACCAGACAGTAGTCCCTTTCCGGGTTACGACCTTCTTTTGCCGACATCAACAGCCTCTCCACCTCTGACTGGGTTAAATGCTTTCTTTGCGTCATTTTACACCTCCACTTTAAATAATTTATTAATAACCAGATACCACTGCTTAATAGCACGTCAATACACTACACCCGTTAACAATAACAAGGAGTCATAAAAATACAAATAAAAAGAGAACAGACAAGATCGAATCACAATAACCACAATCAAAATGTTGTTATTATGCGTTCAATGCAGTATTCAACATTATGTATATGATTGATCGGCGAAATTTCTAGTATATTGAAACAAAATATACTCATATTAGTTTATATGGTGATGTAAATGCGTTATTCACGACCTGCATTACTTTCCAGGAGATACAGGCGTAAGTAAAAATCCGCTTTTATAGAAGGCAGCATTGAATGCACCCACAAAGGACGCACCAAAGCCTTTAAAAAGAAATTTCCCAGTCCTGTAAGATTTAAACCTCAAGATAATAAGGCAGAGCCAAAACTTGTTGAAAACCACGCCCACAGGACGTGATTTTCAGTTGGCAATAAAATCCCCGTTCATATTTGAAGGGTAAAAACGCTAACCAAGATTGAGCAAATCCAGCACACTCTCTAAATAAGATGCCAGGATAAATAGTTTGAATCGCTAAAAGTTAAGAGCATTAAGCACATCAACTCATTCGAAAAATATTTGCGAGCAGCATAGCTGTGTATTTCTGATATTTAAGTCAAACACTACACCTCATACTTTCAGCACTTTCTTTTGATCCATGCGTTTTTAAAACGCGCAGAGTTAGCTGCTGTATATAAAACAGTATGTTGTATATTTCTGTGGCCGAGATAATCCTGTATCAGACGAGTATCATTACCTAATTCTGCAAGAGTGTAGCCACATGCATGCCTTAACATATGTGGATGGACATTAACCGGTAAGCAAGCTAATCGTCCGTAATCACTTAAGAGTTGATAAAAACGCTGCCGTGATAATTTTTTCCCTTGATGGGACAAAAATAACCATGGCAAATTGTTGCCAGGAAAACTTTTACGTTCCTCGAGCCATTTTTTCAGGATTTTATTTTCTGCCGGTAATAATGGATGGCTTGTACTTAACCCACCTTTAAGCCGTTTTATATAAATTTTTTGCGAAAGCGGGTCGTAATCCTCAAGTTTTAAAGCAGTAAGCTCACTGACTCGTAATCCATGAATAAAAGCCATATTGACCATACAATAATCCCGAGCTGATTTACTTTTCAGCATGATTGTTTTCAGCAATGCATTAATCTCATCTATAGTTAAATATTTCCGCTTCATCCTACTATCCTTTTTTTTTAAAATTCAAAGCTGAATAAATTTTACGCGTTCTTGTTGATCGCCCTCAGTCCATTACCATAACCACATAAAAAGCTCGAATAATTACCCTGATAATGCAGTAATTAACCACACCACCGATTTAATCCTCAGAATAAAAGCTCAGAGCGCATAATCATGCATAAAATATTGCAATAAGAAATAAGGAATTCCTTAAATATTAGTTTGCGCTTTGATTTTTTAGAGATGGGAGTGCACACCAACACGTATTACCAATTAATATACAAAATTTTTCTTATTTAATTATTATAATAATTGACATCCAGGAAATAGAAAAATGATAATTTTGATTATCTTAATACTTATTCCACAAGTGCACTCGCTAAAAATAAAAGCTGTGTGTTGACAACGCGTATGCACAACTACGATATAAAAAATTTATTCTTCTGCTATAACAATTCCTCTCAATATTTATTCATAATAACAAACCAGCATACTACGAGTGAGATCAATAAGTTCTTTTTCCTGCAATCTTCGTTCTTACTGTTTATCAGTTTCAGAAAGAGAGTACGTTTAAATGCTATCCGCCGTCTGCACATGGTCTTCCAGCATCCGTTTTGCCAAAGTACGGCAGCGCTTCTTTCCTGTTCCTTTTACTAACCGATTAATGACCCGATCTGGCTTCAGCACTTTACATAGCATCTCATCACCTAATCTGGCTCTATGGCAGTTCAGTTAAGACAATGCCAGCGTAGAACCTGCAATCAGGCTTAATGGTCCGTTAGCAAACGTAAACTTTTCCTTAATCAATATTATTGACATAAAAAATCAAAATACAAAATAATGCAACATATTTAACCAATTTTTAACATAAAAACAGAACCTAACATCCGTTGTTTAATGTTGGTTTATTGTTAAAAAGAATATTACTTCAAATTTTAATAGTAACAAAAATACATAATATTTTTTGGCTATCATATTGACCATACAGTAGATGTGGCTTATCCCGGCTGCAGTTCATCCAGCCAGTCGCAGAGCAACTGATTTGATGGATGCGTCCTGGTTTCCGCCTTTCACTGTACAAATAAGCTTTCACGCTGTGGGAGGCCACGTTTATCACCGGGAAGTGAAAATACAAAAGCCCAACAGACCGCCGCCAGCTGCAACCGGCAGCCACCAGGGGAAGTACCGGGCTGATGTCATACAGCAGGGATGCAGCGTTGGCACCACATGTGAAGTGACCACAAATAACGGGGCCGTGGCCCTTAAAGGACTGTCATGAAAAAAATCACTTTCATTACCATCGCACTGGCTGCCGGTGTCTGCGGAACGGCGCTGGCCGCCGACGGCACCATCAACTTCACGGGAAACATCAGCGACACGGCCTGTAAGGTCGATACCGCATCGGCAAATCAGACGGTAAACCTGGGCTCCGTCTCCGCGAACTCTTTCGCTGCGGCCGGGGCTACCGCATCCTCCACCCGCTTCACTATCAACCTGACCGACTGTCCGGCCGCGGTGACATCAGCCAGTACCCGTTTCGACGGCCCGCTGGCCAGTGGCAACAGCAATCTGCTGGCCCTGAGCTCAGGACAGACCACAACCGGGGTGGGTGTGGGGATCTACGAGCAGGACAGTACCACGCTTATTCCGGTGGGCAATGTTTCCGCCCCCGTCACCCTCGCCACTACCGGCACCAACGCCCTCAATTACATCGCGAAATATGTCTCGACGGATGCGACTGTCGGGGCGGGTACCGCGAACACCGTTGCGGCGTTTACCGTGACATATAACTGATCCTGTGAGCCGTTCGCGGCTCTTTTTTTTCAGAGAGACTGATATGTTTCGTCCACTGATTGCACTGGGCCTGTTTATGGTCTCGGTGGCATCCCCTGCTGGCGTGGAAATAGGCGGGTCAAGACTTGTCTATGAGGGGCGTGACCGGCAGGCAACAATGAGCGTCAGCAACCCTGACGACAGGCCCTATCTGATCCAGGCCTGGGTGGATAAAAATCCGGCCGCAGGTGACGGGGATAACACCTTTGTGGCCACCCCGCCGCTGTTTCGTCTTGAGCCGCATTCACAGAATTCGGTCCGGATCGTTTATACGGGCAAACCGCTTCCCACCGACCGCGAATCACTGTTCTGGCTGAGCATTAAAACGGTACCCGGCATCCCGAAAGAGGAGGCCAACCGGCTACTTATCTCCGTCAAAAGTGTGTTCAAACTTTTTTACCGACCTACGGGTCTGAACGGCGACCCGGCCACGGCTTACGAAAAAATCACCTTTACGCGTCGCGGCGGGCAGGTGTTCGTGTCTAACCCCACGCCCTACCACATCTCCTTTTATGAGTTAACGGTCGGCAATGTCCGGGTGAAGACACCGCCCACGCTGAAACCCATGTCGGAGCAGGCGTTGGCCGTCCCGGCAGGCGATGCCGGAACGGTTTCCTGGCGCACCCTCAATGACTTTGGCGGCATCACTGACGTCAAAAAAGCGAAAATCTGACCAAGGCTGAACCCTGTATGCAGACTCTCCCTTTTGCCCGCCGGCGGCCCGGCCCGGTACCGGCTGCGAGCGTTATCCTGATGTCACTGTTTGTGCGCCCGGTGCTCGCGGAAGATTATTTTGATCCCGATGCGGTTGAAAAGCGCAGCGGTCAGACGGGCGATATCGATCTGACTGCGCTGGAACGTCCGGGCGGACAGCTCCCGGGAACATACCGGACTGACATCTACCTTAACGGTACTTATGTGGCCGAAAGGGAACTCCGCTTCAGACCGGTCGGCAACGGGCTTGCTCCGGATCTCCGCCGGGAGGATCTGGTGTTATGGGGCGTACGCGCCAGCGCCACCCCCGCCTTTATGCAGGCCGGAAACGGTGCCCTGCGCGGGCCTGTCAGCCTGTATCTGCCGGACAGCCAGCTCCGCTATGATTTTGCGCAGCAGCGCCTTGATATCAGTATTCCCCAGGAGTACTTACACCCATCAGCCAGGGGGACGGTGTCCCCTGAGGAGTGGGATGATGGGCTTCCTGCGGCCTTTGTGAATTACGCCTACAGCGGCGCCAGCAGCCACAGTGATTACCAGAACGGGAGCGGGCAGAGCAACTATCTTAACCTGCGCAGCGGCATCAACCTCGGCGCCTGGCGCCTGCGGAACTATTCGTCCTGGTCCGATACGCCGCACTCACGCCACTGGAACAGCATCAATACCTACCTTCAGCACGATGTTAAACCGCTGAAAGCGCAGTTTATCGCAGGTGACAGCTACACGCCCTCTGACGTCTTTGACAGCTTTGCCTTCCGGGGCGCGCAACTGATGTCTGATGATAACATGCAGCCGGAAAGCCGAAGGGGGTTCGCCCCCGAGGTCCGTGGCATTGCCCAAAGCAATGCACGCGTTACGGTGAAACAGGACGGTAACATCATCTATCAGGCTTACGTGCCGCCAGGTCCCTTTGCTATCACCGATCTGTATCCGACCGCACCGGGCGGCGACCTCAGTGTCTCGATCCTCGAAGCGGACGGCACCGTACGCCAGTTTACCCAGGCCTTTTCGGCCGTGCCCGTCATGCTGCGCGAAGGCCGCATCAGATACTCGGTCACGGCCGGTCAGTACCGCGTTGCCGGAGAGGCAGACCATGCCCGTCATGAACCGACATTTCTGCAAGCGACCGGGATATATGGTCTGCCCTATGCCACCACGCTTTACGGCGGCTCGGTGGTTTCCGGTGACTATGTGGCCGGCAGTCTCGGGGTGGGAAAGGGGCTGGGCAGCCTGGGGTCCGTATCGGTTGACGGCACGCTGGCCAGAGCGCAGCTCAGCGGGCTGGATAAGCAGGGTGCCTCGCTTCGTTTTCAGTACGCAAAAGATTTCACGCAAAGCGGTACCACCGTCACTCTGGCGGGATACCGTTACTCCACCTCCGGCTACCTGGATTTTAACGAGGCCAACGGCTACTACGATACTTTGCCACACCCTTCCGGCAGTGATGCGCTCACCGAAGCCGAACAGGCGCAACGTGACTATGCCCTCTGGCGTGCACAGCACAACAAGCGTAGCCGCGCACAACTGAACGTGAATCAGACGCTAGGTGCCTACGGCAGCCTGTATGTGTCGGCCTATCGGCAACGGTACTGGGGTGCCAGCGGCAGGGAAAGCAACCTCAGCCTCGGCTACAATATCAGCCATAATGCGGTGAACTACGCCCTCAACTATTCATGGGCAGAATCGCCCTACTACAGCCAGAAAGACCGGGTGTTGTCGCTGTCCGTTCAGGTCCCGCTTGACCGTTTCCTGCCCACCAGTTGGCTCAGTCTGTCGGCCAGCCAGGCTGACCACGGGGCGTCCGTGGCATCGGCTGGCATATCCGGTACAGCGCTGGCCGACAATAACCTCAACTACAACGTCCAGCAGGGCTACGCCAGCAGCGGCAATGGCGCAACGGGCAGCGCGACCGCCGACTATAAAGCCGCATTCGGAGAGTATCAGGCGGGTTATAACCATACGCGGCATACGCGACAGCTCAATTATGGTGCCATGGGGGGTGTGGTTGTGCATCCCTACGGGCTGACACTGTCGCAGCCGCTGGGTGACACGCTGGCTCTGGTCAGGGCGGAAAAGGCGGCGGACGTGAAGGTAGAGAACAACCCCGGCGTCCATACTGACAGCCGGGGTTATGCCGTGGTGCCCTACCTGGCACCTTACCGTCATAATGTTGTCAGGCTCAACACGGGTACGCTGGCAGATCGCGTGGATGTGGTCACGGACACCCGGACGGTTATTCCGGGACAGGGAGCGCTGGTGCTTGCAGATTTTCCCACCACTTACGGACAGAAAATCATGCTGACGCTGACGTCTTCCTTGCCGATTCCGTTCGGTGCCAGGGCCTCCGTGGTCAGCGGACGCCAGACGGTGTCCGGCATCGTGGATGATCACCGTCAGGTTTATCTCGGTGGCGTACCGCCGCGCGGCAGGGTCAGCGTCGAGTGGCAAGGGGGACGATGTGAAGCCGCTTATGATACCCGCACGGATGAACCGGGCGTCCACTTCATCACCTCGCAATGCCGGTAAGGGAGACCGGATTATGAACATAACATCACTGAGTATTGCCTGCGGGGGACTGCTTGCCCTTGCCACCACGGATGCCTGTGCGTATCAGTGCACGAGAGTGACGGCGTCGACTGTCCTGACGCCGCCGCCGGTCACGGTGCAGCGGGATTTGCCGGTGGGCGCACTGATCGGCAGCGATGTGGTGTCCGGCGTGGTGCAGAGCTATAACTGCACGAACACGGCACCAGCCCTGACCTATCAGGAATCAGGCGTAAAAGGATACGGGACCTATGTCACGACGATTAATGGTCGCCGCGTCTACAGCACCAACATCGCGGGTATCGGGTATGCAGTGGGGGCCACCTTAACCAACAACTGCAGTAATACTATATATGTGGGCGGAGGAAATACGATGGATGGTAATGCCAATAACGCCCGGATGTGTTCTGTCAACGGTATCTTTAAATACCAGCCCCTGGAAGCCCAGGCCCGCATTCAGTTTTACAAGACGGCGCAGACGACCGGCACCGGTACGGTGAGTGCGCGGCAGGTCAGTGCATTTATTCTGCGTAACAATCAGCAGAGCTGGAGCCTGCCGGAATCGACAATCAGTATTGCCGCGTTTAACGTGACCACGGTGGCCTGTACCGTGGGCAACACCGCCCTTTCCGTTCCGATGGGCACGGTGGAGAAACGCGTGTTCAGCGGCCCGGGCACCTGGCCGGGGGACACTAACACCCGCAGTTTCACCATTCCGCTGAACTGCAACGCCGGCACCCGCGTCAGCCTGCAAATAGACGGCAGCGCGCAGAATGCCACCCAGGGAGTGCTGAATCTGGCCGGCGGCGCAGGCAGCGCCACCGGCGTGGGTATTCAGTTGCTTTACAATAATGCGCCCCTGCCGCTCTCGACAGTTATCAGTACGGGTACAGCAGCATCAGAAGGGACATACAGCATTCCCCTTCAGGCGAGATATTATCAGACAAGCAGCGACATCACGCCGGGAGTGGCAAACGCCAGCGCCACGTTTACGCTTGTCTATCAGTAAGGCCGGCCCTGCTACCTGTACACGAGGGTAATATCGCGTCTCTGCTTGCCGCCGGTCTGGGTTACCGTGGCGAGCTGGTAAGGCGAGGTACTTTCTGCCCCGCCTGCAGGATAGCGTATCTGGCGCGTCTGGCCTCTGCGGGAGCACTGTATTCTCGTGTCCTGAACACTGACGTCGGTAACACAGGCTGGCTCCAGAATCGCACCTGTAAACCGGATTGTTCCGGTCATGCCCACGGCAGCGCAGATATTCAGGCCGGAGATAATGAAGCAGAAAAGAAGGGTTTTCATAGAGATACTCCTCAGGCATATCCGGGTATAACGGCTGATCCGGGAGAATCTTAAGGGGTTTCTGCTGCTGTATTGTCTGGAGAGTGAGGAAAAGATGAGTTCTCATGACATCAGTCAATTTTACTGACAGAGGGCTTATCGCAACAGGGGATTATTTCCTGAGAGGACTTCCTCAGGTATCAATAGTTAGTGCGCCGAAATAAAAGTTCTTTCTTGCAGACGGTTCGATCAATACATAACAGCCAGAACGCATTACCATCGTTAAGTAATGAACCGTTTAAAAGCAGAGGAAACACGTGATGGATCTTGTGGGTAACATCGAAGCAGGCAAGCTGACACTGGGTGAATGGATTACTACTCTGGCTGAAGATAATGATTACTCCTCTTCCGAGTGGAATCAGCGATACCGCGCATTTACGATACAGCTACAGCAAACCTCGACATTCGCGAATCCTGAAACGGATGATTTAGTTAAGCGACTTTGGTACGAACGTGACAACGGTATTGCCAGTATTCGTCAGGGCGTTCCCTCTTTAGCGGAATATGAGCAGAATATCCCATTGTTTAGAGAACTCACCGAACGTGTTCGTCAGCAAGCGGATGAAGCTACCTACCAATATGTAGGCAATGCGCTGTTGCAGGCCAAAGAAACCGGACAGCTTAGGCGTATGTACTGGAGTTTAAGAAACCGTGTCTTTGCCTCATTCTCACCAGAGTTTTGCACCACTACAGTAGATGAGAATGCGTTTACCAAAGCGGCAAATTTTCTGAATAAGCAATTTCATCTCGGTTTAGCATTGACCGGAAATTGGTTACAGAAAAACCATGAATTGAAGCAAGCCATACACACCCAATCTCCCAATGCAGATCCTTATTACGTGAATATGGCTATCTGGCATCTCTATGAATTGCTCTGCGAACGCGATAATGAACAAAAACAGGGGACAGTAACTGGCACTACATCCACAGCCAGCAGTAAGCACGCCGAGGTTAAGGCCATCCCACATTCCCCCACTAACGTGATCTACTTTGGCCCGCCAGGCACAGGCAAGACCTTCACATTGCAGCAAAAGATGAAAGAGTACACCTCTCATGCTGCACCAGCCGATAGTGATGCCTGGCTGGATTCTCGCCTCGAATCATTGAACTGGATGCAGGTTATAACACTGGTGCTGCTCGACCTTGAAAAACGAGCCAAAGTTCGCCAAATAACAGAACACCAGTGGTTCCAACGTAAGGCACTGTTGAATGGCCGTAGTAGCAACTTTTCGCAAACTGCCTGGGCGACATTACAATCCTTCACTATAGCGGGATCAACGACTGTTGCTTACAAAGGTCGCCGCGAACCAGCGATCTTCGACAAAACTGCCGATAGTGAATGGTTTTTGGTTGAATCCCAGTTAGAGCAAGTCGATGAGCTGCTTTCTCTTTATACCGAGTTAAAACAAGGGCCTAAATCTGCCGAAGCCATCCAGCGTTTTGCCGCGGTTACCTTCCACCAATCTTACGGCTATGAAGAATTTATTGAGGGTATCCGCGCTCGCTCTGACGAAAGTGGCAATATCTCCTACCCTATTGAGCCGGGGATCTTTATGCGGCTGTGTCAGCGGGCCAATGCCGATCCTGCCCATCGTTACGCCATATTCATTGATGAGATCAATCGCGGCAACATCTCCAAAATTTTTGGCGAACTGATCTCGCTCATCGAAGTAGACAAGCGTGCGGGTATGTCTAATGCAATGAGCCTGCAATTGTCTTATAGCGGTGATCCCTTCAGCGTACCCGCCAATGTCGACATTATTGGAGCCATGAATACAGCGGACCGTTCTTTAGCGCTTATGGACACGGCTTTGCGCCGTCGCTTTGACTTTGTCGAGATGATGCCTGATCTCTCTTTGCTGAGTGGAACGAAAGTGAAAGGCATAGAACTCGAGCCGTTGCTAGAGAAACTCAACAGCCGCATCGAAGCACTTTACGATCGTGAACATACGCTCGGGCACGCATTTTTTATGCCGGTAAAACATGCACTCGATGCCGGTGATGAAGAGGCCGCGTTTAAACAACTGAAGATCGCATTCCAGAAAAAGATCATGCCACTGTTACAGGAATACTTTTTCGATGACTGGAACAAAATCAGGTTGGTGCTGGCAGACAACCAAAAGCAAGACGACAGCCTACAGTTCGTGATTGAAAAAACAGACGACCTGGATACGCTTTTTGGTAACAACCATGCTTTACAACGTCATGATCAGCAATCGACAGCTTACGAGCTCGAAGCATTCGATCAAGAGATCTGGAACAGGCCACAGGCTTACCAGGCTATTTATCAGCCGCAGCAGGCCACCCTTGATGAACAGGCTGTAAACAATGGGTGAAGTGATCTCTGTTTTTGAATATGACCTGTTAGGGAGTGGAAAAGCGGCTTCCGTTGGCGCAAAGCTGGTCCCACAACAGGTTTTTGATTATTTAGAAGCGCTTAGCCTGACAAGCATCCAGGGAAGCCAGTTTCTCAAGCTCACCTCTCGCTCAGGTTTCAAATTACTACAGGTGCAAAACTACGCAGGGATGCTTTCTACTCCCCACGGTTTTCAGCTTGAGATATTGCCTAAGGTTGGTAAAAACCTCACTAATACGAGTGCGCGAGAGACATTTATCACAATGCTAAGCCACCTGCCTGGGTTTCGACATATTCAAACCCAGCAGGCCACTCTTCAGGCGCAGCACATGCCTTTGCTCGAGATTTTTATCAGCCAGTTTTTGAATAGCGTCAGCCAGTTACTGAAACAGGGTTTACGATCCGACTATGTGAACGAGCAAGGCAATCTGCCTTTTATGAAGGGCAAGCTGATGCTTTCCGCACAGTTGCGGCATAACGCAATGAATCGCCATAAGTTTTGTGTTGATTATGATGATTACATGCCGGATTGTTCAGCCAACCGGCTCTTACACTCCGCGCTGGATAAGCTACTTAGTCTGAAGCTGTCATCAGAGAATCAACGCTGGCTTTACGAATTGCGCTTTGCGTTTGACGGTATTCCATTTAGTCGGGATATTGAAAACGATATAAAGAGCTTACGCCTTGAGCGTGGTATGGCCCATTACAACGAGCCAATGGCCTGGGCACAGTTGATCCTTCGGGGGATGAGCCCGAGTGCCTTGCAGGGAAACACCAAAGCCATATCGCTCTTGTTCCCTATGGAAGCGGTGTTTGAGTCTTTTGTTGCACAAACCCTCCCCGATGAATTACCCCTTCACCTCAACGTTAAATCGCAGGCTGCCACTTATTCCCTGGTGAAACATGGGGCCTGCGACTGCTTTAAGCTTCGCCCGGACCTGCTTATTCAGTCACGCCACCCGGTTCAAACCAAAATGGTGATGGATACAAAATGGAAGCTGGTGAATGGCACTGAGCAAAAAAAATCACTCTATGGACTGGCGCAATCCGATTTTTATCAAATGTTTGCCTACGGCCAAAAATACCTTGGTGGAACAGGCGAGATGTACCTGATTTACCCTGCTCATGATGACTTTACCCGACCGATACCGCAGCATTTTTCGTTCTCGGACACTTTGAAATTATGGGTTGTGCCCTATCAGATCACAGCAAAGCGCGGTGAACGGATGATGTGGGCGAGTGATGTGTCCAATATATAGCGATGAAGTCAGTTGGTGTGGGCCCGTCCAAAACATCGAAGCGGCCGCGCTATATGGGTGATGCACAACTGGATATACGTCTGATTTTTCTTTATCAGATGAAGTTCAAAGGTGTTTTCGCCCATAATTTGAGACTGTAATCTGACCTATACCTGTATAAATAATCGGTAATTGTCAGATCTGGTGGGAGTGTTAGAAATTCTGTGTCATTCCAGTAATATACAATCAAAAAGGAATGACACATGTCCCAGCCCTTCGATTTTGACAAAGCACTTAAGGCTCTCCAGTCCGGTCAGGCATTAACCGGAAAGGATGGTATCTTAACGCCATTAATCAAACAGTTAACTGAAGCCGCTCTTGCTGCTGAGCTTGATTCACATCTGGCTCAGGATGTGGAAGCCAACCGTAAAAATGGTTCCGGTAAGAAGACCATCAAAGCGCCGACCGGCAGCTTCGAACTGGCAACTCCGCGCGATCGTAACGGCACCTTTGAGCCGCAGCTGGTTAAGAAGCATCAGACCACGCTTTCT
>NZ_FMBC01000079.1 GCF_900094795.1 Kosakonia oryziphila
GGCGGAAGGACAGGCCGACTTCAAAACGCAGCCTTAAAATTTCATGGATTTTACGCATTGCGATTCTCTTGTTTGGCATATATCACTCCCTGGAATGAAAGGGATAGATATAGCATCAAAAATCAATGCGTTAAGAATGGTTCTGGCGATGTGAACGGCAATTCCGGTCGTGTGAACACCGATTCTGGCAAAATGAACAGGGATTCTGGGCATGGTGCAAAATCGGGGTATTTTCCGCCGGAATACGCGTTCACGTAAAACCAGAAACTGCGTTCACGTTCCGCCAGAATTGGTGTTCACGTTGGGCCAGAATATGCAACTTCCGTACTGGTGCACGCGGTGGGGTCGCTGCTCATGACCGCAGCAGGTTTTTACCTGATAACATTACTTACATGAAACTTACAGTGCAGCCCCCAAATTAAATATTTGCCCAGGGCTGCACTGAATTGCTCCTATCCACGTAATGTGGACACAGCCCTGAGCGAGATTTTCGTTTTCAAATTGTTCCGGGCTGGGGCCGCCACGGACACTGTGGCATCGCCACCGATTGTAATCACACTCGATATAATTAAACACAAAGGCGTAACGTATTTTGCAGTTAACTCCTGTGTGGAATAACCCAAAAAACTATATTTAAAACATTTTCACCTCAGTAATCAGCACAAACAAAATAAGGAACTGGAGCCGGAGTAAATATCCACAAGTTATTTCTTAATTTTTTTATTCTGGTATGATGAGCGCCAGTATTTTTAGTAAAATAGAAGTCAGCAATGAATTGCTTTAAAATATTTTTATCACCCTCAGACACTTCTAATACGTCGTTACCATCTTGCGTTAGCAAGTATTCACCATTTTTTTCAGTGTAGCTGAATTGTCTCTGCAAACTGACATTTGAGACTTTATTATCATTTTCAAAATACTTGCCCTCAAGTGTCATAAAACCTTCTCCATCTTGCATATGAAAATTAATTACAGCACTTAATGTTTTATTCTGTGTATGGAAGCTCCCATCTGATGTACAGAAAAAACCATCTTTTGTTCTGTCACTCATAGCATACAGGTAGCCCATAAAACAGGACGCAATCATAAGCGAAATACAAATCACAGCCTTCAACCTACTTACTTTTGACATTATTATCACCTTAATAGTAATAATCTGAGAGGCAAATAACGCCTCCATTTTTTTCAGGGGAAAATAAATCAGATGTACAACGCAATACAAAAGTTCGTGATGCGGGAGGATAGTTAAAAATATACCACCATTTTTGCTCGCCACATTTGAGCCCATGATCCACAACAAAATTTTCAAAAAAAAATTATCCCTTACCGATTTATTCCTGTACAAATGACAGTCACCGTATTGATGCAATTCATAAAAATCAGGGTAAATATACTTCAAGTTATTTGTTTTTTTATATACGGTTAAATGAAAAGCCACAAAAAAAGATAAACTGCACAATATTATTGAAATTGAGATAAAAGAACCCAGAGGAGTCACTGTTTTTGATAAAAGTCTTCTTGCTCTGTTTTTATTATCTGAGGTTACAGATGAGTTGTTTTCGGTTCCAGAATTGGAAACGAAGTCTGCAAAGCTTTCAGATAAAATCATGAAACCACGTTTAGGAACGGTTTTTATTAGATCCCCAGACAACCCAACATTCACAAGCGTTTTTCTAAGAATAGATATGTTCTGATATATAGTGTTATTGGACACGCTCATGCCCCGGGACGACCAGGCAGAAGAAAGAAGCTCTTTGAGTGATACCGTTTCATCTTTATCTGCTTGCTAATCTCAATGAATGCATTGATAAACATGCCAGGGGCTACAGCGATGAGAAAATGTCAGGATATTTTCATGAACTCATAAAACTTCGTGATGAAATTGAATATGTCACCTCTATTTCCAATGATTAATATTTTATCTTCAAGAGGTATTATCATCGAAAAAACAAGTTTCAAATGTGTGATAAACAACAACGTGTATTGTTCTGGAAGATGATCACAACCTGTATTCATAATATAGTATCGTCGCTCATTGTAGCATGTGTTAAAGAAAAGCCATTAATACTGATTGATAGTCGGATTTTTTCAATATACTTTGGTCAAGGTTTGATAAAGTGATTGAGAATAATCCCTCTTCAGAGGTTATTTGATTAGGACATAGCTATTGGACACAACTTCATCTTTGACGATCTTATCTTTCCCCACTAGATAAAGTATCCGATAGCAAAACATTCCAAATGGCCATATGTTCTGATTTATTTCTAAAAAGAAGAACTGTGGATGTTACAGATTGAAACTGTTGAACTCGGAGCACAATATATTAAATTGAACACCTAATAGCGCTATATTCTTTTCACATCGTTCCCCCTGTTCTGCGGCACACTTACAGACTCAAGGTGCAAAGCAAAAAACTCTCCACTGGTGAATGCCAATAAAAATACTTCGTGCGAGAACCCTGAATCCCCCGTAACATCTTTGGCCGCCACACGGATACTTGTTTTAAACCCAATATGCGACCAATGAGTCAGCTTGAACGTGTTCATTTAAAAGAAGATGAGTTTGAAGCGTTACGACTTGTCGATTTACTTGGCATACAATAACAGGAAGTCGCTGTTGAAATGGGGGCTACTACGGCCCCCCGATCAGGCATGAGGAAAGCGCTTCACAGCCTGAACAGGGTTAATGATCCACTGATAAAATGGCTCTCGGGAAAAGGAAAATTATGTTATTCGTTGTTATGGCTTCCGTTATCGGTGTCTGCCTGCGGGCAGTAAAGATCATATAAGGTATTCAACAACGTCATAATACGTTTATCCTCAATACGGTAAAATACCATCTTACCTGCCCGCCGGGTCGCTACCAGCTTTAGGCGACGCATTACACCAAGCTGCTGAGACAGAGTCGGCTGAGTAATACCGACAGCGGCTTCCAGCTCGGTTACATTCGCTTCCCCCTGGCTTAACTGACACATCAACAATAATCGATCGCTATTGGCCAGTCCCCGTAATACATCTGCTGCCCCCAGAGCTGCATTTTTCATATCGGTTTGACGCCTGGCGTCTTCATTCATAAGCACTACAGCCCCCTAACACTATGTGTTTTTATATAATATAATTTAGTATACTAATGGCATCATAATTTTGCCACAGTGTACGTCAGGTCTGCAGCGCCTTGCTGGCAGGAATTTTTGCCTTGAGTGAACAGAGAGGATCTAATGAAAATAGTTATTGTTGGTGGTGTTGCCGGCGGGGCATCCGCTGCAGCCAGAGCACGTCGATTGTCAGAGGATGTCAGTATTGTTGTATTTGAGCGGGGAAGCGATGTCTCTTTCGCCAACTGTGGATTGCCTTATCATATAGGCGGGAAAATTCCGTTACGACAGTCACTTATTCTGAAAACCCCGGAGGATTTTAAATCCCGTTTTAACATAGACGTCCGTACATATCATGAAGTGACGTCAGTAGACCCGGTTAATAAAACGGTGATGGTTAAAAATCTGACCTCAGGGGAGGTCTATAGCGAAGAATGGGATCGTTTGCTCCTCAGTACCGGAGCCGCTCCGGTTGTTCCCCCTTTACCCGGGCTACAGGAAGATGGTGTCTTTACGCTGCGAAATCTTACTGACATGGATGCTATCCAGGCGTGGATTGAGCAACATAACGTAGCTCACACCACGCTTGTCGGTGGGGGGTTTATCGGACTTGAAGTGATGGAGGCACTGAGCGAAAGGGGGATCAGTGTGACCCTGCTGGAGATGGGGGAACAGGTTATGGCTCCGGTTGATCCTGAAATGGCATCTGCTCTGCATCAGGAAATCAGGAGTCATGGCGTGGATCTGCGCCTTAAAACAGCACTCAACGAGGTACTGCGGACAGAAACGGGATTCCGCGTTGCACTTTCTGACGGTGGGTTTCTGCAAACCGACATGGTTATTCTCGCCATCGGAGTAAAACCTGAGAATACCCTTGCCAAAGGGGCCGGGCTCGAAGTGGGTAAACGGGGAGGCATAAGTGTCAATGCCTGTATGCAGACAAGTATCCCTGACATATACGCCGTGGGGGATGCAGTTGAAACACCTGACCTTGTCTTTCAGGAACCCGCTAATGTTCCTCTGGCAGGGCCAGCCAACCGCCAGGGACGCATTGCTGCTGATAACATGCTTGATCGCCATAGCCTTTACCATGGCAGTCAGGGCACATCCATTTGTAAGGTATTTTCGCTGAGTATTGGCAGCGTCGGTGCGAATGAAAAACAGTTGAAAGCTCATGGCACCCGATACGAGAAGGTTTACGTCCACGCAGCGGATCATGCCAGTTACTACCCTGGGGCAACAATGATCAGTCTGAAACTGCTGTTCAGCCCCGATACCGGTAAAATTCTCGGGGCCCAGGCGTCAGGGAAAAAAGGGGTTGATAAACGAATCGATGTCCTGTCTGTTGCACAGCGCGCGGGGCTTACCGTCAAAGATCTCGAGCATCTTGAGCTTACTTATGCTCCTCCTTTTAACAGTGCAAGGGACATTGTTAACCAGGCTGGTATGGTGGCGACAAATGTAATTAAAGGAGATACGGTCATATGTCATGTCAGCGATGTGTTACAACGGGAACCGGGCAGCTATTGTTTACTTGATATTCGCTCTCCTGCAGAACTGAAACAATTTGGTGAATATCCTGACGCGCTATCCATTCCTCTTGATTCCCTGCGGGAGAACCTTGAAAAATTGCCTAAAGATAAAGAGATTTTTATAGGGTGTCAGAGTGGCCTGCGCGGGCATGTGGCATACCGTATTCTGCAGGCTCACGGCTTCCGGGCATATAATCTGAGCGGTGGCTTTATAACCTGGAAGGCGGTTATGGGGTCGATGAATAAATAAGAGATAACGAGCCATCTGGATGGCACTTCATCTCTCAGTATTCATTGAAAACGCATTACTACCTTGTATAAGCTCAAGCCTGATCTGGCAGTTACCGGTTATTTACACAGGTATCTGTCAGATTACATCTGGTTTAAGTTTTCTGACCTGCTCCCCGTTGATTAATACACCGCGATGTTAGTAATGTCTTCATAAGCCACATGAAGCCCCCCATGAAGAAGCGTTTTTCCGACGAACAGATCATCAGTATTCTCCGCGAGGCTGAAGCCGGGGTTTCTGCCCGTGAGCTCTGCCGTAAGCACGCCATTTCCGACGCCACCTTTTACATCTATGGACTATCTCCGTTTTGCAAGTACTGAATCTGGTTTTGGGTTGTTGCTTACATCTATCCGGCATCAGGAAAACCTGTGCCCAAATGGGTAATCCGCACACAATCGCCTCACCAACTGGACGGCCTCTGAGGTCAGTATAAAAATCAGGTTCCGATTGTGCAGGTGCAGCCTGTCACCATTTTTCAGTACACTGCAACTCGTCTGGCTGGGTACTAACTTCCAACTACCTGATACCCGGTCTCATTTCTCAGCATCGACCAGATTATTCTCGCGTTTTTGTTAGCGACCGCCACGGTCGTTTTATTAAATCCGCGCCGTTCCTTTAACTGGTTAACCCACTGATTCATATAACCCTCATTGTTATTCGAGGCAACCCTGACGACTGCGCGGGCACCATGAATAAAAAGTGTCTGTAGATGCTTGTCACCTTTTTTCGTCATATTCATCAGCACTTGACTGTCGCCACTCGAGTGCTGGCGTGGAACCAGACCCAGCCATGCAGCAAAGTGACGGCCATTCTTAAATTCAGTTCCTTTGCCAATAGCAGCAACAACGGCCGTGGCCGTTTTAGGGCCAATACCTTTAACTTTGGCAATACGCTGACAGGCTTCTGATTGTCTGAATACTGTTTCAATTTCCTTATCAAAAAAATGGATCCGACGCTCGAGATCATTAAAGAGATCATAGAGTTCCGCAATTGTTCTGCGCATACGGGGGCCCAGACCGTTTTCTGCATCTTCAAGGATAAGAGGAATAGCCCGGCGAGCTCTGGAGACAGCACTGCCAATGGGGATCCCCCGGTCAAGTAACAGCCCTCTTATTTGACAGACTGTCACAGTGCGATGATTAACAATACTCTGCCTTGCCCGGTGTAAAGCCTGGATAACGCGTATTCTGGACAGCATCGCGCTCTTTCGTGGCTATCCGGCGACAATAAGAACCGATCAGGGCCAGGAATTTACCTGCCGCGCGCTCGATCAATGGGCCTTTGAGCATGGTGTGGAGTTGCGACTTATCCAGCCAGGTAAGCCAACGCAGAACGGATTTATTGAGAGTTTCAACGGTCGATTTCGGGATGAATGATCCTACCCACGTAATGTGGACACAGCCCTAAGCGAGGTTTTTGTTTTCAAACTGTTCCGGGCTGAGCCTTTTTTATCTGACGTCATCAGAATCGCCAGGTGATGCCGATCGCCGGACCGCTCAGCAGGGTGTCATAAACGTGGCCATGATGGTCATAATCCACCTTCAGGGCCTTGTAGCCGACCGAAGCCGACAGGTTACCCGTAAAGGTGTAATTGATGCTGGCCAGCACCGACCACGTGTAGTCCGAGCCGATACCAGCCCCACCGATATCTGCTTCCGACTGGAGTGAGAAGGCCCCGTTCAGCGGTACGAAGATCCGTGCACCGACCAGTGGATCGAACCAGGAAAAATCTTCACTGTATGAAGCGGTTCGGTGCCCGATAAGGGGATGGGTTACCGTAGCGGTAATCTCATTGGCAACGTGCCAGAACCGGATACCGCCAAGCAGATCAAACGTGAAGTCCGGGTTGTCCATTACCCGATAGCCGCCCAGCAGGGTTGCCATAAACTGTGTGCTATCCATCTTGCCATCTATGTGTGATCCGGGGGGTATAGTGACGCCAAATCCCGGGATCTGAAACGCCGACAGCGGGCCACTGGCATGACCGCCAGTGGTATCGACATACATCAGATTTCCGGAGAAGACGACGCGATCATAACGCGCCCGAAGATCCAGAAAACCACCAAGATTCAATTTATCAAGTACCTCCGAGAAGGATTTGTCAACGTCTACGGTTGAACCGCGTTGAAAGGGCGATATACTGCCTCTTAGGCTCGCGGCCCAGAGAAAAGGGGTCGCCTGCAGCGCCCAGTCTGGTTTGGTCGCCTGATATCCACCAAGGGCATCTGGTGGGGCCGACGGGGGGGCTGCACAGGTGGATGAGATCCAGCAGAGAGGCAGCACAGCGAAAGTAGCAAGTCGGTTCACAAGATCGTTCCTTGTCATTTCAACGCGTGAAGGCGGTGTTTTTTTGTGGATTTATTTAATTGTATAAACGCGATTGCATTAAATAATGACGGATGTTGCTACATTAATATACTGATAATTCGAAATTAACACAGAAAAAAGGTGGGAAAAAACCACTATGAAATTGAAAAAAAACTCATTTTTTTTAACCTGTAGCGCAGCACTGCTTACCGCTGGTCTGTTGGTCCCGGTGGTTGAAGCATGTACCCGGGTGGTTTATACAGGCACGGACGATAACGTGATTACCGCCCGCTCGATGGACTGGAAAGTGGATGTGGGCACCAACCTCTGGGTCTTCCCCCGCGGGATGCACCGCACAGGAGAAACCGGGCCAAACTCCCTGAAGTGGATATCCAAGTACGGCAGCGTGATTGCCTCGGGCTACGATATCTCCACCACCGACGGAATGAACGAAGCCGGAATGGTAGCCAACATGTTATGGCTGGTGGAATCGTCTTACCCGACCCACGCCCCTGGCAAGCCCGGTCTGACCATTGCCGCATGGGCCCAGTATGTGCTGGATAATTTCGCCACCGTTCAGGAGGCCGTTGATGCTTTGCACAAGGAACCTTTCAGTATCGTGACCGATAAGGTGCCGGGGGAGGAGCGTCTGGCCACGCTACATCTCTCTCTGTCTGATGCGACAGGAGACAGTGCAATCATTGAATACATCGACGGTAAGCAGGTTATCCATCACAGTCGCAGTTATCAGGTGATGACTAACTCACCTATCTTTGAGAAGCAGCTGGCGATGGAAGAGTACTGGCGGCAGATTGGCGGTAGCGTGATGTTGCCGGGTACCAACCGCGCTGCGGATCGCTTTGCGCGTGCCAGCTTCTACGTGAACGCCATTCCTAAAACGGAAAATGCAGTAGAGGTAATCGCCAGTACCTTTAGCGTTATCCGCAATGTTTCCGTTCCCTACGGCATTTCCACCCCCGGGGAGCCGAATATTTCCTCTACCCGCTGGCGCACCGTTGCTGATCAGAAACGTGGACTGTACTTCTTTGAATCAGCTCTGGCACCTAATATATTCTGGACCGATTTAAAAAAGCTCGATTTTTCCGAGAAAACCGGGAAAGTCATGAAGTTAGATCTCGGACCGAACCAGACGAAAATCTACTCCGGAATGGCAAACGACCAGTATAAAGAGGCGCTCCCCTTTAAATTCCTTGGGGTATAAGTCGGAACGTAGCGCCCTGCACACCTACGGTCACCAGCTTAACCAGCCCTCGCATATTCATCTGTCCGTCACCCGCGGCGGGCTGGATATAAAACATGGCGTCCGGCGCAACCTCTTCTTTAAGAAACAGCCCGTGGAGAAAATCTGGCGCGGGGTAGTCATCCGCCTGCTGCGCCACAGCTATGACCTGATAGCTCCCGGCAGCCTGCCGGGACTGGGGCACATCCGCGACAAAAAACAGTGGAAGCGCTGTCTGCAGGCGCAGTACGGACGCCGCTGGAAGATCCACTTCGCGAAGAAGACCCGGGGCGCCTGGTGTAGCGTCAAATACCTGGGCCGCTACCTGAAGCGGCCTCCGGTGTCGGCGGCAAAGCTCAGGCACTACAGCGGCGGCGCCGTGGTGCACCACTATTACGACCACCGGACGCAGCAGCATCGGCAGCAAATGCTGACGCAGGAAGGGGTGATCGGGCGCTATATCAGCCACGTGCCGGCGAAGCATTTTAAAATGGTGCGCTACTACGGTTTTTTGTCTAACCGGAAACGGGGGGAATGTAAGTATTCAGCACATAAAATACATCGTAGTAGAATGATTTTCCTGATGCTTCGTCATAGTCCACTCGGCAATCGGCAAGCGTACCCAGGGGACGATTACCGCCGTAATCATTTGTCCCCCCGAATACCGAAATCAGGTCTGCACTGGCAATGGTCTCAGCGGTAAGCGGGTCCGACATCGTTCTGATCCCCAGCCCCGGTACGCCGTAGTTTGCCAGCGTCGTCAGTCCGGTTTCTTTCAGGACAAACGGAATATAGAAACCGCTGTGGGTAATGGAGTCCCCGAGCCAGAGGACTTTTTTCCCCTGACCAGGCAACGCATTGCTGCTGCCACCAAACGGGATATACCCTGTCTGTTCTGCATCCCCTTCCGTTACCATCAGTGCTTCCAGGCGATTAACTGGCGTGACCTGAAATTGCACAAACCATGCACCTTCCGGCACCGAAACTGGCGTACGTGCCGAACTGCTGTAGTCTTTTGAACCGGAAATAAACTGACCGCTGGCATTGTAGAAGCACAGGGAGTTAGTACCGAAGGAAGAGACAAAGTGGCCGCCAGGTGTCACCGGGATAAGATCGGTGATGGCATACGTGGCATTCTGGCCCACGGCGCCATTCTGATATGAAACGGTATAACCCACCTGAGCACGGCTCTTGTCAAAGAGATTGCGCCCTGCCGGCAATGCCGCATTGAGGGTGCGCGGGAAATCTGCAACGATGTCTGCGTGATGTCCTGTTTGTTAGGGGCACCAGAAGGAACATAATCCGCTGGCATATCGCTGCCGTGCAACAGCATCAGCGTGTCAGCACTGTTCAGCGGGGTTGCATGCAACCGGATGTATGCCGCATCCGCAGGCGTGGTGAACGGTGTGTTGGTGTGAATGCTGAGAACATCCACTTTTTTCAGGGTCACATCGTAACAGCAGACAACGTTACTGGCCTTGTTGCAGATGTAGGTTGCCAGCGGTGCCACAGGAATAAAATCAGTCACATAATAACTGTTGTTGGCAGTCACAGAGCCGTTGGTTGACAGGGCATAACCCATCAGCACTTCGTTTCGGTTGACCAGGTTAGCGCCCGGAAAGTTTTTGTTGAATAACTCCACAGTCTGCTGGTGAGACTTCAGATCCTGGCGGTACCAGTCACGCCAGCCATAGCCCATATAGACCGATGGTGCGCTGGTGCCTTTGGTCAGTACCTGCGTATCAGCCCCCGTTGATAGCGTCTGGGAAAAGCGAACAAAAAACGTTCCCTCTGGTGTGGTGAATGGCGTGTTGGCGTCCACCGCACCGGCATAGCTGATGAACTTTTTGTCAAAGCCATAAAACGCCAGATGGGCAACCTGTTTTGTAAAGACATATTGCGCGTTATCCTGCACCGGCAGCATGTCACTGGCGAAGTAAGCCACATTGTCAGACAACGCGCCTACCGTATTGACGTATTTCCCTTCGGTGATCCTGCTGGCATCAAAGAGATTAAAGACCTGCGGACCACGGCCACAAATTTCATAGAGAGAATGAATTTCTGATTTTACATACTGGCTACCCACTATTTCGGCAACGTCTACCGCCTTCCCCGAAACCTTACGATAATAAATAAACGCATTGCTGGCCTCACTGCCCTGAGGAACACGAAAATATTCGTTTTCATTGGTTTATTTTAATCCGGCATCAACAGATTCATAGGTAAAATAAGAGGAATCATAGCTTGCCACAACCATATCGATTTTTTTCATTACATCATCAGACATATAAAACTCCTTTCAGGGATGAGTTTACCCCTGCGCAATGCGTTAACATTGCGCCTGAGGTAAATATAAAGAAATTTAGTTCAGTTTTTATTCAGGCTTGAAACCTGGTTTACCATTGGCAGCACGCCATTCTTTTACGGTTTTTACAATTCCTTCTGGGAAATTTTCTACACCGGGTTCTGGATAATAAATAAGATCAGAGCCAGAAGGGTGCTCGGTGATTCTTTCAAATTCTAAAACAGCATCAATGTGCATTTATTCTGTTTGATAAGTATCAGTGCAAATGCTAGAAACAAAATCTAGAAACTCTTTTTCGGTAAAGTCTGGTACTTTCTTATTGGTCATTTCATTTTCCTTTATGTATCTCTATGTGACGTTTAGGTGTTACTGCATTGAGATTATCTATATTATAAACATCTCCACCTTTTGATATGTCTTGTTTATGGTGTAATTCTATTTTAACGCGCTTACCTGCTCGTTCACTCTTTTTAGCATAGGTAATCCCCCGAAAAACCGGTGTGTTTATAAGTAGAATTTTCTCCTGACCTGAATGCAGGGGGATTTCTATGAAGCGATCACGTTTTACTGACAGTCAGATCATCGCCATTCTCAAACAGGCTGAGGCGGGGACGCCGGTTCCTGAACTGTGCCGGGAGCATGGCATCAGCAGTGCCAGTTTTTATAAATGGCGCTCAAAGTTTGGCGGGATGGATGCGGCACTGATGAGCAGACTCAAAGAGCCTGAAGAAGAGAACCGCCGTCTGAAAAAAATGTATGCCGAAGAGCGTCTGAAGGCTGAAATTATTCAGGAAGCGATGACAAAAAAGTGGTGAAGCCATCAGACC
>NZ_FMBC01000074.1 GCF_900094795.1 Kosakonia oryziphila
AAAAGGTGTATGCGCGGCGTAAGGAGACAGTGGAGCGGAGCTTCGCGGATGCGAAACAACATCACGGGCACCGGTATGCGCGGTTCCGTGGTCTGATGAAGGTACAGATGCAGTGCCTGCTTGCGGCGACGGCGCAGAATATGAAGAAGATGGCGCTGCTGGCGCTTTTTTATCTGTTTTTTATGGTGCAGGAAGGTCTGTCAGGGGGATGCCTTCGCCCTGTGAAGCCAGAGAAAGTGATGACAGGTTAAAGCGGGAAAATATCGCGATCGCGACCTGCGGTCGCTACAAAAGAAGAACCCCATGCAAAAACATGGGGTTCGTCAGCAGTCTGAAGCCGCTGAATATCAGCGGCTTTTTCACGGACAAAAAGAGGAATTACTCTTCTTTTGCACCGCGCATTGCACGTTTACGATCGTTCTCGGTCAGGTGACGTTTACGGATACGGATAGACAATGGCGTCACTTCTACCAGTTCGTCGTCATCGATAAACTCCAGAGCTTGCTCCAGGGTCATCTTAACCGGCGGAACCAGAACGGTTGCTTCGTCCGTACCGGACGCACGCATGTTGGTCAGTTTTTTACCAGTAAGGCAGTTTACAGTCAGGTCGTTAGAACGACTGTGAATACCGATGATCTGGCCTTCATAAACTTCAGCGCCGTGACCCAAGAACAGCTTACCGCGATCCTGCAAACCGAACAGCGCGAATGCGACCGCTTTACCCTGACCGTTGGAGATCAGTACGCCATTGTTACGCTGACCTACTTCGCCCGGACGAACATCGTCGTAGTGGCTGAAGGTGGAGTACAGCAAACCGGTACCGGAAGTCATGGTCATGAACTCAGAACGGAAGCCGATCAGGCCACGGCTTGGGATCACGTAGTCAAGACGTACGCGGCCTTTGCCATCCGGATTCATGTTTTTCAGGTCGCCTTTACGCTCGCCCAGCGCCTGCATCACAGAACCCTGGTGCTGCTCTTCAACATCCAGCGTCACGTTTTCAAACGGTTCCTGACGACGGCCGTCGATTTCACGGAAGATAACTTTCGGACGGGAAACCGCCATCTCGAAACCTTCACGACGCATGTTCTCGATCAGAACAGACAGGTGCAACTCACCACGACCGGAAACGCGGAATGCATCAGCATCTTCAGTCTCTTCAACGCGCAGCGCAACGTTGTGCACCAGCTCTTTGTTCAGGCGGTCAAGGATCTGACGTGAAGTCACGTACTTACCTTCTTTACCACAGAACGGAGAGGTGTTGACGTTGAAGAACATGGTTACGGTCGGTTCATCAACAGACAGCGCCGGCAGCGCTTCCACATTCTGCGGGTCGCAGATGGTGTCGGAAATGTTCAACTCGCCCAGACCGGTGATCGCGATGATATCGCCAGCTTCGGCGATTTCGCTATCGATACGTTCCAGACCCAAGTGGGTCAGCACTTTACCGACTTTACCGTTGCGGGTTTTGCCTTCGCTATCAATGATAGTAACCTGCTGGTTCGGCTTCACTTTACCGCGTTTGATACGACCAATGCCGATAACACCAACGTAGTTGTTGTAGTCGAGCTGAGAGATCTGCATTTGCAGAGTTCCGTCGAGATCGACATTCGGTGCCGGTACATGGTCAACAATCGCCTGATACAGCGGGGTCATGTCTTCAGCCATGTCTTCGTGGTCCATACCCGCGATACCGTTCAACGCAGAAGCGTAAACGATCGGGAAGTCCAGTTGTTCGTCGGTCGCGTCAAGGTTAACGAACAGGTCGAAGACCTGATCAACAACCCAGTCCGGACGCGCGCCAGGGCGGTCAACTTTGTTGATTACCACAATCGGCTTGAGGCCATGGGCAAATGCTTTTTTGGTCACGAAGCGCGTTTGCGGCATTGGGCCGTCAAACGCATCAACCACCAGCAGCACGGAATCGACCATGGACATCACACGCTCAACTTCACCACCGAAGTCGGCGTGCCCAGGGGTATCAACGATGTTGATACGGTAATCATTCCATTTGATAGCGGTGTTTTTCGCGAGGATGGTAATCCCACGCTCTTTCTCCAAATCGTTGGAGTCCATCACACGCTCTTGAGTTTCAGCACGTTCGTCGAACGTACCGGATTGCTGCAGCAGCTTGTCAACCAGGGTTGTTTTACCGTGGTCAACGTGAGCAATGATGGCGATGTTACGCAGATTTTCGATCACAACTTTGCCTCAGGCATTAGAAATAGCGCGTTATTGTACACGTATTAATCGAAGGACAAAACAGGATCACAAACATCCTCCGCAAACAAGTATTGCAGAGTTGCTTTGTGATCGCTTTCACGGAGCGTTAAAAGGGCCGCCAACAAAAAATTGCACCAATATGGTGCTTAATATTCACGGAAAAGCACTATATTGGTGCAACTTAACCATCATGGTGCAGCCCTTTTGCACTATACCGGGCATAATAACGCCTTTTGAGGGGCATTTAAAAGTTGGCATAGATTTCGCTTTATCTATTTTACGGCAACTACGCCAGGTTTCACGAAGTATTTGAAGACCTCGTTACCACGACGACAATGACAAATCCGGGAGAGTTTAAGTATGTCCGCTGAACACGTTTTGACGATGCTGAATGAGCACGAAGTGAAGTTTGTTGATCTGCGCTTCACCGATACCAAAGGTAAAGAACAGCACGTCACTATCCCAGCCCATCAGGTTAATGCTGACTTCTTTGAAGAAGGCAAAATGTTTGATGGTTCTTCGATTGGTGGCTGGAAAGGCATCAACGAATCAGACATGGTGCTGATGCCGGACGCGACTACCGCTGTCATTGACCCGTTCTACGAAGAAACAACGCTGATCATCCGTTGTGATATCCTCGAACCAGGCACCATGCAGGGTTACGACCGCGACCCGCGTTCCATCGCGAAACGCGCTGAAGAATACCTGCGTTCTACCGGTCTGGCAGACACCGTTCTGTTTGGGCCAGAGCCGGAATTCTTCCTGTTCGACGACGTTCGTTTCGGCAGCTCTATTTCTGGTTCCAGCGTTGCTATCGATGACATCGAAGGCGCATGGAACTCTTCCACCAAATACGAAGGTGGTAACAAAGGTCACCGTCCGGCGGTTAAAGGCGGTTACTTCCCTGTTCCGCCGGTTGATTCAGCACAGGATCTGCGCTCCACCATGTGTCTGGTGATGGAAGAGATGGGCCTGGTTGTTGAAGCTCACCACCACGAAGTGGCAACTGCTGGTCAGAACGAAGTGGCTACCCGCTTCAATACCATGACCAAAAAAGCAGACGAAATTCAGATCTACAAATATGTAGTACACAACGTTGCTCACCGCTTTGGTAAAACCGCGACCTTTATGCCGAAACCGATGTTCGGTGATAACGGTTCCGGTATGCACTGCCATATGTCCCTGTCCAAGAACGGTACTAACCTGTTCTCTGGCGACAAATACGCAGGCCTGTCTGAAATGGCGCTGTACTACATTGGCGGCGTAATCAAACACGCTAAAGCTATCAATGCCCTGTCTAACCCAACCACCAACTCGTACAAACGTTTGGTCCCGGGTTACGAAGCGCCGGTAATGCTGGCTTACTCTGCCCGTAACCGTTCGGCGTCTATCCGTATTCCGGTCGTTGCTTCTCCGAAAGCACGTCGTATCGAAGTGCGCTTCCCGGATCCGGCGGCTAACCCGTACCTGTGCTTTGCAGCGCTGCTGATGGCAGGTCTGGATGGTATTAAAAACAAAATCCACCCGGGCGAAGCAATGGATAAAAACCTGTATGACCTGCCGCCGGAAGAAGCGAAAGAGATCCCACAAGTTGCAGGCTCTCTGGAAGAAGCGCTCAACGCGCTGGATGCTGATCGCGAGTTCCTGACTGCTGGCGGTGTGTTCACCGATGACGCTATCGATGCTTACATCGAACTGCGTACCGCTGAGAACGACCGCGTTCGCATGACTCCGCACCCGGTAGAGTTCGAACTGTACTACAGCGTTTAATCGTATTACTGAAGATCCAACGGATTTCGCGTTGCAGCAAGGCGGCAACCGAATGAATCCCGATAAGCTTAGTCTACTAAGTGATTCGGGTGAATGAGGGCAGCCAACACCGCTGTAATGTGAAAGACGTTAGGATATTTTGTTGCCGTGGAACTTTTAGCCCATCCCTGGATGGGCTTTTTTCTCCACCAACACTCTGTTCTGACGTATTTTTTACCTATAAAAAGCTATACTGCACTAAATTAGTGCATATCTCCGGGAGACTGCTAAATGGCAAGCGGCGCGCTGCCCGATGCTGGGCAGATCCTCAATTCTTTGATCAACAGTATCTTACTGGTTGATGACGAACTGGCGGTGCATTACGCCAACCCTGCGGCACAGCAATTGCTGGCGCAGAGCTCGCGTAAATTATTTGGCACACCGCTGCCTGAACTGCTGAGCTACTTTTCACTGAATATCGATTTGATGCGTGAAAGTTTGCATGCAGGCCAGGGCTTTACCGATAACGAAGTGACTCTGGTGATCGACGGTCGCTCACATATTTTGTCGCTGACGGCGCAACGTTTACCGGACGGTTTAGTCTTGTTGGAAATGGCGCCCATGGATAATCAGCGACGTCTGAGCCAGGAGCAGTTGCAGCACGCCCAACAGGTGGCTGCACGTGATCTGGTGCGTGGACTGGCGCATGAAATCAAAAACCCGCTTGGCGGGTTACGCGGTGCGGCGCAACTGCTGAGCAAAGCGCTGCCCGATCCGGCGCTAATGGAATACACCAAAGTCATTATTGAGCAGGCCGACCGTCTGCGAAATCTGGTGGATCGTCTGTTAGGCCCGCAGCAACCGGGAATGCATGTTACCGAAAGTATTCACAAAGTTGCTGAGCGCGTAGTGAAACTGGTATCGATGGAACTGCCGGACAACGTGACGCTGGTTCGCGATTATGACCCGAGTTTGCCGGAGTTGGCCCACGATCCAGACCAAATTGAACAAGTTTTACTGAATATCGTCCGCAACGCTCTGCAAGCGCTGGGGCCGGAAGGGGGCGAAATTATTTTGCGTACTCGTACCGCCTTCCAGTTAACGCTGCATGGAATTCGCTATCGCCTCGCGGCGAGAATAGATGTGGAAGATAACGGCCCAGGTATTCCGTCGCATCTCCAGGATACGCTGTTCTATCCCATGGTGAGCGGACGTGAGGGCGGCACCGGGCTGGGGTTATCTATCGCACGCAGTTTGATTGATCAACATTCTGGCAAAATTGAATTCACCAGTTGGCCAGGTCATACCGAATTCTCGGTATTTCTGCCTATTCGGAAGTAGAGGTATTTATGCAACGAGGGATAGTCTGGATCGTTGATGACGATAGCTCCATCCGTTGGGTGCTGGAACGCGCGCTCAGCGGGGCAGGCTTGAGTTGTACAACGTTTGAAAGTGCCAATGAAGTGCTTGATGCGCTCACCACCAAAACCCCGGATGTACTGCTTTCCGATATTCGTATGCCAGGGATGGATGGGCTTGCACTGTTAAAACAGATCAAACAGCGCCATCCAATGCTTCCGGTCATCATTATGACCGCGCATTCCGATCTGGATGCGGCGGTAAGCGCTTATCAGCAAGGGGCATTTGATTATCTGCCCAAACCTTTTGATATCGATGAAGCCGTCGCGCTGGTCGAACGCGCGATCAGCCATTATCAGGAACAGCAGCAACCGCGCAATATACAGGCCAGCGGCCCAACCACCGATATTATCGGCGAAGCGCCAGCGATGCAGGATGTGTTTCGCATTATCGGTCGTCTGTCGCGCTCGTCGATTAGCGTCCTGATTAACGGTGAATCCGGGACCGGTAAAGAACTGGTGGCGCATGCCCTGCATCGCCATAGCCCGCGAGTGAAAGCGCCGTTTATCGCCCTGAATATGGCGGCAATTCCCAAAGATCTGATTGAATCAGAACTGTTTGGTCACGAGAAAGGTGCCTTTACCGGTGCGAACACGATCCGCCAGGGGCGTTTTGAACAAGCCGATGGCGGGACGTTATTTCTCGACGAGATCGGCGACATGCCGCTGGATGTGCAAACCCGTTTGTTGCGCGTGCTGGCCGATGGCCAGTTCTATCGTGTCGGCGGCTACGCGCCGGTAAAGGTTGATGTGCGCATTATTGCAGCGACGCACCAGAATCTGGAGCTACGTGTTCAGGAAGGCAAATTCCGTGAGGACTTGTTCCACCGGCTGAACGTTATTCGCGTTCATTTGCCGCCGCTGCGCGAACGCAGGGAAGACATTCCTCGCCTTGCACGTCACTTCTTGCAGGTCGCGGCTCGCGAACTGGGTGTAGAAGCCAAGCTGCTGCATCCGGAAACCGAAGCGGCGCTCACGCGTCTGGCCTGGCCGGGCAACGTACGTCAGCTTGAAAATACCTGTCGCTGGTTAACAGTGATGGCTGCAGGCCAGGAAGTGCTGATCCAGGATCTGCCCAGTGAATTGTTTGAAACCACGGTACCGGACAGCCCGTCGCAGACTTTGCCTGACAGTTGGGCTACGTTGCTGGCGCAGTGGGCCGATCGGGCACTGCGTTCCGGACATCAAAACCTGCTTTCTGAAGCACAACCTGAGATGGAACGAACATTGCTGACCACCGCGCTACGCCATACTCAGGGGCATAAACAGGAAGCGGCGCGCTTGCTTGGCTGGGGACGTAATACCCTGACACGCAAGTTGAAAGAGCTGGGAATGGAGTAACGTGCGGGTGAAATGTAAATTATTAATCTCAGCCGTAAATTGACGCTATTTTGCGCTTTACTGTTTATCACAGTGCAGTATGATCTTGCCCGTTCACGGGGGAGTTCATGATGCTGGAATCAATTATCAGTGTGGTCAGTGCGGGCGTCGAAGCTGGTGCATCAGCAAGCCACACACCGCAAACGGCTATCGCGGCGGTTCTTTGCGCCGCGCTGGTTGGGCTTTTTAGCTAGTTCGCTTGCCGCTGCCGTAAGGCGCTATACGTATCAGGCCAGAGGTTTTTGCCCTGGCCTGATAACGCTTCACTTAAATTACCCTGGAGAACTGCTGCATACGCGCTTTCTGGCGCAAATACGTATCAAAGCACATACAGATATTGCGGATCAGCAAACGCCCTTTCGGCGTGACTTGTAGCCCCTGCTCATTCATCTCCACCAACCCATCGTTCACCAGCGGCGCTAACAGGCGTAAGTCTTCAGCAAAATAGTCGCGGAAATTAAGATCCCATACGCGTTCCGTCGCACTGAAATCCAGCCGGAAATTACAAATCAGGCCCTTAATTACATCACGGCGAATACAGTCGTCACGGGTAAGCGCAATACCGCGCCACAACGCGTCACCGCGCTCGTCAACCTGCTGGTAGTAGAGCTTCAGCTCTTTCTGGTTTTGCGCATAGCTGTCGCCGATCATGCTGATGGCGGAAACGCCCAGCCCCAGCAAATCGCTGTCACCCTGAGTGGTATAACCCTGGAAGTTACGGTGCAAAACGCCATCGCGCTGGGCAATCGCCAGTTCATCATCCGGGCGGGCGAAGTGATCCATACCAATAAACTGATAACCGGAGCCGGTTAGTGAGGAGATGGTTTGTTGCAAAATATCGAGCTTCTGCTGCGCCGAAGGCAGATCGGCGTCTTTGATTTTGCGTTGTGCAGCAAACAGCGTCGGCAGATGCGCATAGTTGAAGACGCTCAGGCGATCCGGACTAAGCTCCGCAACACGTTGTAACGTAAAAGCGAAGCTTTCCGGCGTCTGTTTCGGCAACCCATAAATCAGATCGATATTTGTTGAGGTAAAACCAATCTCGCGAGCGTGATTGAGCAGCGCAAAGATAAACTCTTCGTCCTGCTCACGGTTGACCAGCCTTTGAACCTCTTTGTTGAAATCCTGTACGCCCATGCTCAGGCGGTTAAAACCTTCCGCACGCAAATGGTCAAGCACGTCGAGTTCAATTTCTCGGGGATCAACCTCAATAGAGATCTCTGCGTCGGTATTGAAATCAAAATGGTTGCGCAGCAACCCCATCAGGCGACTGATTTGCGTTTTGTTGAGGTACGTTGGTGTACCGCCACCCCAGTGCAACTGGCTGACGTGGCGACCGCGAAACAGCGGCGCGCGATGGGCAATTTCCTGTTCCAGCGCATCGAGATATTGATCAGCTTTGTGCTGCTGACGGGTAACAATTTTATTGCAGCCGCAGAAGTAGCAAAGCTTGTGACAAAAAGGAATATGCACATACAGCGACAGCAGGTGCTCAGGATAACGCGCAACCGCGTGGCGAAAATTCTCTTCACCGTAAGCGTCTGAAAATTCCAGCGCGGTGGGATAGGACGTGTAGCGCGGCCCGGAATAGTTATATTTCTGGATCAGGGCCAGATCCCAGTCGATAATTTGCTCTGACATTGCTTACTCCTTCCGATGACGCCGCTGGCGGTTCCGGCGGCCCGGCTTGACCTCGTTGCGGGTCATAAGCCGGTTGCGCAGCCACACTTTGCGCTGCGACAACCGCTGTAGTTTAACGAATAACCACACCAGATAACATATAACCGGAAGGGTTATAAGCAGGACGAGAAAGCCCATAGAAAAGGATCATTTACCGCCTTTCAGCAGGCGCATCATATCTTCGCGACCTTCCTCTTCTTCATCGTCTTCATCATCATCGTAAGAAAGGCCCAGTTTCTGCATCAACTCATCGATGCGGTCCAGTTTGGCATCAACCCACGCCTGATCATCGGCGCTCAGGGTTTCCCCCTCTTCAAGACGTTCCAGTAGCGCGTCCAGGCGCTCATCCGTTTCCAGCATCTCCAACTCAGCCTGCGGTGAAAGCATAGGTTTCTCGCTCTTAGGTTTGTGCTGCTTGTTGACCGGTGTGTCGGTGACACCCAGCGGGACCGGTTTTTTGCTGCCAACGCGCGGGTCTTTCTGCAACTTGCCTTTACCGCTGCCAGAAGACTCATCGCCACCGCTCGCACGGCTACCAGAGGCATTACCGCGATGCTTTTTCTCGCGCTTACGTTCGCGGCCTTCCTGATTTAATTCTTCACGAGTTTTGCGGCGCACTTTGCTGCGCGGATTGGAGGACGTTTTTTTCATAATGGTCGTCTTAAGTCGTTTTCTTCAGTATAGAATTGCGGCGGAATCTAGCAGAAAGCAAGCAAAGAAAAAAGGCGACAGTGTAAACTGTCGCCTTTTTTCTTGACCTTAACCTATAGCGGCCTTTACGTTCCCTGTTTGCTGTCAACCAGCCCTGTTTATCCCTTAGCAAATAACGTTCCCTGTAGAGGTCCCTTTCCTTGCAAACATATCCTGACGTTATCCTGTGGTCTTCGCATCTCCTGGCGCTCCCGACCCCTCGATCCTTGAGTCTTCCTTCCCATTCAGGCCTCCTGCCTTGTGAGAGTTACTTTACCTTTCAGAGCTAAGCTGACAAGCAGTGACGGGGCTAAAAACGCCAGTTTCAGACTATTCTTCAAAAATAAGTTATTGATTAAAATATTCTTACTCATTTTTCAACCTGAAGCTCCTCTGAAAGTTCGCATAGCAGGAAGGGCTAATATCTTACAAATGACGCGGTAATGGCTTACAGCTACCAGACGGGTTTCTGGCGAGAAAACCAGTCTTTTGTTCCGGTTCAGGTATAATCGCCGCATGCTTTGATGATGGAGACGACCGTTTTGACAAATCTGAATTACCAAAAGACGCATTTTGTCACCAGTGCGCCTGATATTCGCCACTTGCCTGCCGATACTGGCGTTGAAGTGGCTTTTGCCGGCCGTTCCAATGCAGGTAAATCGAGCGCGCTTAACACATTAACTCAACAGAAAAACCTTGCGCGCACCTCAAAAACCCCCGGCCGTACACAACTGATCAACCTGTTTGAAGTTGTCGAAGGCAAGCGTCTTGTCGATTTGCCGGGTTACGGCTACGCCGAAGTGCCGGAAGAGATGAAACTCAAATGGCAACGCTCATTGGGTGAATATCTCGAAAAACGTCAGTGCTTGCAGGGGCTGGTGGTGCTGATGGACATTCGCCATCCGCTAAAAGATCTCGATCAGCAGATGATCTCATGGGCGGTAGAGAGCAACTTACAGGTTCTCGTACTGCTAACCAAAGCGGACAAACTAGCCAGCGGCGCACGTAAAACGCAGCTTAATATGGTACGGGAAGCGGTGCAGGCTTTTAACGGTGAAGTGCAGGTAGAAGCATTCTCTTCACTGAAAAAACAGGGCGTGGATAAACTGCGTGAAAAACTGGACGGCTGGTTCAGTTCCCTGCCACCGGTTGAAGAAACCGACGCATAATCCTCAGGAGCGGCTGCGGCCGCGCCTTTTCTTTCGCGCAATAAAAAACGCCCCAGTCATTACTGACTGGGGCGGCTAAATATTCAGCCAAATCCGATTACGTGAAGTAAAAGGTCTGAAAGATAGAACATCTTACCTCTGTACCCTACGCAAATAACTCTACTCCCTTTTTGGATCCGGACAAAGTACTTTTTGTAATTTCTTTTCAATTTTTACATATGGAATTCTAATGATTGTCACAAAACCGTCGACGATATGTTGCTTACTTACAAAAAAAGCCCCTTATTCCCCGAACGCTTAGTGCGCTTGATCCCAGTTTTGCCCGCTCCCCACTTCCACCAGCAAAGGCACATCAAGCGTGGTGCTATTTTCCATCAGCTCATGGATCTTTTTCGACACAGCGTCAACATCATCTTTGTGCACCTCGAACACCAGTTCATCGTGTACCTGCATGATCATACGCACACGCGGTTTTTCGCTTTGCAGCCAGCCATCCACAGCGATCATTGCTCGTTTGATGATATCGGCCGCCGTACCCTGCATCGGTGCGTTGATTGCTGCACGCTCTGCTCCTGCGCGTCGGGCGGCATTGCTGGATTTGATGTCCGGCAGATAAAGGCGACGGCCATCGAGCGTTTCCACATAACCGCGATCTTTCGCCTGCGCCCGTGTGCGCTCCATATACTCCAGTACGCCAGGGTAACGCTCAAAGTAAAGATCCATATACTTCTGCGACTCTTTACGCGGAATATTAAGCTGTCGGGACAAACCAAAGGCACTCATGCCGTAGATCAAGCCAAAGTTGATCGCTTTTGCGCTGCGACGCTGTTCGCTGCTTACACTTTCAAGCGGTAAACCGAAGACTTCGGCAGCGGTCGCCCGGTGAATATCTTTACCTTCAGCAAATGCTGAAAGCAGGCCTTTATCACGCGACAAATGCGCCATAATGCGCAGTTCGATTTGCGAGTAGTCAGCCGAGACAATCACATAATCTTTCGGCGCAATAAATGCCTGACGAATGCGTCGCCCTTCATCATTACGCACCGGAATGTTTTGCAGGTTTGGATCGGTAGACGATAAACGCCCGGTTGCCGTCACCGCCTGGTGGTACGAGGTGTGTACGCGCCCGGTTTTTGGATTAATCATCAGCGGCAGTTTATCGGTGTAGGTTGATTTGAGTTTGGCCAACCCACGATATTCCAGAATGACTTTCGGCAACGGGTAATCCAGCGCCAGCTCTTCCAGTACCTCTTCTGAGGTTGACGGCGCGCCTCCCGGCGTTTTCTTCAGCGGTTTAATTCCCTGTTTTTCAAACAGAATGGTTTGCAACTGCTTGGTTGATGAGAGGTTAAATGGCTCACCGGCAATATCGTGTGCTTTTTTCTCCAGCTCTGCCAGGCGCAATGTCAGCTCTTCGGAATGCTTATGTAACACCGCAGGATCAATATTGACGCCGTTACGTTCAACGCGCGAGAGCACAGGCACCAGCGGCATTTCGATATTCTGGAACACATTCAGCGGCCCGGCATTTTTTTGCAGCTCCGGCCACATCTTCAGATGCAGTTGCAGCGTGACATCAGCATCTTCTGCCGCGTAGCGCCCCGCCTGCTCCAGATCGATTTGGTTAAAAGTGAGCTGGTTTTTGCCCTTGCCGGCAATCTCTTCAAAGGTGATAGTTTTATGCTGCAACCAGCGTTCAGACAAACTGTCCATATCGTGGCGACCGACAACGCTATCCAGGGTGTAGGATTCGAGCATGGTGTCGAACACAATCCCACGTAGTTCAATACCGTAGTTTTCCAGCACACCGCGATCGTATTTCAAATTTTGCCCTACTTTGCGGGCATTCTCATCTTCGAGCAGCGGTTTGAGCAGTTCTAACACGCGATCGCGGGTGATTTGGTCAGGTGCATCAAGATAATCATGCGCGACCGGCACGTAGGCGGCAATGCCTGGTTCAATCGCAAAGGAGAGGCCTACCAGATTAGCACTGATATTGTCGAGGCTGTCCGTTTCGGTATCAAAGGCAAACAGCGGCGCGCTCTTCAGTTTCGCGATCCACTGTTGCAAGGTCTCTTCGTCAAGGATGGTAACGTACTGTTCCGCAGAGAGTATGGCGGCTGGCATATCTGCTTCAGCTTCCACCACAATGGTTTCCTGCGGTTTCGCCGTAGATTTCGCACCTTTCGCTTGCAACCATTTACCGGCTTCGACGTCTGTTATCCAGCGTTTGAATTCATATTGCTTAAACAACCCAAGCAGTTCCTGAGCCGCTGGTTGCTGCACTTCCAGTTGCTCACATGTCAGTTCCAGTTCGACATCGGTTTTGATGGTCGCCAGTTGATAAGAGAGGTACGCCACCTCTTTATTCTGTTCCAGCTTAGCGGCCATGGTTTTCGCACCACGGAAGGTCAATCCAGCAATTTTATCTGATTCAGCATACAACGTATCCAGACTACCCAGCCCCTGTAGCAGCGCCTGAGCGGTTTTCTCACCCACGCCAGGAACACCCGGAATGTTATCGGAGGAGTCGCCCATCAGCGCCAGGAAATCGATGATCAGTTCAGGCGGTACACCATATTTGGTAACAACCTCATCCGGGCCGAGAATCGTGTTGGTCATAGTATTGATCAACGTAATACCCGGCGTTACCAGTTGCGCCATATCTTTATCACCGGTACTGATCAGTACCGGGCGTCCCATTTTCTCGGCTTCTCGTGCCAACGTGCCGATCACATCATCCGCCTCCACGCCAGAAACCGCCAACAGCGGCAGACCCATTGCTTTAACCATGGAATGCAGCGGTTCTATTTGCGCACGCAGATCGTCTGGCATTGGAGGGCGATGGGATTTGTAATGCTCAAACAGCTCATCACGGAAGGTTTTTCCTTTCGCATCAAATACCACGGCGGCATGGGTCGGCTGATATTGCAGGATCAGACTACGCAGCATATTTAGCACGCCGTACATGGCGCCTGTGGGTTCTCCGGCGCTGTTAGTCAACGGCGGGAACGCATGATATGCGCGATAGAGGTAGGACGAGCCGTCAACAAGGATAAGTGGGTTTTCTGGGATCTGAACCATGATGTCCGTGCCTGTTTATCAATTTATAGCTAAAGGATGCCACAGACAGGAAGAAAACATGAGTTTTTCACGGTATTTGCCGGAAAAGATTTCGCGATCGCCGGGATCGCTCGCACAATAAACCTGTGGATAAGTTTGTGAATAGTTTCTGACTGGCTGGATTTTTGTGCCCTTCCGGCGATCGTAAAAAAACACAATCACTTTAGATTTAATCAGTTACGTAAAGATAAAAGATTGTTATTGCTTTTTGATGGCAATTTACTCTATGTGGATATAAGAAAAGTCAATCAGCATTCTCTATTCCAGAGGCATCAGGTGCTACCAACAAGGTTTAAGCATTCGCGCACTGGGTTTTCTGGTAAAATCAGCGCCTTACTCTTATTTATTGTGTGCCTTTAGCAGCTAACTTTCTGAATACTTTAACTATGTCGAGATTGCTTGCAGTATTCACTCTGTTTATGAGTGTCCTGCTTACCATACTGGTTACTATTTTTTGTTCCGTGCCGATCATTGTTGCCGGCTTACTCAAGCTGCTGCTTCCAGTGCCGGTATTGTGGAGAGCGATCTCAGCCTTCTGTAATTTCATGATGTATTGCTGGTGTGTAGGCCTCTCATGGCTGCTGCATCTCAATCCACATTTAAAATGGGATGTTGAAGGGCTGGAAGGGCTGAATAAAAAGAATTGGTATTTGCTAATCTGCAACCACCATAGCTGGGCAGATATCGTGGTGTTATGCGTGTTATTTCGCAAACATATCCCGATGAATAAATATTTCCTTAAGCAACAACTCGCCTGGGTGCCCTTTATCGGACTCGCCTGCTGGGCGCTGGATATGCCATTTATGCGCCGCTACTCCAGAAGCTATCTGCTCCGCCACCCGGAACGCCGCGGCAAGGACGTGGAAACCACACGGCGTTCATGTGAGAAGTTTCGCCATCATCCCACAACGATTGTGAATTTCGTGGAGGGCTCACGCTTTACCGAGGAAAAACGTCGCCATACACGTTCCCCCTTCAAAAATCTATTGCCACCAAAAGCGGCCGGTATGGCCATGGCGCTGAACGTGCTGGGAGAACAGTTTGACAAGCTGCTGGATGTTACTTTGTGCTACCCGGAAAACGATAAGACGCCTTTCTTTGATATGCTCAGCGGCAAGCTGACGCATATTGTCGTACGTATAAATTTGCTGCCGGTAAATGAAGAACTTCATGGCGATTACGTCAACGACAAGAATTTTAAACGCGGTTTTCAGCAATGGCTGAATAAATTATGGTCAGGCAAAGATGAACGTATCGACGCGATAAAAGCGCAATATAATAACGCCGGTCAGTGACCGTAATGCTTGTCAGTTAAGCTTTTGAAGGTAGCCGTAACGCGTAACGTTGCGGCTTCTTTTTTACCGCTCTTGGGTAATGTCTTACCCTACGTGGTGGCAGGACAAAGCTCTCTGCCATATCCAGTATTTCTTTGATTAGCTTTGGTATTTTACCCGGCGCTACTGCCGGCAGGATACTCAGTTGGGCCGTCAGATAAAGACTCGCCTGCTTAAAACCTATCTGATAAGGCTCCACTCCTTTCAGGCTGCAGGCCATCTGCGTCATCATAAAACGCAGCTGGTTGTAGGCCAGTAC
>NZ_FMBC01000081.1 GCF_900094795.1 Kosakonia oryziphila
CCGGAGCTTGTGGAGCAAGAGCTGTGGGGTGTCTTACTGGCTTATAATCTGGTGAGATATCAGATGATTAAAATGGCGGAACATCTGAAAGGTTACTGGCCGAATCAACTGAGTTTCTCAGAATCATGCGGAATGGTGATGAGAATGCTGATGACATTGCAGGGCGCATCACCGGGACGTATACCGGAGCTGATGCGCGATCTTGCAAGTATGGGACAACTTGTGAAATTACCGACAAGAAGGGAAAGGGCCTTCCCGAGAGTGGTAAAGGAGAGGCCCTGGAAATACCCCACAGCCCCGAAAAAGAGCCAGTCAGTTGCTTAACTGACTGGCATTACTTTTAATGAGGGGTTTTATGTTATTTATGCCTGTGAATTTCAGTTAAGCTAATCAGGCTGTTTTTTTCATCACATCCAGACGCGAAACGTTTCGATATCGATCACACTTCTGTAACTCAGGCATAGTTATAAGATTATTCTTTGTACTACACTGCGTTCAGCGAAACGTTTCGCTAGTGGAGCATAAAAAATGAAAAAAGGTCGTGTATTGAACGCTGACATTTCGTCAGTTATCTCTCGTCTTGGTCATACCGATACGCTGGTGGTATGTGATGCCGGGTTGCCGGTGCCGCGTAATACGCAACGCATTGATATGGCGCTAACGCAGGGCGTACCGTCCTTTATGCAGGTGCTGGATGTGGTAACAGCCGAAATGCAGGTTGAATCCGCTATTCTGGCGCTGGAAATCAAACAACATAATCCGCAGCTCCACGAAACGTTGCTTAAGTCTCTTGAGCAACTGCAACAACACCAGGGAAACACCATAGAAGTGCGGTACGTTTCGCACGAGCAGTTAAAAAAACACACCGCGGACAGCCATGCGGTGATTCGCAGCGGGGAATGTTCCCCGTTTGCGAATATCATTCTCTGTGCTGGCGTCACTTTCTGAGGCCATTATGGACGCGTTACTGCAACTTAAGGGGATCGATAAAGCATTCCCCGGCGTTAAAGCGCTTTCCGGCGCGGCGCTGAACGTCTATCCAGGCCGCGTGATGGCGCTGGTGGGTGAAAATGGTGCCGGTAAATCCACGATGATGAAAGTGCTGACGGGGATCTATACCCGTGACGCTGGTTCGCTGTTGTGGCTGGGAAAAGAGACTACCTTTAACGGCCCAAAATCATCGCAGGAAGCCGGTATCGGTATCATCCACCAGGAATTGAACCTGATCCCGCAGCTCACCATTGCTGAGAACATTTTTCTCGGCCGTGAGTTCGTCAATCGTTTCGGCAAAATCGACTGGAAAAAGATGTTTGCTGATGCTGACAAGCTGCTGGCCAAACTGAATCTGCGCTTTAAGAGCGATCGGCTTGTCGGGGAACTCTCCATCGGCGATCAGCAAATGGTCGAAATCGCCAAAGTGATGAGCTACGAATCGCAGGTCATTATTATGGATGAACCCACCGATGCTTTGACGGACACTGAAACTGAATCGCTGTTCCGCGTGATCCGCGAGCTGAAATCGCAGGGGCGCGGCATTGTCTATATTTCCCACCGTATGAAAGAGATCTTCGAGATTTGCGATGACGTGACGGTTTTCCGTGACGGGCAGTTTATCGCCGAGCGCGAAGTGGCCACGCTCACCGAAGATACGCTGATCGAAATGATGGTTGGCCGCAAGCTGGAAGACCAATACCCACGGCTGGATCAAGCGCCGGGCGAAGTGCGCCTTACAGTCGATAATCTGTGTGGTCCCGGTGTGGAAAACGTCAGTTTCAACCTGCGCAAAGGCGAGATCCTTGGCGTCGCTGGGTTGATGGGCGCAGGCCGCACCGAGCTGATGAAAGTGCTGTATGGCGCACTGCCGCGCACCAGCGGTTATGTGACACTCGACGGCCATGAAGTCATTACCCGCTCTCCGCAGGACGGGCTGTCGAACGGCATCGTCTATATTTCAGAAGATCGTAAGCGTGACGGCTTAGTGCTTGGCATGTCGGTGAAAGAGAATATGTCGTTGACGGCGCTGCGTTACTTCAGTCGCGTAGGTGGTTCGCTGAAGCATAAAGATGAACAGCAGGCAGTGAATGATTTTATCCGTCTGTTCAATGTGAAAACGCCATCAATGGAGCAGGCAATTGGTTTGCTCTCCGGCGGTAACCAGCAAAAAGTGGCGATTGCCCGTGGTTTGATGACTCGGCCGAAAGTGCTGATCCTCGACGAACCGACGCGCGGTGTTGATGTTGGGGCGAAAAAAGAGATTTATCAGCTTATTAACCAGTTCAAGGCTGACGGGCTGAGCATCATCCTGGTCTCCTCTGAAATGCCGGAAGTACTGGGAATGAGCGATCGCATTATGGTGATGCATGAAGGGCATCTCGGCGGTGAATTCACGCGCGAGCAGGCCACTCAGGAAGTGTTGATGGCTGCCGCTGTGGGCAAGCTTAATCGTGTGAATCAGGAGTAAAAAAGATGACTACCCAGGCTGTTTCTGGTCGCCGTTATTTCAGCAAAGCATGGCTAATGGAACAAAAATCGTTAATTGCTTTGCTGGTGCTGATTGCGATTGTTTCGACCATGAGCCCGAACTTTTTTACCGTCAATAACCTGCTGAACATCCTGCAACAAACCTCGGTGAATGCCATTATGGCTGTGGGGATGACGCTGGTTATCCTGACCTCGGGAATTGATCTGTCCGTCGGTTCCCTGCTGGCGCTCACCGGTGCCGTTGCAGCATCGATGATTGGCGTGGAAGTGAATGCGCTGGTGGCTGTTGCTGGCGCATTGGCGCTGGGAGCTGCGATCGGCGCCGTTACCGGGGTGATAGTCGCGAAAGGCCGCGTACAAGCATTTATTGCGACGCTGGTGATGATGTTGCTGCTGCGCGGCGTAACGTTGGTTTACACCAATGGCAGCCCAATCAATACGGGATTTACCGCTAACGCAGATATTTTTGGCTGGTTTGGTATTGGCCGCCCGCTCGGGGTCCCGACGCCAGTTTGGCTGATGGCTGTGGTCTTTATCGCCGCCTGGTATTTATTGCATCAAACCCGCCTGGGCCGCTATATCTATGCTCTGGGCGGTAACGAAGCGGCGACACGCTTGTCCGGTATTTCCGTCGATAAAGTGAAAGTTATCGTCTACTCACTGTGCGGCTTGCTGGCTTCACTGGCGGGCATAATTGAAGTGGCTCGTCTCTCTTCTGCCCAGCCTACTGCGGGTGCCGGTTATGAACTGGATGCTATTGCTGCGGTGGTATTGGGCGGAACCAGTCTGTCTGGCGGTAAAGGTCGCATTGTTGGGACGTTGATCGGCGCATTGATTCTGGGCTTCCTCAATAATGGATTGAATTTGTTGAGCGTTTCCTCCTATTACCAGATGATCGTTAAAGCAGTGGTGATTCTGCTCGCGGTGCTGGTAGACAACAAAAAGCAGTAATTACCTACACAACAGGACTCGTGAATATGAACATGAAAAAACTGGCCACCCTGGTTTCTGCTGTTGCACTGAGCGCCACCATTAGCGCAAACGCGATGGCGAAAGACTCTATTGCTCTGGTGATTTCCACGCTGAACAACCCGTTCTTCGTCTCCCTGAAGGATGGCGCCCAGAAAGAGGCGGATAAACTGGGGTATGACCTGGTTGTCCTGGATTCTCAGAACAACCCGGCCAAAGAACTGGCCAACGTGCAGGATCTGACCGTTCGCGGTACCAAACTTCTGTTGATTAACCCGACAGACTCCGATGCTGTCGGCAACGCGATCAAAATGGCTAACCAGGCAAAAATCCCGGTAATTACCCTCGACCGTGTAGCAAGCAGTGGTGAAGTGGTAAGCCACATTGCATCTGATAACGTGCTCGGCGGCAAAATTGCTGGTGACTACATCGCTAAAAAAGTAGGTGAAGGCGCGAAAGTTATCGAACTGGCTGGTATCGCCGGGACCTCCGCCGCACGTGAACGTGGCGAGGGTTTTCAGCAGGCTGTTGCCGCTCATAAATTTAACGTGCTGGCCAGCCAGCCGGCAGACTTCGATCGTACTAAGGGCCTGAACGTTATGCAGAACCTGCTGACGGCTCACCCGGATGTTCAGGCGGTCTTTGCCCAGAACGATGAAATGGCGCTGGGCGCGCTGCGTGCCCTGCAAACTGCCGGTAAAACTGATGTGATGGTGGTAGGTTTTGACGGTACGCCAGACGGTGTAAAAGCAGTAAATGACGGCAAACTGGCAGCAACGGTTGCTCAGTTGCCGGAGCAGATTGGCGCGAAAGGCGTTGATACCGCAGACAAAGTGCTGAAAGGCGAAAAAGTCTACGCGAAAAACCCGGTTGACCTGAAACTGGTCATCAAGCAGTAATAAGCAGTTCAGACGGTGGGCTTGAACCTGCCATCTGGGGACAACGTAAAAATAAAGAAAAGCATGGCACGCGCCACCGGGAACGGTGGCGCACTTTATGGACAAGTTCATCATGAAAACCGCAGGCAAACTCGTCGTCCTTGGTAGTATCAATGCCGATCACATTCTTAACCTTGAATCTTTTCCGACGCCGGGCGAAACCGTCACTGGTAGCCAGTATCAGGTGGCTTTCGGTGGTAAAGGCGCAAACCAGGCAGTTGCCGCTGGGCGTAGTGGCGCCGATATCGCTTTTATCGCCTGTACGGGCGATGACGACACGGGGGTGCGCGTTCGTAAGCAACTGGAAAGCGATCATATTGATGTGGCACCAGTAAGCGTTGTTGCGGGTGAATCCACCGGCGTGGCGCTGATTTTTGTTAATGGCGAAGGTGAGAACGTTATCGGTATTTATGCGGGAGCGAATGCGGCGCTCTCGATTGAACGCGTAGAAGCGCAACACGCGCTGATTGCGAACGCATCGGCGTTGTTGATGCAACTGGAGTCACCGGTAGACAGCGTACTGGCTGCTGCGCGTATCGCGCAGCAGAACCACACGACCGTAGCGCTTAACCCGGCTCCGGCGCGAGAGCTCTCCGATGAACTGCTGGCGCTGGTGGATATCATCACACCAAATGAAACCGAAGCGGAAAAATTAACCGGTATCCGCGTTGATAGCGATGAAGACGCCGCGCGCGCCGCGCAAGCGCTTCATGCCAAAGGGATCAAGACGGTAATTATTACCCTTGGCAGCCGTGGCGTATGGGCAAGTGTTAGTGGTGAAGGTAAACGCGTACCCGGTTTTAAAGTGAAAGCCATTGATACCATCGCCGCGGGAGATACCTTTAATGGCGCGCTATTGACGGCATTGCTGGAAGAGAAAACGTTAGATGAAGCGATCCGTTTTGCTCATGCAGCAGCGGCGATTGCCGTCACGCGTAAAGGCGCGCAACCTTCTGTTCCGTGGCGCAAAGAGATTGATGATTTTCTCTCTCAGCAGGGGTGAAACTTGGCCACCATGAAGGATGTTGCCCGCGTGGCGGGCGTTTCCACCTCAACGGTATCCCATGTGATTAACAAAGATCGCTTTGTCAGTGATGCTGTTCGGGATAAGGTGGAAGCGGCGATCAAAACGCTGAATTATGCCCCTTCCGCGCTGGCGCGGAGCCTGAAAATCAATCAGACCCGCACCATCGGCATGCTGATAACCGCCAGTTCTAACCCCTTTTATTCCGAGCTGGTACGCGGTGTTGAGCGTAGCTGTTTTGAGCGCGGTTACAGCCTGGTGTTGTGCAATACCGAAGGCGACGAACAGCGGATGAACAGTAATCTGGAAACGCTGATGCAGAAGCGCGTCGACGGGCTTCTGCTGCTGTGCACCGAGACCCATCAGCCTTCGCAAGAGATCATGCAGCGCTATCCTTCTATACCGACCGTAATGATGGACTGGGCTCCGTTTAACGGTGATAGCGATCTGATTCAGGATAACTCCTTGCTGGGTGGCGATATGGCAACGCAGTATCTGATCAATAAAGGATTCACGCGTATAGCCTGTATCACCGGGCCGCTGGATAAAACGCCTGCGCGTTTGCGTCTGGAGGGGTATCGCGAAGCGATGACGCGCGCTGGATTAACTATTCGCGAAGGCGATGAAATCGAGAGCAACTTTGAGTTCGGTGGCGGTTTTGAGGCTATGCAGGCATTACTGGCGATGAATGAACGCCCGCAGGCGGTTTTTATCGGCAACGATGCTATGGCCGTTGGCGCATACCAGGCCTTGTATCAGTCCGGGCTGAAGATCCCGCAAGATATGGCGATTGTCGGTTATGACGATATTGAACTGGCGCGCTATATGACTCCCCCGCTCTCCACTATTCATCAACCAAAAGATGAACTGGGTGAGCTGGCAATTGATGTGCTTATTCACCGTATTGCTGAACCGGGTTTGCAGCAACAGCGGTTGCAGCTCACGCCGATTCTGATGGAGCGCGGTTCAGCCTGATTTTTTGTGGCGCTCTTTGATCAGATTGAGGCCATCTTTCGCTTTCAGCAGAAAAAAGACCAGCGCGGAGAGCAGCGTGATAGCGCCCATGGTTATAAAGGTGTAGTGGAACTGCTCTACGGTATTTATGCTATCGAACCCTTCATAGAAACGCAGCACCGCAGCGCTGATCGCGACCCCCAGGCTTATCGATAACTGTTGTGTGACCGCCAGGACACTGTTGCCGCTGCTAGCGTTTTCATCGGTTAAGTCCGCCAGAGTAATGGTATTCATCGAGGTAAACTGGGTGGACATCGCCATCCCCAGGATGAACAGTGGCAGTACCAGCATCCATACTGCCATCGCAGGGGTTTGCAGCGCGAGCTGGGCAATCATCAAACCAATAAATAGCGTAATGCCAACCAGCGTCTTGCGATAACCGAACCAGCGCAATATCTGCGTGACCATGGATTTTGCCAGAATAGAGCCCAGCGCGGTTGGTGCCATCATGCAACCAGCAATCAGCGCGGGATAGCCAAAACCGACCTGCAACATCAGTGGCATCAAAAACGGTATGCAGCCCGTTCCCAGGCGGGAAGCAATGTTTCCGGCGATGCCGACGGAAAAGGTGCGGGTGTTAAATAGATTGAGTGAAATCAGCGGAGCAGGATGGCGGCGCGCGTGGCGGACATACACCCAAAGCAAACCGAGACCGCTGAAGATAATCGTAAAGACAATCCAGCTGGCGACCAGCTTCTCTCCAAATAACTCCATGCCGCTGGAAAACAGCACAAGGCTTAAACCAAAAAGGAAAAAACCACCCATATCGAAGTTTCGTCGTGGCGTGGTGAAATTCGGCATATATTTCCGCGCATAGAACAGACCAGCGATACCAATCGGGATATTAAGCAAAAAGATCCAGTGCCAGCTTGCCCAGGTAACCAGCACGCCGCCCAATACCGGGCCAAGAATCGGACCAACAAGCCCAGGCATGGTGACGAAGTTCAGGACCGGTAGCAATTCACTGCGCGGATACGCGCGCAGTAATGCCAGACGGGCTACTGGCATCATCATCGCACCGCCAATCCCCTGGATGACACGGAATACAACCAGCATTGACAGTGAGTTGGAGAGCGCGCACGCCAGGGAACCGAGGGTAAACAGGCTTACCGCCAGCATAAATACCCGACGAGTGCCAAAACGGTCTGCCAGCCAGCCGCTCATCGGGATCAGCATTGCCACGGTCAGCGTGTAACTAATAATGGTGGATTGCATCGCCAGCGGGGAACGGCCCAGGCTCTGTGCTATTGCGGGTAGGGCTGTGTTAAGAATGGTGGCATCCAGTGCCTGCATAAAAAAAGCCATTGCTGCGATCCATGGCAGGCCGGCCATACTGCGCGCTTTCTTATCTGTCATACCAATTCCCGTTAATTAGGCGTATTCAGTAATAACTGGCTCGCCCGGAATGCGCTCTCACCGTCGCTTTCCTGAATGGCGTCAACTATCGCCTGGTGAAGGTCGAGTTTGATCGCTTCATTTTGCGTGATAGAGGTAAAGTAGGTGTGGTAAATCGAGTGAAAGAGTGAAGCGAAAGAGATAAGGAAGGGATTATCACTCATCGCGTAAATGTGTTCGTGCCAGGCCATATCCACTTCAATCCAGCGTTCGCGGTTAAAGTCTTTTTTCAGGCTAACCATCTCTTCCATTAAGGTATTGAGATGCGCTTTTTGTTCTGCACTGGCGAGTGTTGCTGCGAGCAGGCAAGCTTGAGGCTCAAGGCTGCTGCGCATAATAAGGAAGTGCTGAAGGATTTCCTTGAAGTTATCCTCATGCATCCACCAGAACAACAATTCTTTATCAAGGAAGTTCCAGTTGTCGCGGGGCATTACCCGGGTACCAATACGCGGGCGAGGCAAGACCATCCCTTTTGCGGTTAATGTCTTTACCGCTTCCCTGACTGCGGTGCGGCTGACGCCAAACTTCTCACCCAGTTCCATCTCACCAGGTAAAATCGAGCCCGGAGCATATTCACCTTTCAGGATCTGTTGCGCCAGTTTCTCTGCGAGCACCCAGGAGATGTTTTTCTGCGCGGCAAGCTGTTGTGCGTTTAAAGGCATTATTTATCACTCCCTTTTTTCTTTCTATCACTCGCTAGTATGCCATTCGATATCTGTCAGTGGTGGCAAAAACAGCAAGATCATCATTTCATGACGCTTTTTACCGCGTTTTGTTGAAAAAAAATACGGTTGAAAAGTTTTTTCAAATTAGGGGTTGTCAGCCGGAATTAACTCCCTATAATGCGCCTCCACTGACACGGCACAACGGCAAACACACCGGCCTGTCAGGTGAAGAAATCTGAAAATAACCAGTTGACTTCACGGCGGGAAAGCGTAATATGCACACCCCGCGCCGCAGCGAAAACACAGCGGCACTGCTCTTTAACAATTTATCAGACAATCTGTGTGGGCACTCAGGTGACATGGATTCTTGATGTCTTCGGACAAAAAATGAATACCAGGTCTCTCGGGTGAACACGTAATTCATTACGAAGTTTAATTCGATGAGCATCAAACTTTAAATTGAAGAGTTTGATCATGGCTCAGATTGAACGCTGGCGGCAG
>NZ_FMBC01000082.1 GCF_900094795.1 Kosakonia oryziphila
GCCGGTCAACCGGGTCAGCGAACTGCTACCCTGGCGCATCACACTGCCAACTGAATAGCACATCCCTGTCAATACGGCCCTCGGTGTACGCTTACATCCAACAAAGCATTTTGTCGGTATCTGTGAAATGGTGCTAAAGCACCGCGGAAAAAATTCTGACATACCTGGCGAACAGGCATAGAGGTGAGCCCATTGAATTGGTTGCACAAATCAGTAGATCACAAAACTCTATGCCTGTCTTTTTTTACCCGCCCATTACTGGGGATTCCCCAGCGCCTGAGCGATCACCTTTAACGAGTGGGCAGTTACACAGGATTATTTACAGGCTCAACGCTGGCCATGAGTAGAGCCTAAAAAGCCAGCATTATACATCAAATTCAACCAGTTAGAGGCAGCACTCTACTGGTTACATGAAGCGTAGTACTCTGCTGTGCTAGCTTCATCTCTGCCATTCAACATGTCTACATAATAGATAATATAGGTTCCGATACTGGAGCTTCGGTAAAGCTTTCCTACAGGCCAGCCTATTCGTTTTGTCACCGCACCATTCGTACCATAAACAGCTAGCAGTGCATCTTTTTTCGGTAAACTGCAATTTCTTTGACTCGCGTTTTTATGTACAGCCCATACCTCTCCATTTTCTGTATTTTCTTGCGGCGCTCCTGAATCTTCTTCTTTAAGTTTTGGTCGCTTAATACCATTCGAAATATCTTCCATGTGCCCCCAGTATTTTGCATATTGCGAGTCTGGACTAGTAACGACAGTAAACGTGGCGGTACGGGTTATTGCCTCCCCTTTATCAGGGGTAATCAATATTATGGTTTCTAGTCCTTTCCCATTGTCATCACGAATTTCGAACGTTACTTCTCCATTAACATCACTTTTCTTAATGTCACTAACTTTACCCTCTATCTGAGCTGATGGAGACTCTGCACCACCTTTTCTATTAGTAGCAGAAGATACTTTTGACACTATTGATATTCCGGAGACAGGACTCTTACCACCTTTATCGCTCGAAACCTTAACCTTCATGACAATTTTTTCACCGACCCTGGCTTTGTCATTCATTGCTACGCTCATGAAGACTTTATCCGCAACAACCGCGTCGTCCATAACCTTTGTGACAATAGCCCCTTCAGCCCCGGCAGCATTTATAGGCAATATTGAAAGTTCTATTTTATTACCAATTTGCTCTGCGGTTGGCACATATGAGGGCACATCACCACTTTTCTGGATAGATAGCCCTTTCTCCCTCACTTTATCTGATGTCTCGCCTTCTTTGCCCCACAGGTATTTCGACTTATCCACTACCTGAGATGAAAGATAGCCGGCATCAAAAGCGTAGGATGCAGATATTGGCTTACCTACCATCGCTTCACTTTTAATAAGCACATTACTGACAGAAGGATTGTCGTAAACATTCACGCTATAAAAAGATTTTTTGGGTGATATTTCATAGTACTCATTCGAAAGTAAGTTAGCTGAAACGACTATGCTGCCTATCTTTTTCAAACTAAGCTTTCCATCTTTTACTTCGGCTATTTCGTCGTTCGAAGAGTTGTAAGTGATTTGATTAGTAATCTCTGGAGGAATGGGGGTTTCCGGAGACTGTATATTAATTTCGCCTTGCCCTAAAAACTCATCTTGAGAAGAATTTTTGAAGTTAAATACATACTGTCCTTTATCCAAAACATATGTGGCATCAACTGACATGGCAATGAACTGATCTGTTTCTGGCGTACTAACCGTAACCGTTGTGGCCCCCGGTTTCACTGCTGTAAGCTTGCCTGTGTTGTCTACTCTAACAATCGATGCGTCTTTAGTCGTGTATGTAGCCGTAAGTCCATCATGCACATCGCTGTTGGTATAATTAGCGGTAATGTTCCGCTCCTTACCATCAGCCCAGACTGCAGTAATGGGATCACCTGTTCCTGCTTTCAGCCCTGGGTTAGCTTTGGACACATTCAGTGTGTATGACGCCATCGCCTGATTGTATTGCCCATTTCCCGGAGTATATACCGAAATTCTCGCGCGGCCTGATTTCAGAAGGGTAACTGTCCCGTTCCCGTCGACAGTGGCCACACTGGTGTCTGAACTCGACCACTTCTGCTCCACACCTTCAGGCATACCGCGTACAACCGGGGAATCAGCGAAACTTCGCGTCCATGTAACAGGCAGCTCAACATTATCAAACCGTAAATCTGGCGTAATAGAACCCACAGTGACTGTAACAGAATCCCCCATCTTTATACCGTCAACCTGAGCATTGAGAGTGACCTGTCCTTTGGTTGTAGCGGTCCCTGTCGCCACATAGTTTCCATTCTGCAAGTCCTGAACCGGACTGAGCAAAAAGCCCATCAGCGAACCTCCCCCTTTAATTGTCACTGTCTTACCCGTAACCGGATTACCGTAACCGTCTTCAAGGCTGGCTGTTAGCTTTACAGTATCCTTACCGTCGGAGCCTATGCTGGTTTTATCTGCACCAAAGGTTGCTTTTTTTATATCTCCCGCCACCACAGTGACGCTGTCCGCCTGAATATGGTTATTTGCATCAAGATATGCAGTCATCTGAAGTTGGCCCACGGAGTGACTTTTCGCCGTTGTGGTCGCGACACCTTTTTCATTGGTGCGCGACGTTGGTTCATAGCTTTCCGCCTGACCACGGAGTTGCCAGGAAACCACCACATTTGTTAATGGGTTCCCCTGTGCGTCAATGACCGTAGCACTGTAGGTCACACCCTCTGTATCACCGGCTACCATTCTGGTTTTATCAGGCCTGACGGTCAATAATTTCCAACTATCTGTATCGCCTTTCACCGTCAGTACCCGGCTCTTGTTCAGCGCAATATTACCCACTTTAGCCGTAAGTGTGGCGCTACCTGCCTTGTTGCTGTTCACCGTCATTGTATAAAGGCCAGGTGCATTACTGTTTTCCTGGCTTTCGCCGACATTCACATTGTTGTTATCGCTGTGACCGCTGACACGCTTCCCTGCGAGAAGATTGCCATTACTGTCACGCAACGTCAGGGTCAGTGTTGCGGTTTCTTTTCCTGCAACGATGGCTGAAGGGGCGAGTGTTAGATCTGAGCGATTTTCATCCACATCACCTGCACTAAATATCACGTCCGGAGCTGCAGTAATGCCCGACGGAAGAATAAGATCCACTTTGGCAATACCTACGCGTTGTCGAGTCAGCGTGACGCGGGCTGTACCGAAATCATCCGTACGCGTTACCTGTGAACTAAGTGAGCTACCTTCGTTTGTACTCCAGGTTACCGGAATACCTGCCCCCAGAGCATTCTCGTTAGCGTCGGTAAGCACCGCTGTATACGTTACAGAATCGCCAACCGTGGCAGAAGTCGGTGCCGCGCTGATGCTGCCTTTAACTTTGACCGTATCATTATCAGCGTTGAGCGTTAGTGAAGCGGTATGGTTGATGCGGATATTGCCCACATCAGCGCTGGCCTGTGTGGTTCCCGCTTTTTTACCCGATACGGTTGCCTCATAGACGCCAGTCGACACCTCACTGAAAGCTGATACGTTCATCTCCAGGTCAGGAGCAAAATTCGCGTTTATCTTATCCCTGAGACCTGTCAGTAGATTCCCCTTAGTATCTCGGGCAATGACGTTGAGTATGGCAGTTTCTTTTTCTGCGATAATGCTGGTCGGGGAAAGATTGAGTGAGGATTTATCCGCACTGATATCACCAGCCATGAAGTTGACGGCTTTATTTGCCTTAACCGGCGAACCACCACCCAGCATAGCAGAAACCCACGCCGTACCGGCAGTATGGCTACTTAACGTAATTTCAGCCACGCCGTTCTCATCAGTACTGCTCAGGCTTGAAGAGAGTGTGCCCAGAGTAGTACTCCAGCCCACGGTAACCCCTTTAAGCTTTGTATTGCCGTTTTTATCCTTAACCCGCGCACGAAGCGTAACGTTTTCCAGTCCATCGGCCTTAGCCGTGTCAGAGCCGGATACCTCCACGCTGTCAATCTGCGCAGAATCCTGGCTTGCCAGAAGTGCCAGTGGCGTCTGCAAGTTAACCGTCCCGCTTTGCGCCTTCAGCGCCCATACCCCCTCGGCAGTTCCAGTAACCACAGCCTGATAGACGCCATTACCCTTTTCAACTGGAGTAAAATGAATACCTGATTTTGTATCGGCCTTCCAGCCGACGTCCTTTCCAGATACTGGGTTATTCCATTTATCCCGAAGGATAAGTGATGCCAGGGTTTCTGACTTGCCATCAGCGGTAATGGACTGGGGAGAAACGGAAAGCAGACTGTGCTGGCCGATAGGCTCTCCCGGCCCAAAAGTCACCTGAGCCGAACCTTTGTGGCCATTGTAAAGTAAGGCCGTGACCGTAGTGAGCGTCGCCTGAGTTCCCATCAGCTTAACTGTCGCCTGACCTTTCGTATTAGTCTGACTGACCGCATCGCTTAACTGATTGTGGCTGGTTTGCCATACCACACTTGTACCGGAAACGGGATTATTATACCCATCAAGAACGGTGGCCGTCAGTGTGACTGGTTGAGTTTGTCCTGCAGTTGCCGATGCCTTATCTGGAATGACAGTCACATTGGCTGTCTGCTCATCGGATAGAGCCTGTAGGGTCAGCGATTTATCAGCACCCTTACCGAAAGAAGCGGAAACAGTCACCTGACCTGCATAGCGGGTGATCAGGGAAGCGGAAGCCATGCCATTTGAATCGGTTACTGGATGGGGGGGGGTAATATTTGCTTTATTACCGTTACTGAGTGTCACTTCCACACCAGAAAGTGGGTTGCCGTGGGTATCTGTTACGTTGACGGTCAGTGCCACAGTGTCTGTACCATTGGCCGTCAACGTCTGTTTATTGCTGCTCAGTGTTTTAATGATCGGACTCTGCTTGTCCGCAATGAAAGTAAACGGAGAAGATGACTTTGATGACGAATTTGTGGATGCGGTTACGAATACGTCGCTGTATGCCCGAGTACTGGTTACCTCTGCTTTAGCTACCCCCTGTTCAGAGGTCAGGGTTTGTGAATGCTTAAAGGATACGATGCTGTTGTCCTTGTTGGATTTCCAGTCTACCGGGATACCGGAAAGAGGGTTGCCATTCTGGTCTTTGATAAGTGCCCTGAATGTCACAGCAGTGGCACCGTCAGCGACACCGGATGTAGCTGTCGTATCCACGGAGGTCACAATAGCGGTCGCATTATTGCCGGTAAAAATGGTCTCTTTTGAGACTGACTGACCATTAACGCTGGCAGCCACATGTGAAGTACCTGCAACAGTACTGATCAGAGTAGTAGTGACCATTCCTTGGGTATCCGTTTTGACAGTTTTTTCCGCAAGCACAGCACCGTTATCTGTACTGAACGTAACCAGTATGTCCGGTACGGCATTCCCCGAGGCGTCGTTAACTCGGGCTGTCACTGTTTTTTGTGTTTTACCGTCCGCCAGTGAAACATCTGGAAGAACGCTTAAATTCTGTTTCTCAATCCGAGCTGTATTCTGGTCAGGACGGAATGAAAGCTTCAGTGTCTTACTCCCCTTATCATTAATACTGGCCGTAACGGTTGTCTCACCGGCATGCTGAGAGGTCACCGGAACGATGGCAGTACCATCGGGTTCAGTGACAACTGTTCCTACAACAGTCGCACCATTATCTGCTTTCAAGGTGACGGACTGACCGGGTACCGGATTATTTTGTGCGTCAACAACAATCACTCGTAACCTATTCTGTGATTGACCGTCAGCAATGGCATTGTTTGCAATCACATCCAGGGCATCAACCAGCGCAGTAGTATTATCTGCCGTCAGATTCACATTAACAGACGCAAAATGCATATTTCGAGCTGATGGTGTTAGCGTAAATGCTTCCGGCATTGTTCCTGCCGTTACTTTCATCACATATTCGCCAGCGGCACGTCGGGTGAATGCCGATACAGTGGCGCGACTGCTGCCACGAAGTTTAGATGTTTTATCAATGCTGATTTCTTTCTCAGCAATATCAACCGGCTGCCCCCCTTTATCTTTCACTTTCAGAACAAACTCCTGCTGTGAATTACCATCTGCAGGTAGTGTCACGACAGGAGGCGAGAGCGAACTGGTAGTTGTATCAATCTCGGCTTGGGTGACGGTAACCTGAGTGTCAGCCCTGTTGGAGATATTCCCTTTTTTGTCTATGGCTACACCGCTCACGGTGTAGTTGTTGACGCCATCTGCACCAGAACGGTATGCAGGCATTACAACGGTCCAGTCGCTGCCGCTCTGCAAGATTTTGCCTCCGGCAGCAATAAATGCCGGTGCAGACCAGTCGATATGCTCCAGTCCATATTTGCTCGTTACCGACACTCCCAGTGACTTTTGTTCACCGGCATAACCTGCCACTAAATTTGCCGTTTTTAGGCGGATAACTTTTTTCTTTCGGTATTCCAGAACAATATTATTGTTGCGTTCGACCAGATCATAGCGTCTGCCCGCCAGACTGCGCATTGCGGCCACCGCATCAGAGTTAATCTGCTGTTGCCACGGCACACCGAGCTGATAATTCATGTCAACGCCAAAACGTGTGTCATTCTCGTTCGATTTACTCTGTCGCTGCTCAGCACTGAGTGTGATTAACGGTACCGGTGTATAGGTTATTCCCGCAGTAATGGCATGGGGGGCTCGCTGGCGATTATTTTTGCCAAACAGTCCCACTTGTTGACCATAGTATTTTTCATAGGTCAATTTTCCGCCCAACTTCGGTAGCACAGGAAGCCAGGCCTGCGCACGTATATCCCAACCATTAGCAGGCCGTTCCTCATAATCGGTAATATTTGGCGAATTTTTCCAGTTGGTCAGGCGCCGGTATCCATTTACACCCAATTTTAAGAAGTCACGCCAATACTCTAGCCCCAATCCCATGCGAGCGTGTTCATGTGACAGGTCATAGTCCAAAAACGTATTTCCTCCCAACATCCATGTATCAGTGAACCAACGATACCCCATACCAAAATTTGACTGGGTGCGATCATCTGTGCGGTGGAAACTGGCTTGGGTGAAGACAAGACTGTCCTTTTGTTCATACAAAGGGACAAGCAGGTCAAACTGAGAATTTTTGAGGGAGAAGTCTTTGTTAACATCCAGTTGTACTCTTGTCGTACCAAACCGACTCAGCCACTGCTGAATTTCACTACTGGCCGCACTGGAGGCTATCCCTCTAGCCATTGATGCAGCGGCGTCGCCGTTTGGATTCTGACTTAGAAACGCGCCCGCTTGTGAAGACATCCCTGCCAGTTCTTGAGCTTTTACATCGTCGCTAAGCGTGGCGGATGAGTCGGCAGTATCGTTATTCTGTTCATCCCATATGATGGCTGGTAACGGCGCATAAGGAACGTTGAGTTCGTCCCCCGGTTGCAGATAGTCAAAACCATGCGAAAAAGTACGCAGTTGATTTAATTGGCGCAATGTGGATAACGTTATATTGTATTTTTTCGCCACTGACTCAATAGTTTCCCCTGATGATAGGATATATACCTTTGTCGGCATCGTCGCTCGACCGTCTGTATTTTCCAGAAAATGCCGATCGCTGTCGGCACCGGCCATCATTGGGGTGAATGTGCCTGCCAGCGGGAAAGCAATCTGAGTAATAATATTCATCCATGCTATCAATCGGGTCTTATGCGGGCATTTAAATACTTTCTTAGGACGTGGAATATAACTCGAGGGTGAACTCACTGTATTGTTTCTCTATATCGTTGTGTTAGATATGGAACTAGCTCGAACCTAATTGAGGTGCATGCCTGTATTCGGATGCATTTGTACTAACGAGGGGGATGGGTTATGTGGTGTACAAAAGCGCACAAAATCGTTGAGATGGTTAAAACCCAATTTTTTAAGCGCACGTTTACGCCAGTAATAGGCGCTTTTTGTTGAAATATTCATCCATGTCGCTACCGCATGCATATCGCGAACCAACAGATAGCGATTCAAGGCGGTCCACTCTTTCGCACATAAATACACACCTGTGTCATCTCCTTTCTTGGGGGGGAACTTCCCGTTCAGCCATAACAACACTGACTCACGAATATTTTGCAGGCTTGTTTTTGTAAAAAGTACGACGGTGTGATTCCCAAGTATTTGTTGGTGAATTAAAGGCGTCACTGCATCCACCAAAAGTAAGACGGCAAAGTGCGATTGATTAGAGACGTTTTGCAGCCACTGAAGGCCATGGGTTATTTCTAACGGAGAGCAATCAATCAATGCAATAGCGCAATATGCCGCATATTTCACACGGTAATGGCTACAGTCTTGAGGTAATGAGGTGATATCCCATTTAGCCTCAGGCATCAGTTTCACGAGACCAATTGAAAACAGAGGAGATGCAGAAAATAGCCTGATTAGCGGAGGAGATACATCACGATAGAACAAGGGATACATAGTTTTTCCAGCTCCAGAATATAAAAACAGATGCAATGTTGCCCGAGAAATCACGCGGAATTCATGAGCAGGGACTGTGGTTAGTTAGTCAGTCACGGACCGTGACTAATTAAAACACAAGCTTAATCAATCATCAAAATCGATCAATTGTTTAATAATAATTGATTAAAACGATTGATTATTGTGTGATTGATCGACCGTGGCGATCAATATTTATTAGTAATATTCAAGAAAATTCTTAATATTCATAAGGTAATAACGAAATATTTAAAATGAATACAAATGAAGAAAATGCGATGAGAGAAGGAATATCTTTATATCATGAAATATAACGTTACATTTTAGATGGGGTGTATTCAGGTATATTTTGAGTGATATGACGTTTTTTAAGACTCTCATATAAGGGGTCAGTCCAGAAATCCGTGTACGTTAAGGTAATCCCCCCGAAAAACCGGTGTGTTTATAAGTAGAATTTTCTCCTGACCTGAATGCAGGGGGATTTCTATGAAGCGATCACGTTTTACTGACAGTCAGA
>NZ_FMBC01000083.1 GCF_900094795.1 Kosakonia oryziphila
TCTGTCCGGCTACTACGACCTCTGCTGACTTCTCGCTCCGGTTAATGACCGTTGCCCTTTCAGACATAAGGCGAGATCTCCCCAGGTAAGAACGCACTCCTTCATCACACAACCGCCGCATCTACGCCGTTTTGCCCTGGTCACAAGAGTTTCGCGGTTCCTTGCCCGCTCGCCCTGCTCGACAGCGCCTCCTATGCGATTTTTGTTCATCGGCTCATGATTTATGCTCCACGCTTCCTCCCCACATTCGGTCGCCCTCATGCAGTTGCGCTTCACTTCTTTCGCTATGACCAGCTTAAGGCGGGACTTTCACCCACAGGAGTGCGCCCATGCTGGGCGCACAAAGAAAAAGCCGGTGCGTAACAAGCACCGGCTTCGAACGCATATTTGTTAAGCGAATCAGTCAAACCGCAATTGCGGAATAACCTCTTTCACCTGTGTCAAATAGTCCGTGCGATCCGAACCTGTCAGCCCTTCAGTACGCGGCAGTTTTGCCGTTAACGGATTGACAGCCTGTTGGTTTATCCACATTTCATAGTGCAAATGCGGCCCGGTGGAACGTCCGGTGTTACCCGACAAGGCAATGCGATCACCGCGCTTCACTTTCTGACCCGGTTTTACCAGCAGTTTACGCAGATGCATGTAACGGGTTGTGTAAGTACGTCCATGGCGGATTGCAACGTAGTTCCCCGCTGCGCCACTGCGTTTCGCTACCACAACTTCACCATCGCCAACCGCAAGCACCGGCGTGCCCTGCGGCAGAGCAAAATCGACGCCTTTGTGCGGCGCAATGCGTCCAGTAACTGGATTCAGACGTCGCGGCTCAAAGTTTGACGAGACGCGGAACTGTTTCGCTGTCGGGAAACGCATAAAACCTTTCGCCAGCCCGCTACCATTGCGATCGTAAAATTTGCCATCTTCGGCGCGAATAGCGTAGTAATCTTTGCCGTCAGAACGAAGGCGAACGCCGACTAACTGGCTCTGTTCCTGTTTACCGTCCAGCATTTCACGGGACATCAACACGGAAAATTCATCGCCTTTTTTCAGCTTACGGAAATCCATCTGCCACTGCATCGCTTTGATTACGGAGCTCACTTCGGCACTGGTTAAACCGGCTTCACGGGCGCTGGCGACAAAGCTGGCGCCAACAGTGCCTTTCATCACTGAATTAACCCAGTCTCCCTGCTGCATCGCACTGCTCATTTTAAACCCGCCATCGACACGGTCATACGTGCGAGTTTCGCGGCGGGATATCTCCCACGTCAGGCGTTGAAGATCGCCATCGGCGGTGAGCGTCCATGAAAGTTGTTGACCTATCTTCAGATTACGCAGTTCCTTATCGGCAGCGGCTAGCTGGCTGATATCTCCCATAGCAATACCGTACTGGTTGAGGATACTACTGAGCGTATCGCCGGTAGAAACCACATATTCGTGAACGCCAACGTCATTGGCGGTTTTATCGTCCAGTTCATCTTGCGGGATATCATCCACATCATCAGAAGTGGTTTGATCGATAGGTTCGCTGGCTTCCGGCAGCAACGAGCGGATTTCATTTTTCGGCAGATCAATCGCTTTTACGATCGGGGCGGTAGCTTCAGGATGATAAACGTAAGGCCGCCAGACGGCGACCGTGAGTGTAAGAACGGTAAGCGACCCCAGCATGACACGGTGGGGTCGGGGCAGATTGTTAAATGCCAGAGCGACAGAGCGGGCTATCTGTTGCACGTATTCACTTCCTCGTTATTCTCCTTTCAGGCAGCTCGCATACTGGTGAGTCAGTTGGGCAAGGAACTGTGAATAGCTCTCTTTGCCTAACTTGATACTGATTCCAAGTGGATCCAACGTTCCCATTCGAACGGATGTCCCTCTGGCAACAGCTTCAACGACCGCTGGCCTGAACTGCGGCTCAGCAAAAACGCACGTGGCTTTTTGCTCAACCAACTGTGTTCTGATTTCATGTAAACGCTGCGCACCAGGCTGAATTTCGGGATTGACGGTAAAGTGCCCCAATGGGGTCAGCCCGTAGTGTCTTTCAAAGTAGCCGTAGGCATCATGAAAAACGAAATACCCCTTCCCTTTCAGCGGTGCCAGCTCATTCCCAGCTTGCTTATCCGCCTGAGTTAATGATGCCTCAAAGGCCTGCAAGTTGGCGTCAAGTTTGGCTCGACTTTGCGGCATAACTTCCACTAATTTATCGTGGATTGCAACCGCCGAAAGCCGCGCAATTTCTGGGGAAAGCCACAAATGCATGTTGTAATCACCATGATGGTGATGTTCGTCACTTTTTTCGCCGTCGTGATGTTCACCACCATGCTCATGCTCGTCTTCATCGGCCCCTTTGATCAGCAGCGGTTTTACGCCGGCGAGCTCGGCCATCGTCACCCGTCTCTGCTCAGAGATTTGTTGTGCGGAACGCGCCATAAAGGCTTCCATCTCCGGCCCGACCCAAAAAACTAAGTCCGCGTTTTGTAAGCGTTTTACATCTGAAGGACGCAGTGAATAATCATGCTCGGATGCGCCATCTGGCAGCAACACTTCGGTAGTCGTCACCCCGTCAGCAATGGCAGAAGCGATAAACCCCAATGGTTTGAGTGAAGCCACCACAGCGGCATTAGCGGTTTGTGCTGTACCGCCGAGAAGAGCAGCAGATAGCGCTGCGCAAAGAAGCGTATTTTTATGTAACATAATGCGACTGTTCATCGTAATGAGTATGTGGGGTGTGATATTATAACATCCCACAACTTGTGCAACCTGTTAAATGCTATGACGAATCTTGTAACGCTCGAAAAAGTCACCGTTGCTTTTGGCCAGCGGCGCGTCCTGTCTGACATTTCGCTCAACTTACGCGCAGGAAAAATTTTAACATTACTCGGCCCTAATGGTGCGGGTAAATCAACGCTGGTGCGCGCAGTTCTGGGCCTGATAGCACCGGATGCGGGGATGATCAAGCGTGAAAAGAACCTGCGTATCGGCTATGTGCCGCAAAAATTGCATCTTGACGCCACCTTGCCGCTGACGGTCGGTCGCTTTATGCGTTTACGCCCCGGCACTCGCAAAGACGAAATTATTCCAGCGTTGAAACGCGTACAGGCCGCACACCTGGTGGATGCACCGATGCAAAAGCTTTCCGGAGGCGAAACGCAGCGTGTTTTGCTGGCTCGCGCCCTGCTTAACAGCCCGCAGCTTTTGGTGCTGGATGAACCAACCCAGGGCGTAGACGTCAATGGTCAGGTCGCGCTCTACAACCTGATAGATCAACTGAGAAAAGAGCTCAACTGTGCAGTACTGATGGTTTCCCACGATCTGCATCTGGTGATGGCGAAAACGGATGAAGTCCTGTGCCTTAATCATCATATCTGCTGTTCAGGTACGCCAGAAGTGGTTTCCATGCATCCGGAATTTATCTCTATGTTTGGGCATCGCGGTGCGGAACAACTTGGCATTTATCGCCATAACCATAATCACCGCCACGATCTGCAGGGCCGCATTATTCTGCGCCAGGGTAATGGACACTTATGATTGAATTATTACTGCCTGGCTGGTTGGCCGGCATCATGCTTGCCTGCGCTGCCGGGCCGCTGGGTTCATTTGTCGTCTGGCGACGGATGTCCTATTTTGGCGATACGCTGGCGCACGCTTCTTTACTTGGTGTTGCATTTGGTCTGCTGCTGGATGTGAATCCATTCTACGCTGTTATTGCCGTGACGTTACTGCTGGCTGCTGGTCTGGTGTGGCTGGAGAAACGCCCGCAACTGGCGATTGATACCCTGCTCGGCATCATGGCGCATAGTGCGCTGTCTCTCGGCCTGGTTGTGGTCAGCCTGATGTCGAACATTCGCGTCGATTTGATGGCCTATCTGTTTGGCGATCTGCTGGCGGTGACGCCAGGCGATCTGATTGCCATTGCCCTTGGCGTGGTGGTAGTACTGGCGATCCTGCTCTGGCAGTGGCGCAACCTACTGTCGATGACCATCAGCCCGGAGCTGGCATTTGTTGACGGCGTGAAGCTGCAACGCGTCAAGCTGTTGCTGATGCTGGTTACCGCCCTGACTATTGGTGTCGCCATGAAATTTGTCGGCGCGCTGATCATCACTTCACTATTAATTATCCCGGCGGCGACAGCGCGTCGATTCGCGCGTACGCCAGAGCAAATGGCGGCGGTTGCCGTAGGCGTCGGGATGATTGCGGTGACCGGCGGTCTGGCTTTTTCCGCATTCTACGATACGCCAGCCGGCCCCTCAGTCGTGCTATGTGCGGCACTGCTGTTTATCTTCAGCATGACCAGGAAACCCGTTAGCTAATATTAACTGGGCGGTCGGGTTAAATCATCCGCAACCACCACTAACGTAAAGGCCGCAAGCAGAAGCTATCGGCATTTTTGTTTATGGCATTTTTGGGGGCGTGATGCCGAAGTGGTTCCAGGCCCGCACTGTCGCCATACGCCCACGCGGTGTCCTCTGTAAAAACCCTTGCTGGATCAAATACGGTTCCAGAACATCCTCAATGGTTTCCCGCTCCTCGCCAATTGCCGCCGCGAGGTTATCCAGCCCGACGGGACCGCCAAAGAATTTATCAATCACCGCCAGCAGAAGTTTGCGATCCATATAGTCGAACCCTTCCGCATCAACGTTCAGCATATCCAGTGCTTTCGCCGCGATTTCAGCCGTGATGTCGCCATCATGTTTCACTTCGGCAAAATCGCGCACGCGGCGCAGCAGGCGGTTGGCAATACGCGGCGTACCGCGAGAACGACGCGCTACTTCCAGCGCGCCCTCTTCGCTCATCACCAGCCCCATATAGCGGGCACTGCGACCGACAATATGTTGCAAATCGGCCACCTGGTAAAACTCCAGTCGCTGCACAATGCCAAAACGGTCACGCAGCGGCGAAGTCAGTGACCCCGCGCGCGTTGTCGCGCCAATCAGCGTAAAAGGTGGAAGATCGATCTTGATGGAGCGTGCCGCCGGGCCTTCACCGATCATGATATCGAGCTGATAATCTTCCATCGCCGGATAGAGCACTTCTTCCACTACCGGTGAAAGACGATGAATTTCATCGATGAACAGTACGTCGTGCGGTTCGAGGTTGGTGAGCATCGCCGCCAAATCGCCCGCTTTTTCCAGTACCGGGCCGGAAGTGGTGCGCAAATTAACGCCCATTTCATTGGCGACAATATTCGCCAGCGTGGTTTTCCCAAGGCCTGGAGGACCAAAAATCAACAGATGATCGAGCGCATCGCCGCGCAGTTTTGCCGCCTGAATAAAAATCTCCATTTGCGAACGAACCTGCGGCTGGCCGATATATTCATCGAGCATTTTCGGGCGAATAGCGCGATCCACAACTTCTTCCACATCAGTACTGGCAGGGGCTACCAGACGGTCTGCTTCAATCATCCTCTACCTCACAACGCTGCGCGCAGCGCTTCACGGATCAGGGTTTCACTGTTGGCATCCGGGCGGGCAATCTTGCTAACCATCCGGCTGGCTTCCTGAGGTTTATATCCCAGCGCCACCAGCGCGGCAACCGCTTCCTGCTCTGCGTCGTCCGTCGCCGGGCTGGCTGGAGAGGCGAGAACCAATTCGGTCGCCGGGGTGAAGAGATCGCCATGCAGACCTTTAAAGCGATCTTTCATTTCGACAATCAGGCGTTCGGCAGTCTTTTTACCGATACCTGGCAATTTGATCAGCGCCGCCGGATCTTCCCGTTCGACGGCGTTAACAAATTGCTGTGCTGACATGCCGGACAAAATCGCCAGTGCGAGTTTTGGCCCGACGCCATTCGTTTTGATCAGCTCGCGAAACAGCGTGCGCTCCTGCTTATTGTTAAAACCGTACAGCAGTTGCGCATCCTCACGCACCACAAACTGGGTGAAAACCGTCGCCTCTTTACCGGCATCCGGTAATTCATAAAAACAGGTCATCGGCATGTGCACTTCATAACCCACGCCTCCCACTTCCAGCAGAACCAACGGGGGTTGTTTTTCTACAATAATGCCTCTGAGTCTGCCTATCACGTGACGCTCCTGCGCTATGGGCTAAGGTGTAATGCTGTATCATAAAAAAAGGCTGGATAGATATCCAGCCGAATTAGAAAGAAAAGCACGGGCACGGTTCAGGAATTGGCGTAATACGCCTCATCGCTCAGATCGTCTAACAGCGTGCGCTGCGTTGGTTGCCAGCCCAGCACTTCGCGAGTCCGTTCACTTGATGCTGACATCTCCCCGGCCGCAAATCTGGCGAACCAGCCAAAATGTGCGGCTTCGCGCGGTTCGGCTGGTAAACCAAGCATTTTTCCGATGGCAATAGCAATATCGCGCATGGCAATCGCCTCCTCCGCAACCGCATGGTAAACCGGCTGTGTCACGCCGCTTTCCAGCGCCAGCCGATAGACTTTCGCAGCATCAATCCGGTGTACCGCCGCCCAGTGATTGTTCGCCTCTGCGGGCCAGGCAGCAACACCGGTTTGTTTTGCTAGTGCGATCAGGATAGGTACAAAGCCGTGATCGCCGACGCCGTGTACGGTGGGTGCCAGGCGGACACTCGCCGCACGTACGCCTTTTTCAACCAGCGCCTGCGCCGTCTGTTCGGAACGACGAGGAAAGTCAGGTCCTTCGGCCGGTTTGTCTGCTTCTGTTGCCAGGCGCCCCTGCACCAGCCTTGCCAGCCCCGATGTTACCAATAGCGGGCGTTCGGAGCCGAGTAACGCCTCTCCCAGCACTTCAATGGCGCGTTGATCCTGCACACAACTCTCTGTAAAGCGTGAAAAGTCATGATTAAACGCGGTGTGGATCACGGCATCGGCTTTTGCCGCCGCCGCAAAAAGAACATCATGATCGTCCAGCGTCCCGTAAACCACTTGCCCGCCAGCGGCAAGCAGTGCCTGCGCCTTGTCTCTATTTCGTGCCAGACCACTGACCTGATGCCCGGCGGCCAGTAACTCTGCCGCCACTGTTGCGCCAACCCATCCGGTTGCGCCAGTCAGAAAAACATGCATGCGTGTGCCTCCTGATATTGACTCGCGCCGTTATCCTTATAAATATCCGTGATAGTGAAAAGTAGTGACTTTATCGTGGTATAAGGACTAACAGGATGCAGAGTGTTACTCAGCCAAAAGATCTGGGCAGTTATCTGAAATCACGCCGCGCACAGTTGGATCCCAATGAGCTGGGATTTCACACCGCACGCCGACGCACGCCTGGGTTGCGGCGGGAAGAAGTCGCGCATCTGGCCTGTATTAGCGCCACCTGGTATACCTGGCTTGAACAAGGACGCGGCGGCACGCCATCCGCAGAAGTACTGGACAGAATTTGTCAGGCGCTGCGCCTTTCCGAGCGGGAACGGGAGCATGTTTTTCACCTGGCTCTCGGCCGCGCGCCGGACATACATTACGCGGCGACCGGCACAGTAACCGAACGTCTGCAAAGGGTGCTGGACTGTATGCCCATCAGCCCGGCGCTGATCCGCAACGCCACCTGGGATGTGCTGGCATGGAACAAGGCCGCCACCGTGGTTTTATCCGATTACCCCACGTTGCCCGCACAGGAACGCAATATTCTGCGCCGCATTTTCCTTAATCCACAGGTTTGTGCTACCCAGAGCGACTGGTATGCGCTGGCGCGCTATCTGGTGGCGGCGTTTCGTGCCGATGCGACCCGTGCAGGAGCATCGGCAGAGATCCGCCCTCTGGTAGAAGAGCTGAGTTCAGCCTCTCCTGAATTTGCCGAGCTATGGCAAAGCAATGATATTGTCGGGATGGGAGAAGGCACCAAAATTCTGTTGCACAGAAATGTCGGCAAGTTGTCGCTGGAGTATTCAAGTTTTTCGGTTGAAGGACAACCTGATTTGACGATGTTGGTTTATAACCCATCGGAAGAAGAGGATGCGCAAAAAATCCTCTCACTGTTATAAAAAAAGCGCCATTAACTGGCGCTTCAGACTGCTGACGAACCCCATGTTTTTGCATGGGGTTCTTCTTTTGTAGCGACCGCAGGTCGCGATCGCGATATTTTCCCGCTTTAACCTGTCATCACTTTCTCTGGCTTCACAGGGCGAAGGCATCCCCCTGACAGACCTTCCTGCACCATAAAAAACAGATAAAAAAGCGCCAGCAGCGCCATCTTCTTCATATTCTGCGCCGTCGCCGCAAGCAGGCACTGCATCTGTACCTTCATCAGACCACGGAACCGCGCATACCGGTGCCCGTGATGTTGTTTCGCATCCGCGAAGCTCCGCTCCACTGTCTCCTTACGCCGCGCATACACCTTTT
>NZ_FMBC01000094.1 GCF_900094795.1 Kosakonia oryziphila
GATAATCACCCGTGCTTTCGGGTTAATCGCCCCGGCAAGAGCGTTAAGAAACGCTTTCTGGATACAGGCGTTTTGTTGTTTTTTTGAGGGGACAATCCAGCTCAGTAATGGAATGGAGCGCCCATCACAAATCAGACTGGCACGAAGGACATGAAATTCCTGAGAGGGATAGCCGCTCCAGTCTACCGCGACGACGCACAAAGAGAATCTGTTCGTCAGCATTGAGATAATATTTTTAAAAATAAGAGGAATATCGCGATGCAGTGACGCGTTCCCCAGTAAGCGATCTACGCGTTTAATTTTATTTTTGACCTGAGCTGCGCCGGGTAAATAACGGCCAATACTGGTCAGTGTCAGAGAGGCGCCGTTGGTAAGAGCAACAGTAGCGTCCAGCAAGGCGTTTTGCCTGTATTTGTGAAAGGGGGCTAAAGCATTATGGAAGAATTTCTGACATACTCGATAAGCAGGCATAGAGGTGATCTCATTGAATTGGTTGCACAATCAGTAGATCACAAAATTCTATGCCTGTCTTTTTTTACCCGCCCATTACTGGGGATTCCTCAGCGCTTCGGCGGGGGTTTTTGCTTTCTGAGTCAATAAATTGTTGGTTTATCAGTAGTTACCGCCCTTATCTTTCCTCCGGCCCCGCTTCCCGGTGGTACAAAATGGGCATTATGATAAAGCCTACCAAAGACCGAAACGGCACCTACTACATCCGCAAAGCGGTTCCTCAGGAGTTACCCTGACCCCGAATATGATCCAGCCGTAATCAGGAATAACCGACTTCATGTTGGCTGCATATTCTGGCAACCGGCAGACTTCTCCGCGAATTCGGATGGCGTCATCCAGCCCAGTGCAGAATGGGGACGCCTCTGGTTATAGTGTATGCGCCAGGCGGAGTAAAGCTCCAGTCGTTCACACTACCTGACCGCATGAACAGGCGACCAAGGAAAGTCACGTGCCCTTCACTATGAAAGGTCACCTCCACGCACCCGGTCACGCCCTGGCCGTACAGAAATACCGGCACAAACTTTACGACCCGGTTGCCGTAACGCAGTACGACAGCGGAAATCTCAAAAGCCCCGCCCTCCGCCAGCAGATCCGTGCTGAATGTCAATTTCGCCACACTGGAACAGACCGCGCTGTTAAGTCGCCCGGAACTGAGGGAACAGGATTATCAGGTGCGCATCCATGCAGCTGAAACCCGTAAAACATTGCTGTGCATGTTGCCGGGACTGGAGATCAGTGCCAGGGGACATTACGACAGCAACGCCTTTATGGTGAACCAGAGTTGGGCGGATGTGGGCGTGAAGGTCACCTGGAACCTGTTTAATTTGCTGTCCGGACCGGCTGCTTATAAAACGGCAAAAGCCAATGAGAGCGTATCGGAAGTACAGCGCCAGTACAGGAGTTGAGCGATCTGGATGGTCAGATTGCCGGGCAATTGAGAAACCGCTACAAGGCAAACAGTATCGGCGAGTTGCAGCTGATTCAAGGGGAACTCACGCTAAATGCCAATCTTCGCCAAGATCTTGCCTATGCAGAACTGCGCAACACCTATGGATAAATACTCTCAACTGTTGGACTGGATTTGCTGCCTAAAACGCTACCCTCCGATCGTCTGACCGATATCAGCAAGGCGTTACGCCAGTCTGAAAGCAACTGGCAACAAGGCAATATCAGTGCCATGCAGCCGTTCTGAATCGCGGAATTTCCTGGCGTCTGGAAACCGACGCCAGCCTTAACACCAAGAAATCTAAGCAGAATTATTCGTCATCCAATGAACTGAGGACCTTGTTTGCTTATATCGGGAATAAATATTAACCGCAAGTAATCAGTCAAAATGGAAGCTGACATGTTTTTTTTGCTGACTTATACTGCTTGCAAGGTGATGGCGTTCCACCTTTCCCAACCGCCCCGTCCGGGGCTGATGACGCCTGATATGGCTCTTGATTTTCAGGAGGTATGTCAGGTCGTCGATAAATCCTTCCGGCCTGTGTACTTCCCCTTAACGGGGATACGTCTTTGATTAATGTTTTTGGTCATCTTAACCCTGACAGCGATGCTGTCTGCACCGCAGCCGTGACGGCGGGCTGGCTCAACCGATGTGGCCGTCCTGCCCGTGCCTGGAGGGCCGGTGAAGCGAACCCTGAGACACGCTATATTTTTGAAGCTGCCGGGCTCACTCTGCCGCCCCTGCTCAATATTCCACTGAAAGGTGAACAGGTATGGCTGGTCGATTTTACCGAACCGGTACAAGGGCCTGCTGACCTTCTTCAAAGTAATATCATCGGGATTATCGACCATCACCGGCTGGGCGGGTTGGTCACGCAACTGCCGCTGGAGGTCTGGATTAAACCGGCAGGCAGCAGCGCAACAGTACTCTGGCTGCTGATGGATGCAGAAATGCGCCGCACGATGCCCCCGACTCACGCCATCCTGCTTCTTGGCGCGCTGCTCAGCGACACAGTTAATCTGCGTTCACCCACTACGATAGAAGACGATATCCGTACAGCCACTGAACTCTGTGTCCTGTCAGGGGTAAAACGCAGGACGTTTACACATGGGCTCCTGGCTGCCAAAACCGACGTCACCGGACAGTCAGCAGAGCAGCTTCTGAATAAAGACCTTAAGGCCTTTTCACTCGCCGGCACGGATGTGCGTATCGCGCAACTGGAGGTCAGTTCACCTGACCAGGTCGCTCCCGTACTGGATGAACTGCAAAATACGATGGCGCAGATGGCAGTGACAACGGGAGCCGGATTTATCGTGCTGATGGTGACTGATATCCGGGAATGCTTTTCAACGCTGTATTTCGCCGGGCCGGAGAGTGGCAACATGACATCATGCTCCGTACCGGGCATGGTCAGCCGGAAGAAACAGCTTCTGCCCGGGCTGGAGCACTTCCTCAGTCAACGCTGGAGACAGCCATGAAAATCTACACACATGCACTTGTTCTTGTTCAGGGGAAAGAGGACGGCGTCCCCCTTCTCGCACTGGCGACAACGCTATCCCATCTGCTGCAAATGAAGATCACACTTGCTCATATCTGCAATGACTATCGGGAGATTAATTACGTATCAGACAGCCTGATGGATGATGCCGTATCAAAAGATGTTATTCAGGCAAAGGCGCTACTCAGTGAGCTAACGTCCTCTGTGGCTGAGCACGTTGACACACGTGAGTTGGTCACCATGCGGCGCTTTGAAGATGTCGATAAGTGCATTGCCGACCTGGGAGTTGACCTTGTTATCGCAGGCCATCGCAACCGCTTTTTGGGAGTACTGACATCCTGTTCGGCAGAATACATCAACCACCTGGACGTAGACGTTTTGATTAAACACATTCACGACTGAGCTACAGGAGAACTGTATGAATTTTCTACTTGAAAAAGTCACCGCCCGCGAAATTCTTGACTCCCGCGGTAATCCCACTGTTGAGGTGGACGCTTTTACTTCTGATGGACAGATGGCGCGTGCATCGGTACCGTCCGGTGCCAGTACCGGCTCAAGAGAGGCAACTGAGCGCCGTGATGGTGATACCGGGCGCTTCGGCGGGAAAGGGGTCCTTGGTGCCGTTAAGGCCGTGGAGACAGAAATCTGCGACACCGTCCGGGGAATAGATGTTCGCGAGCAGCGGCGACTGGATAATCTGATGCGGGAGCTGGACGGCACGGAGAACAAAAGCCGACTCGGCGCCAATGCTATTCTGGGTGTTTCTCTGGCAGTGGCCAGACTGGCTGCTCAGGCCACCCGCCAGCCGCTTTACCGCTATCTCGGCGGACTCAATGCCAGCCTTCTGCCGGTTCCGTGCATGAATATTATTAACGGTGGCGTTCATGCCCGTGGTCAGGGAGCCGATTTTCAGGAATTCATGATAGCGCCGCACGGTGCGTCAACGCTGACAGAGGCTGTCCGTCAGGGCAGTGAAGTCTATCAGGCCCTGCGCCAGATCCTTCTGTCCCGACACCTCTCCGCTGCGGTTGGTGATGAGGGGGGATTTGCTCCGGCCGTCTCCTCAAACCGGGAACCACTGGAATTCATTGTTCAGGCAATTGAGAAAGCGGGTTACCGGCCGGGGGAAGATATCAGTATCTGTATGGACCCGGCATCCAGTGAATTTTACAGTGACGGGAAATATCATCTTCGCACCGAAAGCAGCGCCCTGAGCTCTGAAGAGATGACGGATTATTATGGTGAACTGATGAACCAGTTCCCCATTATCCTGCTTGAAGATGGACTCGCCGAGGATGACTGGGCCGGCTGGAAATACCTGCATAATAAACTTAGTGGCCGCGCAGAACTGGTCGGTGACGACCTGTTTGTGACTAATGTGAAGTATATCCGCCGGGGAATAGAAGAAAACCTTGCCAGCGCGGCCCTCATCAAACTCAATCAGATTGGCACACTGAGCGAGACATTCGACGCGGTTTCACTGTGTCATGAAAACGGATGGGGGGCTTTTATTTCTCACCGCAGCGGTGAAACCATGGACACATTTATTGCCGACATGACGGTGGCGCTACGGGCCGGGCATCTGAAAACTGGCGCGCCCTGCCGCGGCGAACGTATAGAAAAATACAATCAGCTTATGCGCATTGAGCAGGAGTTGGGCTGTGAAGCCCGTTATGCAGGTATTAAGGCATTTGTTCGCCGTAGTTGAAAGAAATCATAACGGCATCCTAAGTGTGTATGCCGGCCAGGTCCGGCATACATCCTGGTTTAGTATTTATATTCACCTGAGGTGGGGAGTGTCGCATTGAGTCAGTTAGCAGCAATTATGATTGGCGGGGCCATGGGGTGTGTCATCCGCTGGTTTTTTGGGGTTAAGCTCAACAGTTTCTTTCCATCACTTCCACCCGGAACTCTGGTGGTTAATCTGCTTGGTGCTTTTATCATTGGTGCCGCAATGGCATATTTTATGCGCAACCCTCAGTTGGATCCTGTCTGGAAACTGCTGATCGTTACCGGTCTGTGTGGCGGGCTGACAACCTTTTCAACGTTCTCTGTAGAGGTCTTCACATTATTGCAGGTGGGGAATTACTTGTGGGCCCTCACTTCTGCGTATTCTGGCGAAGTTGAACGGTTATTCCGGGGGAACGTGAACGCGTTATTTCCTAACGCGCCCTAACTTCTTTTTATTACACCGACCGTT
>NZ_FMBC01000010.1 GCF_900094795.1 Kosakonia oryziphila
TCCGTTGGCGTCTCCGTTGGTGTCTCCGTTGGCGTCTCCGTTGGCGTTGGCGTCGGAAGCGGCGGTAATGGAATCTCAACACCAAACATGGTCGCTATTACAGGTAACCCCGGCAGGCCGATCATTCCACCACCACCTCCACCACCTCCACCACAGCCACAGTTATTGCAGCAGTCGCCAGGGTTAATATCGACTTCGCCCCCCTGAATAACCACCTTATCGGAACCGACGATTTTGATCTTCTTCGCCGAGATCACCAGCTCGCCGCCTGCTGTCAGCGTCATGGCGCCGCCAGCAACAGTGGTGCTCGCGCCACCAACAGCCAGCGAGTGATAGCCCCCCACGTTTACCTGATGAGCACCACCAACCGATAAAGAGTGGTAACCGCCCACATTCGTCATAAACGCGCCGCCGACGTTAATCCCCTTCGCCAGCGCGACGTTGTCGGTCTGGGCACCACCCACCTGAATCGCCAGCGCCCCGCCGATCATGGCACTACTATTACCGATCACATCCGACATGTAGTTCGCCCCAACGAACAGGTTCCGCGACAGGCCGACATTCACGTTGGAGTTCATGCCGATCGTCTGCACTTCGTTCTGCTTGGTTAAGCGGGTCATGTTACGCTCGGCCTGCTCCCAGTACTCCTCCAGACCTGGCTTATCTTCAAAGCGAATGCCGTTGTAATTGCTGCGCCCACCGCCAACGGTGCGGCTGACCAGCCCGCTCTGTGTGGCATTCATTGGCAGATCCCACGGCGGCATAGTGACGTTGTTGTACAGGCTACCAATGATGAGCGGCCTGTCGGGATCGCCATTGATAAAATCGACAATCACTTCATGGCCGATACGGGGAATATAAATCCCGCCAAAGTTATTCCCGGCCCAGGCCTGGCTCACACGTAGCCAACAGGAATCTAACTCTCTGTTTTTACCGTAGCGATCCCAGAGAAAACGCACCCTTACGCGCCCGTATTCATCCGTCCAGATCTCTTCGCCGTCAGGGCCAACAACGATGGCCGTTTGCGGGCCACTGGTTTTCGGCTTTGGTACCGTCATCGGGTGACGATAAATTTTGGTGGTTGGTTGAACGGTAAAATCGCAGTGATAGCGAAATTCGTCCTGGCCGGTAACCTGATTAATCTCTTCCACTATCAGATGGCTGCGCAAAATCATGTATTCGCGGTTCGCCTTCTCGACCGGGTAATTCACCAGTTCAAAATCGCAGCCGCAGGCAATACCGCGCAGTTCGCCTGACCCTTCACAGCGTGACCCCTGCGCCCCTAGCTCTTCCATTCGCACCCGAGCGAGTTGCTCGCCGATACCGGGCTGCTCATAATCACCAGGCCAGTGGAAGATCTCCATCGCGTTGAAACTGGTTTTACGCGGCTTGCTGTCCAACGCCATAATATCGGCGCGTGACTTCGTAAAATCGTAGTCATTTGTGACCCATTTACCGGAGGTAATGGTCTCCTGAAAATGGAGCTGGCTAATATATTCCTGATCCATCTTCGGTTGATCGGCGGCATACTGAATAACGTGGTAAGCTTCGCTCGGGAAGCGTTTATGCGCCCCAACATTATCCACTAAAATAAGTTTGTGGTGTTGCTCAGTATGCTCAAAGAACCAATAAATCCCCCACTCTTCCATTAACCGCTCAATAAAATTGAAGTCGGTTTCACCATACTGGACCTGGAAATCAAGCAGTGGATAGCTTCCCGACAGCCTTTTATCTAACGGAAAGTTGTAATTCCCTAATACTTCATCAATAATATCCACAACATTTTTTTGTTGGAATATTTTGAAATCAGAGGTTAATTCCGCCAGATGTAACCATGGGCGAATCACAATTTCATAAAGTGCCTGATTACCATCGCGCCCGATATAACGCGCACGTTGAACCATCCCTGAAATTTCCCGAGTATCTTTACCAATTGCAAAAATATCCCCCAAACCGTTGCCGTCCAGCTCAATGGTAACGGTCATCTCTTTACCGATTAATGCCTTCAAATCAACATTCGATGCAGACTGCCAGGGTATTAAAGAGTTAGCCGGGGTTTTAGCCGTAATCACATAAGAATACAGGGACGACAATGCCTCTTCGCCATCCAGTTTTGAGATGACTAACGCGGGATCGCCCAGCAACAACGGCATCGCCGGACTACTTAATGTAATAGTACGTGACATATAATCACCTGATACGTTGTGAATCCAATATTTTTCTGTGTCGACTTTCTCGCCACAACCATATTCCTGGCTCTTGCGATGTACAGTCAGGCCAGTTTTTCCATGGCATAACGTCAACACCATCGCTATTTCGGATACAATAGTCTTCCTGTGATCCCTCCCTGAGTAAGGCCTGCGAACGGTTTTTAAAACGCCAGGCTGGCGTTAGCGCAAAAGATTCCCAGAACGGAGAATAAGCGCGCTGCAACGCTGTTCGCCATTGCCGTAGCAATGATGTGTTATGGGCAGAAAAATGATTTCCCTGTATCATGTTTAAAATTCTGCTCATCCAGAATGTCAACGGAAATTCAGCCTGCATATTATTCTTCAGCCAGCGATACGATACTGGGCTGTATATTCCAACCAGCGTTCGTTCCCCTTGCTCATTACAAAGAATTCGACACGCTCCCACATAGTGGTATTTATCCTGTACAGTGCTGGACGATATGACAAAACACCAGGGATACGCCGCAGGCAAATAATCATCTGTCATTACCATTGCCATGTTTGACAAAATTTCCTGAGAAATAAAAGCCTCTATCTGACGCTGCTTTTTTCTCTTTCCGCAAAACGGACTCGCACGCGACTCACCAACAAGTAAATACAGGCGTAGAGACATCTTTCCCTCTGATTTTAATATTCACCGGGACAACGGAAATCTTTCAACATATCCATTACCAGTTGATCTTTGAAGGTAAGCCCCGCCACTTCAATGTCCGCACGTCTGGAGTCCAGCGAATAACGCAAAATAAGTTCATCGGTATCAGTTGAGGTAATATCACTGGCATTATCCAGCCAGCGAAAAAGCGACCACGGCCCGCTAAACGTCATCGAAGAAGCCCCGGTTGCGACTCTCGGGGTCGCATTCATCGACGTTTTTGATACCGAACGCGACGTCGGCCAGACAACCGACACCGATGAAACCGGCCAGTGCGCATAATTAACCTGCTGACCATCAAAATTCATATTGAGTTGCGTAATTGACGAATCCAGATGCTGTACTGAAATATCAAACGCAAGCGCTAACTTCCGGCCATTTTCCCCCTGAAAAAAGGCTTCGCGAATATCTGCCGCCTGCTCAAAAAAAGCCAATATATTCGCGTCATCAGTATCTATCTCGCCTTTGTAGCGCCACGGCTGAGAAGAAGTATCGACTTTATCCGCCAGATGTTTTTTGTAGTATTCATCCACCAGACCGCCCACCGCGAAAAAGCGCTCAAAATCCGCCCTTTTAACTTCACGAGTGGTATTGGCAAAAGGGTAACGCCCCTTTAATGTGGCGCGACAAACTTGCCCAAGACTCTCTTCAATCCCTTCATTGCTTCTGGCGATAGACTCCTGACTGGCGTGGTAATACACGCTATCCAGCAGCGGCCCCACCAGATGGCTCAGCGGATCGGGCCAGGTTTGCGATTCGGCGCTAATTTTCAGAGCGCTATTAGGCAGCGACGGCGAATTGCCATTCTTCAGCGCATCGTCGTAAATCACAAATAGTGTATATTGCTCGCTTAGCGCACCCATTAGCTTGCCAAACCCGGCACCGCCCATCGCCGGACTACCTTCCTGCGCCAGTTCGTGACTGCCGGTGGCAAACTCACGCAACGGTGCAAAATGGCTATCCACCCGCTCCCTGAGCAACTTCTTTTCCATGCTGGCATAAGCGAGGTTAACCTTCGCCGCCGCATTTAAAACCTGGCCTTTCGTGCCGATATTGTCCAGCAGCGATTTGTCATCGCTTTTTACCAAGGTTGTCTCTCTCACGATGCGCTGAATTAAATTCACCAATGGCGAGCTGGAGGCGCTGAGCGTGCGCAGCATATAGATATTTGCCGCCACACCAGCGCTGCCGTAATCCTGCGTGAGCACATTCTCTTTGATGCGAATGTTGCTCAGAAAGTCCTGCCAGTGCCGGGTATATTCATCCAGATAGAGCGCGAGGATTTGCTGCTGTACCGGGTTCACCAGCGTGCCATCGCTGCCGACAGCCACTTTTGGCAGCGCCGCATCCGGGCTGGATTTCCCCAGCACCCAAGCATCTTCACGCGCTAACAGCATCAGGCCCGGTTCCATTTTTTTTTTAAACGCCTCGTAATAGCCCGCCCGGGTAAAAAGGCCGGGAATGGCGCTCTCGCGATACGCAGAACTCAGGGTGAACAAGTCGTCGCCTTGTGATTTCGCCATTTCACCAAGGGTTAAATCCGCTGGCACATCCTGCACCAGTGAGACTTTGATACGCCTATAAAGGCGGCTGGCTAAATCTTCACGCTCCAGCAACGCACGAGCATATTTCACCAACCCTTCATCCGCTTCCTGCCCAAAACGCTGCCAATCCGGTGCGGCAAAAAGCTGGGTCAGATGTGAGATAAAAACCTGCCGCTCTTCATAAGGCTGGAGTTTACCGTTGCGCTCCCACAATTGGGTAATGCCGTTAATCATCTCTTGCTGGTCAAATTTGCCCTGACCGGAAACCTGCAAATAGAGTTTTAACAGGTTGTAGACTCGTTCATCGTCACCACCATCAATCGCTTCCTGTAACGCCAATACGACCTGCTGCTGAATCTGTGGCAACAGCAGACGTTGCAGGAAATACTGGTACAGCGAATCCGACGCCGTCGCCACATCCGTGCCGGTATACAGCCCATAACGCCACGGCAATGTTGGGTTCAGCACCTCCAGCGTGCCGTATTCCGGCAGATAGTGTGACAGTGCCAGCAGGCGAGGTAGCATGGTGTCGCTCGCCGACTGATTAAAGCGGTTTACCTCATCACGCAGCGTAGTGACCTTGAGTTCAATGGCATCCAGATAGCCACTGTTGTTGTGGTAGCTGTTATAGAAGCCATTTAACAAGATAAAAGCCACCACAATGCACAGCATATGGCCAAAGAAACGCTGTAAGCGGTACTTTGACTGATTCGCCAGGTTATAGCGCGCCAGGTGCAGATCTTTAACGATAACGTCGCTAAAAGGCTGTTTAAGAAAATATTGCCGCCCGTAAGAGACATCGTTAATCAGAAAATCCTGGTCATCTGACTTCGCGCTCAGCAAGGCCATCACTTCCGGCGATTTATGCTCAACATAGTTCGACCAGTTACGAATCACGCTCTGGTTATTTAACAAATTGAAATCGATCGGCTGATGGCTGCTGGTAAAATAGATACCGCGTAATTGGGTGTAGCTTTGCGTTTCATCATAGCGGGAGGCAAAAAAGATGTTATGCATCACTTCCGCCACCATGCCAGAAAGCAGGTGAAAATCTTGCGGTAACGCGTACATCTTTTTGCGATCGCGATGGTCGTACTCCTCCTGCTGGCGCACGATCATTTCGCGCTCCAGACGCTCTTCAAGCAAGGAGAACTCCTCCGTGATCTGGCTGCGCAACCCGGAGACAGAGGCCGTTTTGATATCGCCATAAGGGAATGTCACGCCCCAGACCTGCTCGCGCTCCTGATCGGTCAGGATCCTAAAATACTCAGTAAAGCCCGGCAGTTGATCGAGTTTCGTCACCAGCACATAAACCGGAAACCGCACACCCAACGTCTGACGCACGTCCTCAACTTTTGCCCGCAGACTGGCCGCCAGTTCAAACAGTTCCGCTTTATTGCGGCACATTATGTCAGCGGCGGAAAACGACACCACAACACCATTGATCGCCTTAACCGGACGGTTTTTTTTCAGCGCTTTCAGAATCGCGCGCCACTCGTTGAGGTGCTTTTCCGGCTCGCTGATATATTTCCCGGCCGTGTCGAGCCAGATAGCATCATTGGCGAACCAGCACTCGCAGTTGCGGGTGGGCGATGTCGATTTGCCAACCAGGTTAAGCTGTTCCGGCAGCGGGAAATTCTGGCCAGATGCCAGAATCGCGGATGTTTTCCCGGACCCGGTGGTACCGATCATCATATACCAGGGCAGCACATCCAGCGGCTTACGCGCCAGAATCACGCGCTGGAAAAATGACAGCGTACCGCGACTCTTGTTGACATAGTTCACCGCATTGCCAATCACGGCCGCCACTTCCGAACTATTATCTTCTGCAATCGGCTCTATGTGGCGCACAAACCTATTGAGCAATGACGGATTGTCTTTCAGCGCCAGCAGTAACAGCCACAAGCCGTATAACAGCGTGATCAGCAAAATAACGGCAATGATCGCCAACCTGACGCTAACCGCCGCAATAGGCCAGCTTTCACCAACCAGCAAGAAGGGGCCGAATACCCAAACAATCACGCATAACGTTGCGGCGAGCGCAATAAACATGGGCCAGCCCAGCCAGAGGCACGCCAGACAGAAGGCCGCCAGCAGAATAAAAATAGCGCGTGACTCAATGCTCAACAGAGGACGAGATTCACCAAATCCAAAAAACGGCCCCAGGAACCAGATGGCAGCAACCAGTAATGCCACACCGCACACAATCAGCAGCGTCTTCATAAACCGCATGGTGAAGACCCTATTTAAATAAGACATTGTCGTCCTCGTTAATACGTGACAAAAAACTCAATACGGCGATTCTTCGCCCGTCCCTGAGGCGTCTCATCGGAGGCCACGGGTTGACTGCTTCCTACGCCCCGGACTTTCACCTTGCTCTCAGGCAGCCCAGCCGAAATAAAATATTGCGCCACTTCTGCGGCACGTTTTTCTGAGAGAACAATGTTATTCGGCAATCCAGGTCGGTTGATCGGGGTGGCGTCCGTATGGCCGACAATCACCACATCGCCGTCCACACGTCGAACTTCGCTGGCGATACGCTCAATAACTTTCACCATGTCCGGCTGCACATGAACAGAACCCGACAGGAACAACGTATCGCCTTTCAGCACCACTTTGCTCTGCTGCTGGCTCTCATCCACACTCAGAAGTTGCTTCTTGATTTCGTTACGCAGCAGCACCGCCAGCCTCAGACGCATGGCAGGTTGCGCCACGGGCACGCTGAGGTTTTGCATGGCATAGATGCCATTGGTGATGCCGTCGCTACGCGACAGTAACCAGAATTTGCACCAGAGAAACGCCGACACCACCAGAACACCGACGCATAGCGCACTCAGTCGAACAGGGATCACTATCTTCTCGCGCACCGCAGGCCCATGCGGTTGCAACCCATGTGGCGACAGCGCAGGCGGGGTAGTGTTGCGTGTGCTTTGAATCAGGGTCAGCAGGCGCTGGCGGATTTTGCTGAGCTGGCGGTCGCCATCTTCAATAATGCTGTAGCGTCCTTCAAAGCCCAGCCCCAGAATACGCAGCAGCACCTCCAGCACATCCGCAAATTCAGTCGGGTTCATGGAGAGGCGACCAACCAGCAGGAAGAATTTATTCCCGCCGTCGTTATCCCCTTCAAAGTGGTTCAGCAGGTTGCTCTGCGACCAGCCCGCCTCAAGCCCCCAGGCCGTGGTATGCGCCGCTTCATCAAGCGCGGTGCAAAGGCAATAGCGCACAATAGCCATCTTTTTCCACGGAATGTTCACCTCATCACAGACGATACCGAACAGCGTTATTTGGCTCTTAAGGGTGTTTTTGAGGATCTCGACATGGGTAATATCGCTTATCTGCTCCGGCATATCGCCAAGCGCGCGTAGTAGCGGCTGGGCGGCTTCAAGCAGCGGATTTTCCGCCGCCTTCACGCGCAAAATTCGCTGCTGTACGCTTTCGCTTTTCAGCGTGTTCTCGCCACGGTTCGCACGCTCGCCAATGGACGCCGTCTCTCTTTCTGGTGTCGATTCTGGCTCCTGTATCCAGTCGCCCTGCTCGTCCAGCAGGAATTTACCCAGTGCCTGTGGTGAGCTATCCCCGTAATCCATTGATTCAGCGGACGCCTGCGCCTTGATATCGTCTTTCATCAGTTCCTGATTCCCCACAGTTCCATCTTCAGGCCGGGGAACTCACCTGCAATATGCAGCGCCAGTGCGCCGGTGGTGGAGATCTTGTCCCAGAAAGGCCCATTTTTGAGCAGATCAAAGTAGACATAACCCGTACTGTATGGGATCTGACGCGGCGGCACCGGTAATCCTTGTAGTACCAGGCCCGGCAAGTGCGAGCGAACCAGCTCATGCAATTGCTGCGGTGCGCTGATTTTGGCCTGCGCCTGGAACTGCTGCTGCAACACATCCATAGGCAGCTGTGCGTGAACCGCCAGCACCAGGTTTGAGAACGAGCGCAGTTCATTCGGCAGAATTGAAGCCGCCCAGACGCCGTTGCCTTTAGCTTGTAGGTCGATAAGCTGCCCTGCCCGCACCAGAATCTGGTTAAGCAGGTCATGCACATCGTCTACCAGAGGACGAATCGAAGGGTAAAGGCTGGCGTGATCGTAACCCGGCGCACTTTTGGGGCGACGCGTTTTGGTGCGCACAAACGTCGAAAGTTCTCCTGCCAGCTTCGCCAGCTCTTCATAAAGCACGATGGGCGGTAGCTCCGGGATATGGCGCAGGTGATCGAGAATCGGCTCGTATTTATTGAAAATCTGCAACAGCAAATAATCCACCACCTCGGAGCTGGCACTGGCTTTGCCGTCAGATGCCGACAGGCGATGCGCCAGCATCCCGGCGCGCATTTTGACCAGGCCATTAAGGTGAGTCAGCCATTCGCTCAACAGCGGATTCGCCGCATAACCGGTAACGGGCGGAATATAGTCTTCCAGATGCAGCAACACACTGCCATCAGGCTGAATCGCCTTGACGCAAGTTAGCGGCAGGCCAATCCACGATTCGGTCATTTCAGTTTGCGAAACCAGCTTGAGCCGCAATTTCGCCAGTTGTACCGGTTTTGGCCCCTGACGAATCGCGTTGGTGTCGCACAGTTCCGTCTCTTGCGCACGAAAACGTGCCAGTGAACTGGCGTCGTGCTGGCTGAAGATGGTTTCATCGCTATTATCAAGGCGTAACGGCACCGCCAGATAAATCGTCTTCCCCAAATGCTCAGGCAAAATCGTTAGCGGCTCGGGTAAATCGGCGTGATCAGGCACATCAAACGGCGTGCCATCCGGCAATACGCCGCGCGCGGTACGCAGCACCAGCTTGCCATACGACAACGCCTCGCGGTCGATTTCATACTGAGAGAATCCCCAAAAGAAGGGGCTTAGAGTCGAGGCTCTTTTATGTGCATAGTATTCAAAATAGCGTTCTTGCTGTTGAAAAAGCTGCGGACGAAGAAACAGCCCTTCACTCCAGACGACTTTATTCGTTCTCACGGTTTAATCCATTTCTTTAATTGTTATTGCTGTTTTCTGGAAATGCGCATTCAACTCAAGCGAATCATCGCGAAAGAAACTCGGCCGCCACCACGATGTTTTCTTTTCTGGTCGATCCCAACTCACCAGCCAAAGAGAATCGTTAAGACTGCGATATGCGCCAATGAAAGCAAGGCTGCGGGTATTACCGTCGAGCTTAATCAGAATGGTGCGCGATTCTCCAGGTTGTAGAATCGCTTCATAGACTTTAGAAGCCGCCGCCTGTACAGGTTTACTGGTCCCCTCAACAATTTCAAAAAAATCCGCATTGGTTAAAACATCCAGATCCTTGACGCTGTAAATAAATATATTGAGAGGTGCCGGTTCTCCCATTTCGTTTGGATTAATATCGCTTGCCGCCAGCAGATGTATTTTTATTTCATCGCCATCAGCCACCTGGCTGCTATTACCACTACAGGCGGCCAAAAAGAGTGACAGTAAAAAAACCGTCATTCCCTTTCTTATGAATTTTTTTTCTTTTCCGCTAAGCATACTTTTCCACTCAATCCATCTGGTCTGCGTCATCCTGAGAAGAATTTTGCCGCCGCAGCGGCAAAATTCTGTCAGCGAGCCTGGCAGTAATTAGCTGCGCAGGTTTGCTTTCACGTCGTAACTGGTAGAGATCACGCCAGACTTCGTGCCTTCGGCGTTCTGCATGACATAATCCTGAGTCAATTTCGTGAAGGCGAAGGTCACGCGCTCACGCGCACGCGTTTCGTCTTCGTGGGAGCCAGAAGTTTCTATGTGAGTAATAATGACATCGGTGAATTTAATGGTCAGATATTCCAGCGGATCGCCGCCAGCTTTACGAACCACAAACTGAATGTCTTTAATATGCTTACCAGACAGGCAGTAGCTCAGCAGATTAGTACTAGCCTTATCGACATAATGCTCAAAGCAGAAATCTTCAACCTTTGCTTTACCCGCCCCGCCACCGGAACCGCTATGCATATTTGAACTCTGGCTGCTTGCCCAATGCCAGGACAGCACTTCGATTTCATTTTTATGGGTAGCATCAAGAGATTCGCCTTCGATGCCATCAATTTTAATAAACATATCCTGAGCCATACTATTTCCTTAATCAGCTTTAATTAATAACGTTACTTTATGAGTAACGAGCGAAACGAAGACAAAAATATTTTTTTGCCTTTTACAGCGCGCAAGGATCCCTGCGCAGCTGTTTTTTTATTAAGAATAAAACGGGGATTATTCTTCTTTGTTAACTGTCTGAATTACGCTACGTCTTTCAACGATGGTAATTTAGCGACCATACGCAAAGAGACTGTCAGACCTTCCAACTGGAAATGAGGACGCAGGAAGAATTTCGCCTGGTAATAACCAGGATTACCTTCAACATCTTCCACTACCACTTCCGCTGCTGCCAGCGGACGACGCGCTTTGGTTTCCTGGGAAGAGTTCGCCGGATCGCCATCGACATAATTCATCACCCAGTTGTTCAGCCAGCGCTGCATATCTTCACGCTCTTTGAACGAACCAATTTTGTCGCGCACGATGCACTTCAGGTAGTGCGCAAAACGTGAGCAGGCAAACAGGTACGGCAGACGCGCGGAAAGGTTGGCATTGGCCGTTGCGTCTGGATCGTAGTATTCCGCCGGTTTCTGCAATGACTGCGCGCCAATAAACGCCGCGTAATCGGTGTTTTTACGGTGAACCAGTGGAATAAAGCCATTCTTCGCCAGCTCCGCCTCGCGACGGTCAGAAATCGCAATCTCCGTCGGGCACTTCATATCCACGCCACCATCGTCGGTCGGGAAGGTATGACACGGCAGTTCTTCCACCACGCCGCCGCTCTCTACGCCGCGAATCATGGTGCACCAGCCGTAATGCTTGAAGGAACGGTTAATGTTAACCGCCATCGCATACGCGGCGTTCGCCCAGACATATTTGCCGTGATCCGCGCCGTCGGTATCTTCCTCAAAATTGAAGTTATCCACCGGGTTGGTGTTGATTCCGTAAGGCAGACGGGCAAGGAAGCGCGGCATCGCCAGACCGATATAACGAGAATCCTCAGACTGACGCAGGGAGTTCCATGCGGCATACTCCAGATTTTGGGTAAAGATTTTCGTCAGATCACGCGGGTTAGCCAGCTCCTGCCAGGAGTCCATCTGCATCACGGATGGTGCAGCGCCGGTAATAAACGGCATATGAGCAGACGCCGCCACCTTACCGATAGAAGAGAGCAGGTCCACGTCCGGCGCGCTGTGGTCAAAATGGTAATCCGCCACCAGGCAGCCATATGGTTCGCCACCAAGCTGACCGTACTCTTCTTCGTAGATCTGCTTAAATAGCGGGCTTTGATCCCACGCGATACCTTTGTAGCGCTTCATGTTGCGACGCAGGTCATTTTTGGAAATGTCCATAAAGCGCAATTTCAGCTTCTCATCAGTTTCAGTGTTGTTCACCAGGTAATGCAGACCGCGCCAGGCGCTTTCCAGATGCTGAAACTCTTCATGATGAAGAATCAGGTTAATCTGCCCGGACAGCTTAAGGTCAATCTCCGCAATGATAGCAGCGATGTTTTTATACGCATCGTCAGTCATCATGATCGAGGTGGCGAGCGCCTGCTCCGCCAGGGTTTTCACCGCCATTTCGACCGCCGATTTCGCCTGCTCGGACTTCGGCTTAAATTCACGGGTCAGTAACGCATTAAAATCATTTTGCGTTGCGGCCTGCGGCGCGGCCTGTTTATGGTTTTGTGCTTGAGTTGCCATTTTTATCTCTCTGATTCACATTCAGGACGCGGCTTCATCAGCCTGTTTAGGTTTTGGTGCCGATGCCAGGGTGTTCAGCAGCGACTTGTCATTCAGCACTTTCATCACCAGGCTTTCTGCACCCGCTTTACCGTCCATATAGGTTTGCAGGTTGGCAAGCTGGGTACGAGCTTCGAGCAGCTGAGATAACGAGTCCACTTTGCGGGCAATCGCGTCTGGCGAAAAATCGTCCATGCTTTCAAAGGTCATATCGACCATCAGTTGCCCTTCACCCGTTAAGGTATTCGGCACCGCGAACGCCACGCGCGGACGCATGGCTTTCATACGCTCGTCAAAGTTATCGATGTCGATGCTCAGAAATTTTCTGTCCGCAACAGGCGGCAATGGTTCCAGCGGTTTACCGGATAAATCCGCCAGCACGCCCATTACGAATGGCAGTTCAATTTTCTTTTCACTGCCATAGATTTCTACGTCGTACTCAATTTGTACGCGCGGTGCACGGTTACGTGCGATAAATTTTTGTGAATTACTCTTGCTCATATGGATAAATACTCTTTGTTCACCGTTTATGTATAAATCATGGCTGGTCTGATGGTTAACGTTCGGATAATTCGCTTATTCCACTCCTTGCTATTTATAAACAAGTTCGATCCCCGCTACCGTCTGAACTTTTCCGGCGGTAACGGCTGAGTCACCCTTCGCATAATAGCTCGCTAAGAATCTATGACTTAATGGGTCAGCGGTGGCAGAAATAAGATAATCCTGCCCTGACGTAGCATCATCAATAACAACCTGCGAACTATCTTCTTTACGTAATCTGACCTGAACATTGTTGCTCATGTCGGTTCCTGAATTATTTATTAAATTACCCGTCGCCGTATCCGCGCCAGAAATAGCGCTATTAAAGAACACGGCTACCGTCCTGCTAGCCGGGCACTCTCTTAAGGTAATATTAAAAGGCACGCTGCCAGCTTCATTGCCATTTTTCTGAAGCGACATCACCGATATTTTGGGTAATTGTACGACTTCGTTATTGCTGCCGTTATTAATTTCTATAACGCAGGTTTCATCGGTATAGGCGCCAGTAAAATAAACATCCATCGAATACCCAACCGCGTAGACATATGCCACATGACTCCCCAGCAGTGCAATTGCCAGCGCTTTTTTCATTAATGACATACAACCTCCGCCTGTGTAATCGAGCCGGGCGATTTTATAATCTTACGGGCAATATCGCTGTTGGAATAAATGGTGCACAACCGATCGCCAGATGCATTTTTAACGTACAAATTGCTATTTTCTGCCTGCCAGCCGCGAATAAATGCCATGCCGCCCTGCCCAATAATGCCAAGGCTATTATTACGCTCATCAAAAATATCCGCGCCGATAGGTAAAGGCTGCCCTTTCTTATCCCGGACAATTAACACCACAGGTACACCCACCTGCGTTTTAACATCTACTTTGACCACCGTGCCCATACGTGGAATAACGATGCTTTCATTTTCCAGCACATCCACATTATCAGGCAGCCCCACGGTATTCACCGCTACGGTGTTCTCGCGATAAGGGGTGAGCGACGGCACAATTGCAAAACCGTTGGCATCAATGCGCGCACCATAACCGTTCAGCATCCTCGCGCCTTCTGCGCCCGGCGCTTCTACTAGCGCAAACGGCGCATCGCCCAGACGCGGCCCCAGCGTTACACCACCGCGGTGCGCCACCACGCTGCCATTGGCCGACAGTGAAAGCTGACGCGACTTATTTCCCACGGATGCAGTCGATCCCAACTGTCCTATCGGCGAGTTGTAATTGACGTTGCCGTTAAACGCCCCCTGCGTTGATGTATCCTTCGTTTTATTGACCGCCGTCCCTATGCCGTAGCTCAGTTCGTTCTGCATGCCCTGGCTACCGATGGCATTCATCTGGAACGCGCTGCCTCCGTTATTGTCATGCGAGGCAGTTGAATAGATCGTACTGAACAGCGGTTTTTCGGTGATGCTGCGCCCCAGCGGCACACTGATGGACAACATCACGTTATTCACATTTCGGCCATCGCCGTTATACGAGCGGGAAGCCGATACCGACCAGGAAAAATAGCGCTCGGATTTGTTATACGACACCATGTACTGACTGGAGGCAGAGCGTTCATCCCAGTAGTTATAAAAGTTACCGGAAAAATTAATCCTGCTGCCGTTCCACAGCGGCTGGCCGACGTTCACGGTAAAACGCTGCCGGGTGCGATAATCCACCAGATAATCATTATTTCTGGAGCCATAGCGCTCTAGCGCGGCATCCCTGAGACTGTAAAACCCCTTTGAGGAGTAGCGGTACGCCGCCAGGGTAACGTCCGTCGACGTCGCATCCAGATACTTACTAAAACTAATATTAAAACTGTTGCCGGAAGAGACTTTGCCGCCGCCTGGCTCGCTGCGCGCATGGGCGACATCCACCGACACCCCGCCCAGCGGCGTATTGAACGCATTGCCCAGACCTAACGCCGCATAGTGATCGGCAAACTGTCCGCCGCCGTACAAGGTGTACATGTTGCCAAGCCCATACTGGTAGAAGCCCTGAGCGACACCTGGCTTTTCAGAGAGCGCATCATCCTGCAACTTCCCGACCACCACGCCAAAACGGTACACACCATCGTGCAGCAGCATCGGCGGCGCAGAAAAGGGCACTATCTGCGTACGCTGGCGACCATCCGCCTCTGTCACCGTCACCTGCAAATCGCCGCCATAGCCCATTGCGCCGATGTCGCTCAGTTCAAATGGTCCTGGCGGTACGGTAGTTTCATACAGCGTCTGGCCGCGTTGCGTCACCTGCACTTTGGCGTTGGTTTCAGCAATGCCGCGAACCAACGGCGTGTAATAACGCAGGCCATCCGGCAGCATACGGTCGTCAGACTGTAGCTGAATCCCCCGCACCATCATGCTATCGAACAGATCGCCGCTGGTTGAGCTATCGCCCAGCGTCAACTGGCTTCTCAGTACCGGAATATCACGCTGAAGGTAAGTCATGATGGATTCGGTATGTGATGACGCGCTGCTGCTCCAGTTGGTGTTCATCCGTTTACGCAACCGCCAGTCGTAAAAGTTTAGCCCCATCAGTAACCCGAGGTTGCCGCTGGCAGAGTGATCCTTTTCCCCGTTGTAATGGCGGGTTGTCTGCTGAGTATAGGCGTTAGCGTTATAGTCCAGCACGCCCGCCGTCACGCCGGAATCCCACAAAGCAGGATCGGTATAACCACGCGGACGTTGCACAATATAAGCCTGTGGAATCAAAAGGTTGAGATAAAAATCACTGGTCAGATAGTTCGCGCTTGCACCTGTCACCCACTCATCCACCATGGCACATTGCGCACCCTCTTCTGCCGCTGGTCTGGCCGCGACCTTAATGCCCAGACGGATCAGTTCATCCTGAGCGAAGCAGGGCTGAGCACTCATACTGCCTGCAACGGGTTTAAACATCACTTTGTGCTGTCCCTGGCTTTGACCATTGACGGCAACCTGCACCATATACTCTCCCGCTGGTGCCGGGTTACCCTCATAATAACGAGAGACATCAACGCTAGTGCCGTGAATGAACGAACTATTAAAATTCACACCTTCATTTTTACCGCTGGTTGCCTGAGCCCCGTCTCTGGCGTGAGCGAACACAGAAACGCTGGCCCCTAAGGAAGCAATAAGGATATGGCGAATCGCAACCGCGAATTTTGATTCACGAATTACGCGGCGTGTATATTTTTTTATCTTTTTCGGATTCACGTCATTATTCCTCACAACTACGCAGCTCAGCGATTTACTATTTTTTTATTGAAATCGTGTTACCTGATGAATAAACCAACTGATAGTTAACAACACTGCCGTAATCGTTAATCAGGCGGACATCAATGCTATTGATAGTTGTTATCGATTTATTTTTTTGCTCCAGCAAGAACTCTTTACTGCCAAATGGTGGGACCATATCCACGACCAGCGGATATTTTGATGAACCAGAGCTTACCACCGCAGAATCAAATGAAAAATAGTAAGGCGTTGGGTTGGTAACTTTAATTCCCTTCATTGGACTAATCATTTCCCAATGCAGCTTTTCAAATTCGTTAGCACTGTTGCTATTTAACGCTGTCGGGCGATAAAATATTTTAATGCGGGTTCTGAATGCCAATTCCAGATGATCGGTATCCTTCATCTTTTCATTCACCGGTGGGATTTCCAGCATATTAAACCAGAACACTGACTCCCGGTCCTGCGGCAAGGTCATACCGTTATAAATAAGGCGTACGCTCTGCCCCTTTCCGGGTTCAACACGATAAACCGGCGGCGTAACGATAAATGGCACCTTAATATTATTTATATCACTATTTTTATTACCATCATCCACCCAGACCTGCACCAGAGAAGGCTTTTTATTTTTATTATTGGTTCTTATGGTCTGCTCTTTTTCTGAACCAGGGAAAATCACACGTGTACCAGAAATGGTCATCCCCGCAAACGCAGCATGGGTTACCAGCATTAAAAAGAAAAAAGTATTTAATAATATTGCATGTTGATATTTCATAGCACAGCCTTGCACGTAATACGGTCCATCTGATGGAAATGGTTTAACAGGGGCGATGACTCGCCCCTGGGTCAATCCTGACGGAAAGAAATTACGGATACGCCAGAGTGTAATCGGCCTGCGCGTAAACCAGACCCGCAGTGGTCGCACCGATTGCATAGTAGCCACCGTAGTAACGCATGGTCGCTTTACCGCCGGTCACGGGGAAAGCTGCGCCGGTTTCGCCCACTTTCAGCGGTTTCTGATCAGAGTTATACAGACGAACCTGAACGTTAGTTGCCGCAGTTCCCGTGCCGGCATACTGGTTACGCAGGTTACCGGTTCCTGGATCTGAGTCGTTGCCGATGGCTTCAAAATGCGCGGCAACATTAGTGATACCCTCAGGGCACTTTTCAACGTTCAGCTCAAAACCTTTGGAACCCGCACTGGTACCTGCCGCATTCAGGGTCTGAATGGAGATAGTCGGCAGTTGCACCTGACGGTCAAGAGAGTCAGCGGCAATTTCACAGGTTTCAGCAATCAGCTCACCGTTAAAGGTTACGGTGCCCTGAGTTGCGGCCAGCGCAGAGGTCGATACTGTTGCCATCGCCAGTGCGTACAACGTCGTTTTGAATGTAGACATAACAAACTTCCTATATTAGTGTTATTAAAATTAAATCTTTATGACCTTAAGTCCGTGTTTGATCTATTCCGTATTCCCTGTAGATTTCGTGCTTTGCTATTCCTCCACTTGCATAACAATATCAATCTCTTTTTCTTCAGATAAAATGCAGCGCATGACTATTGATTTACTCTGTGCTGCGGTACCGAGCTGATTTAAAACCGCGCTACCAATTTTTGGTAAAATATTTTTCTCGATAAAACGGATCAGCATCCTGGCACCAGTTTCGGCAACCGGACATTGTTCAACCACGTGCTGAACCAGCTCATCACTAAAAGTGAGCGTCATGTCGTACTGCGCTTTTGCCCGCTCTATGATGCGGTTTAAATGGATTCTGACAATATGCTGTAATGATTCTGTCGCCAGCGGTAAATAAGGAATCACGGTCACACGACCTAAAAATGCAGCCGGAAACACCCTTAATAATGCTGGTTGTAATAATGTCAGCAAACCTTCTTCATCCGGCATGGCTTGCGGATCGGCACATGTGCTGCTGATAATGTCGCTACCGATATTACTGGTCAGCAAAATAATGGTATTGCGAAAATCAATATGTCGACCTTCACCATCCTCCATTGAGCCTTTATCAAATACCTGGAAAAAAAGTTCATGCACATCGGAGTGCGCTTTTTCCACTTCATCCAGCAAAATAACGCTATAAGGTTTACGGCGAACAGCTTCAGTTAATACACCACCTTCGCCATATCCCACATAACCCGGCGGTGAGCCTTTTAGCGAAGAAACGGTGTGCGCTTCCTGATATTCACTCATATTAATGGTGATAAGATTCTGCTCACCGCCATAAAGCTGGCTGGCAATCGCCAGAGCGGTTTCGGTTTTCCCGACGCCAGAAGGACCAACCAGCATGAACACGCCAAACGGTTTTTGCGGATCGGCAAGACCTGCGCGCGCGGTCTGAATACTCTGGCTCAGGCAGGTTAATGCATATGTCTGACCAATCACCTTTTCCGCCAGACGTTGCGGCAACTCCATCACTGCACTGACATCATCTTTCAATACCTGACCAACCGGGATGCCCGTCCAGTCCGCGACGATCGCAGCCACAATGCTGGCATTCACTTCCGTTTGTACCAACGCCTGTTCACCACGAATCTCGCTCAGCGTCGCTTCCAGTTCGTTCAGACGAGACTGCAAATAGCTGACTTTTTCCGCTTCCGCCATTTCCGTGTCTTCAACGGTGGCGGTAAGAAGTTGCTGACGGGTATCAATAATCGCTGCAACCAGTTCACACTCCTGCGTCCAGCGGCGCTCCAGCACCGTCGCCTCTTCCGCATGCTCGTCGATAGAGCTTTGAATCGGCTGGACGTGTTTGTTGTCCTCCTTACCGAAACCAATCGCTTTTTCCAGTAATGACAGTTCAACTTGCGCCGACTGTTGGCGGAATTTCAGCAACTGTAACTCTACTGGCGGCGCGTGCTGCGCAACGGCGACCCTGGCACAGGCGGTATCCAGTAAGCTGATCGCTTTATCCGGCAACTGGCGAGCGGGAATATAACGATGAGAGAGACGCACAGCGGCGCGAACCGCCTCATCCATCACCCAGACGCTGTGGTGTTTTTCCAGCACTGGCAGCAAACCACGCAGCATGGCAATCGCCAAATCTTCTGATGGTTCTTCGACCTGCAATACCTGGAAGCGTCGCGTCAGCGCCGGATCTTTTTCAATGTGGCGCTTAAATTCACTCCAGGTTGTCGCACCAATGGTGCGTAACTGCCCACGCGCCAGCAGCGGCTTCATCAGGTTAGCGGCGTCCCCAGTACCGGCATTGCCGCCTGCGCCCACCAACGTGTGTACTTCATCAATAAATAGAATCACCGGGTCGACTGAATTGACAGCCTCTTCCAGCACCGCTTTTAAACGCGCTTCAAATTCGCCTTTCATGCTGGCTCCGGCAGAAAGCGCCGTGACATCCAGAGTCAACAGACGAACTTTTTGTAGCGCAGGAGGAACCTCTCCGGACACTATTGCCAGTGCCAGACCTTCCACCACCGCCGTTTTTCCCACCCCGGCTTCCCCGGTCAGCAGCGGGTTATTCTGTCGACGACGCAGCAGAATATCGATCATGGTGTTGATTTCTTTATCACGCCCCAACACCGGATCGATTTTTCCTTCACGCGCCAGCGCCGTCTGGTCTGTCGTGTATTGCGACAGCCCGCCGCCCTGCGCAGTGCCGATGGCGTTACTGGCTTCGCCCGGTACACCCGCTTCTGAGGAAACCATCGCGCCGCCTGCTTCGCTCTCTTCTGCTGAGTCGCGAATAATATAGCCAAGGTCTTTGCTTAACTGTTCCAACGGTATTTTTTCGAATACCGAAGAAATACTAAAGAGCGCACGGCGTAATTCCATCGTGGTTAGCAACGCAATCAGTAAATGACCACTGCGAATAATATTGTTATGGCACTCCAGGCTGGAAAATATCCATGCACGCTCAATTGCCAGTTCAATATGATAAGAAAAATCAGAAATAGAACTGGCCCCATCCGGCAGACGCATTAATGCCTGAGAAAAATCATGTTCAAGAATTTCGGCATCAAGTTCAAAATGCCTGACAATATGGCGGATATCACTGTCTTGTTGTTGATATATCTGATTTAACCAGTGAACCAACTCAACGTATGGATTACCGCGTAATTTGCACAGCGTAGTGGCACTCTCCACGCTTTTAAACAAACTTACATTAAGTTTTCCAAATATATTTTTTCTGCTAATCGCCACAACAAAATTCATCCCATATTAATCGACGTCAATGTCTTCCACTACGTAGTGGAACAGATGTTTACCTGTCCATGCAGAGGCATTTATATAGAGGCAATAACATGCTACTTAAGTCTAATGTAAACAGTCTTCACAAAAATAAAAACCCTTATATAGAATATAGAATGGAATTTAAGAATATAGCCCAAGAAATAGTCCTATTTTCACCTGGAAGTGTAAATAGTGGGATCATAATGGCTGTATTTAATTTTAGAATCCTGGTGATATATCAAAGATGCTGCGAAATTTGACGGGATACAAGGTGGAACACAACTTTCTAGATTACTATAACCAGGAACTGACGTTTGTCAGAGAGATGGCGCGTGAATTTGCCGAGCGGCATCCGAAGATTGCCGGACGACTGGGGATGCAAGGGATAGAAACTGCCGATCCCTATGTGGAGCGACTGATTGAGGCTTTCTGTTTTTTATCTGCCAGAACGCAGATAAAATTCGATGCTGAATTTCCTAAATTCACCCAGCGATTACTGGATATCATCTACCCGAACTACAATTCACCCACGCCTTCGATGGGTGTCGTACAGCTACAGCCAAATTTAAAAGAAGGGGATTTATCGCACGGTTATACTATCCCCAAAAAAAGTATTTTTTACAGTCGGTTACTTCCCGGAGAAATGACGCGCTGTGAATTCAGAAACAATCAGGATGTCACGCTATGGCCGCTGGATATCGAAGAAGTACGGTTAACCTCTGTTCCGCCGGATATTCCTAACCTTGAAATTCATCGCCTTAACCACCAGCAACTGAAAGGTGCGCTGCGCATTAAACTGCGCTTACAGGGGGATTTAGTTTTTTCAGATTTGAAAGGATTGGATGAATTACCAATTTATATTCAGGGTGATGAGCGTGTTGTTTCACATACGTTTGAATTACTGCATGGCAGCCATGTTGCGGTGGTGGTGCGCGGTGGTGATAGTGAAAAACCGCAGAATCATGTCATTGTAAATCAGGGATTAAAATTCGAAGGGCTGGCACCCGATCAGAGCCTGTTGCCCTTGCAATGGAATATGTTCCACGGTCACACCCTGATTCAGGAATATATTACTTGTCGCGAGCGATTTTATTTTTTTTCGCTCACTCAATTGTCAGCAGCGCTGGAAGGCAACAGCACTAACGAAGTCGAAATTATTATTCTGTTGAACAAATTATCTCAGGATCTGGTGCCGCATCTGGATGCCTCGCACTTTTTGCTGCACTGCACAGCGGTGATCAATCTGTTTCCCAAACGCGTGGATAGAATTGAAGTCAACCGCGCCTTGAATAACTTCCACATCGTGCCGGATCGCAGCCGCCCGATGGACTATGAAGTCTTTTCCGTTGATAAGGTCTTTGGCTTACAGGCAGAAACCAGCGAAGAGCTGACCTTTAATCCGCTCTATCAGACCCGGCACTGCGACACCGGAAACTTTGGTCGTTATTTCTCAGTCAGGCGTGAAGTCAGGGTGAAAGAGGCGAGCCATCGTAAATATGACACCCGCACGCCTTATAGCGGCACGGAGATCTTTATTTCGCTGGTAGACCAACAAGAAGCGCCTTACGGCGAGCATATTCGCTATCTGTTGGTTGACGCCATGGTGACAAACCGCGATCTGCCTCGTTTACTGACCAGTACCGGCAGCCTTGAGCTTACCATGTCCGACTCCGTCCCGATTCACGGTGCCCGCTTTGTGAGCTCACCCAGCGCGCCGCGTTCGCCGTTCGCCGTCGGTGAAGCGGCATGGCGGCTTATTCGCCAGCTTAGCTTTAACTATCTGCCGTTATCCGAGATGGAACACGCCCGTGGTGGCGAGTCGCTGCGTAATATGCTGCGGCTGTTCACCAGCACTGCCGATACCGAAACCCTGGCGCAAATAAACAGCCTTGTCGGGTGCAAAACCGAGCCTGTGGTTCGCCGCCTGTCGGAAGAGGGGTTACTGGTTTATGGGCGCGGCGTGCGCTGTAGTTTAACCGTCGATGAAGAAGGATTTTCCGGCATTAGCCCTTACCTCTTTGGCCTGGTGATGGAGAACTACCTGGCGCGGCATGCGGCAATTAACATTTTTACCGAAACCGAACTGCACTCTATGCAGCGTGGCTTAATCGCACGCTGGAAGGCACGACCCGGCAGACGAGGCGCATTATGAAATCCATCGACGCCTGGTTTGATGACAGCAAGCCCTGGGAGGCGGGTTTTATCAGCATGATGCGTGCCATTGCCGCCCGCACCCCGGAGCTGCCCGCACCCGGTAAAGCCCTGCTACCATCACAGGAACGTTTCCGCCTGGGGCAAGTTGCCAGTATGACGTTTTCGCCGCGTGAAATCGCTGCGATTAGTCAGCAGGACGACAAAATCAAACTTCAGCTTTTTGGCTTAGGTATCTGGGGTGCTCAGGGCGCCATGCCGCTCCACCTTTCCGAACTGGCCTACTCCCGCTATGAGCAGCACGACCACACGCTAATTGATTTTGTCGATATTTTTCATCACCGGGCGCTCAGCCTGTTTTACCGCGCATGGTTTTTATCGCAGGACACAGCCTCGCTGGACAGGCAGGACGACGAGCGCTTTTCATTTTATGTCGGCAGCCTGATCGGGCTGGATCCGGCTGAACTCTCCCCCGCCCCCTTACCCATACACGCCCGGCTGGCCTCTTCCGCACACCTGGTTCGCGAAGCCCGTAATCCGGACGGGTTGCTCGGAGCGATGCATTACTACTTTGGCGTGCCGATTCATATGGAAGAGTTTGAGCTGCAATGGATTTATCTGGAAAGCAGCGATCAAACCGCGCTCGGTGACAGCCACTGCGCCGGTCTATTGGGCGACGGCGCGATCCTCGGCAATACCGTGCTGGACAGACAACATAAATTCAAATTGCTGATGGGGCCGCTGACGCTCACCCAGTACATGCTGTTCAGCCCGTGGGGCAGCGATATGGCGGTACTGCGTGAGCTGGTACGCAGTTTTATCGGCTTTGAATATGCCTGGGATGTGCAACTGGTACTGGCTGCCGACCAGGTGCCTCAGGCCCGGCTTGATGGCTCCCACCAGCTTGGTTACGCCAGCTGGCTTGAGCGTAATTCTTGTGATGACCCGGTTTTCGGCATGAGCTTCGAGCCGGAAATGTATCACCGCTAGTTACCGTTTCTACTCACAGCTAAAAGATACATGCGATGAACCAAACATACCGTCTGACCTGTTGCGATTACTACCAGCCGCTGATGTCTCCCATCGCGGGCAGCGACGCCTGCGGCGAGAACCTGGATTACGATCCCGCCTTCATTATGTTGCAATCCCGCCTCCAGCCCAGGCTGGACGTGGAATATGGCAGTTTTTTTGAAGCAGCGGAACCCATTAACTGGACCGATACCGAACGCGAATGCCAGACCTTGCTGCAAAAAAGCAAAGACATCAGGCTGGTCATCATCCTGATGCGCTGTAGGCTGCGTAAAATCGGGCTACCGGCGCTGGCGGAAGGGCTGGAAGCGCTAAATGCCTTGCTGTGCGCCTGGCCGGACGATCTACATCCGCAGCTTTTAGACGAAGGGGAATTTACCCCGATGCTGCGCGCCAACGCCTTTGCTGAACTGGAAGACGCCAACGGCCTGCTCGCCGATCTGCGCAATCAACCACTGCCGAAAGTCTCTGGTTTGCAAATCACCATCAAAGAGTTTGAAAAAGCGCATCAGATCCCACGGGAAGAAGGCGCGCTGTCAGATACGGACATTGCAGCGATGATCCATGAATGGCAACTCAGCGCCCATGACAGCATCCTCCCCCTCACGCAGGCGCACTATTTCCTGGCGGAGATAAAGGAGACGCTCACTAAAACGCTCGCACACGACACACCTGATCTTGCCATGCTTACCGGTTTGCTGGCCCTCTTCGCGAATGATTTCGGCAGTGGCGCACCTGTCGCGGTCGCTGCCCCGCCCGTCGCGCCTGAAGAAACACCGCCGGTTCAGGAGAGTGTCGAAACCGTCGTTGAAGCGCCTCCTGTAGCTGTGGATCCCTCCCCCGTCACGCCCCCTGCCGTAACGGAAGTACGCCAGCGTATCAACAACCGCGCCGATGCGTTGCACCGATTACAGGAAGTTCGCAGTTGGTTTGCAATGACCGAACCCAGTAGCCCGCTCATTCAGGTGCTGAAGTATGCGGAAGAGAGCATCGGCAAAAGTTTTGCTGACCTCTTAAAAATGTATCCCCCAGAGATAGTCGCCATGCTGAACCAAGAAAAGGAATAAAAGGATGTTAAGGATCGCCACTACACTTTGTGCCCTTGCTTTGTCTCCCGCCGCCTCTGCTGTTTGTACACTGGCGCGCGGTGCGCCGACTGCGGTTGCCATTCCTTCGCAGGTGATTCGCATCAACGCGGATGCCGCCGCAGACACCTCAACCCCGATAGCCCAGTTCGACAGCAATGCTGCAGGCCAGAATATCGGCTATGACGCTTGTGATGTCGGCACCGAGTACGGCAAGCAGGTGCTATACCTGACAGGACAAGACGCAACAACGCGCATCTACCAGACCAATATTCCAGGTATTGGGATTAAACTGCTCTGGAACAACGGCAGCGCATTCGGCAACTTTCCCTCAAAGAGTTTTATCACCTTTCCCGGTGGCCAGTCAGTGGGAACATTTGACTACTCCGCCGCCTCTTTTTACCGCATCCAGTTTTTTAAAACGGCGAATAATTTACGCCTGAGCAATCCGAACGGCGATACCGTTCTGCCCGCCGGGGATATTGCCTATAACTACCTGATGACCGCCGATCCGTCCTCTTTCATCATGAAACTCGCTATTGGCGATATCTCAATCATCAGCACCCCCACCTGTAACACCGACAGTGCCAAAACGGTTGATTTCAACGATGTCACCCCGTCCTTGCTCCGTCAGGGCGTGACCCGCAACCTGAATTTCAACATTACTTGCAAAAGCGACTATGGCACCTATTCCGCAAAAGCCTCGATGATCACCAGTACACCCTCCTCAGATGGTGCCTATATCCGCGCGAAAGATGCCGGAGGAAATCTGGATCGACTGGGCATCAAAATCACCGATGGCGCAGGCAAAGCGATGAAACTGGACGGCAGTACATCAGAACAGAAAACCAGTATCACCAGCCAGGGTCCCGCCGAGTTTGCCTGGAACGCCACGCTCTTCGCCAGCAGTAAAACCGCCCCCGCAGGCGGAACCTTCAACGCCAAAGCGGAAGTAATTTTTGATATTCAGTAATCAGTTTTTGAATGGATTGGGAAAAATGGATACCCCTGCGACAATTTTTATCAGCATCGCCAGCTATCGCGACCCGGAGCTAATCCCAACGCTACAGGATATGTTGCGCCATGCCGCTCACCCCGAGAATCTACACATCGCTATTTGCTGGCAGGACGACGAAAACCTGTCGCTGTTCGAAGAAAGCGGCATGACCCCGGAAGGTAGCCGCATCGTTGACAGCCATGAGGTATTTGCGTTTCGCTACCGCCAGGCTCGGGTGGATGTTATTAGCGTGCATTATTACGCCAGCCAGGGTGCCTGCTGGGCACGGAGTATGGCGGAAACACTATATGAACAGGAAGCCTGGTTCCTGCAAATCGATTCCCACAGTCGTTTTATCCCGAACTGGGATAACGAAATGATCGCCATGCTGCGCCAGTTAGAGTGCAAAAGTGAGCGGCCGATACTCTCCACCTACCCACCGCCTTATTGCCCCGGCGAAGATGAAGAAGCCAGCAAAAAGCGCCATGTCAGTCGCCTGATATTCCGCGAATTTAATCCGCAGGGTATCCCCATGCTCTGCTCCACCCCTTTTACCGCCTCAGAACCGGTGCGGGGGAGCTATCTCGCGGGCGGGTTTATCTTCACTTATGGCGATTTCGTTAACATCGTGCCGAACGATCCACAGATTTTTTTCGCCGGCGAAGAGATAGCCATGGCGGTGCGCGCATTCACCCACGGTTATGACATTTACCATCCCCACCAGTTGTTGCTCTGGCATTTCTATCAGCGCAAGGATCACAGCAAAGTCTGGGGCGATCACTCCAATGATGCAAAAGCGCAGGGCGCGGTGGATAAGGCCTGGTGGGAGAGAGACAACAACTCCAAAAAACGCATCAGAACCTTACTGGGACTGGAAGTCGAAGATGCAGCAAGCCTTGCGCCTTACACCACAGGCAACACTCGCCCGCTAAGAGCATTTGAGTATCAGGCTGGCATTTGCCTGCAAAATGGCACCGCGCTGCCGGAAGTGATGGGTGCGGAGAAGACCAATTTTTTCCCGACGCCGCCCGATGATGAGGCGCAGTGGCTTGCCCGTCAGTACGTCTGGTACAAAAAAGCGTTCACACTGAAGGCCGCCGACTGGCAATCCAACGACCAGGGAGCGGATAACCTGCATCTTGGCGTGTATACCCCGCAAAACGTGCTGCTCTATAAACGCACGCTCGATGCCCAGGCGCTGCGGGCGGAATCCCCGGATGGCAACCTCACACTCTCGCTCGAATTTAAAACCGTCAATGCCGCGTATCCCGCTGTCGTTCGGGTATGTTCCTGGTCGGTAACCTCTGGCTGGGGCGCAGTTATGGAGAAACCATGGTGAAAAGCGAAAACTTTTTCTGCCGACTGATTGGCATCGATACCCTGATAGCTTTCGACGGCATCATTCCTTCTGCGGCAGATTTTCAGCTCAGGCTCATTTCGCTCATCGAACAGCTCAATAAGGCCTTGCAGGAAGAGAACCAGACGGCCGAAGAGAGTGAAGCACTGTGTCGGCTGTTATGCGGCTATTTTGATAAGCGTCTGATGACCAATCAGAAAGACAACGCGCTCTCGTGGCAGCGTTATTCGTTAATGCATTACTTCTACGGCCATAATCAAAACCAGGCCGATAGCGATTTTATATCACAGATTGCGGCTCTGCTTCGCACCGATAGTAGCCTGATGTTCCGCTACGCCAGAAAGATGCTCACGCTGCTGAAACAGGTTGAGGGGGAGACCGACGCGCTGGCTTCACTGAGCGCCACCTGCGCGCCCCGTACCTGGCTTGCGCGAGTGGAGGCGGAACCCGAACCGGAGGCAGACTATTTTGATACGCCAGCAACCACGCCCCGACTAATGGTGTTGATTATTGGCCCGTTTGCCCAGAAATGGTTCCACCACGCGAATCTGTCAACCACGGACAACGGCCATATCATCTGGATGGTTGCAGAGCATGCGACAACGCTCGCCAACCGGCTCGCGCACAAGGAAGAGACACATCCATCAATGGCAGTCGTGACCCTTTTCCCCATCCTTGCTGATGGTGTGGAAAACAGTACGGTGCTGACGGAACAGCTAACCTCCTGGCAGTTTGTGTTCTCTTCCATTCGGCTCAGCAGACGCCTGCCCTGCATACCGGTTTTTTATACCCGTCTGAGCCAGCAACGCCATTCACACGATCCCGACAGGGCGATATGGACAAGTTCTCTGATGATGCCACCGTATGGGCAACTGACGCTGGAGTCGTGCTTCCGGCAGCTTGTGGACAAACTGAATGCCCACGATGACGGCCAGGATCTGTACGCCATACAGCGATACGCGCTCGGCAGTACTTTTATCGCCTGGCTTGCCGAAAGCCGCCTGATGAACGTGCTGCAAACCTTATTAGCCAATACCCCACTCAATCTGGCTGGCGTCATGCTTGCTGACTATGGGCGAGGGTTCATCCGCCACGGCGCCTGGTCACAGTGGTTGTCGGAGCGATATGGCATTCTGCCCGCGCTTTCCACCTCAATTGCCATGCCGCCTTTGCCATCGTTGCCATTACCACCACAGCCAGAAATAGTAGTATGGCAGGAGCCGGAACCCCTCAACGCACCAGCACCGCACCGCAGTTCACTGCGGCCCGTCACCATCGGGCTACTGTTTCTGTTTGCCTGTCTGGTTGGCGGATTTTTCTACTATGCCCGGTATAATATCAAGGAAATTCGCGAGCAGGTCAGACAGATTTCACCTTTGGGTGAGATCTTTACAACGCCTATGTCGAACCAAAACGTATCACTGTTCGCGTTGGAAAATACCGTGCCGTTATTTGAAAACGGCAGCAGCAATCTGATGTCTGACAGCGAAAAAACGCTGCTGGATATCATTCCGGCCATCAAACGTTCGCCAGAAAAAATGTTTCTCATTATTGGTCACTCCGACAATACCGGCTCTTCCGCCACGAATCTGGCGCTCTCTACCGAGCGCGCTCAAGTCATTAAAAACTGGCTGGTCGAGCATACGGGGCTACCCGCCGAGCGGTTTATTACGGAAGGTGTTGGCGATACCCGACCCATCGCCAACAACGACACCAAAGAAGGACGGGCGCAAAATCGCCGCGTTGAGATTATTCCCTTATCCCGATAACACCATTAAGGATGAAAAGGACTTACATGAACAAAACTCCCATGACTTATCCTCTTAATGAAGGCACTTTCACGACTCTTATGCCGCAGGAAGACCAGTCCATTAATATTCTGCGATATATGGACAAAGACAATAATCAATACAACATTTTGATTAACCGCACCACGCTGGAACAAGGCCAAACGGTGGACGATTTTTGCGAGAAGCAGTGGGATAAAATGAAGCGCTTTGTGCCGGGATTTGAGGTGGAAGGAAAAAATCTGCGCCATGAAATCGGTCCGGCCAAATTACAGGTGCTGCAAACCGCCAATAAATTCCTTGAAGATGGCGCCTGGGTCAGACAAGTCTCTTCGATTGTGACACTGCCCCAACATCCGCAGCACAACCCCGATTCACGCAATTTGCTGGTGTTTACGCTGGCCGTTTATAACGACTTTACCGAAGCGCAACGTAAGCACTATGTCCGCATTATCAATAGCTTTATACCGGTGGAAACGGCGATGAGTATTGAGTGATCCCTTCGGCCCCCCGGAAAGGCTGAGGGATCTCCATAAATCAGCGCGAACCTACCAGCAACTATTCTGGTAGGTTCTGGCGAGATGGTTAAGAACGGTGCTCAGGGAAGTGAAAAGCGTTATGAAAAACGCATATCTGCAATCAAAGCCTAACTGAGCGCCCTTTCACCTTTATCTTCATATACCCGTCATACTTCAAGCTGCATGTGCGTTGGCTTTTTTATTCGGCTCATCCCTGGGCCTTACCCCTTCGGGGCCGCTGCTTACAGCGTTCAAATCGGCTCCCGGCAGATTTGTCTCTCACCGGAGGCCAACCTTCGGTTGGGCAAATTCGTTCCCGACGAGTTTGTCACTGCGTCGCCGCCTTCCTGCAACTCGAATTATTTAGGGTATAGCGGTTGTGCTAATGAAATGCAGTATGAGTATCAGGCATACTGCATAGCTTATTCAGCAATCAGAACGGCAGATGAACGCTTAACCCAATTCCCAAAGGTGAATTTATCATGTTAACATTCGAGTAATTTCGACATCTATTGTTCCTTATTCCGTGGAGCTGCTCAGGAAAAATCCGCCCATAACCGTAGCTTGCCACAGTGTAAGCAACGGAAGAGATATCCCTGGCAGTCGCCGCCGTCGAGCAAGTGTTCCGGTAATTTCTCATAATCCATGCCGAAGGCATCGCAGTCGGCCTGAATATCTGCGAACTGATCGAGTTTGTCGGCAATATCTTGCCAGCCGACGTAGCCGATAAACGCGCAGAAATCATTACAATGCGCCAGCCAGTACTCCTGCTGCCAGCCACAATATCCTGGTGTTCTCTGTGTCAGTTCCTGCAAACTGGCTTCCGGCCACGGATTTTTGAAACCGGTAAATTCACCCTCGTCATCAAACAGGCTGCCCACACCTTCAATGCTGGACTTATCGTGAAAGCTGCCGCCAAATTTTTGTGCGGCGGATCCATCCGCAATGCACCACGGGCAAAGGGTATCGACATCCGCAGTGGTGTAAAACGGGTTGGTGTAATACACGTCCGTTAGTTGTTCACAGCAGGCGCAAGTCACGGTTTTTCTTTGTGAAAAGACGCCCGTATCCAGGGGCTGAGGGTGGTACTTAAATACCGGGAGAGAACGGTTTGTCTGAGCCATAAAAACATCCTGTTTAGTGGTTTATACCCGTCATACTTCAAGTTGCATGTGCGTTGGCTTTTTTATTCGGCTCATCCCTGAGCCTTACCCCTTCGGGGCCGCTGCTTACAGCGTTCAAAGAGGCCAACCTTCGGTTGGGCAAATTCGTTCCCGACGAATTTGTCACTGCGTCGCCGCCTTCCTGCAACTCGAATTATTTAGGGTATAGATTAACGCGTAACATGCCACCCACGCGCACGCCAGAGTTCCGGCAACTGCGCTAAATCAGTGAACGTCGTCACCTTAGGGTGATCAATGGGTTTGTTATGCGGGTCGGCGCAGAAGTAATAGACTTCCATCCCTGCCTCGATTCCAGATTGTGCCCCAGCGGAGGAGTCATCCACCAGAATACAGTTCACAGGATCAACATTCAGCGCTCTGGCAGCATGGTACATTAACGCCGGATCGGGCTTCCAGCGTTGGATGTCATAACCGCTAAACAGTTTGTCAGGAAAGTGATGTAGCATGCCTAATTTGCCTAATGAGTGTTGCATTTTGCTGACCGGGCCATTAGAAACTACACACATCGGTACACTCACTGCGTCCAGCAATGCGTTCGCACCGGCAATCACCTCCAGTTCGCTGTCGAACAGGCGCGCCACTTCCCCACGATAAATGGGTTCAAGCTCCTCTTTCGCCAGGCTGACACCGCGCTCCCCGGCGATGACATCAATAATTTCATATAATTTCATACCCTTAAAGCGTTTGAAGACCTCTTTCAGATCCAGCGTGATGCCAAAAGCCTTAAACATATGCACATAGGCGCGGGAACAAATAACTTCACTATCGACCAGGGTGCCGTCACAGTCGAAGAATATTGCATCAATGTGGGACATGCCATTTCCTGTTATTGCGAGTTTAACGTTTACTTAACGCAGATAGCGAAGCGCAATCGTTGCCGTATAAGCAAATTCAATGAAAAAAAGTGTGTGATAACCGTCAATATTGTCTCATTTTGGTATAGGATAGCGACGATTTTCCCTCCCTAATTCCGGAAATTGATAATGAGCCAACAACACACTACCCAGGCCCCGGGCCAGGGGTTGCTTGACCGCGTGTTTAAACTACGCGAGCACGGCACATCGGCACGCACCGAAGTGATCGCAGGTTTCACGACGTTTTTGACGATGGTGTATATCGTTTTTGTTAATCCCCAGATTCTGGGCGTCGCCGGGATGGATACCAGCGCAGTATTTGTGACCACCTGCCTGATTGCTGCATTCGGCAGCATCCTGATGGGGCTGGTAGCTAACCTGCCAGTTGCGCTGGCGCCGGCAATGGGTCTGAACGCCTTCTTTGCGTTTGTGGTTGTTGGTGCCATGGGGCTTTCCTGGCAGATCGGCATGGGCGCAATCTTCTGGGGAGCGGTAGGTCTGTTGCTGCTGACTTTGTTCCGTGTTCGTTACTGGATGATCGCTAATATTCCGGTCAGTCTGCGTGTGGGTATCACCAGCGGTATCGGGCTATTTATTGGCATGATGGGGCTGAAAAATGCTGGTGTAATCGTGCCGAACAAAGAGACGCTGGTGAGCATCGGTAACCTGACTTCCCACAGCGTTCTGCTGGGCGTTCTTGGTTTCTTTATTATTGCTATTCTGGCATCGCGCAGTATTCACGCCGCTGTGCTGGTGTCGATTGTTGTCACCACCCTGCTGGGCTGGCTGCTGGGCGATGTGCAGTATCACGGTATTGTTTCTGCGCCGCCGAGCGTGACAAGCGTTGTCGGTAATGTGGATCTGGTCGGTTCCTTTAATATTGGCCTGGCGGGTGTGATCTTCTCGTTTATGCTGGTGAACCTGTTTGATTCCTCCGGTACGCTGATTGGCGTGACCGATAAAGCCGGGCTGGTGGATGAAAGTGGTAAGTTCCCGCGCATGAAGCAAGCGCTGTTTGTCGACAGTATCTCTTCGGTAACTGGCGCCTTTATCGGCACCTCTTCTGTTACCGCGTATATCGAGTCTTCTTCCGGTGTTTCTGTTGGTGGCCGTACCGGCCTGACGGCGGTTGTGGTTGGCCTGCTGTTCCTATTGGTAATCTTCCTGTCGCCGCTAGCGGGTATGGTGCCGGGCTATGCTGCTGCGGGTGCGCTGATCTATGTGGGCGTGCTGATGACGTCCAGCCTGGCACGTGTGCAGTGGCATGATCTGACAGAAGCTGTGCCAGCGTTTATCACTGCGGTAATGATGCCGTTCAGCTTCTCGATTACCGAAGGTATCGCGTTGGGCTTTATCTCTTACTGCGTGATGAAAATCGGTACTGGCCGCCTGCGCGAACTCAGCCCATGCGTGATTGTGGTTGCGGTGCTGTTCCTGCTGAAAATCGTCTTTATCGACGCGCATTAATGCCTTTTCCCTCTCGCGCTGCGGGAGGGGTTTCCATTACGGCCTAACGCGCTGAATATAATCGCCGAAAGCCGTAAGCTGGTCAGTCAGATGGTCAAGCGTACTTTGATCGATCACTTCTCCCGCCTGCTGATCAACCTTGCTTTGAATCACCCCGCCCATAAACTCCGGTTTGTTCATCACCATCGCATCAAGGAACACCAGGATCTGGCGCAAATGATATTGGCAACGCGCTCCGCCAATCACGCCCATTGAACTGGTCTGAATCAGCACCGGCTTACCCGCCAGCGGCTGCTCTGGTAAGCGAGACAGCCAGTCAATTGCATTCTTCAGGCCGCCCGGTACCGAGTAGTTATATTCCGGCGTCACAATCACCACGCCGTCAGCCGCTCGGATGTGTTCGCCAAGCTCGCGCACACTTTCCGGGAAACCTTCTTCCTGCTGAATATCGGCATCGTACAGCGGGATATTGGCAATCGAAGGTAGCGGCGTGATGCCCATGCCTGCGGGCGCAAGCCTGGGCAATGTGCGCGCGACCATGGCATTAAAAGAACCTTTACGCAGGCTACCGAGCAGGGTCACAACCTTGAGTTCAACAGACATGATGATTCCTCATTATGGGATCAATTAAGGATCAGGGTCTTCTCTGCGGGCAAGCTGGTGAAACGCATTAAACGGGAGGCGGGATCGTTGGCGCGCGTTTGCACATCGGAGAGATAACGCCACCCTGTACGGCTATCGAATTCCCATATTTTCAGGCTTTCGATGGCAGGTGATACCGCTACAGACCAGATCAGCACATCTTCTGCATCACACATCACTTCAACACGCGTTAGCGGCATCAGGCGCAGACGGCCGGATCCCGGCAACAGTTGCAGCAGTCCTTGATCGTCGTGCATTCGATGGATCAATTTCATTGCACTCTGGCGCAGTGTTACAAGTTGGGTTTGCGCTTCGCCAGGATCGTTTTGGTTATTGATCCACAGTAGCTCATTATTGCTTAAAAGGGGCTTCTGCGCGTGAAAACTGCGCGTTGCACGTTGCAACTCCATATCCAGACCACAAACGCCTTCAGTCGTAATGGCGACGCCCACCAGGTTCCCTGCATAGGCCAGCGAAAAGTGCGGCAGACTAGCGTCGGCAAACTTCGGCTTGCCGCTGGATTCAATGACTATATCTGGCAGTTCGCTGGTGCCATACAGCATAAACATCATTTCAGCGAGTAATGCACGGGAAGCAAGAAAACGTGTGCGGCGATGCGCAGGAAGCTGGCGGGCCATATCGTGACAGGACAGCGGTAGTCGGGTGGAGACAAGATGCCCTTCAGAAATTATCCCTCGTGCAAAATGCGTAGCCATTTTTCTCTCCGTGATAATGGTCTGAATCGGTTCGAATTGAACCGATGGTGAATATTATCGCCCATGGTTCATAGGTTTTAATGTGTAAATTGGCATCTGAAAAGCCCTGACGGAGATATTTACACTTTGATTGGTTAATTCAGCACGTTACGATAATTCGTCGTTATAACAGGAACGGCCATTTTACGGCCGTCCCGTACGATTATTTACCAATACAAAAGCTGGAGAAGATACGGCCCAGTAAATCATCGGAGGTAAACTCGCCGGTGATCTCGCTCAGGTTCTGCTGCGCAAGGCGCAGTTCTTCAGCCAGCAATTCACCAGCCCAGGCTCCCAACAGTTGTGCTTTACCCTGTTGCAGATGCTCTGCGGCCGCCTCGAGCGCCTGTAAGTGCCGGCGACGCGCCAGGAAACCGCCTTCCATGCTGGTGTCAAAACCCATACTTTGCTTGAGATGCTGACGCAGTACGTTAACGCCTTCGCCGGTGCGCGCAGAGAGACGCACAAGTGAGTGATTGTTCACATCACTGATACCCAGCGATTCTCCTGTAACGTCAGCTTTATTACGTACCACGGTGATCGGTAATCTGGCGGGCAGACGGGCAATAAAGTCCGGCCAGATTTCCGCCGGATCAACCGCATCAGTGGTGGTGCCATCAACCATAAACAGCACGCGGTCGGCCTGCTCAATCTCCTGCCAGGCGCGTTCGATACCGATACGTTCCACTTCGTCGCTGGCTTCGCGTAAACCAGCGGTATCGATAATGTGTAGCGGCATACCGTCGATATGTATGTGCTCGCGCAATACGTCGCGCGTGGTGCCTGCAATATCAGTCACAATAGCGGCTTCACGCCCGGCCAGCGCGTTCAACAGGCTCGATTTCCCGGCGTTTGGGCGACCAGCGATAACCACTTTCATCCCTTCACGCAGCAAGCTTCCCTGACGCGCTTCGGCTCGTACCGCGTCCAGATCGGCAATAACGTCGTTCAACTGAGCTTCGATTTTGCCGTCTGAAAGGAAGTCGATCTCTTCATCCGGGAAGTCGATAGCTGCTTCTACATAGATGCGCAGGTGAGTAAGTGCTTCCACAAGATGATTAACTCGGGCGGAGAAAGCGCCCTGCAACGAGTTCAGCGCAGAGCGCGCAGCCTGCTCGGAACTGGCATCAATTAAATCGGCAATTGCTTCAGCCTGCGCCAGATCGAGCTTATCGTTAAGGAACGCACGCTCAGAGAACTCGCCCGGTCGGGCAATACGCAACCCTGGTAAAGTCAGTATGCGTTTTAACAGCAGGTCGAGGATAACCGGGCCGCCGTGCCCCTGTAGCTCCAGTACATCTTCCCCAGTAAAGGAGTTCGGGCCAGGGAACCACAGCGCAATGCCTTGATCCAGTGCGCTGCCATCGGCGTCCTGGAACGGCAGATAGTCGGCATAACGCGGTTTAGGCAGCTTGCCCAGCACCGCCTGCGCCACGTCTCGCGCTTTTACGCCCGAAATGCGCAGGATGCCCACACCACCGCGTCCCGGTGGGGTTGCCTGTGCGACGATAGTGTCGTTATGGCTCATGGTATGTTTTCCGAAATCTCAAAATAAAAAAAGGCGGTCAACTGACCGCCCTTTGTTTGTTGTTCCTTTTGCCGGGTGGCGCTTCGCTTACCCGGCCTACAGCGTATCAGGAGCTTTTTTTCTGGCGGCTATGCAGGCCGCGCTTCTCCAGACCACGGTAAATCAGCTGCTGCTGAATGATGGTCACCAGGTTGCTGACGATATAGTACAGCACCAGACCTGACGGGAACCACAGGAAGAACACCGTGAAGATGACCGGCATAAAGGTCATGATCTTCTGCTGCATCGGGTCGGTCACCGTGGTCGGCGACATCTTCTGGATGAAGAACATCGTTACGCCCATCAGGATCGGCAGGATGTAGTACGGGTCCTGTGCAGACAGGTCGTGGATCCACAGTGCGAACGGCGCATGGCGCAGTTCAACGGAACCCATCAGCATGTAATACAGCGCCAGGAAGATAGGCATCTGAATAATCAGCGGGAAGCAGCCGCCCAGCGGGTTCACTTTCTCCGCTTTGTACAGCGCCATCATCTCCTGACTCATACGCTGTTTGTCGTCACCCAGACGCTCGCGCATAGCCTGAATCTTCGGTTGCAGCATGCGCATTTTCGCCATGGAGGTGTACTGCGCTTTGGTCAGCGGGTACATGATGCCACGAACGATAAAGGTGATTGCGATGATGGAGAAGCCCCAGTTACCCAGGAAGCTGTGGATCCACTTCAGCAGTTTAAACAGCGGCTGAGAAATAAACCACAACCAGCCGTAATCCACGGTCAGATCCAGGTGCGGTGCCACAGCAGCCATTTTGTCCTGAATTTCCGGGCCGACCCACAGGGTGCTGTTCAGCGCGGTAGTTTGACCCGGCTGCACCAGTACCGGCTGGGATTTATAACCGATAGCGGCTACGCCATTGCCCAGGTTGCTGGTATAGAAGTTATTCGCGCCTTCGCTACGAGGGATCCACGCGGTAGCGAAATACTGTTGCAGCATCGCAACCCAGCCGCCATTGGAGCTGACGTTCAGGTTTTCGTTATCGGCGATGTTGTCGAATTTGTATTTCTCATACTTCGCGTCAGAGGTGGAATACGCCGCACCGCGGAAGGTATGCAGCGCAAAGTTGCTGCTGCCGGTATCGCGGTGAGAAGGCAGATTGATGGATTGCTTCAACTGACCAAACGTTGCCACTTCTAACGGTTTACCACCGGCGTTTTGCACGCTGTAGCCTACGTTCACCGCATATTCGCCGCGTTTCAGCGTGAAGGTTTTGGTGAAGGTATTGCCAGCCGCGTCGGTGTAAGTCAGCGGGATCGCCAGTTCATTCTGACCATCAGCCAGCACAAACGCATCTTTTTCTACGTTATACAGTGGGCGCGGGCCGTTAGCCGGATTATCCGGGCCGTCACGACCAGTCAGGCCGCTTTGCGCCTGATAGATAAACTGCGGCGTAGTTTCCAGTAACTGGAACGGCTCATTGGAGCCCAACTCTTTCGGGTACGTCGGAAGCAGTGCCTGTTCAACATCACCACCACGGGTGTTGATGGTCAGCTCAAGCACATCGGTTTTCACCGTGATCAGTTTCCCCTGGCCACTGGCTGGTACGCCCTGGTCGGCTGCGCTACCCGCTGCGGTGGTCGTAGTCTGCGTGGTCTGCTGTTGCGCCGGAGGAGGATTTTTATCCTTCTCCCACGTTTGCCAGATCATGAAAGACACGAACAACAAAGCGATGATAAAAAGATTGCGTTGCGAATCCATCGTTAGTGTTCTCTGGTTTTAGAAGGTCCTGGCGGGACGGGATCGTCGCCACCCGGGTGTAAAGGGTGGCATTTTAATACGCGTTTCATTGTCAACCAACTGCCTTTTAACATACCAAACCTACGCAATGCCTCAATTCCGTATTGCGAACAGGTTGGGGAGAAACGACAGTGCGGCCCAAGTAGCGGACTAATCAGGCGTTGATAGACCCTAATCAGGGCTATCAGGACCCGTGAGCCAGGCGACAATGGCGGCGCCATAATTTTTCCAACGCTTCCGAGAGAGCACGGTTATCGAGGTCAGCAACCCCTTTCTTCGCCACCACCACGAAATCCATTGCTGGCAATTCATGCTGGCGTAAACGGAAACTTTCACGCGTCAGACGTTTAATCCGATTGCGTTCATGGGCGCGTTTAACATTTTTCTTGGCGACGGTCAGACCGATACGGGGATGCCCCAGCGAATTCAGGCGGCCGAGGATAGTGATTTGCGGCGTGCCAGCCCGTTGTGGCTGCTGGAAGACGAAAGTGAAATGAGTGGGAGTTAACAAACGTAACTCCCTGGGAAAAGCGAGCTTAACCACTCAGGGGTTAGCTTTTACTTGGAAACGGTCAGACGTGCGCGGCCTTTAGCGCGACGACGAGCCAGAACCTGGCGACCATTTTTAGTAGCCATACGAGCACGGAAGCCGTGAGAACGGTTGCGCTTCAGTACAGACGGTTGAAAAGTGCGTTTCATGGCGGTTTCTACCTAAACTTGAATAAATTCACTGACTTTTGCGTATGCCTGAACGGATATCGAACGACAGGCGCGTAAGCCATGGGTAATTAAAGAGGCCGGATTGTAATAATTGTACACTCCGGAGTCAATTCTCTTTCCTTATATACCCGTCATACTTCAGGTTGCATGTTCGTTGGCTTTCCTCGCTCACCCCAGTCTCTTACTGGAGTAAGTTCCTGGGGATTCACTGCGTCGCTGCCTTCCTGCAACTCGAATTATTTAGAGTATAGCGCGCGTATTTTTGCACATAATGGCGCAAAAAATAAGCTGTATTCGACGGCTGAAAACGAGCAAGACGCGCCGGAGGCAGAATTATACGGGGCAAACGGCAAAGCGCAAGGATCCTTCAGGATCTTCATTAGATCGTTTAAGCAAGAAATCTTCATTACTCATTAAATTTTCCAATATGCGGACTAAAACGTCCCGCATTCCCTCGAGGATCGATTACACTTAGCCGATTCCGAATTGCCCTGTGGATAAATCATAAAGAATCTGTGAGAAACAGAAGATCTCTGCGGCGGTTTACGCTATGATCCGCGGTCCCGATCGCGATCCAGGATCGTTCTTAGGGCACAAACCGTAGATAGCGGTTCGCACGTCACCCGGTTGGGTCTTATCGATGTGCGTCAAAAAACTTAAATGCTTCTGTCTTTTATTTATCGATTTTCGTTCGAGTGGAGTCCGCCGTGTCACTTTCGCTTTGGCAGCAGTGTCTTGCCCGATTGCAGGATGAGTTACCAGCCACAGAATTTAGTATGTGGATACGCCCATTGCAGGCGGAACTGAGCGATAACACGCTGGCACTGTACGCGCCAAACCGTTTTGTGCTCGATTGGGTAAGAGATAAATATCTTAATAATATCAACGGCCTGCTGAATGAGTTCTGCGGTTCGGATACCCCACAGCTGCGTTTTGAGGTGGGTTCCCGCCCGGTCAGCCAGTCGTTGAGAGAACCAGCGACAGTTTCTGCGCCCGCACAGGCGGCGCAGGTCGTCGTTCAGCGCGCAGCGCCAGCGGCACGTCCAGGCTGGGACAACGTTCCTGCGCCGGCAGAGCCAACTTACCGTTCTAACGTTAATGTGAAACATACCTTTGATAACTTCGTCGAAGGTAAATCCAACCAGTTGGCTCGCGCGGCGGCTCGGCAGGTTGCGGATAATCCCGGTGGCGCCTATAACCCGCTGTTTTTATATGGCGGTACAGGTCTGGGTAAAACGCATCTGCTGCATGCAGTGGGTAACGGCATTGTGGCGCGAAAGCCGAATGCCAAAGTGGTGTATATGCACTCCGAGCGCTTTGTCCAGGATATGGTAAAAGCCCTGCAAAACAATGCGATCGAAGAGTTTAAACGCTACTACCGTTCCGTTGACGCCCTGCTGATTGACGATATTCAATTCTTTGCCAATAAAGAACGATCCCAGGAAGAGTTTTTCCACACCTTTAACGCGCTGCTGGAAGGCAATCAGCAGATCATCCTCACGTCGGATCGCTATCCGAAAGAGATCAATGGTGTTGAGGATCGTTTAAAATCTCGCTTTGGCTGGGGCTTAACGGTAGCGATCGAGCCACCGGAACTGGAAACCCGCGTCGCGATCCTGATGAAAAAAGCAGATGAAAACGATATTCGTCTGCCTGGCGAAGTGGCCTTCTTTATTGCCAAGCGACTGCGCTCGAACGTGCGCGAGCTGGAAGGGGCACTGAACCGCGTGATTGCCAATGCCAACTTCACCGGCCGCGCGATCACCATCGATTTTGTCCGTGAAGCGTTGCGCGATCTGCTGGCGCTACAGGAAAAACTGGTCACCATCGACAATATTCAAAAGACAGTGGCCGAGTACTACAAGATCAAGGTTGCGGATCTTCTCTCCAAGCGTCGATCCCGTTCGGTAGCCCGTCCGCGCCAGATGGCGATGGCGCTGGCAAAGGAGCTGACTAACCATAGCCTGCCGGAAATCGGTGATGCTTTTGGGGGTCGCGACCATACCACCGTGCTACATGCCTGCCGTAAGATTGAGCAGTTGCGTGAAGAAAGCCATGATATAAAAGAAGATTTTTCCAATTTAATCAGAACATTATCTTCGTGACGCTATGAAATTTACCGTTGAACGTGAACATTTATTAAAGCCGCTGCAACAGGTTAGCGGCCCATTGGGCGGTCGCCCGACGTTGCCTATTCTCGGTAATCTGCTGCTTCAGGTTACTGAAGGCGCGCTGTCGCTGACTGGCACCGACCTTGAAATGGAGATGGTGGCGCGCGTTGCGCTGGTTCAGCCGCATGAACAGGGCGCAACCACGGTGCCGGCGCGTAAATTCTTCGACATCTGTCGCGGTCTGCCGGAAGGTGCGGAAATCGCCGTGCAACTGGAAAGTGAGCGCATGCTGATCCGTTCCGGGCGCAGCCGTTTCTCGTTATCCACGTTACCCGCTGCGGACTTCCCGAATCTGGACGACTGGCAAAGCGAAGTGGAGTTCACGCTGCCGCAGGCCACAATGAAGCGTCTGATCGAAGCGACACAGTTCTCCATGGCGCATCAGGACGTACGTTACTACTTAAACGGCATGCTGTTCGAAACCGAAGGCGAGGAGCTGCGTACCGTGGCCACTGACGGCCACCGTCTGGCGGTCTGTTCGATGCCGATTGGCGAATCGCTGCCGAACCATTCGGTGATCGTGCCGCGTAAAGGCGTAATTGAGTTGATGCGTATGCTCGATGGTGGCGATACGCCGCTGCGTGTGCAGATTGGTAGCAACAATATTCGCGCGCACGTTGGTGACTTCATCTTCACTTCCAAACTGGTTGATGGACGTTTTCCTGATTATCGTCGCGTATTGCCAAAAAACCCGGACAAAACGCTGGAAGCGGGTTGCGATTCGCTCAAGCAGGCGTTTGCCCGCGCGGCGATCCTCTCCAACGAGAAGTTCCGTGGTGTGCGTCTGTATGTCAGCGAGAACCAGATAAAAATTACTGCCAATAACCCGGAGCAGGAAGAAGCCGAAGAGTTCCTCGACGTCACCTACGCTGGCAGCGAAATGGAAATCGGCTTTAACGTCAGCTATGTGCTGGACGTACTGAACGCACTGAAGTGCGAGAACGTGCGCATCCTGCTGACGGATTCAGTTTCGAGTGTGCAGATTGAGGATGCGGCCAGTCAAAGCGCAGCCTATGTCGTTATGCCAATGCGTTTGTAGAAAAGTATCGGGCTATCTTACTTGTTATTCTGGCTCCGGGCAGTGCTCGCAATCCTCACGTGCTTCAGTACGCTCCGGTTGCTGTGCGCTGGCCGTAACCAGACTAACTGCGACGATAACGCCCTGGTGATGAGTAAATCATGTCGCTAACCCGATTACTGATCAAAGATTTCCGTAACATCGAGAATGCAGATCTCGCGTTATCTCCCGGCTTTAATTTCCTCGTTGGCGCCAACGGCAGCGGTAAAACCAGCGTGCTGGAAGCTATTTACACGCTCGGTCATGGCCGGGCGTTTCGCAGTTTGCAAATCGGCCGCGTTATTCGTCATGAGCAGGAATCCTTTGTTTTACATGGGCGATTGCAGGGCGAAGAGCGCGAAACCTCGATTGGTTTGACCAAAGATAAGCTCGGCGAAGGCAAGGTGCGCATTGACGGCACCGACGGTCACAAAGTGGCTGAACTGGCTCTGCTGATGCCGATGCAGCTCATCACCCCCGAGGGGTTTACTTTGCTTAACGGCGGCCCCAAATATCGAAGAGCGTTCGTTGATTGGGGTTGTTTTCACAATGAGAGCGGGTTTTTTACCGCCTGGAGTAATCTCAAGCGCCTGCTGAAGCAGCGCAACGCCGCATTGCGCCAGGTGAGCCACTATGCGCAACTCCGTCCGTGGGATAAGGAGCTGATCCCACTGGCGGATCAGCTAAGCCGCTGGCGTGCCGAATACAGCACCGCCATTGCGGAAGATATGGCAGACACCTGCCGCCAGTTTTTACCGGAGTTCTCCCTCACTTTTTCATTTCAGCGCGGGTGGGAAAAGGAGACCGATTACAGTGAGGTGCTGGAGCGCAATTTTGAGCGTGACCGCATGCTGACTTACACCGCTCACGGCCCGCATAAAGCGGATTTCCGCATCAGGGCGGACGGTGCGCCAGTTGAAGATACGCTGTCGCGCGGGCAGTTAAAACTCCTGATGTGCGCGCTGCGTCTGGCGCAGGGGGAGTTTTTAACGCGTGAAAGCGGACGACGCTGTTTATACCTGATAGATGATTTTGCCTCTGAACTTGATGACGAGAAGCGTGGTCTGTTAGCCAGCCGGTTAAAAGCCACGCAGTCACAGGTTTTTGTCAGCGCGATCAGCGCCGAGCACGTAATGGACATGTCGGACAAAAATTCGAAGATGTTCACCGTGGAAAAGGGTAAAATAACGGATTAACCCAAGACAAAATGAGCGAGAAACGTTGATGTCGAATTCTTATGACTCCTCCAGTATCAAAGTCCTGAAAGGGCTGGATGCGGTGCGTAAGCGCCCGGGTATGTATATCGGCGATACAGATGACGGCACCGGTCTGCACCACATGGTATTCGAGGTGGTAGATAACGCTATCGACGAAGCACTCGCAGGATACTGTAAAGATATTGTTGTCACCATCCACAGCGATAACTCTGTCTCTGTACAGGATGACGGCCGTGGTATCCCGACCGGTATTCACCCGGAAGAAGGCGTTTCCGCAGCAGAAGTGATCATGACCGTTCTGCACGCAGGCGGTAAGTTCGACGATAACTCCTATAAAGTTTCCGGCGGTCTGCACGGTGTAGGTGTTTCTGTGGTTAACGCCCTGTCGCAGAAACTGGAGCTGGTTATCCAGCGTGACAACAAAGTCCACCGTCAGATTTATGAGCACGGTGTGCCGCAGGCCCCGCTGGCGGTTACAGGTGAAACCGAGTCGACCGGTACGATGGTGCGTTTCTGGCCAAGCTATGAAACCTTCACCAACGTTATCGAATTCGAATATGAAATTCTGGCGAAACGCCTGCGTGAGTTGTCCTTCCTCAACTCTGGCGTTTCTATCCGTCTGCGCGACAAGCGCGACGGCAAAGAAGACCATTTCCATTACGAAGGTGGCATCAAGGCGTTTGTTGAGTATCTCAACAAGAATAAAACACCGATTCACCCGAATATTTTCTACTTCTCCACGGAAAAAGACGGTATCGGTGTGGAAGTAGCATTGCAGTGGAACGACGGCTTCCAGGAAAATATCTACTGCTTTACCAATAACATTCCGCAGCGCGATGGTGGTACTCACCTTGCAGGCTTTCGTGCAGCGATGACCCGTACGCTGAATGCCTATATGGATAAAGAAGGCTACAGCAAGAAAGCCAAAGTCAGCGCCACCGGCGACGACGCCCGCGAAGGGCTGATCGCTGTGGTTTCGGTAAAAGTGCCGGATCCGAAATTCTCCTCACAGACCAAAGATAAACTGGTCTCCTCTGAGGTGAAATCGGCGGTTGAACAGCAGATGAATGAACTGCTGGCTGAGTACCTGCTGGAAAACCCGTCCGACGCGAAAATTGTGGTTGGCAAGATTATTGATGCGGCGCGCGCCCGTGAAGCCGCGCGTAAAGCGCGTGAAATGACCCGCCGTAAAGGTGCGCTGGATCTGGCCGGTCTGCCGGGCAAACTGGCGGATTGCCAGGAGCGCGACCCGGCGCTGTCCGAACTCTACTTAGTGGAAGGGGACTCAGCGGGCGGTTCTGCGAAGCAGGGCCGTAACCGTAAGAACCAGGCGATTCTGCCGCTGAAAGGTAAGATCCTCAACGTTGAGAAAGCACGCTTCGACAAGATGCTCTCTTCGCAGGAAGTGGCGACGCTTATCACCGCGCTGGGCTGCGGCATTGGCCGCGACGAGTACAATCCGGATAAACTGCGCTATCACAGCATCATCATCATGACCGATGCGGACGTCGATGGCTCGCACATCCGTACGCTGCTGTTGACCTTCTTCTACCGTCAGATGCCGGAAATCGTTGAGCGTGGTCACGTCTACATCGCTCAGCCGCCGCTGTACAAAGTGAAGAAAGGCAAACAGGAACAGTACATTAAAGATGACGATGCGATGGATCAGTATCAAATCGCCATCGCGCTGGACGGCGCAACGTTGCACACCAACGCCAGCGCGCCAGCTTTGGCGGGCGAACCGCTGGAAAAACTGGTTGCCGAGTATAATACGGTACAGAAAATGATCGGCCGTATGGAGCGCCGCTTCCCGCGTACACTGCTGAAAGAGTTGGTCTATCAGCCGACGCTGACGGAAGCCGATCTTTCCGACGAACAGAAAGTGACCCGTTGGGTGAACACGCTGGTTACTGAGCTAAATGAGAACGAACAGCACGGTAGCCAGTGGAAGTTTGATGTGCGTGAAAATAGCGCACTGAGTTACTTCGAGCCGATCATTCGCGTACGTACGCACGGCGTCGATACCGACTATCCTCTGGATCATGAATTTGTTACCGGTGGCGAATATCGCCGTCTGTGCACGTTGGGTGAAAAACTACGCGGCCTGATTGAAGATGACGCCTTTATCGAACGCGGCGAGCGCCGTCAGCCAGTCGCCAGCTTTGAGCAGGCGCTGGACTGGCTGGTGAAAGAGTCCCGTCGCGGTCTCGCTATTCAGCGTTATAAAGGTCTGGGTGAGATGAACCCGGATCAGCTGTGGGAAACGACCATGGATCCGGAAAGCCGTCGCATGCTGCGCGTGACCGTGAAAGATGCCATCGCGGCTGACCAGTTGTTCACTACGCTGATGGGCGATGCCGTTGAGCCGCGTCGTGCGTTTATCGAAGAGAACGCCCTGAAAGCGGCAAATCTCGATATTTAACGGCTCACAGGTCGGGCCGGGTGAACGCAGCGTCACCCGGCGGAAAGCACCTGATGGTGGCGCTTCGCTTATCAGGCCTACAGGCCGAATCCTCCATTTTAAAGCTCAAAAGGGGAATCCCGGTTCCCCTTTCTATCCCCCCTTTTCTCCCCGCCGATCTGCTGTTTTTTGAGCGGAATCGCGTTAGCATGGGTTCTGAAAAATCTCATCAGGGGATCTCATGGCTATAAAACTTATTGCAATCGATATGGACGGCACGCTGCTGCTGCCAAATCACACCATCTCTCCCGCTGTCAAAAATGCTATCGCCGCTGCGCGCCAGCGCGGTATTCATGTGGTGCTGACAACGGGTCGACCTTATGCGGGCGTTCACAGCTACATGAAAGAGCTGCATATGGAGCGCGAAGGTGATTATTGCATCACCTACAATGGCGCACTGGTACAGAATGCCAGCGATGGCAGCGCGGTGGCGCAAACGGCATTGAGCTATGATGATTATCGCTATCTGGAGAAACTCTCCCGCGAAGTCGGTTCCCATTTCCACGCCCTTGATCGCAATACGCTTTACACCGCAAACCGGGACATCAGCTACTACACAGTGCATGAATCTTACGTGGCAACGATCCCGCTGGTGTTCTGCGAGGCGGAAAAGATGGATCCCGCAATGCAGTTTCTCAAAGTCATGATGATTGATGATCCGGTGATCCTCGATCAGGCTATTGCCCGTATCCCACAGGAAGTGAAAGAGAAGTATACCGTGCTGAAAAGTGCGCCGTACTACCTCGAAATTCTGGATAAACGCGTCAATAAGGGCACCGGTGTGAAATCCCTTGCCGAGGCGCTGAATATCAAGCAGGACGAGATCATGGCGATTGGCGATCAGGAAAACGACATCGCGATGATTGAGTATGCCGGAGTGGGCGTGGCGATGGATAACGCCATTCCGTTGGTGAAAGAAGTTGCGAACGTTGTCACCAAATCCAACCTTGAAGACGGCGTTGCTTACATCATTGAGAAGTTTGCCCTGAACTAAGCGATTCTCGCAGGCAGGGAGACCATGCCCTTGCCTGTGCGCCTTCCGGAATCGTAGTCATTTCCTCACGGATACATTACTCTGAAGCGCTTACTCCGCTTCCGGGTTTATCCGCTAATGAAACAACTCACCTTCGCTGCGCGCCACCATCAACTGACCAATATTCATAGCTGGACACCGGACAGCCAGTGGCTGGTTTTCGATGTTCGTCCTTCCGGCGCGTCGTTTACCGGGAAAACTATTGAGCGTGTTAACGTATACAGCGGTGAGGTTGAAGTGCTTTATACCGCAAGGGAAGGCGCGCATGTCGGCGTGGTAACGGTTAGCCCGCAGGCGGAAAAATATGTCTTTATCCATGGCCCGGAAAACCCTGATGACAACTGGCAATATGATTTTCACCATCGCCGGGGCGTTATTACGGAAAAGGGCGTGACGCGGAATCTGGATGCGCTGGATATCACCGCGCCTTACACTCCGGGCGCGCTGCGCGGCGGCACACACGTGCATGTGTTCAGCCCGAACGGTGAAAACGTCAGCTTTACCTATAACGACCACGTTATGCATACGCTTTCTCCGGCAAAAGATCTGCGCAATGTCGGCGTTGCGGTACCGTTTGGCCCGGTAACGCCACCCTGCACGCATCCACGTGAATATGGTGGCAGCCACTGGTGCGTACTGATCAGCCGTACAACATCCACGCCAGTGCCGGGCAGCAACGATATCAATCGTGCTTATGAAGAGGGATGGGTCGGCAACGACAGACTGGCGTTTATCGGCGATACGCTTTCGACCAGCGGTGAAAAAGTGCCGGAGCTGTTTATCGTCGCGCTGCCTGGCGATGAACAAGGCTGGAAAACCGCAGGTGATGCGCCGCTGTCAGGCAGCGAACAAACCCTGCCCGCACCGCCAAAAGGCGTGGTGCAAAAACGCCTGACATTCACTCACCAGCGCCGTTATCCTGGCTTAGTGAACGTGCCGCGTCACTGGGTGCGCAGCAATCCACAGGCCACGCAGATTGCGTTTTTGATGCGTGACGAGCGCGGTATTGTGCAGTTGTGGTTAATAAGCCCGAACGGTGGTGAACCGCGCCAATTAACCTTTACCGCAAGCGGTATCCAGTCGGCGTTTAACTGGCATCCCTCTGGCAATGCGCTGGGATTTGTACTGGAAAACCGCATTGCGCTATGCGATGCCGGGCGCGGCGACATCACCTTTTTGACATCCGATCGCGAAAATCCGCCTTCTGCCGAGGCCGTGGTGTTTTCACCAGACGGAAAGCTGATCGCCTGGATGGAAGAGGTAGACGGTTTCCGCCAGTTATGGATGACGCAAACCAGACTGTAAATCAGGGAGCCGGCATGGGCGCTGGCGGGATCACCGAGTCGGTCGCCAGGTTTGCCTGTTCGCTCTTTTCAACCCGCGATTTGATGGAATCATCCTTGCGGAAGAGATCCCACGGCAGCAGTAAGGTGTCCATGATAGCGGTAAAAGGCATATCCAGCACCACCAGCGACTTGGTACCAATGCCTGTGTCATCATCGGCAAGCATGGCCGAGCTGGCGCGCGTTCCCGGATAAACCCCTTCTTTGCCGCCGGTATGCGACATGACGCTTGAGCAACCTGACAACATCATTCCGTAAAGCAAAGCAGAAACTATAAGCGTTGTTTTCATCATCGATTAATCATCGTTATTTGTAGTTTGAATGCTACTCAGGCGGTTATAGCCTCCCTTTTGGGAAAGAAATAGCATTCGGGTTCCGCTCTGTGGCGGTACTCGCACTTTGTCCTTTTGTGCTGTGATCCTAGTCTATGCATTGCGCCAGAAAGTGCAAAAAAAAGTCGGTATTCCGCCCTTGAAATCAGACCCTTCAGCCATATTTTAGAAATGTAACCACAAAACACGCCGGAAGGGTGTTGGGTTACGGTAACGGCCTGTCCATTGAGGAAGGCATGGAAAAATCTCGCTGATTTCAGGAGTTTTTAAGTATGCGTAATTTCGATCTCTCCCCGCTTTATCGTTCAGCTATTGGTTTTGACCGTCTGTTTAATCTGCTGGAAAACAACCAGAACCAGAGCAATGGCGGTTACCCTCCGTACAACGTTGAATTAGTGGATGAAAACCACTACCGCATCGCCATTGCTGTGGCCGGTTTCGCTGAGAGCGAACTGGAAATCACCGCGCAGGACAACCTGCTGGTGGTAAAAGGCTCCCACAGTGACGAGCAAAAAGAGCGTACTTACCTCTATCAGGGCATTGCCGAGCGCAACTTCGAACGCAAATTCCAGCTGGCGGAAAATATTCACATCAATGGCGCCAACCTGGTGAACGGCCTGCTCTATATCGATCTGGAACGCGTGATCCCGGAAGAGAAAAAACCGCGTCGCATCGAAATTAACTAATTACTCCAGGCCGCCTCTGGCGGCCCGGTTCCGACATGCCCGCCGACAGGGGGCATATGTGAGCCATTGTGCTCGCAGGTATTCACTCGCTTCTTAGAAGGAGAAACACCCATGCGTAACTATGATTTATCCCCGATTTTTCGTCAGTGGATTGGCTTCGACAAACTGGCTAACGCCCTGCAAAGCACCACTGAACAGCAGTCTTTCCCTCCTTACAACATTGAAAAAGGCGACGATAACCACTACCGCATCACCCTTGCGCTGGCCGGTTTCCGCCAGGAAGAACTGGATATTCAACTGGAAAATAGCCGCCTGACCATTAAAGGCACGCCGGAAAAACCGGCCAACGAGCCGAAATGGTTGCATCAGGGGCTGGTAATACAGCCGTTCAGCCTGAGCTTTACGCTGGCAGACTTTATGGAAGTCTCCGGCGCGACCTTTGCCAACGGTTTGTTGCATATCGATCTACTGCGCAATGTGCCGGAAAGCGCAGCGCCACAGCGGATTGCCATCAGTAATCGCCCGGCGTTAAATAGCTAACGGCGTCAGAACAAAAGGCTCCAAATGCGGAGCCTTTATTGTTATGCGCGAACGCGTTGCAAAAAACGCTGCCGCCAGGGTTTGAACACAAAAAAGCCAGCAGCGCACAGAGAATATCAAGCGTGATGGCGCAGCCAAACACCAGATTCCAGCTTGCCGTTTGCTGATACATCAGTGCTGCCAGCAGCCGCCAAAGATGGAACCAATATCCTGCGAAATATAGCCGCTACCTTCCCTGTGGCATATCCGCGTTTTTCCGGGAACCAGCGCACCATCAGACCCACTTTTGTTCAGGGCAACGGTTTTCTGCGGGTGCAATCTTCGCCACATTCTGAAGCAAAGAAATTCCGTACACTATGTAGGGTATAACCTATACAGCTATTACGGGTTCTGCCAAACTCCTTGCAGTCATCATGTACAGGGAAAAGATCATGAGTGATATCGCATTAACGGTAAGCGTACTGGCGCTGGTAGCCGTTGTCGGGTTGTGGATTGGCAACGTGAAAATTCGTGGCGTGGGTTTTGGTATTGGTGGTGTGCTGTTTGGCGGGATAATTGTCGGCCACCTTTTGGATAAACTGGGTATCTCTATAAACGGTCAGATACTGCTTTTTGTGCAGGAATTTGGCCTGATCCTGTTTGTTTATACCATCGGCATTCAGGTGGGGCCGGGGTTCTTCGCTTCTTTACGCATTTCTGGTCTGCGCCTGAATTTGTTCGCTGTTTTAATCGTTGTTCTCGGCGGTCTTGTCACCACCATTCTGTATAAACTTTTTGCTATTCCACTGCCGGTGGTACTGGGGATTTTTTCCGGTGCGGTCACCAATACGCCAGCGCTTGGCGCGGGGCAGCAAATCCTGCGTGATTTAGGCATTCCTGGCCCGCAGCTCGACCTGATGGGGATGAGCTATGCCATGGCGTATCCGTTTGGTATTTGCGGTATTTTGCTCAGTATGTGGCTGATGCGCGTGTTGTTTCGCGTTAATATCGATGAAGAGGCACTACAGCACGACGCAACGCTCAGCCATGGCACTTCGCCGATCCGCACCATTAATATCCGCGTGGAAAACCCGAATCTCAACAATATGGCGATTCAGGACGTTCCCATTCTTAACAGCGACAAAATCATCTGCTCGCGTCTCAAACGAGATGATTTGCTGATGGTGCCCTCGCCGATCACGCTGATTCAGTCCGGAGATTTATTGCATCTGGTGGGGCTACCGAACGATCTGCATAACGCACAGTTGGTGATAGGCAAAGAAGTCGATACCTCTTTGTCGACGCGCGGCACGGATTTGCGCGTCGAACGCGTAGTGGTGACCAACGAAAAAGTGCTGGGGAAAAAAATCCGCGATCTGCACTTCAAGGAGCGCTATGACGTCGTGATTTCCCGCCTGAACCGTGCCGGTGTGGAGCTGGTAGCCAGCAGCGACGCCAGCCTGCAATTCGGCGATATCCTTAATCTTGTCGGGCGTCCGTCAGCAATCGAAGCAGTGGCTAACGAGGTTGGCAATGCGCAGCACAAATTGCAGCAGGTACAAATGCTGCCGGTGTTTATTGGTATTGGGCTTGGCGTTCTGCTGGGATCGGTGCCGTTGTATATACCGGGGTTTCCGGCGGCGCTGAAGCTGGGTCTCGCGGGCGGGCCGCTGATTATGGCACTGATCCTTGGGCGAATTGGCACGATCGGCAAGCTGTACTGGTTTATGCCGCCCAGCGCGAACCTGGCGCTGCGCGAACTGGGAATTGTGCTGTTCCTGTCGGTGGTGGGGCTGAAATCCGGTGGCGACTTTATCGCCACGCTGACCCAGGGCGATGGGGTGAAATGGATGTGTTATGGCATCTTTATCACCGCCATTCCGCTGGTAACCGTCGGTTTGCTGGCGCGAATGCTGGTGAAGATGAACTATCTGACTCTCTGCGGCATGCTGGCCGGGTCGATGACCGATCCGCCAGCGCTAGCGTTTGCCAACGGCCTGCATGCCACCAGCGGTGCAGCGGCGCTCTCGTATGCGACGGTTTATCCGTTGGTGATGTTTTTACGTATTATCACCCCACAGCTTCTGGCGGTGCTGTTTTGGGGGATGGGTTGATAGCGTCCCGGCATGAATACGGCGCAGGTGGTAATCCACCTGATACTCGCTGGCGTTGCGGAACATTACTGAGTAGTTAAGAAATTCGCCGCTGTCGCTGTAGGAGAGCGAAGTAATACGCAGCAGCGGCGTTTGTTCCGCCACGTTTAGCAAGCTGGCCATCTGTTTATCGGCCAGCACTGGCGTCAGGCTTTCGTAGTTACCGCTGATAGTGATGCCGCACTCCTTCTCGATATAATCGAATTTCGACCCCTCCAGATGCCCCAATGACAGCGTACGGAACAGCTTCACCGGCATATAGCTGTCTTCCAGCATCAGCGGTTTTCCCTCCACGTAGCGCACCCTCCGCGAGAAGTAGATCCGTTCGTTAATTTGGATGCGTAACTGGCTGGCTATTGCAGGTGGCGCGGGCATCACTTCGAACTGCAAAACCTGACTCTGCACCTCTTTGCCCTGTCGGCGCAGTACTTCAACCAGCCCGGTCAGATTGGCCGTTTCATGATGGACATCTTTGCGTGCGACAAATGTCCCGCTACCGTGACGGCGTACCACTAATCCCCAACCCACCAGCAGATCGACTGCCTTGCGAATCGTCATCCGCGCCACGCCAAACTCCAGCGCTAACGCCTTTTCGCCCGGTAACGGGCTGCCGATATGGTAATCCGATGAATTGAGCCGCAGGCGTAATCGCTCGGCAATAGATTTATAGATCACCTGTAGACCTCTTTGCCCCCGTCAGCGGAAACATCGCCTCTGAACATGTCTATGTTTTGCCTGAAAAGTAGACATGAGTGTGTGAAATAAAACCATGAAAGCGATCACGAATCGCGGCGGCGCACCATGTTGGCGCGGTGGCGGCTTCTTATGCTGCTCGCAGGCCCACAAAAAACCAACAAGGCCTCTACCCCTACAAGTTGTTACATGAGGATTCTAAGATGCTCAGTCAAATACAACGTTTCGGCGGCGCCATGTTCACACCGGTGCTGCTCTTCCCGTTTGCCGGTATGGTGGTAGGTATCACCATCATGCTGAGTAATCCCCTGTTTGTCGGCGAAACGTTAACTGCACCCGACAATCTGTTTGCGCAATGTGTGCATATCATCGAAGAGGGCGGCTGGGCGGTGTTTCGCAATATGCCGCTGATTTTCGCTGTCGGTTTACCGATTGGCCTGGCAAAACAGGCGCAAGGGCGAGCCTGCCTCGCAGTGCTGATTAGTTTTCTGACCTGGAACTACTTCATTAACGCCATGGGGATGACCTGGGGTCACTTTTTTGGCGTCGATTTCAGCATTGAACCCACGGCGGGCAGCGGTTTAGCGCTAATTGCCGGGATCAAAACACTCGACACCAGCATTATTGGGGCGATTGCGATTTCCGGCATTGTCACCGCCATCCATAACCGCTTTTTCGACAAACCGCTGCCCGTGTTTCTCGGCATCTTCCAGGGCACCTCGTTTGTGGTGATTATCGCCTTCCTTGTGATGATCCCTTGTGCATGGCTGACGCTGTTGGGTTGGCCAAAAGTGCAGCTTGGTATTGCGTCGTTGCAGGATTTTCTGCGCTCTGCCGGGGCTCTGGGTGTATGGATTTACACCTTCCTGGAACGCATCCTGATCCCGACCGGGCTGCACCACTTTGTCTACGGTCCCTTTATTTTCGGCCCGGCGGCTGTAGAAGGCGGTATTCAGATGTACTGGGCGCAACATCTACAGGCATTTAGCCAGAGTACCGAACCACTGAAAGTTCTGTTCCCGGAAGGCGGCTTTGCGCTGCACGGTAACTCGAAAGTGTTCGGCTCCATCGGCATTGCGCTGGCGCTTTGGTATACCGCCGCGCCGGAAAACCGCGTTAAAGTCGCGGGTCTGCTGATCCCCGCAACGCTGACTGCCGTGCTGGTAGGTATTACCGAACCGCTGGAATTTACCTTCCTGTTTATCTCCCCGCTACTGTTTGCCGTCCACGCTGTACTGGCAGCGACGATGGCGACGGTGATGTATAGCTTCGGCGTGGTGGGCAATATGGGCGGCGGACTGCTCGACCAGTTTCTGCCACAAAACTGGATCCCGATGTTCCATAACCATGCGGCGATGATTTTCACCCAGATTACCGTCGGCCTCTGTTTTACCGCGCTCTATTTCATCGTTTTCCGCACGCTGATCGCCGTCTTAAACCTGAAAACGCCTGGCCGGGAAGCGAGTGAAATCAAACTCTACAGCAAGGCCGATTACAAAGCGGCGCGCGGGCAAACCACGGCGGCAGCGAAAGACTCGCTGGGCCAGGCTGGCGGATTTTTGCAGGCGCTGGGCGGTGCGGCAAACATCGAAAACGTCAACAACTGCGCGACGCGGCTGCGCATCACGCTGGTCGATATGGCGAAAACCCAAAGCGATGACGTCTTTAAAGCGTTGGGCGCGCACGGTGTCGTGCGACGCGGCAACGCCATCCAGGTGATTGTCGGCCTGCATGTTCCTTTACTGCGTGACCAGCTTGAATCCCTGATGAAAACCCCTTTGACCAATGAACCATCCACCATGACGGAGGCAGTATCATGAAACAGTTTTCAGTTGTTATCGCTGGCGGCGGCAGCACTTTTACTCCCGGTATCGTTTTGATGTTGCTGGCTAACCGCGATCGCTTCCCGCTGCGGGTGCTAAAATTCTATGACAACGATGGCGCGCGCCAGGAAACCATCGCCGAAGCCTGCAAAATTATCCTACAGGAGCAAGCGCCGGAGATTGAATTCAGCTACACCACCGACCCGAAAAAAGCCTTTACCGACGTCGATTTTGTGATGGCACATATCCGCGTCGGCAAATACCCGATGCGTGAAAAAGATGAAAAAATCCCGCTGCGCCATGGTGTATTAGGCCAGGAAACCTGCGGGCCTGGCGGTATCGCTTACGGTATGCGTTCTATCGGCGGCGTGCTGGAGCTGGTTGATTATATGGAAAAATATTCGCCCAATGCGTGGATGCTTAACTACTCCAACCCGGCAGCGATTGTCGCGGAAGCCACGCGCCGCCTGCGTCCGCAGGCCAAAATTCTTAACATCTGCGATATGCCTATCGGCATTGAAGGACGGATGGCGCAAATTGTCGGCCTGAAAGACCGCAAAGAGATGCGGGTACGCTACTACGGGCTTAACCACTTCGGCTGGTGGACATCGATTGAAGATATGAACGGTAACGATCTAATGCCGAAATTGCGCGAATATGTGGCGAAACATGGTTATGTTCCGCCTGCGGATAACGCGCATACCGAAGCGAGCTGGAACGATACGTTCGCCAAAGCGAAAGATGTGCAGGCGCTCGACCCGGATACCATGCCGAACACTTATCTGAAGTATTACCTCTTCCCGGACTATGTGGTTGCCCACAGTAACCCTGAACGTACGCGTGCCAATGAGGTGATGGATCATCGTGAGAAGCAGGTGTTTGGCGCCTGCCGGGCGATTATTGCCGCCGGTAAATCCTCCGCTGGTGAGCTGGAGATTGACGAGCATGCTTCTTACATTGTCGATCTGGCAACTGCTATTGCCTTTAACACCCAGGAGCGCATGTTGCTGATTGTGCCAAACAACGGCGCTATTCATAATTTTGATGCCGATGCGATGGTGGAAATCCCTTGTCTGGTGGGGAAAAACGGCCCGGAGCCGCTGACGGTCGGTGATATACCACATTTTCAGAAAGGGTTGATGAGCCAGCAGGTAGCTGTAGAAAAACTGGTGGTCGATGCCTGGGAACAGCGCTCCTACCAGAAGTTGTGGCAGGCCATCACGCTGTCGAAAACCGTGCCCAGTGCAACGGTGGCGAAAGCTATTCTCGACGATCTGCTGGAAGCGAACAAAGCGTACTGGCCGCCGCTGCATTAATTCTCCTGCCCGGCACCGTCAGGGTGCCGGTTTTCCGTTGCGCGAAAGAGTCGAAAAGCATCAGTTTATCCGCTACCTTGAAGACCTGCCCGGTTCAGTTTTCCCTTTACCGCTGCAAGAGGGTACAACGCTGGCAGGATTATCAACGTGGAAGGAGAAAAGATGAAAATTTCCCGCGTCGGTGAAGCGCCAGACTACCGCTTCTCGCTGGCGAATGAGCGTACTTTTCTTGCCTGGATCCGTACCGCGCTGGGGTTTCTCGCGGCAGGTGTCGGGCTGGATCAACTGGCGCCGCAGTTTGCCACGCCGCTGATCCGTGAAGTGCTGGCACTGCTACTGTGTCTCTTCTCCGGCGCACTGGCGCTCTATGGCTATCTGCGCTGGTTGCGCAATGAAAAAGCGATGCGCCTGAAAGAAGATCTGCCTTATACACATGTGCTGATGTTAATAAGCGTGTTGCTGCTGGCGGTTGCACTGGTGGTAATGGTGCTGGTGTTTTATGCCGAATAACCGCAAAGCCCGGCGCGAAACAGATCCTGGTCTGCAACCGGAGCGGACATCGCTGGCATGGTTGCGTACTCTGTTCGGCTACGGCGCGCTGATGGCGCTGGCCGTCAGGCATAACTGGCAACATTCGGACATACCTTTCTGGATCTCGCTCATCATTCTGGCGCTGGCAGCGTTACTGCTCTGGCGCTATACCCATAAGCGTATCTTAATGGACGTCAATAAAAGCGATTTCGCCTTGCCCGGCGCAACACGTGACAAATTATTGATCTCCCTCGCAGTGCTTTCCCTCGCATTACTGTTTGCTGTAACGCATATCCGTCAGCTTATTCTTTTTTTGTGAGGACATTTGCATGCCAGGCTGCCACGTTATGGCTAAGCCCGCCAGTTCACGCTGCAACCTTAACTGCCGCTACTGTTTTTACCTCGAAAAACCGCAGCAAAATGTTATGGATGACACCACGCTGGAGGCGTTTATTCGCCAGCAGATCGATGCCCAGCCGGGCGAAATAGTGCCGTTTGTCTGGCAGGGCGGCGAACCGACGCTCTGCAGGCTGGAATTCTTTCAGCGCGTTGCCGAACTGCAAAAAAAGTACGCCAACGGCAAACGTATTGAAAATGCCTTCCAGACGAATGACATTCTACTGAATGAGGATTGGTGCCATTTTTTTCACGACAATGGCTGGCTGGTGGGTGTTTCCATCGATGGCCCGGCGGATCTGCATGATGCTTACCGTGTGAACCGTAGCGGCAAACCATCGCACCCAAAAGTCCTTAATGCTATTGCGATGCTGGCGAAACATCGGGTCAAGTACAACCTGCTGTGCGTCGTCAATAATCTCAATAGTCAGCAGCCACAGCGCCTGTATTGCTATTTGCGTGCGCTCGGTACACCGTTTTTGCAGTTTATTCCGCTGGTGGAACAGGACGCACATGGGCGCTTGTCTGCCGAATCGGTCAGCGGCGAAGCCTGGGGAAACTTTCTTACCGCCGTATTTGACATCTGGGTACGGGAAGATATTGGCCGGGTTTATGTGCAGTTATTTGACTCCACGCTCGGCGTCTGGAGCCGCTATCCGTCGCAAATGTGCAGTTTTGGCGAGACCTGCGGCCACGCTTTTCTGCATCAGATCCCGATTAAAACCCTCAACGCCAGCCACGAAGCAGCCGCTTTCGGGGAGAGTAAAAAAGCCAGCCTTAGCGAAGCCTGTCAGCGTTGCGACGTCCTGCGTTTTTGCCGGGGCGATTGCCCGAAGCACCGCATCATCGAGGGAAAAAGCGCGCTGTGCCACGGTTATTACCACTTTTTCAGCCACAGCGCGCCGCATATGCGCGTAATGCGCGATCTGCTGCACCAACGACGCTCCCCTGTCGAACTGATGGACTGGCTGCGCCGGAGCGGCTGATTTAGCGGGATTTAGCCAGATAGTGCGCCATCTCATCGGCGGGTACCATTCCACCGCCGGTGGCCCATACAAGATGGGTGGCCTGTGCCAGTTGTTCGGAGCTAAAGCCGTGCAATTGATGATAGCCACTATCGCTGCAAATCCGCTGTGGCCCGGACATTCCCGCCAGCGCCGACGGCTCCAGTTGGATACCTTCCTCCTGCGCCAGCCAGCCAAGTTGCTGGTAAAGCGTGTTGTCATCGACGGTGTAGAAGCCGTCCAGCAGGCGCTCCATTGCCCGTCCGACAAAGCCGGAAGCGCGCCCGACCGCGAGACCATCGGCCGCCGTCTGGTTATCAATCCCCAGATCCTGCACCGCAATGCTGTCATGTAGCCCGGTATACACGCCCAGCAGCATACAAGGAGAATGCGTTGGTTCGGCAAAAATGCAGTGTACAGCATCGCCGAACGCCAGCTTCAGACCAAAGGCGACGCCGCCAGGCCCGCCACCCACGCCGCATGGCAGATAGACAAACAGCGGATGCGCGTTGTCCACCACTTTGCCAAGCCGTGTGAACTGATCTTTCAGACGCTGTCCGGCGACGGCATAGCCCAGAAAGAGGGTACGAGAGTTCTCATCATCAATAAAAAAGCAGTTCGCATCCGCTGCTGCCGCTTTGCGCCCTTGCGCAACGGCCACGCCGTAATCTTCGGCATACTCCACCACGTTTACGCCGTGGCTGCGCAGTAGCGCTTTTTTCCAGGCCCGGGCATCGGCCGACATATGCACCGTGACGCGAAAACCAAGTCGCGCGCTGATAATTCCGATCGATAACCCAAGATTTCCCGTGGAGCCAACGGCGATGCTGTACTGGCTGAAGAAACGGGCAAACTCAGGCGACAGCAGTTTGCTGTAATCGTCATCCGGCGCCAGTAATCCGGCAGCGAAAGCCAGTTTTTCCGCGTGGGTCAACACTTCATAAATACCGCCGCGCGCTTTAATGGAACCGGAAATCGGCAAATGGCTGTCTTTTTTCAGCCACAACTCACCGGTGATATCCGGGCCGAGGCGGTGCTGCATTGTCGGGATCGGAACCACGTCAGATTCAATCATGCCGTGGCTTGCCGCCGTTTCCGGGAAAGCCTGAGCGATAAACGGCGCAAAGCGGGCAAGCCGCGCGTGGGCATTGCTAACATCCTGTTGCGTCAGGCCAACATGCGGCAAAGCTCGTGCAACGGAGGTACTATTAGGGTTAAACCACTGCGTTTCTTTCAGCGCGATCAACTGCTCTATAAGCGGAAACTGCTGGATGAGTTTCTGAATGTCGGTGTTTTTCATCGGTTCGTTTTCGTAAGAATCGGAGCGTTAAAGAAAACAGGAATCGGCCAGCGGCGCAAGTGGGCCGCTGTTTTGAGAATTTATTACGTTTTGCAGCTACACGTGTGAACGCGGGCATGCTAAATACATGTATTCATCCCTTATTTTCACAAGGTCAACTGTGTTAAAGCCACTGATTGCAGTTGTTATGCTGTTGGCGGGAACCTCCGTGTTTGCCGCTGATACTCCGCTGACGGCGGCGCAATATGCGCAAAAGCTGGGGGTGGGGATGGATGTCGACTGGGCACGTACTGATCGTGGTATCCGCGAGTTCGACCCGCTGATCGTGCGTGATTTCTACGACGCTGGTATCCGTCATGTGCGCATTCGCGTTGCCGATAACATGACGGAAGCGCGGCTGATCCACCTGCGTAAACTGGTGGAGGCCTGCGAACAGTATGGGATAATCCCGGTGATTGCCTATCAGGCAGACAACTTCAAAGCCGATCCGGATGCCAAAAACGAAGCGCAGTTGGTGGCGTGGTGGTCAACGGTAGCGAACTTTTTCGGTACCGGGCACCCGACGCTCGGTTTTGATGTGATTTATGAACCGGCTGACAAACTTAACCGTGATTTGCCCGCTCTGAATCGCGCTTATGAAAATGTCGTGCGCACCCTGCATAATATCGACGCTCAACGCATGATTTTTATTGCCCCGCGTCTGCGCGCCGCACCGGAAGATCTCTCCTCGCTGAAACTGCCGCCGCACAGCCAGAACTATCTGTTAGCCGAGTGGCACATTTTCCCGTGGGGACCGCAGAAAAATAGCGGTAAATATCCGTGGACATCGGGCACGGCGGCGGAAAAAGCCGCCATCCGTGCGCGGATTAATACGGCGGTGCGCTGGCAGCAGAAATCCGGGCATGCCAGTTGGGTTGGCGGCTGGGCGGTAGGTGAATCCATTAAAAATGTGCCCACTGAATCGCAAATGGCTTTCGCCCACTTTATGGCCTGCGAGCTGAATAAGGTGAAAATTCCCTATGCGATCAATACTGATACGCAATTTTATGATGGGGAAGAGGGCGCATGGCGTCCAGGGCCGGAGCCGCTATTGAAAATGATGATTGCGCCAGAGTGCGACAAGCCCGACGCGAGGCCGGGCCATCATGAGGTTAAATCACCGGTTCATGGCGAGAAAAGCGCGTCGCCAGCGGCAGCCAGCACAACAGAATTAAAAGCCCGGCCAGCGTCATCAGCATCCCAAGGCTAAACTGGCCGTTCTGCGGCAGTTGTGAAGAGAGCCACGCCAGGCCGCCGGAGCCGATGTTCTGCAATCCGCCAACCAGCGCACCTGCGGTGCCCGCCAGAAACGGGAATGGCTCCATCGCGCCGCTGGTCGCCAGCGGGAACAGCATTCCGGCGCCGAAGAAAAACAGCGCAGCGGGCACGACCAGCGTCCAGATATTCATCACCCCGACAATGCCCGGGATCCACATCATCAGACCGGCCGCCAGACAGCAGATCACCGACTGCCACATTAACGAGGTAAAGCGCTTGTTTTGCCGCCCGGCAAACCAAGCGCCGAAAAAGGCCGCTGGCACCGGCAGAATAAACAGGACGCTGACCGTCATGCTGTTCAGGCCCAGCACGCCGCCCATCAACACACCCGAGCTGGCTTCAAAGACCGCAATCCCGGCCAGACCGCCAATCAACATCAGTAGGTAACAATTAAATGCGCCATTGCCGAACAGGGTTTTGTAGCTGGCCAGCAGGCGGAGGCGCGGCGCGTCTTTTGGCCGGGTTTCCGGCATCCAGCGCGCCATACTCCAGGTGACGACCAGGCATAGAACCAGCAGAAAAATAAAACAGGCGCGCCAGTTAAACAGCGTATTCAGCACGCCGCCGATCAGCGGCGCAAGCAGCGGACTAACCAAAATTCCCATATTCAACAAACTGTTGGCGTGACGCAGTTCCGTACCGGCATACAGATCGCGCGGCAGCGTTCGCGCCATCACGCCACCCACACCGGTGCCGATGCCCTGTAAGGCGCTAGCCAGAATTAACATCGACAGGCTGTGCGTGGTAATGGCAATCAGCGTCGCCAGCAAAAAGATGCTCATCCCGGCAAGGATCACCGGGCGGCGACCGACTCTGTCCGCCAGCGGGCCATAGAAGAGTTGGGATACGCCGTAAGTCAGCAGATACGCTGCCATGACGCTTTGCACTGCGCCTTCGCGAACATTTAGGGTGAGCGCCATATCCGCTATCGCCGGGATATAGATGGTTTGCGCCATCTGCCCGACAGCCACCAGAAGTACCAGCATCAATAACAAATTGACGTTTCTCTGCCTTTTCATGTCGATGATTACTTTTTAAAAATGAAGGATTAAAGAATATATGGCTGCAATACAGCCTTAATGCCGGAGAAATCTACCACAGCCAGATGACAGAACCACAATTACCCGGTGCAAAGACAGGAATGAAACAGGCAGGTTTTATAGACAATATTCGGCAACTTTTGTTGCCAGTGAGCTTCAGGAAAGGCGCAGTAGTACCGCGCCGGCAGCAATGCCACAGGCGGCAACAATCCGCAGCCCGGCAACCTGTTCTTTGAGAAGAACAAACGCAATCAGTACGCCGAACAGAATCGAGGTTTCGCGTAGCGCAGCGACGACCGCCAGCGGCGCTTGCGTCATCGCCCACAGCGCCAGGCCGTAAGAACCCATGGTGCCGATACCGCCGGGAATGCCTTTTTTCCAGGTGACGAGCAGATAACGAGTCACCTGTTGCCGACGCACCAGCATCGCCCAGAACAGCAGGCAAAAACCGTTAAGGAAAAAGGTCCATAATGTATAGCCCAGTGCAGAACCGGCAAGACGAACGCCGGTGCCATCGACCAGCGTATAACCAGCGATAAACCCCGAATTGATAAGCGCCAGCCAGATCCCTTTGCGTGATTGCGTCCGTCCGTTAAACGCCATCGCCAGTATCGACAGGCAGATCACGGCAATACCGCCCCACGCTACGCCAGAAAGTGAATCGCCAAGGATCAGCACGCTAATAAGCGCCACCAGCAGCGGTGCGGTACCGCGCATCAGCGGATAGGTCTGGCTCATATCCGAAACCTGGTAAGTTTTCGCCACCAGCACCGTGTAAACCACCTGCAATGCACACGAGACGGCGAGATAAGGCACGCTGGCGAGCGTCGGCTGTGGCGAGAAAGGTAATAAAATTAGCGCGATCAGCGCGGCGGAACCGCTTACGGCAATCGCCGAATAGAGTTTGTCGCTGCCGGATTTCACGATGGCATTCCAACTGGCATGAAGCAGAGCGGCAAACAGCAAAATGCAGAAAACAGAGAGTGTCATGGTGGCCTGGGCGAGTGAGTTGCCACCAAAAGGTAACATGCCGCCCGCAGTGGATACCAGATTAGCGATGTTAAAGAGGGGCGGTTACCCGCCCCTCTTTGGTGCGGCTTGAACCTGAATTAACGCAGAAATTTCAGGACGGCTTCAAGCAGTTGCAACAAAGCAACAATGAGTTTCAGGATCAGAATAAACAGTTCCATTCCGCTCATACGCGTCTCCTCTGGTTCAGGAGCACCGGCTGACTTACCTTTCCGCTGCCTGTTGTCAGCCGTGTTGTTGGCGTAACGCAGTGTGCTCGCTTAGGGGTTAAGGCGCTGACGGCACCACCCGTTTCAGCCAGGACTTGTTTGCGCCGTAGAAATGCGGCCCCTGCACACTGATTAGCAAGGTCAGTATATATTAATACTGTTTATATATACAGTATTTATTGGACGGAATTTTGACCTTGTTCCATACTCAATGCGGGAAAAAACGCCTGAAAATTGCACGGCTGCCTGTTTCCGCGTATAGTTCCTCTGTTGACGTAACGCAGTGTGTTTGCGGCCACCAACCGCAAAAACTGTATAAAAACCTCGTTCCGGCGAGGTTTTTTGTTTTCAGTGGCTGCATAACCAAACGTGATCCGCCGCGCAGTTTTATGCGGGTGCGTAAAAAGCAGTTGTCGGCGACGAAATCCTGTGTTTGTATAAATCCTGTTAATGACATGACAGACAGGTCCCTAATGAACGCTTCCACAATGTCGATGAGCCTACTAAAAACCGCGCATAACGCCGCGGTGGTCGTCGTGCGTGTGGTGGTGGTCGTCGGCAATGCGCCGTAGGGTCCGGAACAACACACGATTCCAAAACCCCGCCGGCGCAAACCGGCGGGGTTTTCGTTTAACGCCCTCCGGAAAGCTGGCCCAGAAGAAAAGGACTGGAGCATGGCAAGTTCGGGCAGCACATCACAACCCACGCGCTACACTGGCGCGCAACTGATTGTTCATTTACTGGAACGACAGGGCATCACCACGGTAACCGGTATTCCTGGCGGTACGGTTCTGCCACTGTACGACGCGCTCAGCCAGAGCAAACAGATTCGCCATGTGCTGGCGCGCCACGAGCAGGGCGCTGGTTTTATTGCACAGGGCATGGCACGTACTCAGGGTATACCGGCGGTTTGTCTGGCCTGTAGCGGGCCGGGTGCGACCAACCTGGTGACCGCCATAGCCGATGCGCGTCTTGACTCCATCCCGCTGATTTGCATTACCGGCCAGGTACCCGCCTCGATGATCGGCACCGATGCGTTCCAGGAAGTGGACACTTACGGCATCTCTATCCCCATCACTAAACACAACTACCTGGTGCGTAACATCGCCGAACTGCCGCAGGTGATCTGCGATGCGTTTCGCATTGCCCAGTCCGGCCGCCCTGGCCCGGTGTGGATAGATATTCCTAAAGATGTGCAGACGGCGGAAATCACCCTGAACGAATTGCCGGAACCTGGCTACAAAACCCCTGCTCCTGCCTGGAATACGCAGGCGGTGCGCGAAGCCGCAGAGATGATCAATGCCGCGCAGCGCCCGGTGCTCTATCTCGGCGGCGGGGTAATCAATGCGCCACAGCAGATTCGTCATCTGGCAGAGAAAGCTAATCTGCCGACCACCATGACGCTGATGGCGCTCGGCATGCTGCCAAAGCAACACCCGCTGTCGCTGGGGATGCTGGGGATGCATGGCGCACGTAGCACCAATTTTATCCTGCAAGAGGCGGATTTACTGGTGGTACTTGGGGCGCGTTTTGATGACCGGGCGATAGGCAAAACAGAGCAATTCTGCCCGAATGCCAAAATTATTCATGTCGATATCGACCGCGCGGAGCTGGGCAAAGTGAAGCAGGCGCATGTGGCGATCCTGGGTGATGTCGGCGAAGTGCTTGACGCGCTGCTCCCGCACGTTGAAGCGCACTCCCGCCACGCCTGGCGTAACACGGTTGAGCAACTGCAACGCGAATTTCCAGGCGCTATTCCGCAGGGCGGCGATCCGTTGAGTCACTATGGTTTGATCAACGCCGTTGCAGCTTGCGTAGACGATAGCGCCATTATCACAACCGATGTGGGCCAGCATCAGATGTGGACGGCGCAGGCTTACCCACTTAACCGCCCGCGTCAGTGGCTGACTTCCGGCGGGCTGGGCACCATGGGTTTTGGGCTGCCTGCTGCTATTGGCGCCGCGCTGGCGAACCCGGATCGCAAAGTTATCTGCTTCTCCGGCGATGGCAGCCTGATGATGAATATTCAGGAAATGGCCACTGCCGCAGAGAATAACCTCGATGTGAAAATCGTGTTGATGAACAACGAAGCACTGGGGCTGGTTCACCAGCAGCAAAGCCTGTTCTATAAATCTGGCGTGTTTGCGGCAACCTATCCTGGGATGATTAATTTTATGCAGATTGCCGCAGGTTTCGGTCTGCAAACGTGTGATTTAAACGACGCCGCCAATCCGCAGGCCGCGTTGCAGGAGATCATCTCCCGTCCTGGCCCGGCATTGATCCATGTCCGTATCGACCCGCAAGAGAAAGTTTATCCGATGGTGCCGCCAGGTGCGGCAAATACCGAAATGGTGGGGGAATAAGCCATGCAAACAACTGATAACGTCATTCTCGAACTCACCGTCCGTAACCATCCGGGTGTCATGACGCATGTTTGCGGGTTATTTGCGCGGCGAGCGTTCAACGTGGAAGGCATTCTCTGTTTACCGCTACAAAACGGCGAACAGAGCCGCATCTGGCTACAGGTTGCCAACGACCAGCGGCTGGAGCAGATGATAAGCCAGATCGACAAACTGGAAGATGTGGTGCAAATCATCCGTCACCAGAGCGATCCAGGCGTGTTTAACAAACTGGGGCAATTCTTCGAGTAATCGCGCTATTTATGCGAAGCGCCCGGTAAGCCGATAATTAACTGTCGGCTTACAGCTGTCTTTACGGCTGTGCGTCAGAGGGGATTTCCCCGTATGATGAGCCTTTTTTACGCGCCGGGAGCAGGTATGATTTGGTTGATGTTGGCAACGCTGGTGGTTGTTTTTGTGATTGGCTTCAGAGTGTTAACCTCTGATTCCCGGCGGGCGATCCGCCGTCTCACTGACCGGCTTAACATTCAACCCGTACCGGTGGAATCGATGATGGATCAGATGGGCAAAACGGCGGGCAACGAGTACTTAAGTTACCTGGCGCGCCCGGATGAAGCACATCTGCAAAATGCGGCACAGGTGCTACTGATCTGGCAGGTTTCCATTGTCGATGGCAGTGAGCAGAACCTGCAATACTGGCACCGGCTGATGCAAAAAGCGCGGCTCGCCGCGCCGATAACCGATGCGCAGGTGCGTCTGGCGCTCGGGTTTTTACGTGAACTGGAACCGGACACCATCGAACTGAACAACTTCCAGCTGCGTTATAACGCCCGGTTTATCCCGCAAGAGGGCGTCCACTGGCTGCACTGATCTGCCATCATAAAATAAGTTGCCGAATTGTTAACTGCGTCACAGATGATGAATGTTACACTGCGCGACCTTCACGACGAATAACTAAGCAGGTGGCAAATGAGTGAGCAAACTGTGGCGCAATCTCCGGTGGACACGGTAACCCGTCCTAACTGGTCAGCCGTTTTCGCTGTGGCTTTTTGCGTTGCCTGTCTGATCACCGTGGAGTTTTTACCGGTGAGCCTGCTGACGCCAATGGCACTGGATTTAGGCGTTTCCGAAGGCGTTGCCGGGCAAACCGTCACGGTAACCGCGTTTGTTGCCATGTTCGCCAGCCTGTTTATTACCACGGTGATCCGCGCCGCCGACAGGCGTTATGTGGTGATCGCTTTTGCAGTGCTGCTGACCCTCTCCTGCCTGCTGGTCTCCTTTGCTAATAATTTTATGCTGCTGCTGGCCGGACGCGCTTGTCTGGGGCTGGCGCTCGGTGGTTTCTGGGCGATGTCGGCTTCGCTGACCATACGTCTGGTGCCGATGCGTACCGTGCCGAAAGCGTTGTCGGTGATTTTTGGTGCGGTGTCGATTGCGTTGGTGATCGCCGCGCCGCTGGGCAGTTTCCTCGGCGGCATTATTGGCTGGCGTAATGTCTTTAACGGCACAGCGCTGCTGGGTGCGGTTTGCATTCTCTGGGTGTGGCGGGCGCTGCCATCGCTGCCGGGCAAAACCGAACATCACGAGAACATGTTTGGCCTGCTGAAACGCCCTGGTGTGCTGGCAGGCATGATCGCCATCTTTATGGCCTTCGCCGGGCAGTTCTCGTTCTTTACCTATATTCGCCCGGTATATATGAATCTGACCGGGTTTAGCGTCGATGGCTTAACGCTGGTACTGCTGAGCTTTGGTATCGCCAGTTTTGTCGGGACGTCCTTCTCTTCCGTGGTGATGAAGTATTCGGTCAAAATGGCACTCGCCCTTGCACCACTGACGCTGGCTGTCAGCGCGCTGGTGTTGATTTTGTGGGGCAGCGATAAAGTCGTTGCCGCAGGGATCGCCATCATCTGGGGGCTGGGTTTTGCGCTGGTGCCAGTGGGCTGGTCAACCTGGATCACCCGTACGCTTGCCGATCAGGCGGAAAAAGCCGGTTCCATTCAGGTGGCGGTGATTCAGCTTGCCAACACCTGCGGCGCAGCAATTGGCGGTTTTGCGCTGGACCATTATGGTTTGCTGTCTCCGCTGCTACTCTCTGGCACCCTGATGCTACTAACGGCGCTGCTGGTGGCAGTGAAAGTGAAAGCGTAAACGTCGCAATTCGCCGGGTGGCGCTGCGTTTACCCGGTCTGGAATGCTCGCACGCGTAGGCCCGATAAGGCGTCGCCACATCGGATAATGTTATGCAGAAGCGCTGGCAAGCCGCAGTTTGCGGCGCGAATCCCAGGAGATCAGCAGTACCGACGAGACAATCAGCAGCGTGCCAAGCCAGTCCGGCAATGAGAAAGCAACGCCGAGCAGTACCACCGAAAGTAGTGCACTGCTCAGTGGCTCGGCGCAACTCAGAATGCTGGCCTTCGAGCCGCCAATCATCTGCGCGCCTTTCAGGTAGAGGCTAAAGGTGAGTGCCGTGCCGATCACCACCAGATAAAAGAACGCCATCAACAGGTGCCCATCTACCGCCACACTTTCCCCCTGCCCGCCAAAAAATGGCGCCAGCATCACCCCCGCCAGCAACATACTCCAGCCGACAATCGGCAGTGTGCCGTACCGGGCGATCAGCGACGAGGGATAAGTGGTGTAGAACGCGGCGGAAAACGCCGAAACGATCCCCCACAGCAGCGCTTGCGGCGAGATGGACAGCGACGTCAGGTTACCGTGCGTCACCAGCAGGAAAGTGCCTATCAGCGAGGTGAAAATCGCCGCAACAACCGGCATAGTGGGGCGTGCTTTACGCGCCAGTGCGAGCCACGCCACGATAATGGTCGGTGACAAAAATTGCAGCACCGTGGCGGTCGCGGCGTTGGACTTTTCGATAGTCAGCAAAAAGGTCAGTTGTACGGTTAGTGCGCCAAACAGTGAGAAAATCAGCAGGCTGATGGCATCTTTACGGTTTTTCAGGATGACGAAAATTTTATCGCCGTGCACAAAAGAGAGCGTAAGCAAAATGATGCCGGTAAACAGAAGCCGTGTCATGGTTAACCACGGTGACGGGATATGACTTTTCTCCATGATGTACTGCGCGCAAACCCCGGAGCTGCCCCATAATACCGCAGCGGCCAGTACATAAAGCATCCCTTTTTTTGTGGAACCCATCTTTGAACCCAATGCTGTCATGCTGATTGCTTATTGATAAGGCACGCATCATAACACATGTACAGAGATTAACCGGAGGCGGCTGAGGGTGACCGCCTCCGGTTTTACATCAGAACCAGGCTTCCCACATCGCGCCGACGTTAAACGAATCGAGCGTATTGTCATCTGTGCCATTGACCCGCGCGGTACGTTTGTTATCGACTTCCCCACCGGTCACGTAGAAGCGCAGCATCGGGCGGAATTCCAGCCCCATCGCAATCGAGATGTTCTGTGATAGTGTCAGTTTCCAGCCGTGGTTATCGCCGCCCTTGTCATAATCGACGCGCTGATAACCGGCTTCCAGCCAGGTTGAATGAACATCGTTCCACCAGTGCATCGGGCGAATAATCGCGCCATAGTTGCGGCGGTTATCGGCTTTGTTGGCGCTGTTATCGTAATCGTGGAAGGCCAGCAGGTAATCCACCTGGGTTTGCTGGCTGAACTTGTAGCTGCCTTCGAAGCTGGCGTAAACCGCCGTCAGATCGTCGGTTTTGTTGAATACGCTGTTATCCGAGTTATCGGAATAACGGGCGATCACTTTGTTCACGCCGTGGTCATTGGTATGGCTCAATACCACGCCGCCCTGCCAGGCACGCTGGCGGTCTTCGCTTTCGATTGCTTTGGAGTCAAAGCCGTAGTTGGCATAGATCTCCAGATCGAGCGGGCCGACTTTCATGCCGTGTATTTTCGAGGTGACGGCATAGTTACCTTTATCACCAACGTTCGAACCGCCCGTACAGGTGATGCGTGACGGGTTAGCTTCATCCTCCAGCACTGTCGGGCTACAGGATTCGACAGCGGCCACGGCGGCGACGTCAAACTGCACACCGCCAATATCGAAGTTTTTCACCCCGGCGCCCTGACCATCATGGTTCATCCAGAAGTAATCGTTGATGCCCTGTTGCGGACGCTGGTGGAAGTCGCGCCCCGCCCAGAAGTAAGCATTCGGGTTTGAAGCCAACAGGTTGGTTACTCCGGCATAGGCTTTTTTCAGGTTAACTTCATCGCCCCAGTGATCGAACATGACGTTAACGTCCCAGATCGCGCCATTATCGCCCCGGAAAGCCTTGGAGAGCTGAAACTCACCGCCGTTGCCTTCGTTGCCCAGACGACCAATGGCGGAGGCGCCATTATAGGAACCATCGACGCCAACATATTTCTGATCGCCAGACTGAAAATGCGCGCCATAGCGAGCATAACCGCTGAATTTCACGCCGTAAGGAATGGCCTTATCCGGCTCCTGGGCGGTGGTTTGTGGTTCAACAATCACATCCGCTTTTTTATTGATGGCAGCATCCATTTTAGCCTGCCGTTCCGCCAGCGCTTTATCGACTGCTTTAGCGACAATGGCATCGATTTGTTCTTGCGTAAATTCTTGTGCGAAGACGGAGCCAGAGCAAAGGGTGGCCGCCAGCGCCACTGGAAGTATTTTATTTATTCTCATGGTTATCTCAATTTAGTAAGTTATTCGCAGACAATAGTTATCCTGCGCTGGCAGGATAAAAATATCGCCATCACCAAAAACTAATATTTATTTTGTAGAGTCGGGTACAGATTAATTAAGATTTACCGTAATCAATTCTCCGTTTATTACTGTCGATATAATGAATGTAGTTGGATGATTTCTTCAGATAATTCGCGAGCCAGTAACGACGTCATTAAATGGTCCTGGGCATGCACCATAATTAACGTCATTGGCTGACGGGCTTCACCGGCATCCTGCTCAATCAATTGTGTCTGCATTTTATGCGCCTGGCGTGAATAACTATCGGCCTCGCACAGCAGGCTGCGGGCTTCTTCAATATTGCCCTCCCTGGCCGAGCGCAGCGCCTCAAAGCACAGGCTGCGCGATTGTCCGGCGTTGACGATAATTTCCATTACCGCTTCTTCAAGTGCGACCATAATCATTATTCCTGAGTAAAACTATTAAGCGCGGCGGTGGCGGCAAACCACTCTCCACTTTTCTTAATAGTGCGTTGCTGAGTTGCCAGGTCTAATTGCACGAAACCGTAGCGGTTTTTATAGGCGTTACACCATGACCAGTTATCAATAAATGTCCACATATGGTAGCCGAGACAATGACAGCCTTCGCTGATGCCTTTATGTAGCCATTTAAGGTGGTCGCGAACAAAAGTAATACGATAACTATCGTTAATTTGTCCGTTTTCAATAAAGCGTTCTTCATTCTCGACTCCCATACCGTTTTCAGAAATAAAACAGCGTGGGTTGCCATAATTCAGACGCAGGTTGGTGAGAATATCGTAAATACCAGGCTCGTAAATTTCCCACCCGCGATATGGGTTCATTTTACGGCCTGGCATTTCGTAATAATCAAACAGCCACTCCGGCATAAATGGCGCATCGGGATTGACCGCGCTGTCCCGGCACTTTACCCGCCGCGGCTGGTAATAGTTGATGCCGAGCAGGTCGATTTTCCCTTCTGCAATCAGCGAGATATCTTCCGGCTGGCAGGCGGGAAGCTGATCGTACTCTTTGAGCAACGCCACCAGTTCAGCGGGATACTCGCCACGCAGTACCGGGTCGAGAAAACTGCGGTTAAACAGCAAATCTGCGTGGTGTGCCGCTTTCACGTCCGCAGGATGTTGCGAGCGCGGATAAGACGGCGTCAGGTTCAGCACAATGCCGATATCGCCGGAGTGGTGTCCGGCACGAAACACTCTGACAGCGCTGGCATGAGCCAGTACCGTGTGGTACGCCACCATCGCCGCGCGTTTGAAATCCACCACGTTTGGGTAATGGAAATCGTACAGATAACCACCTTCGACCGGAACGATCGGCTCGTTAAAGGTAAACCAGTGCTGCACCCGATCGCCGAACAGCTCAAAACAGATTTGCGCGTAGCGACTAAAAGCCTCAACCACTTCGCGGCTTTCCCAGCCGCCTTTCTCCTGCATCACCATCGGCATATCGAAGTGAAACAGCGTAATAAACGGCGTAATACCCTGCGCCAGCAGTTCGTCGATTACGTCGTTGTACCAGGCGACAGCCTGCGGGTTCACTTCCCCGGTTCCATCCGGGATCAGGCGCGACCAGCTCAGCGAAGTACGAAAACTGTTGTGATTAAGCTGCTTCAACAGCGCAATATCTTGCCGCCAGTGGCGGTAAAACGTCGAAGTATCCTGCGGCCCAATCTGCTGGTGAAAACGCCACGGTTCGCGGGCAAACCACGTATCCCAGGTGGTGGCGCTTTTTCCGCCTTGCTGGCTTTCCCCTTCGGTTTGCAGTGCCGAGCAGGCGCTGCCCCACCAGAAGTTTGCGGGAAAAACATATTTCATTACCGACTCCTTTTCGTTACTGCTAATGCGTTACGGCTTAGTTACTGCGGACGGTTTCTGTCATCGGTGCGCTGGTCTGCGCTTTTTGTTCTTCTGCTTTCATCAGCGAGTGTTCATACGCCCGCAGGAACGGCAGATACATCAGGGCAGACATCGCCATACAAATCAGGCACATCACCACCGGGCTAAAGGCCCAGTTTGCCGCCCAGGAGGCACCAATTGGTGCAGGCGTTGTCCATGGCGTCAGCGAAACCACCTGCGCCAGCAGGCCCATTTTTGTCGCAGTGTAAGCCAGCACGGCGTTAACCAGCGGTACGCAGACAAACGGCACAAACAGCATCGGGTTCATGATAATGGGCGCACCGAAAAGAATCGGTTCGTTGATGTTGAAGAAGCTTGGCACAACACCCATTTTGCCAATGGTACGCAGATGCGCGACACGGCTACGCAGCAGCAGGAACGCCAGCGGTAAAGTCGAACCCACGCCGCCAATCAGCAGATAGTGATCCCAGAAGCCTTGCAGATAAACGTGTGGCAGCGCAGCACCTGCCGCCAGTGCGGCCTGATTGGCGGAGAGGTTGGCCATCCAGAACGGGTTCATGATGCCGGTGACAATTAGTGAGCCATGAATACCGGCGAACCAGAAGATTTGGCACAGCAGCACGGAGAGCAGAATAGCGGGCAGGGAATCAGAGGCGGAAACCAGTGGCTCCAGCAGGTGCATAATCGCCTGCGGCAGGATCATTCCGGTTTGCGCTTCGATAAACAGATTCAGCGGATGCAGCGTACCAATAATCACCACCACCGGAATCAAAATCTCAAACGAACGCGCCACGCCGGTCGGGACTTCTTTCGGCAGGCGGATGGTGATGTTGTGCTGTTTAAGCCAGGCGTAAACGCGCGACGAGTAGATGGCGGTCAGCAAGGCAGTAAAAATGCCCTGACCGGAGAGATACTGGGTAGAAATTTTGCCGTCTGCATACGGCGCGGCAACCAGCAGAAACGCCATAAACGCCAGCAAGCCAGTCATCACCGGGTCAAGATTAAACTGTCGACCAAGGCTGGCGCCAATTCCGACAGAGATAAAAAACGTCATCACCCCCATGCTGAGATTAAACGGCAGCATCAGTTGCGCGCGGTATTCGGTAGAGAAATCGAGCCAGGCGCGGGCAAAACCGACGGTGGTGTCGGCGGAAAAGGGCGGGAAGATAAACACCAGCATAAAAGAGCCGATGATCATAAACGGCAGCGCAGCGGTAAAACCGTCGCGGATGGCGATAACGTACTTCTGCTGTCCAAGACGACCAGCTAGCGGCGTAATGGATTGCTCAATAACCGTAATCATTGATTGATATAAGGAACTCATAAGAACACCTTTTTAATGCGCCGCTTCAATCAGCGACAAAGCGTAGTCCAGAACCTCATTACCGCGTTGCATGCCGTAATCCATCGGATTGATGGGTTGAACCGGAATGCCGTGTGCGGCGGCCTTTTCTGACAGCGTATTTAACATGTACTTAACCTGCGGTCCGAGAAGAACGACCTGATAACGCGGAAATTGCGTGTCGAATTCCGCAACACCATATGCGTCAATCTCCACTTGCAGTTCCCGCTCCTTCGCCGCCTCAAGCATTTTCCTCACCAACAAGCTGGTGGACATCCCGGCAGAGCAGCACAACATAATCCTGAACATCGTTAACCATCCTCGAAGTGTAAAAAGTTATTGCGGGGATGATTGGATATCATATGGAAACCGGTTTCCATATGATATCCACGGAAGTGTGATAGCTATCAATATCTATTGGACACATGGTGATTTTATTGGATTTACATCACGGAATTTTGCGCTTCGCTGATAACAAAAGAGGCAAAATGGAAAATCGGTTTCCATCAAAAAGGGAAACCGCTATACTTTGAGTGGTTATAGATTGAACCGATTTTACAGGACGAATTTTCAGGCGCAGGATACGCGCCGCTCAGGGGAGAAAGATGTCTACAATCAACGATGTATCACGGTTAGCTGGGGTTTCCAAAGCCACAGTCTCACGGGTGTTGAGTGGTTCGCGCGGCGTTAAGGAAGCCAGTCGCCTCGCAGTACTGAAAGCGGTCGAAGAGCTGAATTATCGGCCCAATGTTATCGCCCAGTCATTGCTCAGCCAGTCGACAGGCTGCATCGGGGTGATTTGCGCCCAGGAGAATATTAACCAGACCACCGGTTACCTGTATGCGCTGGAAAAACATCTCAGCCAGAGTCAGAAACATTTGCTGTTGCGCTTCGCCAATACCAAAACCGGGGTGATGAGCGCGCTGGATGAACTGACCTGCGGGCTGTGCGACGATGTATTGATTATTGGCGCACGTTTCCCTCTGAAAATTGAAGATGAAAATGTGATTCTGGTCGATTGCGAAGAGTCCATCGATTCTACACCTAACAACATTCAGTTCGACCACGCCTTTGCAGCGGAAACTGCCTGCAACTACCTGATTAGTCAGGGCCGACGACAGATTGCGCTTATCCACCCGGATACCGCAGCGGCCGAGCAGGTATTGCATGGCTACAAGCTGGCGCTGGAAAACAATTTCCTGCCGTTTAACCGCAACCTGATTTTTATGAATGACACCAGCTCATCGGTGGCGTTGCAGGTGCTGCTCAATAACGCCACCACGCTGAATTTTAACGCGCTGCTGGTGGCTGACGAGCAGGAAGCGCAGCGCGTGATCCCGCAATTGCAGGCGTTTAATAAATCCGTGCCGGGCGATATTATGGTCTTTAGCCTTGCTGGTTCCTTGCATTTACCGGGGATCCCGACCATTCCGGCGATCGAATATTCAATGGATGCGATGGCGGCGCGCATTGTGGCCTGGCTGAATGAAAAAACGCAAAGCGTGCTCGGTTCGTACCGCCTGCGCGGCGATTTAATTATTCCTGAAGTCGGTAAGCGCCAGTAAAAATCCGCCTGCATAGCAGGCGGCATTGTTTGCGCCCTGCAATTATAGATGAACTGCCGATGATTTCCGGGTTGTATTAACCCCGGTTCACGCATTACAGGCCCGGTAAGCATCGCGCTACCGGGCATATCGGGGTTAGATAAAAGTAAAAATTTCGTCGCGCGGCAGGCGGGATTTCGGCAGGTCGGCGTTGAAGTCTTTATCGCTGCGTACGCCGAGCGAGACCAACACCACGCTGGTCAGCCCTTTCTCACGCAGACCCAGCGACAGATCCAGTACGCGCTGGTCAAAACCTTCCATTGGCGTGGCGTCAATGCCAAGCATCGCCGCGCCCAGCAGCAGACCACCTAACGCCAGGTATACCTGCTTCTCCATCCACTGCGGCAGATCTCGCTGTTCATAACGATGCATATCAACGTAAGAACGGCGGCTTTTATCCTGGCCCGCCTGTGCGCCTTCTGCGACGAAGCGGCCATCTTTCTGCTCCTTCGCAAGGATGTTTTGCAGGTGTTTGTCATCAATATCACTGCGTATGCACAGTGCAATCACATGAGAAGCGTTCAGGACTTTCGGCTCGTTATAGACAAAAGCGCCGGTGGTGGATTTAGCAATGGCTTCGCGCCCTTGCGCCGTCGCGGCAACGACAAAATGCCACGGCTGCGAGTTAACGGAAGAGGGGCTGTTTTGCAGCACATTCAGCAGCGTTTCGATTTTATCCTGCGGCAGCGTCTGGCCAGGTTCGAACGCTTTTACGGTATGGCGGGCAACGACGGCATCATCAAGGGTCATTCTTTCTCTCCTGGTGAAAATATAAACAAATCAGGGACGGTACTGTTGATTACAGCGAGCATAAACGCAAAACATAACCAGATAAATCGGTGTAAAAAGGCAGCACTTTCACTCAAGGAGTGAAAATAACATTTCCCGCCACAGGGATTTCTGGCAAAACAGAAGGGTTTTTGTGCTACGGGAGCCATCATGATCCGCCTGGAAGATGTCACGCTGTTTGTTCGCTCGGCAATGCTGGGCAGTTTTTCTAATGCCGCGCGGGAAGCCGGATTACTACCGGGTCAGGTCAGCGCCGCCGTCAACCGGCTGGAGCGCGATCTGGATAAGCGCCTGTTTGTGCGCTCGACGCGCAGCCTGCGTCTGACTGCTGAAGGAGAAAAATATCTGCCCTTCGCCCAGGAGATGCTGGAAGTGGTGTAGGCGGGCGCTGAGAGCCTGCACAGCGGCGATAATGAGATCCGCGGCGAGCTGCGTATTGCCGTTCCTTCGGACATTGGCCGCAATGTTTTGCTGCCGCTGATCACCCGTTTTTGCCAGCAGTACCCGAAAATTTCGCTGCGCCTGTCGCTTTCCGATCAGATAAGCGATGTCTTTCGCGATCCGGTCGATATTGCGATTCGCTACGGCGTGCTGGATAACAGCAGCTATGTCGCGCTGCCGGTCGCAGAGGATAATCGTCGGGTACTGGCCGCTTCCCCTGATTATCTTGCGCAACACGGTCGCCCCAAAACGCTGGATGAAGTCGTGAATCACCACTGTCTGTTATTCACTATGAACAACCAGGTGTATGACAAATGGAGCTTTCCGGAAAATGGCATGCGGCGTCAACTTATTGTTAAAAGTCGTATGCTGTGTGATGATGCGGATATTGCCCGCCGCTGGGCACTGGACGGAATGGGCATCGTCTATAAATCCTGGATCGACATCAGCGCGGATGTGCTTGCAGGTCGGCTGGAAGTGTTGTTACCGCAGCATCCTGGCGAAGCTGCGCCGCTGAATCTGGTGTGTCCGCACCGCAAACAGTTCAACCCGGCCATCCGCCACCTGCATAGCGTACTGCGCGAGAATCTGCGACCAATCACCGCGCTGTTGCAAACGCATCCGGTATTTAAACCGCACGGATGACCAAAAAACGTACGGCTCAGCAAGCCAGGATTAAAGTCTTTGTGTAAACAGATACGCTATTTCACGGAGGTATGGGCAGATGGCTTTACGTTCACTGGGTACGACAGGGTTGCAGATCCCCGCTCTGGTTTTTGGCGGCAATGTTTTTGGTTGGACGGTAGATGAAAAGCAGAGTTTCAGCCTGCTGGACGCGCTTTTCGAACGCGGCTTTACCGCGATTGATACCGCAGATGTCTATTCAGCATGGGCACCGGGCAACAAAGGCGGCGAATCAGAAACCATTATCGGCAAATGGCTGGCGGCGCATCCGGGCGCGCGTGACAAAGTGACGCTCTTTACCAAAGTGGGTGCCGATCTGCGCGAACCGGGTAAAAAAGGGCTTTCCGCCCGCTGGATAGCACAGGCGGTTGAGGATTCACTGCGCCGTCTGCAAACTGACTATATCGATCTCTACTTCTCCCACTGGCCGGATAACGACACACCGTATGAGGAAACCCTCGGCGCGTATGAGAGGCTACTGAAAGCGGGGAAAATCCGCGCCATCGGCGCGTCGAACCTCAATGCTGAACAACTGGCGGAAGCGCTAAAAGTGGCAGATGCGAAAGGGCTGCCTCGCTACCAGGTGCTACAACCGGAATACAACCTCTACGATCGTTCCGGTTTTGAAGGCGCGTTGCAGAACTTAACGGTGCGGGAGAATATCGGCGTAGTGACTTACTACAGCCTCGCTTCCGGTTTCCTCTCCGGGAAATATCGTAGCGAAAAGGATCTCCGCCAGAGCCAGCGTGGACAGGGCATTGCCAGGTACCTGAACCCACGCGGTTTCGCCATTGTTGATGCGCTGGAAGCGATTGCCGCAAAAAACAACGTAAAACCGGCAGAAGTCGCGCTCGCCTGGCTGATTAATCAACCGGGCATCACCGCACCGATCGCCAGCGCCACTAACGTCGCCCACGTTGAAGGCTTTGTTACTGCCGTAGCGTTAAACCTCTCTGCAGATGAATTGTCAACCCTGACCAGGGCAGGTGACTGATCCTCAGAAGCCCGGCGATGGAAAGCTTGCCGGGCCGTGACCCTCTTCTCTTAAAACTGATGCGCCTGCGCCCGGCATCACCACCGTACACATGCCTGCCATCGTATTCATCACTCTTCTCGTGTAAGTAACGATATCTTTTCCACACAGGAAATGGACAACGTAAGCGGTGAATTTATTGACGTTTTGTTGAGGTTAATGAAGCGGTAGATGGCAATTACCGCGCACTGACATCTCCTGTCAGCGAGGACGTTTATCTTTCTCTTTGTAGAATCAGGGAATTGCACAGAACGCGGAAATTTCATTTTAGTTTTCCTGTTTTCTGCCGTTAATCCCTATGAACAAAAACAAGGTCTTACCTGAAACTTCGGGCAGGGTCAGGCTGTATTTTTAACGTCTTGTGAGACTTTATTCCGGAACCCGCAGCAATGAAGGAAAGTCACGACAGAAAACACGACTCGTTGATTGAGCGGTTGTGCGAAATTTTTGCGGCGCTCTATCAGGGCAAAACCATAGATAAGGCGTGGCTGTGCGATAAATTCAGCATAACGGAACGCACGGCTTACCGCGACCTCGCGCGGCTGGGACATATCCTCGATCAGGTCTCGCCTGGACGCTATAAACTCAGCGCCCACCTTCTTCCGACATTACACAGCGGCCATCTGGCGGAATTCGCTGGCTTTACCAGCATGACGCATCTCTTCCCTCGCCAGGACGGACAATTGCTGCGTAACAGCATGAAACAGCGCAGCAATATCGCCGACAGCCGGCAAAACCTGTTGCCAGAACCGTTGCTTAACCAGTTAAATCAGGCCATTAGCCAACGTATAGAGGTGGAATATTGCTACCGCGACAAAGCCCGGCGTGCGCAGCCTTACCGGCTGATTAACCAGTACGGCTTGTGGTATCTGGCGGCCGTGGAAAAAGGGCAGTTGAAAGCTTTCGAAGTGGCACGTATTGAGCGGCTAACCAGCACCGACCAGCATTTTGAGTTGCACGCCAGGGTGGTTGCCGAGCTGGACAGTCATGTTGGTATTCGCTTTGGCTCGCGGGTGGAGACGGTACTGAGCGTATCGGCGCATGCCGCAGAATATGTCACCCGCCGGGCGCTGTTCCCCGCGCAACGAATTATTGAACACCACGACGACGGTAGCCTGACGCTCTCTACGGCGATCAGCGATCCGCATACGCTGTTTCGCTGGCTGCGCTACTGGTTGCCGGACATCGGCATTCTTTCGCCCGCCTCGTTGCGTGAGCAATTTGAACAGGATTTATATACCCGTTTTCACGCCGTATAGCGGTCACGACGCTATTAGGCCGAGTGGATGAGTGTGCCACGCAGTGCGCACGCCCGGTTCAAATCTGCGGGCTGGAAGGATAGCCAGGAGAACTGAAGTATTCGCAGGTAAACATCTACTGGTGCCATATCTTCAGCCCGCCTCTCCATCCACACATCGATGAAGAGGCGACTGCGCAACGGCATGGTACCGGCCATTAACCCGATGGTGGATCTCTACAACGCCATCAGCCTGCGCTACGCTGTTCGGATTGGTGGCACTCAGCGCTTATGTCGGCGTACCGCGATTGATGCTGACCGCATTATGTGAGGCAGGCGACGAACTGATCGCCGGATTGCAACGTATGATGCCCGGCTGTTGCTGTGTGAAAACAGCGCTGAATTTCTGATTCTGAAGGGGGTAAGGCATGGATTTCACTGGGCTGAGCGCATTTCCGCTGACGCCGCTGGTTGATGAGCGGCTGGATGAAGCAGCATATGTTCGGCTGATCGAGAAGCTCCGCGTAGCCGGAGTGGATTCGATTGGCGCGTTAGGATCGACGGGTTGCTATCCCTATTTCAGCCGTAACGAACGCGCAACTGCGCTGCGTCTGGCGACAGAACACTCCGGCGCGGTGCCGGTGATCGCCGGGATTGGCGCACTGCGTACCCGCGATGTGCTGTGGCTGGCGGAAGATGCGCAAAAAGCAGGCGTTAGCGCGGTGCTGCTGGCGCCGGTTTCCTATCACGCGTTAACCGAAGAGGAAGTCTTTGGCCTGTTCGCGGCAGTGACACGCGAGTTGTCAGTGCCACTCTGCGTTTACGATAACCCCGCCACGACACACTTCACCTTCAGTGATGCTCTGATTACCCGCATCGCCCAGCTACCGAATATCGGTTCGATTAAAATTTTTCCTGTCGGGTCGCAGGAGCGTATTGCGGCGCTGCGGGCGCACATTCCGGCGCACATTACGCTCGGTATCAGCGGTGACGCCAGCGCAGTTGACGGTTTGAGCGCTGGTTGCGGGATCTGGTATTCGGTGCTGGGCGGGCTATTCCCGCAAGCGGCGCTGGCCATTTCCCGCGCGGCGCAAGCCGGTGATATGGTGCAGGCGCGGGCCTATTCCGACTCGTTGCTGCCGCTGTGGGATCTGGTCAAACGCTATGGTGGCAGCCTGCGCGTGCTCGCAACTGCCGCTGAATTGCTCGGTTTGGTGACGCCGCCGTGTCTACCACCGCCATTACAGACCCTGCAAGGCAATGCACGACGTGAAGTAGCTGAAGTCATTGAAAGATTGCGTCTGGCTGCGAGATGATTGTCATTCTGGCATTGCAGCTCTTAACGGGGTTATGTTCCCAGCCTCTTCGCCACAAAACGTGAAATCGCCGGTCCGGTGATCAGCACAAGAATAAAGCGCCCGGTCTGCATCGCCATCACAAACGAGATATCAACGTGACTTGAAGTGGCGATAATCGCCACCGTGTCTGCTCCTCCGGGACTGGTGGCGAGATAAGCGGTGAGCGGATCGATACCGGCGAACTGCACCAGCAAAAATGCAAAGCCGCAACATACGACCACCAGTGTCAGCACCGACAGCAATACGCGCGGCAATGCGCGTGCGGCGTACCAGACAATCTCCCGCGTAAAGCGCAACCCAATGCTCCAGCCAATCACCGCGTAGGAGAGCGCCAGCAGCCACGGCGGCAATTCCAGCAACAACACCCCGGTATCTTCGATAATTGTTCCCAGTATTAACGTTATCAGCATCGGACCAGAGGGAAGTTTTACCCGTCGGGCGATCAGATAACCTGTAGCAATGACCAGCAACGTACCGGCAAATGGCAGCCAGCGCACCGGGCCAAACAAGGTAAATGTCGCAACAGCGTGATCCGGGCTGGCAGCACCCATCCACATGCGGGTCACCAGCACTGCGACCAGCGCCACAATCATCACCCGCAGATACTGCATAAATGCCACCAGGCGGACATCGGCACCGAAACTCTCGGCCATAATGGTCATGGCTGCTGCCGCACCCGGCGATGAACCCCAAATCGCCGTAGAGCCAGGAAAAACCTGTAGCTTCGCCATAATCCAGCCGAGAACGGCACTAGCGAAAATCACCGAAACAATGCAACTGATAAACAGCGGCCAGTCGGCAGTAATGCGGCCGAACACCGAAGGGGGAATGGCGTGGGCGATCATGGCGCCGACCACCGCCTGCGCAACACCGAAACTGGTTTTGCTTACTACCACAGGCCGGTTAAGGATGGCGAGAACAATCCCGGCAAACATCGGCCCCAGCAGGAGCGCTGCGGGCAGATGGACCAGTTCCATTATGGCAACAAGAAGCAGTGAAAGGAGGAGAAGCGGCAGCCAGTTACGTAGTTTAGGTATCGCCATCAGCAGCACTCCGGATGAGTGACAGCGATAACTGTGGGATCAGCAAAGGACATAACACTCCCCGAACAACAACAGTTTGAAAAGCAAGGTATGCCTTGCGAATGTAAGCGTTCTCTCCGGGCGGTGCAATCTTTCATCTATCACTGTGCAGCGCTGGTCGCTTTTTTATATAAATTAGTATTACAGATGAAAGTTAAGGGGCCTGGCTACAGCCTCGCTTGTCAACGCTTGATAAAATACAATTTGCGAATTTATTTCTTAATCATAAGGTTGCCATATGAAAAATCCTAAAACATGCCTGGTATTCTTGCTATTAAGAAAAATATAACTAGTTTTACTAAGTAACTATTCAACAGACGGCTACAATGAGAACCCCCTTCACCTTTTTTAATAAGTAATATATGTCAATTACCGGAGTGCACAGAAAAATCCGAATAAATAGATTGGTTCTTATAATTCATTGACTTGATATATTTCAGCTCTTTTTTATTCTATCTTACCGATTAGCTTGCGAAGTTTTAAACAGAAATATAATGTATTGAGAACAACACATAGTACAGGCGGGATGGTTGATTAGAATGCCTAAAAATATTATTTTAAAAAAAACGGGCTTAATTCCTTTGTTTTTCAATACAAAGTAATAAACTCACAGAAAAAAATAACATTACTCGAAAAAAACGTATCAGTCATGTAAACAAGGCGAAAAAATAATCTTATCAGGGGCTGAATATGTATATCATTTCACAGGACAGTTACTTTGTGATGGGCATGGATTTACTGCTCAAAGCGATTAATCCTTGCGCAACGCATACGTTGATTGCGTACGATCGTGGGGATGAAAAAATATTATTTTTTAGTGTTGATAAACTCATCTTAACCCTGAATGATGAAAAAAATTTTTCTTCATTTATATGTTCACGATTCCTAAAAGTGGATAAAACTTCCTCTTTGTCCTTTCTAAAACAGGAGCTTAAAAACAACATTAAGCTATTGAAAGAAAAAAATTTGATATCACCCATGAAATTCACCTGAATAAAACAGAACATAAGATTTTACTCAGACTGCTGGATTACCAGACGGGGGATAAAATTGCGCAAGCGCTCAGTTTGGATCGGAAAATAGTCAGTAATTACAGAAATGCTATCCTGCGGAAACTCGGGTTAAACAGCATCGCGGAACTGAGCCAGATCTACAATAACTGGAATGACTGTTTTTGCTGTATTGCCGGTAAAGTTGTACCAGAGGCAACCTTTCAGGAGCGTAAAGACAGCAACGAGTTGAAAATGGTCAGATCCACGACACACTACACTCTCCCTGTTCCCCCTGGCCAATGTTTGTTAACACATACGAAATAAGCAAATGGTTCAGGTCACCTGGTGCAACGTAGCCACAATGTACCAGGAGATTCTGTTGGCACATTTCGTAATGTGCTCACGCCAGCAAGGTGATCAGAAATCATAGGCATTGATAACCTTCATTAATTTCTCATCATTTTTGTACTTTTCCCGTAACGTTTTGAGCTGAGCCGCAGCCTTGCCGCAGGTAGCTTCAAGGTTGGCATCCAGCTCTTTTTGCCGTTGCTCATCGAGATCGCTGTCCTGTTCGCTGGCAAAATGTTCGCACTGCTCGGCAAGCGTGCGGAAATCACTGACATCTTTCGGTAACGGCGTTGAGGCAAAAGCTGTGTTGAAGTAAAAAATGGTGGAAAGGATAAAAAGTGAGCGTTTCATCGATTGTTGTCTGTCGGTTTTTGGAGCGCCTATGTTACTCCTGAACGCCCTGCGTGATAAATCACTGTCGTAACCGGCATTGGTTATTTTTCGCCCGATTAATATTGAGAAGCTTACATTGCATGCCTCCGTTCTGCCTTTAGTGAAGCATAATCAATATGTGAACATCAGAACTGAATATTTAAAAATACCGCGTTCGTAATCTGACGGACAGCCTTTTCCTTAAATTCAGAGGTAACCGCTCCTTCTGTGCTCAAACTACAGGGCAGGATTGTCTACCAGAGCGGTCAGTCCAGGAATCCCGCAGCAGTGGCAGGAAAAAATGTGGCAGTAAGGGGACATAGATACTGTGGAGAGAAAGTTACTGGTGAAATAACCATGCAACAAAAACCCCCTCACAGCGAGGGGGTTTGTGCCATATCACTCTTTGACATCTTTTTCGGCGAGCAGTTTATCCAGTTCATCGCCGCCAACATGGCGGAAATCTTGTCCCTTCACGAAGTAGAAGATGTATTCGCAGATATTCTGGCAACGGTCACCGATACGTTCGATAGAACGGGCGCAGAACAGTGCGGTCAGGACGCTCGGAATGGTGCGGGGATCTTCCATCATGTAAGTCATTAGCTGACGTACGATGCCTTCGTATTCCTGATCCACTTTTTTATCTTCGCGATAGATCCGCACTGCTTCGTCCAGATCCATACGAGCGAAGGCGTCCAGCACATCATGCAGCATCTGCACGGTGTGACGGCCCAACGATTCCAGGCTCACCAGCAGCGGCTGATGCTGTTGAGAAAACTTCTCCAGTGCGGTACGGCAGATCTTGTCTGCCACATCGCCAATACGTTCCAGCTCGGCAATTGTTTTGATGATCGCCATCACCAGACGCAAATCGCTCGCCGTTGGCTGGCGTTTTGCAATGATGCGCACGCAGGCCTCATCGATGGCGACTTCCATCATATTGACCTGTTTGTCGCCTTCAACAACGCGCGTGGCCAGCTCGCTGTCCTGATTGTGCATGGCGGTGATCGCATCAGAAAGCTGCTGTTCCACCATCCCACCCATGGTCATTACCTGAGTGCGGATACTTTCCAGCTCAGCGTTGAACTGCGCGGAAATATGTTTGTTAAGGTTGAGATTGTCCATGGTGCACTCCAAATGCCCGACAGATTTCACGTGGTAACAAGGTCGCTTATACCCTCAGGGTGCAGCAAATCAACCATAGCGCCCGGTAATGTAGTCTTCCGTTTGTTTCTTCTTCGGCTTCGTGAACAGATCATCTGTGTTGCTGAACTCAATCAACTCACCGAGATACATAAACGCCGTGTGATCGGAGCAACGTGCAGCCTGCTGCATGTTGTGCGTCACGATAACCACGGTGTAATCCTGTTTCAGCTCCGTGATCAACTCTTCGATACGACCGGTAGAGATCGGGTCAAGGGCTGAACAGGGTTCATCGAGCAGCAGAACTTCCGGGCGAATCGCGATACCACGGGCGATGCACAGACGCTGCTGCTGGCCACCAGAGAGAGAGTACCCGCTCTGGTGCAGTTTATCCTTGGTTTCGTTCCATAATGCGGCCTTGGTCAAAGCCCACTGTACACGTTCATCCATATCCGGACGCGACAGCTTCTCAAACAGGCGCACACCAAAGGCGATATTGTCGTAAATCGACATCGGGAACGGCGTCGGTTTCTGAAATACCATCCCCACTTTTGCACGCAGCAGCGCGATATCCTGCGTATTGGTAAGAATGTTGTCGCCATCCAGCAGGATCTCGCCTTCGGCTCGCTGCTCAGGGTAAAGCTCAAACATTTTATTAAACGTACGCAGCAGCGTGGATTTACCGCAGCCTGACGGCCCGATAAACGCCGTCACCTGATTTTTGGCAATATCCAGGCTGATGTTTTTCAGTGCATGGAATTTGCCGTAATAGAAGTTCAAATCACGAACTTGAATCTTGCCCGGCGTCGTATCAACCATACTCATTTATCTTTTTCCTCAACTCGACGCCGCTTTCGCCGCGTCGCAAAAATTAACCGTGTTTACTCTTCGCGAAAATGACGCGCGCCAGAATATTCAACAGCAGTACGCAGAGCGTGATAATCAGAACCCCGGCCCAGGCCAGTTGCTGCCATTCGGCAAACGGGCTCATGGCAAATTTGAAAATGGTCACCGGCAGGTTAGCGATAGGCTGCATCATATCGGTGCTCCAGAACTGGTTAGAGAGCGCGGTAAACAGCAACGGCGCCGTTTCCCCAGCGATACGCGCCACAGCCAGCAGCACCCCGGTCATAATCCCGGAAACAGACGCTTTCAGCGTAATAGAAGCAATCATCTTCCATTTCGGCGTACCCAGCGCATACGCCGCTTCACGCAGGCTGTCCGGCACCAGTTTCAGCATGTTTTCCGTGGTACGAATAACAATTGGCACCTGCAGCAGCGCCAGCGCAATCACGCCAGCCCAACCGGAAAAGTGCTGCATTTGCGCGACGACAAGGGTGTAGACGAACAAACCAACCACAATCGACGGCGCGGAAAGTAGAATGTCGTTGATAAAACGGATCACTTCGGCCAGCAGCGATTTCCGGCCATACTCCGCCAGGTAGATCCCCGCCATGATGCCGAGCGGCGTACCAACAACGGTCGCCCACAGGATTAAAAGGCCACTACCTGCCAGGGCGTTCGCCAGACCACCACCCGCCGTGTTTGGCGGCGGCGTCATTTCGGTAAACATCGCCAGTGACATGCCATCAAAGCCGCGTGTTACGGTAGACAGCAGGATCCAGACCAGCCAGAAAAGACCGAACGCCATGGTCGCCATCGACAATGTCAGCGCGATGCGGTTTTTCAGACGGCGCTTAGCCTGCATTTTACGGCGCGATTCAGCCAGCTTCGCGATGCTTTGCATTTCGAGCGTAGCCATCAGCGTGCCCCCTCGTTTTTCGCCAGGCGCATGATCATAAACTTAGAGATAGCCAGTACGATAAAGGTGATCACAAACAGAATCAGACCCAACTCCATCAATGCTGCAACGTGCAGACCGGACTCCGCTTCGGCAAATTCGTTAGCCAGCGCAGAGGTAATACTGTTACCCGGCATAAACAGCGAAGCGCTGTCGAGTTGGTAGGTGTTACCGATGATAAAGGTCACCGCCATGGTTTCACCCAGCGCGCGCCCCAGCCCCAACATCACGCCGCCAATCACCCCGTTTTTGGTAAATGGCAACACAATACGCCAGATAACTTCCCAGGTGGTGCAGCCAATGCCGTAGGCCGACTCTTTCATCATCACTGGTGTTTGTTCGAATACATCGCGCATTACCGCCGCAATGTAAGGAATAATCATAATGGCGAGAATAACTCCGGCCGCCAGGATCCCAATACCAAATGCCGGGCCAGAAAATAGCGCGCCAACAAACGGGATGTTAGAAAGCACGTTGCCCACCGGCTCCTGAAAGTAAGTCGCGAACAGCGGAGCAAAAATAAACAGCCCCCACATGCCGTACACGATACTTGGAATCGCAGCCAGTAATTCAATGGCGATACCTAGTGGACGCTTCAGCCAGTTCGGCGACAGCTCTGTAAGAAACAGAGCAATACCAAAGCTCACCGGAACGGCGATCAGCAGGGCAATGACAGAGGTCACAATCGTCCCGTAAATGGGTACCAACGCGCCGTAAATATCATTGGGCGCATCCCACTCTTTGGTCCACAGGAATGAAAAACCAAACTTCTGAATGCTTGGCCATGAGGAGAAAATCAGCGACACGATGATGCCACTCAACAGCAATAGCACAATCAGCGCAGCCAGTCTTACCAGCGCGCTGAAAATCATGTCACCTTTTTTACCCGGAGGGTTAAATGCCGGCTTGGTTGCAGCCATAAATTACTCTTCAGTTTAACGTCTTACGAATTTGCCCGGTGATGCTTACGCGGCCAGGCCTACAGAGGATCTGTAAGGCGGATGGTGTAAGCGCCATCCGCCATGTTCTATACCCTAAATAATTCGAGTTGCAGGAAGGCGGTGACGCAGCGACAAATTCGTCGGGAACGAATTTGCCCAACCGCAGGTTGGCCTCCGGTGAGAGACAGGATGTCTCTCAGTAATCCCCAGGAGCTTACTCCAGTACGAGACTGGGGTGAGCGAGGAAAGCCAACGCACATGCAACTTAAAGTATGACGGATATAAAAAACAGTTGTTAGTACAATGCCTTACCGCTGCTGTCTTTCACATTGGTTTTCCATGCAGCACGAACTTGTTCAACTACGCTATCCGGCAGGGTTGCATAATCAAGGTCGTTAGCCTGTTTGCCGCCTTTTTTGTATGCCCAGTCAAAGAATTTCAGGACTTCAGCACCTTGTTCCGGCTTAGTCTGCTCTTTGTGAACCAGGATAAAGGTGGTTGAGGTGATCGGCCATACATCAGCACCTTTCTGGTTGGTCAGGTCCTGCGCGAAAGATTTGCTCCAGTCGATATTTTTAGCCGCATTGGAGAAGCTCTGCTCAGTCGGGCTTACAGCCTTACCATCCGCAGACAGCAGTTTGGTGTAGGTCAGGTTGTTCTGCTTAGCGTAAGCATATTCAACATAACCGATTGAACCCGGCAGACGCTGAACGAATGCCGCGATTCCGTCGTTACCTTTACCGCCCAGACCGGTCGGCCAGTTAACCGTAGAGCCGGAACCCACTTTGGATTTCCACTCTTCGTTCACTTTAGCCAGGTAGCTGGTGAAGACAAATGACGTACCGGAGCCGTCTGCACGACGAACCACAGCGATGTTCTGCGAAGGCAGTTTCAGGCCTGGGTTGAGTTTAGCGATCGCTGCATCATCCCATTTTTTGATATTACCCAGGTAGATATCACCCAGGGTTTTACCGTCAAGCACCAGTTCACCGGATTTTATGCCCGGGATGTTGATAGCCAGCACGATACCGCCGATTACGGTCGGGAACTGGAACAGGCCTTCCTGAGCCAGTTTATCGTCAGCCAGAGGGGCATCGGATGCACCGAAATCCACAGTTTTAGCAGTAATTTGTTTTACGCCACCAGAAGAACCAATACCCTGGTAGTTGATCTTGTTACCCGTTTCTTTCTGGTAAGTATCAGCCCACTTGGCATATACCGGTGCCGGGAAAGTTGCGCCCGCACCAGTCAGGCTGGCTGCTGCGTTAACAGCAAAAGCACTCAGAGAAAAGGTCGCAGCGACAACAGTTGCGACAGTGGTACGCATAACGTTCATAATGTCTCCTGCAAGGATCGTAAATTGTTGTTTAGTGGCTACGACGAGCAAAATAGGACACTTTGATGACAGTTATATGTGATAATTGTTACTGTTTGATGACAGCAGGAAAATATCGTTACCGCATGATATAAAACAACTAAAAATCAAAGCATTAATAAAAAACATAACAGTAAGATTTCAGCTATATTTTATTTTTGTGACAATGAAAAAGTAGTTGAAGCTAGCAGAATTCATCAAATAAAGTAAAAAAAAAGAGATTGCCCGCAGGCAACCTCTTTCGCATTTTATGTCAGTAAATGTTTACTCTACCGTTACTGATTTCGCCAGGTTACGCGGCTGGTCAACGTCGGTGCCTTTAATCAACGCAACATGATAGGCCAGCAATTGCAGCGGCACGGTATAGAAAATCGGTGCAATCACCTCTTCGACGTGCGGCATATCAATAATGTGCATATTGTCGTTGCTGGTGAAACCCGCATCCTGATCGGCAAACACATACAGTACGCCGCCACGGGCACGCACTTCTTCGATGTTGGATTTCAGTTTTTCCAGCAGTTCGTTGTTAGGCGCAACGACAATCACCGGCATATCCGCATCAATCAGCGCCAGCGGACCATGCTTCAGCTCACCTGCCGCATAGGCTTCGGCGTGAATATAGGAGATCTCTTTCAGTTTCAGCGCGCCTTCCAGCGCGATCGGATACTGATCGCCACGCCCCAGGAACAACGCATGGTGCTTGTCGGAGAAATCTTCGGCCAGCGCTTCGATGCGTTTATCCTGCGACAGCATCTGTTCAATACGGCTCGGTAACGCCTGCAAACCGTGAACAATATCATGCTCAATGGATGCATCCAGCCCTTTCAGGCGGCTCAGTTTCGCCACCAGCATCAGCAGAACGGTAAGCTGAGTGGTGAACGCTTTCGTGGAGGCAACACCGATTTCAGTACCGGCGTTGGTCATCATCGCCAGATCGGACTCACGCACCAGCGAGGAACCCGGCACGTTACAAATTGCCAGCGACCCCAGGTAACCCAGCTCTTTGGACAAACGCAGTGCCGCCAGCGTATCCGCCGTTTCACCGGATTGCGAAAGCGTGATCATCAGGCTGTTACGACGCACAGCGGATTTGCGGTAGCGGAATTCAGAGGCGATTTCCACATCGCACGGCACACCAGCCAGCGCTTCAAACCAGTAACGGGAAACCATACCGGAGTTGTAAGAGGTGCCACAGGCAACGATCTGAATATGTTCAACTTGCGATAACAGCGCGTTGGCATTCGGACCCAGTTCACTCAGATCCACTTCACCGTGGTTGATACGGCCGGTCAGCGTATTTTTAATCGCGTTCGGCTGTTCGAAGATCTCTTTTTGCATGTAGTGGCGGTAGATACCTTTGTCGCCCGCATCATATTGCAGGCTGGATTCGATATCAGGCCGTTTTACCTGCGCGCCGGATTTATCAAACACTGTCACGCTGCGGCGAGTCACTTCCGCAATATCGCCCTCTTCAAGGAAGATAAAACGACGCGTTACCGGCAGTAATGCCAGTTGATCGGAGGCAATAAAGTTTTCACCCATGCCAAGACCAATGACCAGCGGGCTGCCAGAGCGAGCCGCCAGCAGAGTGCCATTATCACGGGTATCCATAATCACTGTGCCATAAGCGCCGCGTAATTGCGGAATAGCACGCATAACCGCTTCACGCAGCGTGCCGCCCTGCTCAAGCTCCCAGTGAACGAGATGCGCGATAACTTCGGTATCTGTTTCAGAAACAAACACATAGCCACGCTCTTTTAACACTTCTCGCAGCGGCTCGTAGTTTTCAATAATACCGTTATGTACAACCGCAATATGATCAGAAACATGCGGATGTGCATTACCTTCTGACGGTTCACCGTGTGTTGCCCAACGGGTGTGCGCAATACCAGTTCCACCATGCAGCGGGTGCTCTTCTGCGGCCTGGGCCAGCATCTGGACTTTACCAAGACGACGCAGACGGGTCATATGACCTTCTGCATCTACGACGGCCAGACCAGCAGAGTCATAACCACGGTATTCCAGACGACGTAATCCCTCAAGAAGGATTTCTGCAACATCACGCTGCGCGACTGCGCCAACAATTCCACACATAATTTTCGATTCCGATTTAGGCATTATGCCTTTTGTTGTCGGTCAACCTGTATAGCCCCGAGCCTTGTAGAGAGTGGGGGTATTTTTATAGGTGCTGCCTGCCGGGCGGAGGAATTATCTTTCCCCTCACCCTAAAATCGTTATTAATACATTTGCCGGATGGCGCTGCGCTTACCCGGACTACTTTTTCTTAACCGGACGTATCCAGCCTTGTTTATTGATCTGCGGTACGCGGCTGATAACCAGTTCATTTTCCGCAACATTGCGCGTTACTGTGGTACCCGCAGCGATAGTCACGCCTTTCGCAACGGTAACTGGCGCCACCAGTTGTGTATCGGAACCAACAAACACATCATCGCCAATAATGGTTTTGTGCTTGTTTGCGCCATCGTAATTACAGGTGATAACACCCGCGCCAACATTCACGTTGTCACCGATTTCCGCATCGCCCAGGTAGGTCAAGTGGCCTGCTTTCGAGCCTTTACCCAGACGCGCTTTTTTCATTTCCACGAAGTTGCCCACGTGTGCACCAGCAAGCAATTCAGCGCCAGGACGCAAACGCGCAAATGGCCCGATGGTACAATCAGCTTCGAGCCGCGCATCTTCAACTACGCTGTAGGGACTGATTTCACAGTCGTCGCCAATTTCGCTGTTTTTCAGCACACAACCTGCGCCAATCTTTACGCGATCGCCCAGTTTTACGTTGCCTTCAATGATGACGTTAGCATCTATCTCAACATCCCGCCCGTGCTCCAGCGTACCGCGCAAGTCGAAGCGTGCAGGATCGCGCAGCATAACACCAGCCAGCAGCAATTTTTCGGCCTGTTCAGCCTGATACGCACGCTCCAGCCGGGATAGCTGAAGACGGTTATTCACGCCTTCCACTTCACTCAGACGTTGCGGATGCACTGCGGTAATCTCACGGCCTTCATGCCAGGCAAGGCTGATGATATCCGTGATGTAATATTCACCCTGCGCATTATTGTTAGTCAGCTTGCTCAACCAGCGTTTCAGATCGCCGCCGTTGGCAATCAGAATGCCGGTGTTGATCTCGCTTATCTTACGCTGTTCTTCAGTGGCATCTTTTTGTTCAACAATACCTGTCACCGCGCCGTTTTCACGCGTGATACGCCCATAACCCGTTGGGTCGTCGAGCACCACCGTTAACAGACCGATACCGTCCTGCGGTTTCGCATCGCGCAGACGCTGCAACGTCTCCAGCGAGATCAGCGGCACATCACCGTAGAGCATCAAAATATCTTCATCGTCGGCAAAGAACGGCGCAGCCTGTTGCATCGCATGGCCGGTACCAAGCTGTTCTGCCTGCAAAACCCAGTTAAGCTTGCTATCAGCGAGACGTTGTTTAAGTAAATCGCCACCGTGGCCATAAACCAGATGAACACTATCTGCGCCGAGAAGATTAGCAGTATCAATGACATGCTGAACCATCGCTTTCCCTGCAAGGGTATGCAGCACTTTGGGAATATCGGAGTACATGCGTGTGCCTTTACCTGCGGCAAGGATCACCACACTCATTTTTGTGTTCAACATACGCGTCCTGACTGTCATTGGAGAAAGAAGTTAACCTCTTTCATATTGAAAATTCTACATATTTTGTAGCATGAAATGGAATGCTGGTGAAACGCCCAACATCCACAGTTACTGCGCTTTTGCGGGCTATTTTACCGACAAAGCAACTTGGTTTGCCGCTAAAAAATGTCTCCATTTCAATTTGCCGCTAATTCATACAACAGGTTAGCTGTTTTTTTTCATCCTGAATAAAGATCGTAAAAAACAAAACGCCGGTTTGATCACTGAAGATTGTGACACATAAAAAAGAAACAGCATTTCATTTTTATAATAATGTCGGACAATAACGCTGGATCTGACCTGCGCGATTCGCTTATTGCCGCCAGGCGGCAAAATTGCGTTGCAAGCCGGGGATTATCTCTTTCCGCCAACGGGCTGCACGATAACCAGAAAATCCTGCAAACGGATAGAAAAGCCATGATCCACGGTTTGCTGGTTGATGCCAGCTACTGATATATCAAAGGCATAGAGGAGGCTGAAAAAATTTGCATATTCAGGGTAGTCATAACGTCATCGAAAAAGTGGGCCGCATTCTGTGGGCGAGCAATAACCTCGTTGTCGATTCGGAATCCTGAGGTAATGAAGATCCAGGGAAAATCAACGCTGATGGTTTTGCCGTGAAGATGTGCGTTGGCGAAGGCAATCGCCTGAAACGCTGCTATTCGCACGACAATATTGATGATGGTGACCTGTTTAACAACATCGAGGATGGCGCAAATGGCGTTGTGGTGATCGAGGATTCTATTGCCAGCAACGATAGTGAACCGTATCTGCCAGATGGCGCTTAGCTTATCACACAACGATAAGCGCGGCGCCACTCAGCATATCAGCACATTAGTGGTTGAACGTACCGAAAGAGATGTTCATGTTGCTGAAAAGGGCGATGATTTTATTGATCAGTTTCATGATGGCGTCCTGATAAGTGAGAGTGTTATTTTTGTGATTCACATCACAAAAATAAGTCTACGCTTCATTTTTTAACCGATCAACATTTTTGTGATGAATATCACAAAAATATTAAAACATATTTTCAGTTCTACTTTTTCTGAAACACAGCCATAAAAAAGCCAGCCTGGAAACCAGACTGGCTTTTTAGGTTCAAGCCGGTGTTACATCGCTTTTTTGGTCAACTCGATAACACGCAGTTTTGCGATAGCTTTCGCCAGTTCCGCAGACGCCTGAGCGTAATCCACGTCACCGTGAGAAGATTTAATATGCTCTTCTGCTTTGCGTTTCGATTCCAGGGCTCGCGCTTCGTCGAGATCCTGACCACGAATAGCAGTATCAGCCAGAACGGTCACGGTGCCAGGCTGCACTTCAAGTATGCCGCCGGACAGATAGATAAACTCTTCATGACCGTGCTGTTTCACGATGCGGATCATACCAGGCTTAATGGCGGTGAGTAGCGGCGCGTGACCAGGGTAAATCCCCAGTTCACCTTCGCTACCCGTTACCTGGATTTTTTCGACCAGACCAGAGAACATTTGTAACTCTGCGCTGACGACGTCCAGGTGGTAAGTCATTGCCATATCACCCTCCGATTAAGGCGTTAAAGTTTTTTGGCTTTTTCCACGACTTCGTCGATGGAACCGACCATGTAGAACGCCTGCTCCGGCAGGTGATCGTATTCGCCTTCCATGATGCCTTTAAAGCCACGGATGGTATCTTTCAGGGAAACGTATTTGCCCGGAGAGCCGGTGAATACTTCTGCTACGAAGAACGGCTGAGACAGGAAGCGCTGGATCTTACGCGCGCGAGCTACCACCAGTTTGTCGTCTTCTGACAGTTCATCCATACCGAGGATGGCGATGATGTCTTTCAGTTCCTGATAACGTTGCAGCAGAGACTGAACGCCACGCGCAACATCATAGTGTTCCTGACCAACAACCAGCGGATCCAACTGACGGCTGGTGGAATCCAGCGGGTCAACGGCCGGGTAGATACCCAGAGACGCGATCTGACGGCTCAGTACCACGGTTGCGTCAAGGTGCGCAAAGGTGGTTGCCGGAGAGGGGTCAGTCAAGTCATCCGCAGGTACGTATACTGCCTGAACAGAGGTGATGGAGCCGGTTTTGGTGGAGGTAATACGCTCCTGAAGCACGCCCATCTCTTCTGCCAGCGTCGGCTGGTAACCTACCGCTGAAGGCATACGGCCCAGCAGTGCGGATACTTCAGTACCGGCGAGGGTATAACGATAGATGTTGTCGACGAACAGCAGAACGTCACGACCTTCGTCACGGAATTTCTCTGCCATGGTCAGACCGGTCAGAGCAACGCGCAGACGGTTTCCCGGCGGCTCGTTCATCTGGCCATACACCAGGGATACTTTGTCGATAACGTTGGAATCGGTCATTTCGTGGTAGAAGTCGTTACCCTCACGAGTACGTTCACCCACGCCTGCAAACACAGAGTAACCGGAGTGCTCGATCGCGATGTTACGGATCAGCTCCATCATGTTTACGGTTTTACCTACGCCCGCACCACCGAACAGACCAACTTTACCGCCCTTGGCAAACGGACACATCAGGTCGATAACTTTGATGCCGGTTTCCAGCAGTTCCTGAGAGTTTGACAACTCTTCATAGGTTGGTGCTGCGCGGTGGATAGCCCAACGCTCTTCTTCACCGATGTCGCCTTTCATGTCTACTGGTTCACCCAGTACGTTCATGATACGACCCAGTGTTGCTTTACCTACCGGGACTTCGATCGGGTGCTCGAGGTCTTTTACTTCCAGACCGCGACGCAGACCGTCGGAGGAACCCATTGCGATGGTACGTACGATACCGCCGCCGAGCTGCTGCTGAACTTCCAGCACCAGACGATCATTACCATTTTGCACCTCAAGAGCATCGTACACACGCGGTACGGCATCCTGAGGGAATTCGACGTCAACCACGGCGCCGATTACCTGGACAATTTTTCCAGTAGCCATCTTGAATCCTCTACGAATTAACCTGGTTATACCGCGGATGCACCACCGACGATCTCGGTGAGTTCCTGAGTAATGCTGGCCTGACGAGCCTTGTTGTATACCAACTGCAGCTCTTTAATCAGGCTGCCACCATTATCGGTTGCGGCTTTCATCGCCACCATACGTGCGGCCTGCTCGCTGGCCAGGTTTTCCACAACACCCTGATAAACCTGAGACTCGACGTAACGACGCAGCAGAGTATCCAGCAGCGCTTTCGGGTCAGGTTCATACAGATAATCCCAGGCTTTATGCTTCAAGCCTTCATCCTCTGAAGCCGGCAGCGGCAGCAGTTGGGTGATGGTTGGCACCTGAGACATGGTGTTGATAAATTTGTTGCTGACAATATAAAGCTTGTCCAGACGGCCTTCGTCATAGGCCTGCAACATCACTTTTACCGGTCCAATCAGTTCGGACAGGGAAGGGTTATCCCCCATACCTGTCACCTGCGCGACAATTTTCGTGCCGACGGAATTAAAGAACGCTACGCCCTTTGAGCCGATCATTGCGAGTTCGCTCTGAACGCCTTTATCGGACCATGCTTTCATATCCGCCAGCAGTTTTTTGAACAGGTTAATGTTCAAGCCGCCACACAGACCACGGTCGGTCGACACCACCAGGTAGCCCACGCGTTTAACGTCGCGTTCTTCCAGGTAAGGGTGCTTATATTCCAGATTACCGTGAGCAAGGTGACCAATCACTTTGCGCATGGTATCTGCATAAGGACGGCTGGCCGCCATTCTGTCCTGCGATTTACGCATTTTGGAAGCGGCGACCATCTCCATCGCTTTAGTGATCTTTTGCGTGTTCTGGACGCTTGCGATCTTACTACGTATCTCTTTTGCGCCGGCCATGAGCTTCTCCTCAATGCCTTGCGGCCTGCCCTAAGGCAAGCCGCCAGACGTTACCAGGACTGGGTTGCTTTAAAGGAGTCGAGGATGCCTTTCAGCTTACCTTCGATCTCGTCGTTATAGCCACCGGTCTGGTTGATCTCTTGCATCAGCGGAGCGTGGTCACGGTCAACGTAAGCCAGCAGAGCGGCTTCAAAGCTACCGATTTTCGCCAGTTCAACATCCGCCAGGTAACCGCGTTCAGCCGCGAACAGAACCAGAGCCTGCTGCGCGACAGACATCGGCGCATACTGTTTCTGTTTCAGCAACTCGGTCACTTTCTGACCGTGGTCGAGCTGTTTACGGGTTGCATCGTCAAGGTCGGAAGCAAACTGAGAGAACGCTGCCAGTTCACGATACTGCGCCAGAGCGGTACGAATACCACCGGACAGTTTTTTCATGATCTTGGTCTGCGCTGCACCACCTACACGGGATACGGAAATACCCGGGTTTACCGCAGGACGAATACCGGCGTTAAACAGGTTGGATTCCAGGAAGATCTGACCATCGGTAATAGAAATTACGTTGGTCGGAACGAACGCGGAAACGTCACCAGCTTGCGTTTCGATAATCGGCAGCGCGGTCAGAGAACCGGTTTTACCTTTCACTTCACCTTTAGTGAAGCTTTCAACGTATTCCACGTTAACGCGCGCAGCACGTTCCAGCAGACGGGAGTGGAGGTAGAATACGTCGCCCGGGAATGCTTCACGTCCAGGCGGACGACGGAGCAGCAGGGAGATCTGACGGTATGCGACTGCCTGTTTAGACAGGTCATCGTAAATGATCAGCGCATCTTCGCCACGATCGCGGAAATATTCGCCCATTGCGCAACCAGCATACGGAGCCAGGTATTGCAGTGCAGCGGATTCAGACGCGGTTGCCACAACAACGATGGTGTTAGACAGCGCGCCGTGCTCTTCCAGCTTACGCACCACGTTAGAAATGGTGGACGCTTTCTGGCCGATAGCAACGTAGATACATTTAATGCCGGAATCACGCTGGTTGATGATGGCATCAATTGCCAACGCGGTTTTACCGGTCTGACGGTCGCCGATGATCAATTCACGCTGACCACGACCAATTGGGATCATGGCGTCAACGGATTTATAACCGGTCTGTACCGGCTGATCAACGGACTGACGATCGATAACACCCGGTGCGATAGCTTCGACAGCAGCAAAGCCGTCATTATCAACCGAACCTTTACCATCGATTGGCGCACCCAGAGTGTTCACCACGCGACCCAGCAGGCCACGGCCAACCGGAACTTCAAGAATACGGCCAGTACACTTAACCTTCATGCCTTCGGCAAGGTCAGCATACGGACCCATCACAACTGCACCCACGGAGTCGCGCTCCAGGTTCAGTGCGATTGCGTAGCGGTTACCCGGCAGGGAGATCATTTCACCCTGCATACAATCGGCCAAGCCGTGGATACGGATAACGCCGTCGCTTACAGAAACAATTGTACCTTCGTTGTGAGCTTCACTCACAACACTGAACTGAGCAATGCGCTGCTTGATCAGTTCGCTGATTTCGGTGGAATTCAGTTGCATGCTCCAGTCCCCTTAAGACTGCAAGACGTCTGCAAGGCGCTCAAGACGGCCGCGAACGCTGCCATCAATGACCATATCACCCGCACGGATGATTACGCCTGCCATTACAGACTTATCGATATTGCAATTCAGCTTCACTTTGCGTGACAGACGTTTTTCCATCGCTGCGCTGATTTTCGAAAGCTGTTCTTCACTCAGTGCAGTAGCAGAAGTCACATCGACTTCTGTAATAGCCTCGCTGGCTGCACGCAATTGAATAAACTGCTCAAGAACATCAGGAAGCACCTTAATACGACCGTTTTCAGCCATCACCCGAATCAGGTTCTGACCTTTGTCGTCAAGTTGCTCCCCACAGACTGCGATAAACGACTTAGCGAGCGTTTCTGGTGCTAAAGCACCAGAGAGAAGCTCGGCCATGTGTTCATTTTTCGTCACCTCGGCAGCGAACGCCAGCATATCCTGCCAGCGGTCAACGCTCTGGTTTTCGACGGCAAAGTCAAAAGCTGCTTTGGCGTAGGGGCGAGCTACCGTTACAAATTCAGACATCAGCCCCTCCTCCTTACAGTTCAGCGACCAGTTTATTCACGATGTCGCTGTTAGCAGCTTCATCCACGGAACGTTCGATGATCTTCTCGGCGCCAGCAACTGCCAGCAGAGCCACCTGTTTACGCAGCTCTTCGCGCGCACGTTTACGCTCGGCATCGATTTCAGCCTGCGCCTGCGCGACGATTTTATTACGTTCCTGCTCGGCTTCTGCTTTCGCTTCGTCCAGGATCTGAGCACGGCGTTTGTTCGCCTGTTCAATGATAACCTGAGCTTCAGCTTTCGCTTTTTTCAGCTGGTCGGTCGCATTGGCCTGTGCAAGATCCAAATCCTTTTTAGCTCGTTCTGCGGAAGCAAGACCGTCAGCAATTTCTTTCTGACGTTTTTCGATGGCAGCCATTAACGGCGGCCATACATACTTCATGCAGAACAGAACGAACAGGACAAACGCGATGGCCTGGCCGAGGATTGTTGCGTTTAGATTCACAGCACAATGCCTCTTATCTGGTTAACGTTCTAAACAATTGCTTGTAAAGCAACCCTTACTACGCGACAGCAAACATCACGTACAGACCCAGACCTACAGCGATCATCGGGATAGCATCCACCAGACCCATTACGATAAAGAACTGAGTACGCAGCAGAGGAATCAGATCCGGTTGACGCGCAGCGCCTTCCAGGAATTTACCCCCGAGGATGCCGATACCGATCGCAGCACCGATTGCCGCCAGACCCATCATCACAGCGGCAGCCAAGTACAGCAGATCCATATTCAGGTTTTCCATGACAGTCTCCAGTTTGTTTCAGTTAAAACGTAGTAGTGTTGTTAAAAATCAATGCTCTTCAGATGCCATCGACAGATAGACAATCGTCAGAACCATGAAGATAAAGGCTTGCAGCGTAATAATCAGGATGTGGAAAATGGCCCATGGCACATTCAGAACCCACTGTGACCACCACGGCAGAAGACCTGCGATCAGAATGAAAATCAACTCACCCGCGTACATGTTGCCGAACAGTCGCAGACCGAGAGAAACCGGTTTGGACAGCAGGCTCACGCCCTCAAGGATAAGGTTTACCGGAATAAATACCGGATGGTTGAACGGCTGGAGAGTCAGCTCTTTAGCGAAACCGCCAATACCCTTCATTTTGATGCTGTAGAACAGAATCAGGATAAATACGCCCAACGCCATAGACAGGGTGATGTTGACGTCCGCAGACGGCACCACGCGCAGCGCAGGAAGACCCAGTACATGTTCAGCGATGTACGGCAACAGGTCGATAGGCAGCAAATCCATCAGGTTCATCAGGAATACCCAGACGAAAATCGTTAGGGCCAGTGGCGCGATAAGCTTGCTTTTGCCGTGGTACATGTCTTTAACGCTACCATGAACAAAACCAATCACCAGCTCAATCGCCGTCTGGAATTTCCCTGGGACACCGCTGGTGGCTTTTTTCGCTACGCTACGGAACATCACCAGGAACAACAGACCCAGTACCACCGAGAAAAACATGGAGTCGATATTCAGCGTCCAGAAGGTGGCCGGGGGGTTATGCGGATCCACCATCGAGAAGGTACGAAGATCAATCTGAAGGTTATTCAGATGGTGACCTATGTACTCCTGTGGTGTAGAGATTTCTCCTGCAGACATGATGCCTCTTACCCTTTGTTGTTAATTACAGCGGGTGCCAGTATCTGAACAACCAGCACCGAAACCCACGTGACTATCAGCGGCAAAAAAGCCACCTTAAAACCCCCCAGCGCCACCACCAGTAACAAGAATGTTACCAACACCTTGAGCGCTTCACCGAAGGCGAAGGTCCAGGCCACTCGGCCTTTAGCTGGTGTATGTGCCTGATGACGCCAGGCAAAAATCATAAAAAACATATTCGGCAGTAAGACTGCCATACCTCCGCACACGGCGGAAATGCCCCAGAAGGGGTCTTTGAGGCTAAACAGCAATCCACTTGCCATTACCGCCAGAAACTGAATAAGCAGAAGCTTGCGAGCAACGTTTCGACTATAAAGCGACACAGACATGACGTTTCTTAACTCCTGCTCCCTTTGAGGTATGCCGCGTGTCGTATAAAACGTTCTTTATGGTCCGGAGTCAAGCATCAAAAAGCGGTCAAATTATACGGTGCGGCCCCGTGATTTCAAACAATAAGTAGCGAAAAGGTGAATAAATGTTTAAATATTTTTCCCGAGCGCTGTTTTTAAACTTTTGATGAAACTGTGAACTGTCGGGCAAAAGTGCAAACAACACCAAAAACCCAACAACAAAGCGTGCACTCGGTCACAAATTAAACATTTATGCATCTACAAGGTTAATCACGCAAAGAAATCACCGCTTTTCAACTTTATGATCTTCAAGATGATTTATCACAACTCTTTTTAAAACACCCGCCTATACATCGAAAACCTTTCATTGACATTTATAATAATTATTTTACATCCGTATTTCATTCTGCCTGCCGACTTTTAGTGGCCTGATATTTTCGGTGTTGACTATTATTCCAATGAATTAAATTCTGGACGTTAAATGCCAGAAAAATCCTGGTAACAGGACGGTGAAATGTAACTGAACGTATCGCCCTTTTTCCCTTCATTTTTTAACATCTAAGCAACAGCACGAAAGATACATTTTTTGATAAAAATTAAACTTTATTTGGCTTAACGATCACCAGATGACGTTCACCTTCCAGGTGCGGAACATTCAATTTAACAATAGCTTCAACGGATAGCTCCGCAGGTAAAAGTGCGATCTCTTCTTCCGGTAGCAAACCTTTAAGCGCATAGAAACGCCCCTCTTCGCCCGGCAAATGGTGGCACCAGTTAACCATATCATTCAGCGAGGCAAAGGCGCGGCTAATCACACCGTCGAATGGCGGTTCTGCCGGGAAATCTTCAACGCGACTCTGAACCGGCTCAACGTTGCTCAATTTCAGTTCATGCTGCACCTGACGTAAGAAACGAACGCGTTTGCCCAGGCTATCGAGCAGCGTGAAATGGGATTCAGGACGGACAATCGAAAGAGGGATCCCCGGCAAACCCGGCCCTGTGCCAACATCGATAAAACGCGTCCCTTGCAGGTACGGCGCGACAACAATGCTGTCGAGAATATGGCGAATGAGCATCTCGTTCGGATCGCGCACAGAGGTCAGGTTATAGGCCTTGTTCCATTTATGCAGTAGTTCGACATAGGCCACCAGCTGTTTCTGCTGTTCAACCGACAACAAAATGCCTGCTTCATCCAGCAGACGAGAGAGTTTATTTAGCACAGTGAATACCTGTTGAAATACTGAGCAGCGGGCAGTGCGAGGCTTCCCGCTATAAGAGTTCAATCTGCCCGCCAGGCGCGCTGCCGGGCAATCAATATTGTTAAGCGCTGCGGCGCAGCATACCTTGTTTTTTCAGCCACACCAGCAAAATGGAAATTGCCGCTGGCGTGATACCAGAAATACGTGATGCCTGACCAATCGAGGAAGGTTTGTGATCGTTAAGTTTGGCGATCACTTCGTTGGACAGGCCATTCACCTGACGGTAATCCAGCGATGCTGGCAACAACGTGTTTTCATTGCGCTGTTGTTTTTCGATCTCATCCTGCTGGCGTGCAATGTAACCTTCGTATTTCACCTGGATTTCAACCTGTTCAGCCGCCTGCTGATCATTAAGACCCGGCGCGAACGGCGTCAACTGAACCAGTTGTTCGTAAGTCATTTCCGGGCGACGCAGCAGATCTTCACCGCTGGCTTCACGCGATAATGGCGTAGTCAGGTGCGTATTCACCGCCAGAGCATGTTCGGATGCCGGTGAAACCCACTGCGATTTCAGACGCTGGCGTTCACGTTCAATCGTTTCCAGCTTCTCGTTAAAGCGCGCCCAGCGTTCATCGTCCACCAGCCCCAGCTCCCGACCAGCTTCGGTCAGACGCAGGTCAGCATTATCTTCACGCAGCATCAGGCGATACTCCGCGCGGGAGGTGAACATGCGGTATGGCTCTTTGGTGCCGAGCGTGCAGAGGTCGTCTACCAGCACGCCGAGATAAGCCTGGTCGCGACGCGGCGCCCACCCCTCTTTTTCAGCAGAGAAGCGCCCGGCATTCAGGCCGGCCAGCAGCCCTTGCGCTGCAGCCTCTTCGTAACCGGTGGTACCGTTAATCTGGCCAGCAAAGAACAGGCCATGGATATATTTGCTTTCCAGCGTCAGTTTCAAATCTCGCGGGTCAAAGAAATCGTACTCAATGGCATAGCCTGGGCGCACGATCTTCGCGTTTTCCATCCCCTGCATGGAACGAACGATTTGCATCTGCACGTCGAACGGCAAGCTGGTAGAGATACCGTTCGGGTAAATTTCGTTAGAGGTCAGCCCTTCCGGTTCCAAAAAGATCTGATGCTGGTTGCGATCGGCAAAACGCATGACTTTGTCTTCGATCGATGGGCAGTAACGCGGGCCGATCCCTTCGATCACACCTGCATACATCGGGCTACGATCGAGGTTATTGCGGATCACGTCATGGGTTTTTTCATTGGTATGCGTGACATAGCACGGTACCTGACGCGGATGCTGTGCGGCGTTGCCCATAAACGAGAATACCGGCATCGGGTTATCCCCGTGCTGCTGCGCCAGAACGCTGAAGTCGATGGTACGGGCGTCAATACGCGGCGGCGTACCGGTTTTCAAACGGCTAACACGCAACGGCAGCTCGCGCAGACGGCGCGAGAGCGGGATAGACGGTGGATCGCCAGCGCGGCCACCGCTGTAGTTATCAAGTCCGATGTGGATTTTACCGTCGAGGAATGTTCCGACCGTCAGCACTACAGCTTTGGCACGGAATTTAAGTCCCATCTGGGTGACAGCACCAACGACGCGATCATTTTCCACGATCAGATCTTCTACTGCCTGCTGGAAGATCATCAAGTTAGGCTGGTTTTCCAGAGCGGTGCGTACCGCCTGCCGATAAAGCACGCGATCTGCCTGCGCACGGGTAGCACGCACTGCCGGGCCTTTACTCGCGTTTAGTATCCTAAACTGAATACCTGCCTGATCGATCGCTTTCGCCATCAGCCCGCCAAGTGCATCCACTTCTTTTACCAGGTGTCCTTTCCCAATACCGCCGATCGCCGGGTTGCAGCTCATCTGCCCCAGCGTGTCGATATTGTGTGTCAAAAGCAGAGTCTGTTGACCCATACGTGCTGCGGCCATCGCGGCCTCAGTACCTGCATGACCCCCGCCAATAATAATGACGTCAAAAGGATCCGGATAAAACATGGTGGTATGCCTCGCCTAAGCGGTTAGAAATTGGATTGAAGCCCGGGCCGTGGATTCTACTCAACTTTAGTCCAGTGAGAAAGATCCGGATCCCGGGTATTAAAAAGAAGATCTTTTATATAGAGAGATCTGTTCTATTGTGATCTCTTATTAGGATCGCGATGTCTTGTGGATAACCCGGATCATCGCTGTAAGATCAATTCATTAGAGAGGATCATTAACTGTGAATGATCGGTGATCCTGAACCGTATAAGCTGGGATCAAAAGGCCTGTTTATACACAGACTGAAAACTGTACAGCAGTTGTTAATGGGATAACTACCGGTTAATAAGGCCTTTTAAGCATGGTTATCCACAACTGATCGCACGATCTTTAATCGTTCTTGAGTAAATATTTCCAGGATCCCAGCCATTCTTCCGCCGGATCCTCCGGAATGTCGTGTTCAAGAATGTTGATCTTCAGTGTTTCACCGATCTGTTTCGCGCCATTTGCCTTCAACGTGCTCTCGATCTTCTCGATCGCCTGACAGAAAGTGTCATATTCGCGACTGCCGATGCCGATCGCCCCAAAGCGCACCTGTGCAAGATCCGGCTTCTGTTCCTGTAGATCGTCTAAAAACGGTTGCAGGTTCTCAGGCAGATCGCCAGCACCATGGGTGGAACTGATCACCAGCCAGATTCCTTGCGGAGAAAGATCCTCTAATAGCGGGCCGTGCAGCGTCTCTGTGCTGTAGCCGGCATCTTCCAGCTTCTCAGCCAGGTGTTCCGCCACATATTCCGCACCGCCGAGGGTACTGCCGCTAATAAGAGTGATATCCGCCATGAAAACCCCGCTCCGTTTATTCGCCATCGGCGACAAAGTGAGGCGTATTGTACGCTGTGAAAGGCCTGGGATCTACCTGTGGACAATATGGGTATTAAGGAAGGATGAAAACGCCCCGTTAAGGGCGGATCGTACGCATGATAGGGTTTTGCAGGGAGATCAACGTTTCTGTGGACTGAATTTCATCAATTGTTTGGATCTTGTTGATAAGTACCTGTTGCAGGGCATCAATGGATCGGCACATCACTTTTATAAAGATGCTGTAGTGGCCAGTGGTGTAATAGGCTTCGGTCACTTCTTCCAGACTTTCCAGTTTCGCCAGCGCCGAAGGGTAATCTTTCGCGCTCTTCAAAATGATGCCAATAAAACAGCAGACATCGTAACCCAGTTGCTTCGGGCTGACGTCGATACGCGCGCCAGTGATGATCCCGGCTTGCTTCATCTTTTCTACACGCACATGAATGGTGCCGGGGCTGACGCCAAATTGTTTGGCCAGTTCGGCATAAGCGGTGCGCGCATTAGCCATTAAAGCGTCGAGGATGCCGCGGTCCAGATTATCGATCTGATAATTTTCCATGGGGTTTTCTTATGGGGAATAAAGATTCTTTCTATTTTATCCGCTTATTTTATCTATTTAAAAGCATACTGGCCTTTTTGATTGCGGATTGTTGAGTTGAGGCGGCCTTTTGTTAATTATCAACGACAGAAGACAGGAGTAATCTACCGCCAACTGGAAAAGAAACCTGGCCTGATTGCAGTTCAGGCGTTTAGCCGCGTCGGCGATGGCCCGCAGCGGTTTGCAAGTAGGTTTCTGGCCTGCTCTATCGCCGCCAGCGTCGCAGCAAACGGCTGCGCATCCCGGTATCAAAGCGCCAGATGTGATCGAAAATACGCATGATGCCGGGTTTGCCATGTACCGACATTGCTACTGCGTGGAAGCGGTGCTGGTGAACGTTCTGCAACTCTTTTACTTTGCCGATGATATCGTCCGGCAGGCGCTGAGCGATAAAATCCGAGATCACCACAGCATCGGCATCAAACCATTCACCGCCCTGCATCCGTTCAATGATCGCCCGAAAACAGCTTGCCAGATCGGTTCCGCCACGGAAGCGCTGGCTCAGAAAGCGGATCGCTTGCTCCAGCCCCTGTGCGCAGGTCAGTTCATAACTCACGACTTCACTGGAAAACAGCATAATAAAACAGCGTCGTTTATCCGCCAGCGCTACGCGCATCAGCGCCAGACAGAAGGCTTTCGCGCACTGTTCATTAAATCCGCCCATTGAACCGGAAGTATCAACGCAGACAATAAACGGCCCGCGCGGTTGTTCATCAAAATCCTGATGGATCACCGGGCGTTCGGTAACCTTTTCCCGCCAGGCATCGCCGTGCAGACGGTAGGTGAGCAGTTGCTTTTCCACCAGCCGTCGATAAAACTCATATTCCAGTTCTGTTATACCGAGCGTTGCCAACTCCGGCGGTAACAGGCGCAAAATATCATCGCTCTGATGCAGCCCATCGACCTGTTCCGGTATGGTTGCCGGTTCACGCACCAACATACGGAACGTTTCCATCGGCGCATCTTTGCGCGGCACTGATTTCGCCTCCCGCGAGCGGCCAAGCTGCTCCGCCAGTTGCTGAAGCTCCGGCTGCTCTTTCAGAAAATCGCCGTATTTGATGATCAACTGGTAGTCACCGCGTTTTAGCTGACCGGCGCTCATATCCCACAAGCGTCCGGCGGCATTTTCATTTTCGACCAGCACCGGTTCCAGTTGCCCGCTCAGTGTCATATGCTCTTGCACCTCACTCAGCAACTGCTCGCGTTCCTCTTCCAGCAGTTGCTGATTAAAGGTGGTAGTTTGCACGACAAGACTCAGACGCCAGCGCTGTAAAAAAAGAGTATGCAAAGCGAGTGTAAACTGCGGGTTATCCGTTACCATTTGCCGGGCCTGGGCGGCAAAAGGCGAATGCAACTTTTCCAGTAATGCCAGGATCTGCGGTAACTGCACAATAAATTGCGATGTTGAGAGTAGCTGGCTCTGCTGGTAACTCAGCACTTCTTCCGCCAGTTCCGGCGGCACAGAGGCCTCTTTCAGATGCTTTTTTAGCGCTTCGCGCCAGCGGGGAATATCGTCAGTGATCGCATGTTTTAAGCGCGGGAATTTTTCAAAAAACAGCACCAGTTGCGGAGAAGCCAGCAGAAGAACGATGAGTTCTTCTACCAGCGTCTCTTCGCTGATAGTGAGCATCACATTCAGTGTTTCCAGCGTTATCATTGACGTGCCTGTTGGATCTGCGTGCGAACGTCCTGCAGGCTGGCTTCAATGCGACCCAGCCAGTCGCCAGAGACGAACAGGCATTTTTGCTGCTCGCTAAAACGGGTGTGCTGCTGGTGCCAGGTGTTATCCAGCGTTTCCAATTGTTGGGTGATCTCTTCCGGCACGTTTTCGGTAGTGACACCAGGTAGCGCAAGACGCGTTCCCTGCAAACTGACATCGCGGATCACCAGATGAAGCGAGGTATCAACCTCAAGATTTAAAGGTTGCGCAAAACCGATACCGTTAAGTTTGCCGCGGATTTCACCGCCTTTCGCCAGCCACTGCTCCAACGCGTTGCGCTCAATAGTGACGTGAATCACCTGTAAATCGTGCAATTTTAGCGGCTGCTGTAACAGTAGCGTCAACAGCGGTTCGTTCAGGCCTTCGGGTAAATCATAGTGTGGACGGCGGCTGAACATACCGCCCTGGCGGCTGACTTTCAGCGCGGTTTTGTCGCTTTGTTGCTGCTGAAGCTGCATATGATGCTGATTGATGCTGGTGAGCTGTGTCAGCATCGCTTGTTGCTGCCACGCGTGCCCGGTCATCAAAATATCCAGTTGCTGCTGCAACAAACGCAGGCTTTCGGCATCGTGCCACAGACAATCTTTTAACAGGATCAAATCAATGGGGGCAACCGTATCGCGCCCGCTGAAAAAGGCGCTGGATTGTAATAAACGGATAGCTTTTTTCCAGCGACGATCGGATACGTATGGTGCATTCGGTAAGGTATCGAGCTGCTGGCGCAGCGTATAGATCAATTCAAATACCGGATCGGGCAGTTTGACCAGCCCAATCTCCTGTTGCCAACGCTGATATTCCTCGTCGGTGATTTGCAATTCGGTGGGCACCGGGTTTTCGTTCTCGTCCTGCTGACTGACCAGCATGGAGCGGAAATTACCCTTCTCTTGTACTTTGTCGAGCCATAAACGGATTAACATGCGATCATACAGCGCTTCGAGGCTGCTGTCGGCTTCCGGCAGTTCGTTCGAGGCAGTCACCAGCAAACGCATCGGGATCTTTTCTTCGCTCGCGCCGTTACGGAAGCGGCGTTCGTTAATGGCGGTGAGCAGGGTGTTGAGGATCGCCGGGCCGGCTTTCCAGATCTCATCCAGAAATACAATTTCTGCTTCCGGAAGATAACCGTTGGTTAAGCGCTCATAGCGCCCTTCATCTTTTAATGCTTGAATGGAGAGCGGACCGAAAACCTCTTCCGGCGTGGAGAAGCGCGTCATCAGGTATTCAAAGGCGCGGGCATGTTTAAAGGCGAATTTCAGGCGACGTGCGATCAGGCTTTTCGCAATGCCCGGCGGGCCAAGAAGAAATACACTCTCGCCGCTCAGCGCGGCCAGCAGGCACAACCGGATAGCGTGGCTACGCTCAAAGAGTCCTCTTTCCAGCGCGCTGCTTAAGCGGGAAATTCTTTCTGCTAATAAATGTGAGTGAGCCATAATAGATTTGCGTCCTTTCGCCGTGTTATCCGGCTTGCAAAAGCGAGTATAGACGTTTCCGAAAGGGCTTGTAATAGACTGAAGAGCGGCTTTATTTTCATTGCGCCAGATTAATGTGGTCGCATTTAGGTGTACGATTTTGCAAATAATCGTGCATACTGTGCGCTTTTTGTGGGCCAAGGGACTAAGCACACATTTGCCATTCAAACAAAAGATTAGTCTATGAGCACTGATAATAAACAATCGTTACCCGCTGTCACTCTTGCGGCAATTGGGGTTGTCTACGGTGATATCGGCACCAGCCCACTTTATACACTTCGTGAATGTTTGTCTGGCCAGTTTGGCTTTGGCGTTGAGCGCGATGCCGTCTTCGGCTTTTTGTCACTGATATTCTGGCTGCTGGTTTTTGTGGTCTCCATTAAGTATCTGACGTTCGTCATGCGCGCGGATAACGCCGGTGAAGGCGGTATTCTGACGCTGATGTCGCTGGCCGGTCGCAACACTTCGGCCAAAATGACTTCGGTGCTGGTGATCATGGGGTTGATTGGCGGCAGCTTCTTCTATGGTGAAGTGGTTATTACACCCGCGATCTCGGTGATGTCGGCGATAGAGGGGCTGGAGATTGTCGCGCCTTCGCTCGATAGCTGGATTGTGCCGCTGTCGATTATCGTGTTAACCCTGTTGTTTATGATTCAGAAGCACGGTACAGGGCTGGTGGGAAAACTGTTTGCACCGATCATGCTGGCGTGGTTTTTAATTCTGGCCGTGCTGGGCGCGCGCGGTATTATCGAAAACCCCGCCGTATTGCAGGCGCTGAATCCGTTTTGGGCGGTGAATTTCTTCCTTCAGTACAAAGTTGTCTCTTTTGTTGCGCTTGGCGCTGTGGTGCTGTCGATCACCGGTGTCGAGGCGCTGTACGCGGATATGGGACACTTCGGTAAGCTGCCAATCCGCATGGCGTGGTTTATTGTGGTGCTGCCGTCGCTGGTGCTGAATTACTTTGGCCAGGGCGCATTGTTGCTGAAAACGCCGGAAGCGATTAAGAACCCTTTCTTCCTGCTCGCACCTGAGTGGGCGCTGATCCCGATGTTGATTATCGCCACGCTGGCGACGGTCATTGCGTCGCAGGCGGTTATCTCCGGTGTTTTCTCCCTGACTCGCCAGGCGGTGCGTCTGGGTTATCTGGCGCCGATGCGTATTATCCATACCTCGGAGATGGAATCCGGGCAGATCTATATCCCATTCATTAACTGGCTGCTTTATTTTGCGGTGGTGCTGGTGATTGTCAGCTTTGAGCGCTCCAGTAATCTGGCGGCGGCTTATGGTATTGCCGTTACCGGGACGATGGTACTGACCTCAATTCTTTCCACGACTGTGGCATTCAAAAACTGGCACTGGAATAAAATGCTGGTGGGGCTGATTTTGATCTTCTTCCTGAGTATTGATGTGCCACTGTTCTCGGCTAACCTCGATAAAATCGTTTCCGGCGGCTGGTTGCCGTTAACGCTCGGCATGGTAATGCTGCTGGTGATGACCACCTGGAAAAGTGAACGTTTCCGTATGCTGCGACGCATGCACGAACACGGCAACTCTCTGGAGGCGATGATTGCTTCGCTGGAGAAATCGCCGCCGGTTCGCGTGCCGGGTACGGCGGTGTATATGTCCCGCGCACTGAATGTCATTCCATTTGCTATGATGCATAACCTGAAGCACAACAAAGTCCTGCATGAACGCGTGATTCTGTTAACGCTGCGTACTGAAGATGCGCCTTACGTCCACAATGTGCGCCGGGTACAAATTGAACAGCTATCACCCACTTTCTGGCGCGTGGTGGCCAGTTACGGCTGGCGCGAAACCCCGAACGTTGAAGAAGTGTTCCACCGCTGTGGTCTGGAAGGGCTCAATTGCCGGATGATGGAAACCTCCTTCTTTATGTCGCATGAGTCGTTGATCCTCGGTAAACGGCCATGGTATTTGCGGCTGCGCGGCAAGCTTTACCTGGTATTACAGCGCAACGCGCTGCGCGCGCCAGACCAGTTTGAGATCCCGCCAAACCGGGTTATCGAGTTGGGAACGCAGGTTGAAATTTAACGTTTATAAAACCCCTTTTAATGAGTAATGCCGATCAGTTAAGGATCAGTTGACCGATCCAGTGGCTGTGTAAGAATCCGGAAACGCTCACTCGTTTCCGGATTTTTTTATGTACATTGGACAGGCCCTTGATTTGGTATCCCGTTACGATTCTCTGCGTAACCCACTGACTTCTCTGGGGGATTACCTCGACCCCGAACTCATCTCTCGTTGCCTTGCCGAATCAGGTACAGTAACGCTACGCAAGCGCCGTCTTCCCCTCGAAATGATGGTCTGGTGTATTGTTGGCATGGCGCTTGAGCGTAAAGAACCTCTTCACCAGATTGTGAATCGCCTGGACATCATGCTGCCGGGCAATCGCCCCTT
>NZ_FMBC01000084.1 GCF_900094795.1 Kosakonia oryziphila
CTTTGCGAAGTACGCCGCGGCTTTTTTTAATATGTCCCGTTCGTCAGTAACCCGCTTCAACTCCTTCTGGAGTCGGCGGATCTCGGCCTGAGCATCTGACTGTTCTTTGTTAGTGGATGAGTCCGGACCGTACTTCTTTATCCAGGCGTAAAGGCTGTGGGTGGTGATATCGAGACGTGTTGCAACGCTGGAAACAGAGTGACCGCGATCAATAACCTGTTTGACTGCTTCAATTTTAAACTCTTCGGGATAACGTTTACCGCTCATGGGCACCTCTCTTTAAGTCATCTTAAATGACTCTGAGGTGTCTGTTAAACCCGTGGCGATTCACATGTTAATAACTTTGTCATACCAAACCTCATTTATGAACGTTAAAATACAACAAACCTATATACCATAATTATCCCAGTGATACTAAGATAAAAACTTACTTTATAGTTATGACTGATAGAGTTATGGGGGGTTCTACACCGGAACCGCCAAAATTTCCGTTACCTCAAATTCCGTGATAAAGCCCTTAAACTGGCCGAACGTATTGGTGTTGCCGCAGCCGCCAGCGAACTCATCCTGTATGAATCTCAGCTCTACAACTGGCACAGTAAGCTGCAAAATCAGGCAACGTCCTCTGGGCGTGAGAGTGAACAGGCTGCGGAGATTGCCCGCCTCAAACGCCTGCTTGCGGAGAAAGACGAGGAACAATTTGAAAACGAAAACCTCGCTTAGGGCTGCATCCACATTACGTGGGTAGGATCAAATCAACGGGGAGCAGGTCAAGCAGAGGATAGATAAGGCACCAGCCTGTACTGGCGCTTAAATACAAATCCAGTCATAGATTTCTTCTTCCCAACACACTGCACTGCGGTATATTGAAACCGTCACCTGGTTGCATGCTTATATACTGCTTCCATAAACCATACCAGGCGACATACTCGGTAAAAAAAGTCGCAACATTTTTAATTCTGAGCTTACGTAGTGCATTTAATTTATGGGCGCTCACCGTTTTCTCGCTGATATGTAATTGTGTCGCAATATGCTTCTGGCTTATTCCTAAACAAATCATTCTGATGATCAGCGCTTCACTGGTGGTCAATGTGGTCGGAATACGTCGCCTTGAGCGTCCGAAGCGCCACCCGCATAAGAGCCTGCTGAAAATACTTAGCTCAGTCGCCCGATGCATTAATGTCCGGCGGCAAAGAATAAAAGCGGAAATAGGGTCGGAATAAATAAAATGTTTTATCTCATTATTATCAAGCACATAAATATAGTCTTGCCCGGTATCGAATAATATGAGACTCTCCGGCTCAGAGATATTGATTTTTACCAATAGCGACTTAAATCCGAGAATAAAAAACGCGTCTTCAGAAAAGAGCTGCATTGTCTCTCCATGAAAAAAAGGAACATAATTTCCCTTGAAGGTCTGCTCCGGCGAAGGTGTTTGTCGCTGTCAGCACCAGCATCACCTGCCGGGGCAGAGGCTTAACTGATGTTAAAAGTGGTATTTGAGGCCCGCCATCGCGGTGGTATCGTGATACCCTTTATTACCTATCTGAATGCCGACATTCCCCCAGATGTTCAGCCGCGGGTTAATCTGCCCTTCGACACCGGTTTTAATTTCGCCCAGATTGCGCGCACCAGTCTGATAAATACTCACATCATCCATCTGCGTACCAAAGTCGCGGGTGTTATGGATCCAGCTAATCTCAGCGAAAGGCTGGAACTCGCGCGCCTTGTCGTTATCCATCGCATGGTGGCCTTTCAGGAAGGTACGAATACCCAGTCGGGTGCGGATGTTGCCATCGCCGTCGCTGTGAATACGGGTACCGTTTGCTTCGTGGAAATCATCCGCTTTTACCCCCATCCATATCGCCTGCGCCTGAGGCTGGATAAACCATTCATTCAGAGAACCTTTGCTTCCTCTGAATTCAGATAATTTATGGGTGTATCCCGCCTCCAGCGACGTTGTGAAGCCTCTGGATTTATACGATTCACTCGCCAACCCCTCGCCCTGAACACTGTTATTGAACCAGTTGTACAGCAGCCAACTATCCACCCAGGCACCCTGCGATTCCTGAGGCCTGGCATACCAGGTAGCGTAGCCGCCAACACTGTATCCCTCCACGGACCCCGTAGAACGGTGGCCGCTCATCTGGCTGCGAGTCGAGTTGTGATTGTTGCCGTAGCCCGCCATAAAACCGACATGCCAGCGGTCAGTGCCATCGCTGCTCCAGCGTGCGAGGTCGCCACCAAGCTGTGCCACATAGCGATTACTCTGCGTTCTCAACTGACCGCTGCCATCGCGCCAGGTGTTGTGCCCACCGATCTGACGCAGCCACAGGCTGGTCACCTCCGGTTGTGCTGATAAAGCATCGACAAATGCGGGCTCCCCCAATCGGTCATGCAGGCTCATCGCAAACAGGGTATTGGCCGCTGCGAGGTTAGCGGTGTAGCTTCCTGCTTCAGGGCGAACCACTGACGGTTTTCCCGTAGGTTTAACTTCAGGTTCCAGTGTTGACTCTGGCACTGGATCCGGGGTCAGTTCAGGTTCAGGTTCAACAGGCGTTGACTGGCTGGTCAGATACCAGTTTTCTCCTTTTTGCACCAGCGAGTAATCATAAGCCCCCGCAACAATACGGCCAGACTGCGCGAAGCGGCCATAAGAGGTGCCGCCGACATTCACAATCTCAATACCTTCAACCGTCTGTGCGCCATGTCCTCCCAGGTTATTAATGGCAACGCGCGTCGTGCCCGCTAACACATCACCACCGACAATCAGTTTATTGGCTGGTGAAGCGTCATCCCCCAGCACGCTGTTCATCACCAGCGTCCCGCCATTACCGGCATAGTCCCCCGTTACAGTCAGGGTGTCGAAGGCGTTGGGATTGGAAAAATCGATCGTTCCGTTGTTGGTCAACTGGCCGACAACGGAACTGCCGTTCATATTCCAGCGGCTGTTACTATCCAGCGCCAGCGATGTCGCGTTATTCACCGCACCATTCAGTTCCGAAGCCGCCAGATCAACCACCACGATGTTGCCAACGTCGGTAGAGATAATGTCGCCATTCAGCTGGCTGTTAGTCGCTGTTAAGGTCACGTTGCTATAAAGATTGTTAGTGGGATTCGCTGCGTCCTCATAATGGCCGACAGTCATCACCTGACCGTTGCCGCCGCGGAGCGTAGAGTCATTGATTGAGAGCGCCAGTGTGGTTGTATCGACCTCAATCGCCTGCGCCTGTGAGCTTTGCAATGTCACATTATCCAGCGATACGCGATTGCTGAGCGTCGTGGAGTAACCATTCACATACAGCCCGGCTGCCGCCTCACCTGCCGTCGTGACAATGCTGTTGCTGACATTCAACTGGCCTGCCCGACTCCACAACCCAAAGCCATGTTTACCCATGGTTTCAACACGCACATTATCAGCGGTGATGGTCGAACCGGGATAGGCCACCAGCCCTGGCGCGAGTTCGCCGTACGTCACGATATTGCTATTTGTCAGCCTTGCCTGCCCACCAGAGGCAGCAAACAGCCCGGCGCCACCGCGCCCCCGAGTGGTAATAATCAGTTTATCGCCCGTGATCTGCTTTTCGGTATACAACGCATACGCATTGACCCCTGCGGCTTCGAGGGTACTATTGGTAATCGTCGCCGTTCCACGCTGCGCATTCAACGCAATGGCGCGCTCACCCGCGGTAGTAATCGTGGCGTTATTGATGTTGACAGAAGAATCGGCGGAAGTGACCCATACCGCATCACTGTACTTACCTTGCGTTGCGTATCGTCCCCCTTCGATGGTGACAGTTGCCGCCTGGTTGGCATTCACCGCATAGCTACTGTCGCCGGTAGTTGTGGCGGTGGTATTGGTCAGCGTGAGAGCGCCTGCCATGACGTGAATCGCATCACCGTTTTCAGTGGCGAGGGTGCTGTCGCTAATCTGTGCTGTCGCGGAGCTTTGCGTGTTGGACCAGGTGCCGTCCAAAACCAGCCCCTGCGCGCTATTCTGCCCAGTGATATTAATATTATTTAAAACAGCAGAACTGCTATTGGCGAGATAAATGCCACTGGCTGATTTACCGCTGACATTAATTGTCAGGTTATCCCCCCTGAATACACTACCGTCAATCCACGCGCCGCCACCGCGCGTACTGGTACTGGTGAGGAACAACTGGCTGGCATTAAATTCCGCGCCATTTTTTGCCTGAATAATAAAGGCACCGCTTGTATCATTAGCAAGCGTTAAATTTTCGAAACTGAGTTTTCCACCATCGGCGACAATGGTGTCATTATTTACTGCGAAAACATAATTGCTAACAATAAAATAGATTGGCAGTGCGCAAAGTAAACGATGCCACTCCCACTGGTTGTTGTAATCATTATCCATAATAACACCCTTTACTATCCCATTTATAAACACAACGTGTTTCTTTCATTACACTCACATCGGGCGATAAACGAAGCGTACCGATAGAACTCAACCTGATTTGAGGCCCCCATCTTGCGGCTAGCGTTGCGATAATGGGTGCAGATTGTTTTTCGTGAGCGGTTTAACATTCGTGAGATATCATCGCTATTGTAGCCAAGGCCAATTAAGAGCATGACATCATTTTCCGCATCAGAAAGCTGAGCGTACTTCTTTAATCCAAAATTCCAGTAAGCATCTTTTTTATTGAGATGAACATGATAATCTGCATTAGCAATTGCCAATATTTTACCAATCTTCATCGAAATATCGGTGATAGTTTGATTTTTGGCGAGAAAAGGAACATGGAGTGTTATCTTTTCCATCTTCCTGTAACCCCTACTCCAGGGATCGCCGTTACTACTAATTTGTTTTTTATTTAAAACATTAACTGTCACAACATCATCGTAGAAGATGATGTTGGCGGTTTCCGTTCTCATTTCATCTGTTGATAACGCAAAGCGTGTCTCATGTATATGTTCTTTTTTCAAGTGGCTCAAGATTAGGGTTCTTAACCCTAAGCAATGATAATAACTAGAATCCATCAATAATATATTCAACATATTTCACACCCATGTGTTACATTCCCTGTTAAGACAAATCACTACAGAAACAACAAGATATCGATTCAGCGGAAAAGGCTTCATTCAATAGTTGGATCGATCCGCCAGAGTTTTCCTAATAACGGAGACTCACCTTGATACTATTCAAAATCATCTATTTTGGTAATAGCTATGAATTATTTTAGGATAATTAACCAGGAAAAAAGCCCGAGGATAAATCCTAACTTCACAACTGAATTGATATACTGGAAGCGTTAATACTTATTTAAAGAAGCTTCAAATCCACTTTTTCTGACTCCATGTCGTAGCGACCATTCATACACAAATCAATGGGATGGGGCTGCCAGTCAATCAGCCCCCGGATCTCAAACATAATGACGGCATGTCTCGCTATGCCTTCCCCTTCCTGTAATGAGCGCACCAGTAACGTTTCAGGAATAATACGCGGCTCGAAGCGAATGATAGCCTTGCGGACCGCTTGCTCGATAATATGCCAGTTATTACGATCTTTCTGGCTACCAATCAGTGCAGGAATACCATAATTAAGTACCGATTCCGTCACTGCTTTATAGCGCTGCTCGTCGAGTGTATCCTCGATATTTATATGGTTAATTAAATCAGCAATATCTTTCTGAACCAGTTGGCGTATCGTTTTTATATCAACAGGCCTGGCACGATCATGAGGGCTTTTAGGCTCGTCATCCTGTAGCCGCTCCAGAAGAGTTGGAAGATAACGGCTTCTTCTGGTTGACGAATTATTCGAAAACAATCTCACCGACCTCCATGATGGAATGCTCACAGCAATCGGTAATCAGTACTTTGCGCCCATGGCCAAGAATGAGCAGATCGGACGGCGAGGTCCACTCTGTTTTTAAACCCAATTTATAGTTCTGCTCATCAGCCGTTCTGATGGGGTAGCGCGCCGGAATAAAACCGAAATATTCTTCCCCCGCAACCTTAACGGAAGCCTGTAACCACAGCAGGTCGAGCAGATCTTTCGGTTTTGAAACGTTCAATTGTTGAATGGATGCGAAGGGTAACCAACGATATCCCCCGGCGCAAATAAATTCACATATTGGCCCGATGCGTCCATCGCTGTCGGCAATCCATCTAAATTCCCCCAGGGTGTCACTTCTACCACTACTTTCTGGTGAAAGATCGAAGGCTTCAGAACGAGTAATATCCGATAGTTCAGTCTTCCCCTGGTAATATTGCTCATTCGCTTCGTGTATTTTCGCCATCCACTGTGGCATATAGCCCTGTAATGTTACTGCCAGACGCTCACCGGACAAAACCTGAGTGCGCTGCATTTCGCTAAATACGAGGTTTTTATATAACTCACACTGTTTTTGCATACCTTCATCAAGCAGCGTTAACGTCTGAATTTGCAGTAACGCGCTATCCCATGCACCATCAACACAATATAATTTAAATAGCACTTCTCTGGCTTTGAGATCTTGCGGAAAGGCTTTAACTTGAGAAAGAACCTGGGCGAGCAGATCTTTCAAAGAAGAGGTTTTCAGTGCCTTAGTAAGTGATGTAATGTCCTGCATCGTTGTAACTCCTGTAATTAATAGTGAGAATCTAAACCAATCTTGTGAAAATCACGGAAAACAAGTTCAGGAACTTGATATTTTCCCTTAGCAACAATATGTTCTGGTGAAAGTAATTTGAGTAAATCGGGTTTCTCTTCTCCGGCAAAAATATCGTCCAGCGCATCGCCGCTTTCAAAATCGGGCCATACTTTTTCCATCAAAAACGTTCTATCGACAATACATTCCGTTAAAGTCTTCTCCTTCAGACATTCTTTTACGCTATCAAAGTGGTTATCGGTTTTAATGATGTAAGCATCTTGATTGCCGACGTTGTCGTAATATTGACCGCGTTGCTCTTGCCAAATAAGGAACCGTTTATATTCGATTTCAAGCATTTTTAATGCATCTTTACTGTCTCCCTGGGCAATTACATCATTAAAGTAATGCAAGTCATTAATGTAACTGCCACCGTTGGGCAAAATATCTTCAACTTCAGGAAGTTTATTCTCCGCCTGCCATGCATCATCCGTGCAAATTAACGGATAAAAACCCTGGTCATCTCGCGCGTTGGCATCTTCAGGGGTGATTTCCAGCTTAAAGTGTCCCACCTGAAGATGACTTCCGACGCGCAAAGGTTGGCTCTCACCATAATGAAGCTCAACGCCATCCAACAGGCAGATATAATTACCACAGAGGTTCCGTATGACCGGACGGGTAAAATGCCAGTAAAACGCCACCGCATCATGTTCCTCTGGCACCTGATTGTGGGGCCCGAAGACCCCATTGCTCACATCCAAAGAGATAGCCTGTTCTGCCGTGATACCTTCCGGCAACGTGACGGGCTGGCGCGATGTTGGCCATTCAAAACGGAACTTCATCGCGTCACCCTATATAGACATCGCCAGAACCCGTCACGATAACCGCACCACACCCGGTCACATCGCCCAGCCTTGCCGCTGGCGAACCGTTGATAAAGACCGAGCCAGAGCCTGTCGCAACTGGCGCTGCGCCATGTAATAGCGCGCACGGCGCAATACTGACGCCCATCATCGCGGCGGGAATGCCATTAATATAGACACTCCCTGAACCAGAACACAGGGCGCCACCATGAGCGGTGGCATCTCCAATACGTGCTGCATTTTGCATATTTCATTCTCCCTTGAAAAAGCGATTGATGATGGCGAAACATTCTCGCCACCAGTTGCATACTAAGGTTCAGGCGTTGCACTGCCTGTTTCCGTTGGGGTCTCCGTTGGCGTCTCCGTTGGTGTCTCCGTTGGCGTCTCCGTTGGCGT
>NZ_FMBC01000087.1 GCF_900094795.1 Kosakonia oryziphila
ATAGTACCGCAGTCTCTTCCCTTTATTTTTACTGTAGTGCAGACAGAAACCATAAAAACCGGCGTTGACATGCCGGGGAAGCCCTTATAGTACAATAATTCTCTATATCCAAACTGCCCCCCTGTCTCACATAGATACCTTGGGGATAGGTCTGATTATCAGACGATAAGGCTTAGCAACAGAACAATTCCCAGACCAACCACAGAGTTCGTCAGTTCAAGTAATCCCCATGTCTTAAACGTATCTTTCATCGACAAACCAAAATATTCTTTGAAGAGCCAGAACGCTGCGTCATTGACGTGAGTGAGGGTATTACTACCTGAAGCGGTAGCAAGCACCATCAGGGCCGGATTGACGTTAAACGTGTGGATCATTGGCCCTACAATCCCTGCAGCAGTGATCGCAGAAACTGTTCCCGCACCCGTAGCCAAACGCAGCAACACGGTAATAAACCAGGCCATAACCAGGGGGGAGATGGAAGAAGAACGCATCATCTCGGCAATATAATCACCAACGCCGGTATCCATAATGATTTGCTTGAATGCCCCTCCTGCGCCAATGATAAAGACTACTAAAGCAACCTTCTCAATGGCTTCACTGTAAGAACTCATCACTTCAGACATGCTTTTGCCGCGTAATATGCCGAACGCATATAAGCTGACAAGCACGGCAATTAGCATACTTATTTGAGCGCTTCCGATAAAATTCAATAAAGGTAACAGGGGGTTATTGTCGGCAAGGAATAACTTTATCACTGTTACGCAGGTGATAATAATGGCCGGGATTAGCGGAACTAAAAGGCTAATGCCAAATCCTGGCATTTCTTCTTCTGTAAAAACTTTTTGTGATTCCAGTAAAGAAGGGACTGGTCTGTCAAGGTTACCAAGCAGTTTTGGTAGAATAATACCTGAGCAAATAACAGTGGGTACAGCAACGATAATGCCGTAGATGTAGACCATCCCCATATCGGCATGAAAGGCGGTAACCAGGGCTGTTGGTCCCGGCTGGGGTGGAAACAGACTGTGTGCGGTCGTGGCGGCAGCAACCATGGTAATACCCAGTTTTAAAAAAGGGATTTTTGCTTCTCGAGCAATACTAATGACCAGTGGTGCCAGAATCAAAAATGCCACTTCATAGAACATGGCCAGACCGAAAATCAGTCCAATAACCATAATTGCCCACTGAACTTTCCGGGGGCCAAATTTTGCGAGTAATGTTGAAGAGACGCGCTGCGCCGCCCCGGAATCAACCATTAACTTACCTAATATAGCACCGAAAAGAATGATTAAGGCCAGATGACCTAAAGTGCTGCCAACCCCATTTTCAATCGATTTACCGATTGCCTCCAGCGGCAGACCTTCACAGACACCTACAAAGATTGAAACTAACAAAATGGCCAGCATCCCATTGATTTTAAACTTCATATTCAGTATCAACAGGACAAAAACCCCCAGGGCGACCCAGATAATAGGTAAGCTGTTTATCACTATATTCATGCCCGTTCCTTACGATTATTTGATATTGGTATAATACATTCCTTTATTTGTATTATTACTTTAATGACATGTGTTATACCAATCAATTCTCACCACAAATTTTTGACAGGTGATTTATCTCACATAAAACATGTGGTTTTGAGCATTCAAACCTGCTACAGAAGGTTCGGTATAGTGTCTCGCATGTGCCGCGATGATTTTTGGGGTTTGACGCTCAACGGAACGGTTTCACACGTTAAGGACTTTTTTTCCGATAAATCAAAATATTATGGACAGTGAAAATCATACCTGGAATGGCGTCTTTTAAATCGAAAAACTATAAATAGCACACATGCGTGTCTGTTAATCGATTTTTCAGGCAGTTTTTATCGCTTAACGTGAGTTTTCGTTCGACTGCGCGTTAGCCCCCGTGTACTCCTGCGCTATACGGTGATTGGCAGACTTTTAGGGACATGAGATAACCTAAATGCGATAAGAGAAATCGCCCCGGCAAGAGCGTTAAGAAACGCTTTCTGGATACAGGCGTTTTGTTGTTTTTTTGAGGGGACAATCCAGCTCAGTAATGGAATGGAGCGCCCATCACAAATCAGACTGGCACGAAGGACATGAAACTCCTGAGAGGGATAGCCGCTCCAGTCTACCGCGACGACGCACAAAGAGAATCTGTTCGTCAGCATTGAGATAATATTTTTAAAAATAAGAGGAATATCGCGATGCAGTGACGCGTTCCCCAGTAAGCGATCTACGCGTTTAATTTTATTTTTGACCTGAGCTGCACCGGGTAAATAACGACCAATACTGGTCAGTGTCAGAGAGGCGCCGTTGGTAAGAGCAACAGTAGCGTCCAGCAAGGCGTTTTGCCTGTATTTGTGAAAGGGGGCTAAAGCATTATGGAAGAATTTCTGACATACTCGATAAGCAGGCATAGAGGTTATCTCATTGAATTGGTTGCACAATCAGTAGATCACAAAATTCTACGCCTGTCTTTTTTTACCCGCCCATTACTGGGGATCCCTCAGCGCTTATGCGGGGCTTTGTTTTTTGCTACACTGCCGCTGTTGTTGACTGACGTTGTGAAAAACTATGTTGATGTTTGAAGGCAAAGAAATTGAAACCGATAGCGAAGGCTATCTGAAAGATACTTCCCTCTGGAGCGAAGCGCTGGCAGAGGCTATTGCGCAACAAGAGAGTATTACCCTCTCCCCGGAACACTGGGAGGTGGTGCGCTTTGTACGCGAATTCTATCTGGAGTTTAATACCTCGCCGGCTATTCGCATGCTGGTTAAAGCGATGGGAAATAAATTTGGCGAAGAGAAAGGCAACAGCCGCTATCTGTACCGCCTGTTCCCGAAAGGCCCGGCAAAACAGGCGACGAAAATCGCCGGCCTGCCTAAGCCTGTGAAGTGTATTTAATAGCGGATACCAAAATTCTTCCATTCTCTACCGGGTTGATGCGGTTCAGTCAGTACTCTCTCAACCCGGGCGCTGCGCGGTCCACCGGCTTTAAGCCATGCCACCAGTTTGTCGACGTTTTCCGCCTCTCCGCAAGCCACCACCTCAACACTACCGTCGTCCAGATTGCGTGCATATCCCGTTAGCCCCAGACGCTGCGCTTCATATTGCGTGCTGTAACGAAATCCGACGCCCTGCACCATTCCGTGTACCCAGGCAATTGTGCAAACTTGTGTCATATTGTTCCCCTTTCAGTGCAGGCGCGTCGCATTTACCCGGCGAACCCGTACCGCTAGCGCCCATATTCTTCAGTTTACAGGATAGCTGAATATGGACGTACGTTTGGTATTGCAAAAATGGGAGCAAGGAGCGCTAACGTCATCCCATTCCCTTGATTAACATGAATAACACGCACACCCGCGTTTACAATGCCTGCGACTACTCGAATTCATTGCATTTCTATGAACTAACCCGGAAAATGGCGCCCAATTCTTAGCAATAAAGCATAATAAATTATGAGCGTACGTTTAGTGTTAGCCAAAGGGCGCGAGAAATCGTTACTGCGCCGTCATCCCTGGGTTTTCTCCGGTGCCGTCGCACGGATGGAAGGCAAAGCCAGCCTCGGTGAAACCATTGATATTGTCGATCACCAGGGTAAATGGCTGGCGCGCGGAGCGCTGTCACCTGCCTCGCAAATTCGCGCTCGCGTCTGGACGTTCAATAAAGATGAAAGCGTTGATATCGCTTTCTTTACGCGTCGCCTGCAACAAGCGCAGCAATGGCGTGACTGGCTGGCGCAGCGTGACGGGCTGGACAGTTATCGCCTGATTGCCGGGGAATCTGACGGACTTCCTGGCGTAACTATCGACCGCTTTGGCAATTTCCTTGTATTGCAACTGCTGAGCGCAGGCGCGGAATACCAGCGTCCGGCGCTTCTCTCCGCGCTGCAAACCCTCTATCCGCAATGTTCTGTTTACGATCGCAGTGATGTCGCAGTGCGTAAAAAAGAGGGGCTGGAACTGACGCAAGGCCCTGTACTCGGTGAGCTGCCGCCTGCGTTGCTGCCCATCGAAGAGAACGGCATGAAGTTGTATGTCGATATTCAGGGCGGCCATAAAACTGGCTACTACCTTGATCAGCGCGACAGCCGTCTGGCGACCCGCCGCTATGTTGCGGATAAGCGCGTTCTGAACTGTTTCTCCTATACCGGCGGTTTCGCCGTTTCTGCACTCATGGGCGGCTGCCGCCAGGTTGTCAGCGTGGATACCTCCCAGGAAGCTCTGGATGTGGCGAAGCAGAACGTCACGCTCAACAAGCTTGATCTGAATAAAGCCGAGTTTGTCCGCGATGATGTATTCAAGCTGCTGCGCAAATACCGCGATCAAGGCGAAACCTTTGATGTGATCGTGATGGATCCACCGAAGTTCGTTGAAAACAAGAGCCAGTTGATGGGCGCATGTCGCGGTTATAAAGATATCAATATGCTGGCGATTCAGTTGCTGAACCCGGGCGGTGTACTGCTGACATTTTCCTGTTCAGGTTTGATGACCACCGATTTATTTCAGAAAATCATCGCCGATGCCGCAATAGATGCGGGTCGTGATGTACAATTTATAGAGCAGTTCCGTCAGGCCGCCGATCATCCTGTGATCGCTCCCTACCCGGAAGGGCTGTATCTGAAAGGGTTTGCCTGTCGCGTCATGTAACTTGAATTTTGGAGCCGCACCCTCATATCTGAGGGAACAGAAGGTTCCCGGGAGGTGACAATGATAGCCAGCAAATTCGGTATCGGTCAGCAGGTTCGCCATTCACTGCTGGGATATCTTGGCGTGGTGGTCGATATCGACCCTGAATATTCACTTGAGGAGCCGTCGGCGGATGAGCTGGCGGTAAACGACGAGTTACGTGCTCTGCCCTGGTATCATGTCGTTATGGAAGACGACGACGGCCAGGCGGTTCATACCTATCTTGCGGAGGCGCAACTCACCAGTGAAGTGATGGATGAACACCCGGAGCAGCCTTCAATGGACGAGCTGGCACGCACCATCCGCAGACAACTTCAGGCGCCACGCCTGCGTAACTGAGCATACCCCGCCGACTGCGGGGTATTTTTTACTTCACCAGACCGAGCCGGGGGATTTCAATCGCCGGGCAACGATCCATCACCACCCGTAATCCCGCCTCACGCGCCAGCACTGCAGCCTGCTCGTTAATCACCCCCAACTGCAACCACAGCGTTTTTGCACCAGCCGCAATGGCTTCCTGCGCCACACCCCAGGCCGCTTCAGAGTTGCGGAAGACATCCACCATATCGATTTTTTCCGGCACTTCCGCGAGCGTTGCATATCCCTGTTGCCCAAGCAGCGTCTTCCCGGCGACTTTTGGCGAAACGGGGATCACGTTATACCCCTGATCCAGCAAGTATTTCATAACGCGGTAGCTCGGGCGGTCAGGCTTATCACTTGCCCCCACCAGCGCAATAGTCCGGGTCGATTGTAAAATATCAGCGATATCGGTTTCTTTCATGATTTCCTCCGGGCGATTTCCCAAAGTGTATGTCAAACAAAGCCTCTCAACCATTTTCATATTTTTTTATCTGCTTCTCTTGCAGCATCAGGCGCTTCCAGTAATCTGTAGCGAAAATAACTGACGGGAATTAATGATGGAATCAACAACTCGCACCCTACCCGTGCGCAAGCATATCGCGCTGGTGGCACACGATCACTGCAAGCAATCGTTAATGAAGTGGGTAGAGCGGCATCAGCCGGTGCTGGCAAAACATGAACTTTATGCCACCGGAACGACCGGTAATTTGATTCAGCGAGCGACAGGTCTTGAAGTGAACGCCATGTTGAGCGGCCCCATGGGCGGCGACCAGCAGGTAGGCGCGTTGATTTCAGAAGGGAAAATCGACGTGCTGATTTTCTTCTGGGATCCGCTGAATGCCGTTCCGCACGATCCGGATGTCAAAGCGCTGCTGCGCCTGGCGACGGTCTGGAACATCCCGGTGGCGACTAACTTATCGACGGCGGACTTTATTATCGCTTCGCCGCAATTCAACGACAACGTCGACATTTTGATCCCGGATTATCAACGCTATCTGGCCGAACGGCTGAAGTAAAAAACCACCTGCATAGCAGGTGGCATTGATTGCGCCCCAGAGGGGCGTACTTAGCTCTGACTCTGAGAGCCTTCGCTTCACATCTCTTTTAGCTGAAGCTGGCTCTCTTCTTGTTCGTGTTTTTCCTGATATTTCACATACCTTCTTATCATCTCTTCATTGATACCTACGGTATCCACACAATACCCTCGCGCCCAGAAATGATTTCCCCACAATTTGCTCTTCCTCAGGTACGGAAATTTGCTGAACAATCTCAGCGCTGTCTTTCCTTTCAAATGACCTATTACGTGTGATATCGATAATTTCGGGGGGATTTTTACTAGCAGATGAACATGATCTAACTGAAC
>NZ_FMBC01000090.1 GCF_900094795.1 Kosakonia oryziphila
AGAAAGACCTGCTGATTGAGCGCACACATTCTGGCCTTGCAAGGGCCAGAGCAGCAGGCAAACGGTTTGGTCGACCACCGGCGCTGAACCAGGAACAGCGGCAGGCAGCGCTTGAACACCTGAAAGCGGGTGCCAGTATCAGCGCCGTAGCCCGCGAATTTGGTACCTCACGACAAACCATCATGCGTCTGTGTGACAATGCAGTCAGCCCGCAGTTACCAGAATAAAGCAACTGCCCTGAACGATAAAATTATAGAGCGACGTGATACGGCTCGTCCCATTCTTCGTTCTTTCTGAGCATCGCATTCAGGATTGTGAGCAAGCTGTTCAGGCTCAGATCTGGCTGAGTCCGGCACCATATTTAAGTCTAAGTATTTCTTTAAGTTTTCTCATGGAGATTGGCGCTGTCGGCATAGGTATCCTTCACCGGAATGGTAAAAGATACAGATCAACACACCTGCGAAGCTCCAGTAACATTGATGGAGATCACCGAGGCTTCATGATCGCGATCTTTGCAACAGTGCCAAGTATTTTACGCTTCCAAAGTGGGTAGTAGAGCCAGGAAGTTTTGCGCAACCAAACCTGTTGCTTTCTGAGTTAATCAGCAGCATCTTTGTCTGGCATAAAGGCTCCTATATTGTAGGCTTCCAGCTTTGGTTTATCATGCTCAGGGCATTCGAAATTAAATATTGTCATAGTTGCAGGGCTAACAGGCAACAAACGTTCAACCGGTAAATCCAGGAAAACATGGCAAGCTGCCCGAATGACACCACTGTGAACCACCGCCAAAAGATCTGAGTCTTCTTGTAAAACCCAACCTCTTAACGCCGTGTGGACCCTCATACAGAACGTTTTCCAACTTTCTCCACCGGATGGGGTATATTCCCCTGCACGCCATTGCCAGTAGCGTTCGGCGTCGTTTTCGATTAAATCCGGTTTACGCAATCCCGTCCATGCTCCCATATGCAGTTCACGCAATTTATCATCTGGCAAGGCATCAGGATATCCAATCAATTCAGCTGTCAACCGGGCTCGCCCCAGATCTGAGGTCACCACCCTGGCAGGTGAGAGTTGCCTAACACTATCCTTTATCCGAGTAGCTTGCAGGATCCCTTTTTCGGATAAATTTGAGTCTCCGTGCCCCTGCAGACGGGATTCCTTGTTCCAGAGAGTTTCTCCATGCCGGAGTAAAATAAGACGCATACTTCAGATCCTTTTATTTAAAGTCCATACCCCAGAAGGCGGAACCAGGTAAAAATGGCCACACAGATCACTGACGCACAAATAAAGCAGGTGACTAGCCCATACTTCATCTGATCCAGCACGCTGAAATAACCGGTTGAAAAGTAAATGGCGTTGACCTTTGAATGAGGCGGCAGGGTAATGGTGTAGGTCAAGGTCAGAGAGGCTGCCAGTGCCAGGGTGACGGGGTCCATACCGAGCGTTTTGGCCAGGGCTATCGATGCCGGGATGAGAATGGTGGTTCTGACCGTTTTACTGGTGAAAATCAGGTGGCTGTACATGCAAATGAAAACCACAATGACGTAAACCAGCCAGGTACTCATGTTTTCAAGGCCCAACCCGTGAACCAGTTTACCAATCAGCCACTGTGCACCTTGGGTGTTCTCCAGCGTATTGCCGGCCGCATAAGCCCCTGCGGCAAAAATCATCAGATCCCATTTGATATTGGCTTCAGGCCAGGTAAGCAACCCCACACGAGGGAGCAAGCAGAGGATAGCGGCAATAACTGCAGTCATATACACACTGATCTCAAAGCCCAGTACCGCTTTGTGGTAATCTTCTGTTGACCAGAGCACGACAGCCATCAGAAATATGGCCATGGCTTTTTTTTCACTGTACGACAGTTTTCCCAGTTGCTGGCGTTCTTGCCTCAGTTTCTCCAACGCCCCCTTGAAATCGAGTTCATCCCTGAATGACCAAAACTTCAGTCCGATCAAAAATGACAGGGACATGCCAATCATTGCCAGCGGAAAAGAGGCCAGTAACCAGTCCATATAACTGATATGCCCTCCCGCCTGCTGATTGATAAAGCCGACTGCGATAATATTGGACGCAGTGCCTGTCATCACACCGGATGTGGCAATGGCATCCGCCTGAACGCCCTGGAGCATCATGACACGCCCAAAATTGCTTTTGCCAGGCGTAGCCTTATAGATTTCAAGTAATATCAAGCAGATGGGGACCATCAACGTCGCTCTGGCCGTTGTTGATGGCACAAAAAAGACCAGGCAGAAGTTAATCACCACCAGGACAAGCAGTGCCCTGCGGGGCGTTTGACCAAATGACGTGATCATCCATAAAGCAAAGCGTCGGGCGATATCTGACTTGATCATCGCAGACGTCAGTATAAAGGCGGAAACCATCAGCCAGATGACATCGTAGCCCAGTGTGGCAAAAACCAGCCCTTCCTTCGGAACTGTGCCGGTCAGAGGCAGTAATACAATGACCAGCATGGAGGTGAGGTAGATGGGTAAAGAGCCACAGATCCAGAGTGCGAGTGCAGCACAAAAAATTGCGATAGATTTAATACCTTGCGGCGTAAGCCCCTCCGGCACCGGAATATTCATCAATACCAGCAGGATCAGCACGGCGAGCGGTAAACCAACCTTTTTTAGCGTCAGTCCTTTTTTTTCCGGTTCAGGTTGTAATAATTTTTTATCCATGAAAGAAGCCCCTGGTGTTGGTAAGTTCTTTCAGTCTGAATATTGTCGCCAGTTATGTACATTTATATTATTCTATAATTACTATAAATATAATTTATGGGGTCATCGATGGATATCAAACAGCTGGAAGCGTTTGTGATTCTTTCCGAATGCTTAAGTGTTACTCGTGCTGCCGAACAGCTTTACTGTACCCAGCCCGCCGTCAGTATAAAAATCAGAAAATTGGAAGAAGCACTGAATGCAGCCTTATTTGAAAGACTGAACAACCGCCTGCATCTTACCCCACAGGGCGTGGTCTACCGGGAGTATGCGTTGCAGATCCTGAATCTGTTGAAACAGTCCCAGGAACATATGCGGCAATTTGACGACCCAGCCTCTGGTACAGTCAACGTAGGATCAAGCCATTTCTGTGGTGCCTGGTTGCTTCCTCGCCTCATGGCAGATTTTAAAAAAACCTATCCTGGTGTTAATATCCGGCTGGGAATAGCAACGACGGAACAATTGTCCCGGAGATTGGCAGCACACGAGTATGATTTTATTATCGTTTCCGATTACATTGGAATTGATACAAAAAAATATACGCTGATTAATTTTCTGAGTGACCCCTTTGTGCTTATCTGCCCACCAGATCACTGGCTGGCAGATAAACAGGAATGCAGTATCAAAGACATTCTGGGCGAAACATTTTTGCTCAAACCCGCACGTTCTGCTACCCGATCTTTTTTATTAGAAAATCTCCGTAAAGTCGGTGTCGAACCTGAGTGCCTCCGACTGTTGGAAATTGGCAGCCTTGAAGGAATCAAACAGGGTGTGGTGTATGGCCTGGGTGTCTCCATAGTTTCCCGCTTTTCTGTAGAACAGGAAATCGTCAATGGCCAGCTACGGGAAATTAAGCTGAAAGAACCGCTGTTCTCAAGAAAAATTAGTTATGCCCATCATAGCGATAAACTCTTATCTCCGGCTGCGCAAAACTTCCTGGCTCTACTACCCGCTTTGGAAGCGTAACATACTTGACGTCCGGGAATTTCAAACTTCCCGATGCCGCTCTGGAGCGTCAACTGTAGGGCTAAAATCCGTATAATTCTCCAGCGCGAGGCATAAATGCCGTTGAACTTCAATGTGTTATGGTGTTTTTTTGTGCGGATTTCCTGAATGCAGACGGATCTTTCCTGCATCAACTAACGTAACGCATTCATGCTATCTCTCCGGCATCAGAAACCAGCACTGCTAATCGTGTCGTGCCAGGTGCACAACTGAATATCATCCGCCGCACAGCAGGCAGCTGTAAGGATCTGTCTTCAACAATATCTGACTCAACGTACTATGCGTGATCATCGGGACTTTTATTTCTTCGTCCTGACCCAGCGCTTTTTTCACCTGCGGCAGCAGTTTTCCCACCACCTGTCAGAAGTGAGTTTTTCGCTGACAGCAATCCTGCTCTTTTCTGCCTTGTCTTTTGCCACCTGCACACACTGTGCTATGTGTTCTTTTGTGGATACGGCCGCCGCTTCCACATTCGCTTTGAATTCATTTGTTTTCGCCTGAAGTTTTTCTGCAAAATTTCCCATATCGTTTCTCCTGAGTAATGTCCGGTCATGGACGAAAAATACCCCTGTTGGTCAGCCACTCACGGGGCAACCGCCGCGATGAACCTGAACCGTCCGTTGCGTTGGTTGCGCCTGAAAGCAGCGCAGGGACAGCCTGAACTCCTGTTCAACAGAGGTGCATGTAACCGGCCCGCCCCGGCAGACGCTCCTGCCCGGCAGAACCCCTGACCCGGATTACCTCCATTAATCCAGTCCCAGAATAACTGACACCCCTGTCCCGGTGTCATTGACTAACCAGCCAGCCCCCAGCCGCAGACGGTATGTTGCGCCCCCCACCGGGACCGGGACTTCAGCCGCAATACCCGTCTCTGTGATAAAACCAAAATCAATGTCACGATATCCCCGGCCCCAGAACCCGCCAGGTTGTTCAGACAGCAGAATATCAACGGGTGACCCGGCAATAGCGAAAACATCTGCAAACCGGTATTCCGTCCGGAATGACCAGGTGCCTGCTCCCCTCCCTGTATTTCCCTTATCCCCTGCAACCGGGAACAGGATATGCCACGTCAACCGGCTGTCCAGCGTCAGACAATCCCTGTCTGACACTGGCTGCTGAAACCGGACTCCCACCGAAGGGGATACCCGTACCAGGTCTGCCGACCAGTCCAGCAACCCCTGATCTTTCATTCCGGAGTGATACGCCCCACTCTGCCCGCCTGTCAGTCGCGAACGGTTTTTGAGGCTAATGACACCCCCTTCAAGGCCGCCTTTCAGGGTGAGCGATGGCGTTATGCTGTAACGAATAAGGGCGCCACCGCCCAGAGAGCCGGCCGTCCACCGGGGATGAAGTACCGCAGTCCCACCGTCAACATTCAGCGTTTCAGCAGAACGAACATCAAGCCAGCCGGCCCTGAGCGAACCGGAGAGCGTCAGGTTGTCCGTTCCCCACAACGGTGCAGACTCCCGGGGTAATGCATAGCTGCTGTACCTTATCCCCCCGCTGCGAAAAGACGACACATTAATATCATCACTGGCTGCAAGCAGTACCAGCCGGGTATAGGCTCCGGCCAGTTCATCGCCGGCGGCAACAGATGAAGCATTCAGGGCCATCATCAGGAAACCAGCCGCAACAACATTTCCCCCTGTTTTCGCGACAACCGCCGCGCTTTTCGGGAATGGCCCCGGCCGTTTTTTTCTGTACCGGAAGCAGCATGACTGAAACATATTCTTTCCATCCATCAGGTCCATCACAGG
>NZ_FMBC01000017.1 GCF_900094795.1 Kosakonia oryziphila
CATCTGCTAGTAAAAATCCCCCCGAAATTATCGATATCACACGTAATAGGTCATTTGAAAGGAAAGACAGCGCTGAGATTGTTCAGCAAATTTCCGTACCTGAGGAAGAGCAAATTGTGGGGAAATCATTTCTGGGCGCGAGGGTATTGCGTGGATACCGTAGGTATCAATGAAGAGATGATAAGAAGGTATGTGAAATATCAGGAAAAACACGAACAAGAAGAGAGCCAGCTTCAGCTAAAAGAGATGTGAAGCGAAGGCTCTCAGAGTCAGAGCTAAGTACGCCCCTCTGGGGCGCAATCAATGCCACCTGCTATGCAGGTGGTTTTTTACGCCTGTAATTTGTGCCGGGCGGGTTGTTAGCCTCCCTGTCTGGCTTCATCTGGCGATTCTGCCGGCTGCGACAGCCTGCATCTCTCTTCTGGCATTCTGTTTCTGGACTGCACGCAATGTGCTGAACCGGATAGATGCGAGCAGCAAATTGAAAGCTCTGCGCTTTACCCACGCACCGATGCAGCTTGCCCGATGGGTAACCAGAAAGGTGAGATGTTTCCGCCTCAAGACCCTTTTTTTAAAGCCATTTATAACCCTCTGATTAACAAGTTCTTTTATATTGCGATGAAAAAAAGGGTTAAGACGCTGAAAAGTGATTATCTTTTATTAAAAACAACAGGATGATATTGTTTCCCTTCAGTTCACTGCCGCACAGGCAGCTTAGAAAGCAAGGAACAGGACGAACTTTTAGATGAATGGGTTCACTGCCGCACAGGCAGCTTAGAAAAGTGTAGGATATATTTGGTTCATGGCGCAATGGTTCACTGCCGTACAGGCAGCTTAGAAATTCTCCTGCGTTGCCTTTCACCGCCCGCAGCCGTTCACTGCCGTGCAGGCAGCTTAAAATCATCGCTACCGCACAGAAAACCGTTTGCTAACGTTTGCAACTGTGTAGATAAGCAGAAAATAACAGGCCGTTAAAATCGGTGGGGAAAAGCTAATTAAGAGTTAATTTAGCAGCACTATTATTTTTGTTGCGAAGAAACACAAAAGACCGGGGATTACCCGGCCTTTAAAAGAGATGCACTTAACTGTGCTGGCGGAAGATCTTAGCGGCTACGGAAGACAATGCGGCCTTTGCTCAGGTCGTACGGGGTCAGTTCCACAGTCACTTTATCGCCCGTCAGAATACGGATGTAGTTTTTACGCATTTTACCGGAGATATGCGCAGTGACCACGTGACCGTTTTCCAGTTCTACGCGGAACATCGTATTAGGTAACGTTTCAAGAACGGTACCCTGCATTTCAATATTGTCTTCTTTGGCCATCTAATCCTCGGGGGTATCACTACCATAATTTTTGAACCGGCAAGATAATGCCGAAGTTCGTGTGTTAAGTAAAGATTTGTGCTGATAAAACGCAAGTGCAGCAAAACGACTTTTGCCAGTTACCCTCACGCCACAGCCAGGACGCGCTAAATGCGCAACCGTAAAGGGGAGCGATGGAGTAAACGAAGGGCATCCCTGATACGAACAACTCCCGGATGGGGCGGGGCAACAGGCAAAAGCTGCTTTGAGCGTCCATTATAACACCCTGATAAAAAATGTGCCGAAAACATTATTCAGGAGATAAAAACAGCGTACGTGGCACCCAAAAATGCGAAGGCAAAGGGACTGCACGCAATTTGGCAAGCTGGAGTAAATAATCTCTGCGCGGTATTTCTACCGCGCCCAGCGATGCAGTGTGATTATTTAGTACCTGGCAATCAATCAGTTTGCCGCCCTGACGGAGAAACTCGTCGCAGAAAACAAGCAGCGCCGTCTTCGAGGCGTTAATGCGGCGGCTAAACATCGACTCGCCGCAAAACAGCAAGCCCTGCGCCACCCCGTACATTCCGCCGACCAGTTCGTCACCTTCCCACACTTCAATTGAGTGCGCATGACCAAGCTCGTGCAGGCGATGGTAGGCCATCACGATATCGGACGTAATCCAGGTCCCTTCGTCGCGATCCTGCGCGCAACCGTCAATCACTTTGCCAAAGGCATGATTAAGGGTAACGCGATAAGGGGAGGACTTATGAAAACGTTTCATGCTGCGGCTGATATGAAACGTCTGCGGCCACAGTACGGCGCGAGGATCGGGTGACCACCAGAGGATCGGGTCGCCAGGAGAAAACCAGGGGAAAATGCCGCGCTGATAGGCCATCAGTAACCGGGCCGGGCTTAAATCTCCGCCCAGCGCCAGCAGACCATTAGGTTCGCGTAGCGCCGCTTCAGGCGAAGGAAAAGCGATAGAGTGACGAGAAAGCTGAACCAGGCGCATGACAACAACGCTCCACAACGCGACAAGGGACCCCTTTTAATATCGTCATTTTGCCATTTCACTTTAATTGCGCTGCGGCAGAAGCGGCAAAATGACGAATATCCACTACAGACGCTGCTTAAACTGGTAGTACCGACCCTGTTTCGCCATTAACGCTGCGTGATTACCTTGCTCAATTATTTGTCCGTTGTCCATCACAATTATGCGATCAAAAAACGCCAGACCGCGAAGACGATGCGTGACCATTAACAGCGTTTTGCCTTTCATCACTTCACGAAGTAATTCAAGAACCTGGCTCTCTGTTTCAGCGTCCAGCCCTTCAGTTGGTTCATCCAGTAAAACCAGTGGAGCGTCATGCAACAGCGCGCGGGCAATGGCCAGACGGCGCAATTCACCGCCGGAAAGCTGGCGTCCACCTTCCCCAAGCCACGCGTTCAGACCGCCATCATTGAGCAGCTTTTCCAGCCCGACGCGCGTCAGCATTGCACTCAACGTTTCATCACTGGCTTGCGGCGCTGCAAGCAACAAGTTATCACGCAGCGTAGCGCTAAACAGATGCACGCGTTGTGGAACCATGCTGATGAGCGAACGCAGCGTTGCTTCGGCCACATCGCGCAGAGGCCGATCGTTCAGCCGAATTTCGCCTTGTTGTGGATCCCAGGCACGCGTAAGCAGTTGCAGCAATGTTGATTTGCCGCAGCCGGTACGGCCGAGAATAGCGACATGTTCACCAGCGGCTATCGACAAGGCGATATTCTCCAGCGCACGCTGTGGTTGCCCTGGATAGCTAAAAGCCAGATCCTTAAATTGCACCGCAACATGCTCGGGTACAGGCATACTGGCTTGCGGGAAAGTCACATCTGGCGGGCAGTCGGTGATTTGCGTAATACGGGTGGCAGAAGCGATCACCTGGCCAAGGTGCTGGAAAGCGCCAGTAACCGGTGCCAGCGCTTCAAACGCCGCCAGTGCGCAAAAGACGAACAGTGCGATTAATGCGCCTGGCTGAGAATTGCCGCCAACATCGGCGGAAGCAAACCACAGCATAACGATGACTGCTGCACCGCTAATCAGCAACATCAGCGCCTGCGAGACGGCACTCAGATCAGACTGACGGCGTTGAGCGTCGTGCCAGTTTAATTCTGTGTTCTCCAGTTGTTCACGGTAGCGCTGGCTGGCGCCAAAAATGGTCAGCTCCGCCTGGCCCTGCAACCAACTGGTTAATTGCTGACGGTACTGGCCACGCAGGGATGTCAGACTCTCACCGGTTGGTTTCCCCGCCCGGTAAAAGAGTGGCGGCAACACAAGCAGCGTAGCCAGCATAATACCGCTGAGCATGAGCGCCAGAGAGACATCCAGCATGCTTAAACCGACCATCACCACAATGATGACCACCAGTGCGCCTACCAGCGGAGAGATGACACGCAAATAAAGATGGTCGAGTGTATCGACATCGGCCACCACCCGGTTCAGTAACTCCCCCTGGCGAAAACGCGCCAGCCCGGCAGGGGAGAGGGGCAACAGTTTGCTGAAAGTGGCGACGCGCAAATGTTCCAGTACGCGGAAAGTGGCTTCATGGCTGACCAGACGCTCAAAATAACGTCCGGCGGTACGGATAATAGCTGCACCACGAACCCCGGCCGCAGGCAGCATATAGTTAAAACTGTAAAGCCCGGAAACGCCAACGACCGCAGAGGCCGACAGGAACCACCCGGAGAGCGTTAACAACCCGATACTGGCCAGCAGGGTGATAATCGCGAGGATCACGCCCAGCAGCAACATCCATTTGTGACGTTTATACAGCGCGAGATAAGGCAACAAAGCACGCATTTAAATCTCCTCCTGGCGGTGGGCGAGAAGGTCGGCAAACGTTCCCTGCGACGTTGAAAGTTCAGCATAGCTGCCTTGCTCAATGATCTTGCCATCCTGCATCACCCAAATGGCATCCCATTCGTTCAGATTTTCCAGTTGGTGAGTAACCATCAGTGTGGTTTGCTGGTGGGAGGCCTCAGTCAATGCCTGCATAACCCGTTGCTCGCTATGGGCATCCAGGCTGGCGGAAGGCTCATCCAGCAACAGCAATTTGCATGATGAGATCAGGGCGCGGGCTACGGCGACACGTTGCGCCTGACCAACAGAGAGACGCACGGCCTGGTCGCCAGGCTGCGTTTCCAGACCTTCCGGCAACAGAGGTAAAAATTCGCTGACCCAGGCTTTATCCAGTGCCGCTTGCAATTCAGCCGCACTGGCATTTGGCCGCGCCAGCAAAACATTTTCCCGTAATGTGGCAGCCGGAAGCTGTGGATTTTGCCCCACCCAGCTTATCACTTCGTGCCAGCTATCCGGCTCAAGCGCGCTCAGCTCAACGTCATTGACGCGCAGTGAACCCTCATAAGGCAAGAAACCGGAGATAACATTAATCAGTGAACTTTTACCGGAACCACTTTTCCCTACCACTACCACTCGTTGTCCGGCAGCAAGGGTGAAGTTGAGCGGACCGGCGAGTGCTGCGCCTTCTGCTGACTTTATTATCAGATTGTGTGCGGTGAGTGTGACAGGCTCATCGCTTACTAGCCGGGTTTCACCGCGTTGAGGATGTGCCAGCGGTGCTTCCATAAACGTTTTTAAGCTGTCGGCGGCGCCGATAGCTTGCGCCTTGGCATGATAGAAGGTACCCAGATCGCGTAGCGGCTGGAAAAACTCCGGCGCCAGTACCAGTGCAAGGAAGCCAGCGAACAACGTAACGCCGGTGCTGTAATGACCAAAATTCAGCTCGCCAAGATAAGAAAAGCCGAAGTAGACAGCGACCAGCGCAATCGACAACGAAGCAAAAAATTCCAGCACGCCGGAAGATAAGAAAGCCAGACGCAATACTTCCATGGTTCTGCTGCGGAAATCCTGAGATGCGCGACGGATACTTTCGGTTTCCGCTTCGCCACGACCAAAAATACGCAGCGTTTCCATGCCGCGCAGGCGATCAAGAAAATGACCGCTCAAGCGCGCCAGCGCTTTAAAATTACGGCGGTTAGCATCGGCGGCTCCCATTCCAACCATCGCCATAAACAGCGGGATAAGGGGAGCTGTACCGAGCAAAATAAGCGCGGCGGCCCAATTGACGGGGAGTAAAGTGACAACGATTAACAGTGGCACGCTGCCCGCAAGGGCCATCTGTGGTAAATAGCGGGCATAGAAATCGTGCATATCGTCAATTTGTTCAAGGACCAGTGTCGCCCAGCTCCCGGCGGGTTTACCCTGGATCCAGGCAGGCCCCGCCTGGTGAAGGCGATCCAGCACTTGTCGGCGGATTTCAAAACGAATATGTGCCCCGGCATAAAATCCTACTCGTTCCCGCAGCCAGACAACCCAACTACGCAGGATGAAGATCAGCGCCAGTAAGGTGAAGGGTAGCAGCAACGCCTCACGCGGTATATTTCCCATAATCATATGATTGAGGATGCGCGCCAGTATCCAGGCTTGCGCCACAATCAGTGCACCGCTTACCACACCGAGAAGGCGGGAAAGCATTAACCAGCGGCGGGAAATAATGCTTTGCTGTTTCAACCAGCGAGTGAGTTCTTGTTGACGGGTTTTATTCATTGCGCGCTTAGCAGGTGAAGTTATCGGAATTTTTAACTTGCGCAATGTTACATCGGGGCAAAAATAAAGGCGACTTATAGTCGCCTTCTTTACCTTTGTTACTGACTTGTAAAGATTATTTACTTTCAGCCAGCCCGTCGAGATAGCGTTCCGCATCCAGAGCGGCCATACAGCCTGTACCTGCAGAAGTGATCGCCTGACGGTAGATATGATCCATAACATCACCGGCGGCAAAGACACCCGGAATGCTAGTTTGCGTGGCGTTACCGTGAATACCAGACTGCACCTTGATGTAGCCATTTTCCAGTGCCAGTTGACCTTCGAAGATACCGGTATTCGGGCTGTGGCCGATAGCCACAAACAGCCCCGCAACGTCCAGTGACTCCACGTTGTCTGCATTTTGCGTATCACGCAGACGCAGACCCGTGACGCCCATCTGATCGCCGGTGACTTCTTCCAGCGTGCGATGAGTATGCAGCACAATGTTACCGCTCTCTACTTTATCCATCAGACGCTTAATCAGGATCTTTTCCGCACGGAAAGTGTCGCGACGATGGATCAAATGCACTTCAGAGGCGATATTTGCCAGATATAGCGCTTCTTCAACAGCGGTATTGCCGCCGCCGATTACCGCTACTTTCTGATTGCGGTAAAAGAAACCGTCGCAGGTTGCGCAAGCGGAAACGCCGCGGCCTTTAAATGCTTCTTCCGAAGCCAGCCCCAGATAACGTGCAGACGCGCCAGTCGCGATGATAAGCGCATCGCAAGTATATTCGCCGCTATCGCCAGTCAGGCGGAAAGGCCGATTTTGCAAATCAACGCTGTGGATATGATCAAAGATGATTTCAGTATCAAATTTGGTGGCATGCTCATGCATGCGCTCCATCAGCAGCGGCCCGGTCAGATCGTGCGGGTCGCCCGGCCAGTTTTCCACTTCAGTGGTGGTGGTGAGCTGGCCGCCTTTTTCCATCCCGGTAATCAGCACTGGCTGTAGGTTTGCGCGTGCAGCATAGACCGCAGCGGTATAACCGGCAGGGCCTGAACCAAGGATGAGCAGCTTACTGTGTTTGGCCGTACCCATGAGATCCTCATTGTTGTTTGGCAGACATTAAGCTGAATTGTAGGGAATTTAGCATCGTAAAAAAAGAGCGCGCCAGTTTTGTTAACGATATGTGTAATAGAAATAGCCGATGACGCGGGGGGGATTTTGGCCAGAAATATAATAATTTCTACTGAAAATCGGTCAGTTATAAGGTGATAAAGTGAGGATTAGGGAGTGGGGTTGATGAATATCTGGCATGTTGTACTAAAAAAAGATGTTTTACTTTGACAATCCCCTGCGCATTTGCGAAAACATCAAAGGAAGAAAAAAGCAGTGTTTCGCGCGTCATGCAAACTCATGCACGTGAATGCCATCTTTTACCGGGCTAGTGAAATCTACGCATGGCGTGGACAGACGCCATGCGTGATATTGATAGCTGCCTTTGGCAACGGTCTTCTTAATATTGCCTCCGCAGCGCCGTAACGCGACGGGCAAAGACTCTGAACAGTGAAGTGCACAGGGTCAAGACAGGAGTAGGGAAGGAATACAGAGAGACAATAATAATGGTAGATAGCAAGAAGCGCCCAGGCAAAGATCTCGACCGCATTGATCGTAATATCCTGAACGAACTGCAAAAAGATGGGCGTATTTCCAACGTCGAGCTTTCTAAACGAGTGGGGCTTTCCCCGACGCCGTGCCTTGAGCGTGTGCGCAGGCTGGAAAGACAAGGATTTATCCAGGGCTATACCGCACTGCTAAATCCGCATTATCTGGATGCATCACTTCTGGTATTTGTTGAGATTACTCTGAATCGTGGCGCGCCCGATGTGTTTGAACAATTCAACACCGCTGTGCAAAAACTTGAAGAAATTCAAGAGTGCCATCTGGTTTCAGGCGACTTCGACTACCTGTTGAAGACGCGTGTGCCGGATATGTCGGCCTACCGCAAACTGTTAGGGGAAACCCTGCTGCGTCTGCCAGGCGTGAACGACACCCGCACATATGTGGTGATGGAAGAAGTTAAACAGAGCAATCGTCTGGTAATTAAGACGCGCTAATACGGAACAGGTGCACAATCGCTGTTTTTTGATTACACTCCTGTTAATCCATACAGCAACAGTGCCGGGGAGACCCGGCGCTGTTGTCCGTTTTAGCATCAAGGACCTGGAGAGCCTGTCTTGAGCCAGGAATACACCGAAGACAAAGAAGTCACACTGACCAAGCTTAGCAGCGGGCGCCGACTCCTGGAGGCGTTGCTGATCCTCGTTTCACTTTCTGCCATCTGGTTGATGGCCGCGCTTGTAAGTTTTAACCCGTCGGACCCTAGCTGGTCGCAAACGGCCTGGCATGAACCTATCCATAATCTGGGCGGTGTGCCCGGCGCATGGCTTGCCGATACGCTGTTTTTTATTTTTGGCGTTATGGCTTACACCATTCCGGTGATCATCATTGGCGGCTGCTGGTTTGCTTACCGTCACCGCGCCAGTGAAGATTATATCGATTACTTTGCCGTATCGCTGCGTATGATTGGTGCGCTGGCATTGATCCTGACCTCTTGCGGCCTGGCCGCGATTAATGCTGATGATATTTGGTATTTCGCCTCCGGCGGCGTGATTGGCAGCCTGCTGAGTACTACACTGCAACCTCTGCTGCGCAGCAGTGGCGGTACGCTCGCGCTGCTCTGCATTTGGGCTGCCGGGCTGACCTTATTTACCGGCTGGTCGTGGGTCACCATCGCCGAGAAAATCGGCAGCGTCATTCTCAATATTCTGACCTTCGCCAGTAATCGCACCCGTCGCGATGACACCTGGGTTGATGATGACGAGTACGAAGACGACGAAGAGTACGAAGAGGAAAAACCCCGTGAGTCGCGTCGTGCTCGTATTCTTCGCGGAGCGCTGGAACGCCGTAAGCGTGTTGCTGAAAAATTCGCCAACCCGATGGGGCGTAAAACCGACGAAGCGCTGTTCTCCGGTAAGCGGATGGACGATGAGGAAGATGAGATCGCATACAGCGCGCGCGCTGTACCAGCGGATGCCGACGACGTCCTGTTCTCCGGTCATCGTGCTACGGAAGCTGAGCAGGAATACGATCCATTGCTGAACGGCCACAGCGTTACTGAACCTGTAGTGGCCGCTGCCACAGCGACAACCGCAGCTGTGCAGGCGCATGCAGCACCTGCTGCTGCGATGCAGCAACAAGATGTCGAATGGCCGTATGCGCAGGCACCAGCAACTCAGGTGCCACCGCAGGCGTCTTATCAGCCAGAGCAGTATGCCGAAGCTGCTCAGAAGGCCCCGTATCATTCTCCTCAACATCTCCCCGAGTGGCAGCAACCTGTCGCAGAAGAAGTGTGGACGCCTGATGCGCCGGTAACGCCACTGCCGCCGGAAGAAGAGGTTTATGCTCAGCAGGCGCCGCAGGAACCGTTACCATGGCAAAGCGAATCGCAAATCGCACCAGCTCCGGAACCGATAGTCACGCCTGAATCTGAACCAGTTGTTGAAGAGGTAAAACAGACTCGTCCGCCGCTTTACTACTTTGAAGAGGTGGAAGAGAAGCGCGCGCGTGAGCGTGAACAACTGGCTGCCTGGTATCAGCCAATCCCTGAGCCTGCTGTTGATGAACCCGCGACAAAACCTGCTGTTTTCTCTGCGCCATCGGCCGCAGCAGTTGATCCATCCGTTGCTCCTGTTGCGGCTGGCGTACAACAAGCTACGGCACATGCCGCCGCCACCGCCGCAGCGCCAGTCTTTAGCCTGGCCGCTGGTGGTGCGCCGCGTCCGCAGGTTAAAGAGGGGATTGGTCCGCAGTTGCCGCGCCCGAACCGCGTTCGTGTTCCGACGCGACGCGAACTGGCGTCTTACGGTATCAAATTACCTTCTCAGCGTATGGCAGAGGAGCGTGCCCGCGAGGAAGAAGTGCGTCAGCATGATGACGACGAAGCCGATATGCTGCAGCAGAACGAACTGGCTCGCCAGTTTGCCGCTACACAGCAAGATCGCTATGGAAATGAATTCCAGCACGAGGCACCACAGTTCCATCCGCAGCACCCGGTAATCAGCGACGAAGAAGCGGAAGAAGCTGAACTGGCCAGCCAGTTCGCTGCCTCTCAGCAACAGCGCTATTCGGGAGAACAACCGGCAGGCGCACAAGCGTTTATGCCTGAAGATTTTGCATTTTCACCAATGAAAACGCTGGTTGATGATGGGCCGCACGAACCGCTGTTCACGCCAGGCTCGATGCCAGAGCCAGCACAGCCAGTACAGCAGCCGCATCATTATCAACAACCGACGCCGCCGCAATACCAACAGCCAGCACAGTCGCACTATCAGCCGCAGGTTCAACAGGCGGTTCAGCAGTCCGCTATGCCGCAGCAACAGCATCAGGCTGCGCCACAGCCGCAAGAGAGCTTGATCCATCCGCTGCTGATGCGTAATGGTGATAGCCGACCCGTGCAGAAACCGACCACGCCGCTGCCATCCCTCGATCTGTTGACGCAGCCGCCAGCGGAAGTTGAACCTGTTGATACCTTTGCGCTTGAGCAAATGGCGCGCCTGGTCGAAGCGCGTCTGGCCGATTTCCGCATCAAAGCCGATGTGGTGAATTATTCGCCGGGGCCGGTGATTACCCGCTTTGAGTTGAATTTGGCGCCGGGGGTGAAAGCCGCACGTATTTCCAACCTGTCCCGCGATCTGGCACGTTCACTTTCCACCGTTGCCGTGCGCGTAGTGGAAGTGATCCCTGGCAAGCCATATGTTGGCCTGGAATTACCGAACAAGAAACGTCATACCGTCTATCTGCGTGAAGTGCTGGATTGCGTGAAATTCCGGGAAAGCCCGTCGCCGTTGACCGTGGTGCTGGGTAAAGATATCGCTGGCGATCCGGTGATTGCCGATCTGGCGAAAATGCCGCACCTGCTGGTTGCCGGTACGACTGGCTCTGGTAAGTCGGTGGGCGTGAACGCCATGATCCTCAGCATGCTGTATAAAGCGACACCGGAAGAGGTGCGCTTTATTATGATCGACCCGAAAATGCTCGAACTTTCGGTGTATGAAGGCATCCCGCATCTGCTGACCGAAGTGGTTACCGATATGAAAGATGCGGCCAATGCGTTGCGCTGGAGCGTCAACGAAATGGAACGTCGCTACAAATTGATGTCAGCGCTCGGCGTGCGTAATCTGGCGGGTTACAACGAGAAGATCGCAGAAGCAGCGCGTATGGGCCGTCCAATTCCGGATCCGTACTGGAAGCCGGGCGACAGCATGGATGCGCAACATCCGGTGCTGGAAAAACTGCCATATATCGTGGTGATGGTGGATGAGTTCGCTGACCTGATGATGACTGTCGGCAAGAAAGTGGAAGAGCTAATTGCGCGTCTGGCGCAGAAAGCGCGCGCCGCAGGTATTCACCTGGTATTGGCGACTCAGCGCCCGTCGGTCGACGTTATCACCGGGTTGATTAAAGCGAACATCCCGACGCGTATTGCTTTTACCGTATCGAGTAAGATCGATTCGCGTACCATCCTCGATCAGGGCGGTGCTGAATCGCTGCTTGGGATGGGTGATATGCTGTACTCCGGTCCAAACTCTACCTCTGCGCCTGTACGCGTACATGGTGCGTTCGTACGTGACCAGGAAGTCCATGCCGTAGTGCAGGACTGGAAAGCGCGTGGTCGCCCACAGTATGTCGATGGCATTACGTCAGAAAGCGAAAGCGAAGGTGGCGCCGGCGGAGGCTTTGATGTTGGTGAAGAGCTGGACCCATTATTTGATCAGGCCGTTAACTTCGTGACCGAAAAACGCAAGGCCTCTATCTCTGGCGTTCAGCGCCAGTTCCGCATCGGCTATAACCGTGCGGCGCGTATTATCGAGCAGATGGAAGCCCAGGGTATTGTCAGCGAGCAGGGGCATAACGGTAACCGTGAGGTGCTGGCACCGCCGCCGTTCGAATGATTGCAAAGCCAGGTAAATAAGTAAAAATTCAGTCTTTTCTTCTGTCTCTCTTTGCATACGGTGCTTAGAGTGACAGAAGTATTCTCCCGTGTCGGGAGTGACGTATCTGAGGAATAACGATGAAAAAAATCGCCGTGGCGTGTGCGTTAATGGGCAGCTTGCTGGCCAGTAACGTGTGGGCAGATGCTTCCAGCGACCTGAAAAGCCGTCTTGATAAAGTTAGCAGTTTCCACGCCAGCTTCACTCAAAAAGTGACGGATGGCAGCGGAGCTGCTGTACAGGAAGGTCAGGGGGATTTGTGGGTTAAACGCCCGAATCTGTTCAACTGGCATATGACCCAGCCGGACGAAAGCGTGCTGGTTTCTGACGGGAAAACCCTGTGGTTCTACAACCCGTTTGTGGAACAGGCCACTGCGACCTGGCTGAAAGATGCCACCGGCAATACACCGTTTATGCTGATTGCCCGTAATCAGGCCAGCGACTGGCAGCAATACAATATAGAGCAAAAGGGCGATGACTTTGTTCTTACGCCGAAAGGTAACAACGGTAACCTGAAGCAATTCACTATCAATGTTGGTCGCGATGGCACCATTCATCAGTTCAGTGCAATTGAACAGGACGATCAGCGCAGCAGCTATCAACTGAAATCACAGCAAAATGGCGCGGTCGATCCCGCTAAATTCACCTTTACCCCGCCGAAGGGCGTAACGGTTGACGATCAGCGTAAGTAAGAGGCGCGGATGAGCAATATGTCGCTCGATTTCTCCGATAATGCGTTTCAACCTCTGGCCGCCCGTATGCGGCCAGAAAATTTAGCGCAGTACATAGGCCAGCAACACCTTCTGGCGGCAGGCAAACCTTTGCCGCGCGCCATTGAGGCTGGGCATCTGCACTCGATGATCCTCTGGGGACCTCCGGGGACGGGGAAAACGACGCTGGCGGAAGTGATTGCCCGTTATGCGAACGCGGATGTTGAACGCATTTCTGCGGTGACGTCTGGCGTGAAAGAGATCCGTGAAGCTATCGAGCGCGCGCGGCAGAATCGCAATGCCGGGCGGCGTACCATTCTGTTTGTTGACGAAGTTCACCGTTTTAACAAAAGCCAGCAGGACGCGTTTCTGCCGCATATTGAAGACGGCACCATCACCTTTATTGGCGCAACAACGGAAAATCCCTCTTTTGAACTCAACTCAGCGCTGCTCTCCCGTGCGCGTGTTTATCTGTTGAAGTCTCTCACGACTGAAGACATTGAGCAGGTATTGACACAGGCGATGGAAGATAAAGCCCGTGGTTATGGCGGTCAGGATATCGTTCTACCGGATGAAACCCGACGGGCTATTGCCGAACTGGTGGGTGGCGATGCGCGACGGGCGCTCAACACGCTGGAAATGATGGCCGACATGGCGGAGCTGGATGAGGCCGGCAAACGCGTGTTGAAACCGACCCTGTTGACCGAGATTGCTGGTGAACGCAGCGCGCGCTTTGATAACAAAGGCGATCGTTTTTACGATTTAATTTCCGCATTGCATAAATCGGTACGCGGTAGCGCACCGGATGCCGCACTTTACTGGTATGCGCGCATTATCACAGCCGGAGGCGATCCGCTGTATGTGGCGCGTCGCTGTCTGGCAATTGCTTCGGAAGATGTCGGCAATGCCGATCCGCGCGCCATGCAGGTGGCCATTTCCGCCTGGGATTGTTTTACGCGCGTTGGCCCGGCCGAAGGTGAGCGCGCAATTGCGCAGGCAATTGTTTATCTTGCCTGTGCGCCGAAGAGTAATGCGGTGTATACGGCGTTTAAAGCGGCACTTGCAGACGCACGCGACCGCCCGGATTTCGATGTGCCTGTACACCTGCGTAACGCTCCAACGAAATTGATGAAAGAGATGGGGTACGGCCAGGAGTATCGTTATGCACACGACGAACCCAATGCCTATGCTGCTGGTGAGGAGTATTTCCCACAGGAATTAGCACAAACGCGCTATTATCACCCCACCAACAGAGGTCTTGAGGGCAAGATTGGCGAAAAGCTCGCCTGGCTGGCCGAACAGGATCATAAAAGCCCTATAAAACGCTATCGCTAGTGCAGGCGTTGCGGTAAGGTTACCGCTGTACATTATATCGATCGCAGGCAGCGATCGACTTCTTCTTTTTACAATACAACAAGCACAGGAAAAGCATGCTCGATCCCAATCTGCTGCGTACCGAGCCAGACGCAGTCGCTGAAAAACTGGCACGCCGGGGCTTTAAGCTGGATGTAGACAAATTACGCGCGCTCGAAGAGCGTCGTAAAGTTTTGCAGGTTAATACCGAGAACCTGCAAGCAGAGCGTAACTCGCGATCGAAATCCATTGGCCAGGCGAAAGCACGCGGGGAAGACATTGAGCCATTACGCCTGGAAGTGAACAAGCTGGGTGAAGAACTTGACGCAGCGAAAGCCGAACTGGAAACCCTGTTGGCTGAGATCCGTGAGATTGCACTGACTATTCCGAACCTGCCTGACGACTGTGTCCCGACGGGGCGCGATGAGAACGATAACGTCGAAATCAGCCGCTGGGGTACACCGCGCCAATTCGATTTTGAAATCCGCGATCATGTTACGCTGGGCGAAATGCACAGCGGTCTGGATTTTGCTGCCGCCGTAAAACTGACTGGCGCCCGTTTCGTGGTGATGAAAGGGCAAATCGCCCGTATGCATCGCGCGTTGGCGCAGTTCATGCTCGATTTGCACACCGAGCAGCATGGCTACGCGGAAAACTACGTACCGTATCTGGTCAACCACGACACGCTGTATGGCACCGGCCAGTTGCCGAAATTTGCTGGCGATCTGTTCCACACGCGTCCGCTGGAAGAAGAATCTGACAGCAGCAACTATGCATTGATCCCGACGGCTGAAGTGCCGCTGACCAACCTGGTACGCGATGAGATCATCGACGAAGACGATCTGCCGATCAAAATGACCGCTCACACACCGTGTTTCCGCTCCGAAGCGGGGTCTTACGGCCGTGATACCCGTGGTTTGATTCGTATGCACCAGTTCGACAAAGTTGAAATGGTGCAGATTGTCCGCCCGGAAGAGTCGATGGAAGCGCTGGAAGAGATGACCGGTCATGCTGAGAAAGTGTTGCAACTGCTCGGTCTGCCGTACCGCAAGATTCTGCTCTGTACTGGTGATATGGGCTTTGGTGCATGCAAAACCTACGATCTGGAAGTATGGGTTCCGGCGCAGAATACTTACCGTGAAATTTCTTCCTGTTCTAACGTATGGGATTTCCAGGCGCGTCGCATGCAGGCACGCTGCCGCAGCAAGTCCGACAAGAAAACCCGTCTGGTGCATACGCTGAATGGTTCTGGTTTAGCTGTCGGCCGTACGCTGGTTGCCGTGATGGAAAACTATCAGCAGGCCGATGGTCGTATCGAGGTTCCTGAAGTACTGCGTCCGTATATGAACGGTCTTGAATTCATCGGTTAATCATTTCTTTAATATTTATCAAAAAGCGCCTGTTGGCGCTTTTTTTACGCCCTTGCTTGATACCAAACAATAATCACCTTCCTCCAAAGTAGTAGTACTCAAATAGCATAGTCAGTACAAAACTCTGATAAAAAGCAAATTCGCTATATAAATAAATATATATCGGTTTTTCTTTATGAGCAATCAAAGCGAGTCGTTATGAACATGAAAATGTCTGATGAGTTGCTGGATGCTGAGGTTAGCCGTCGTGGGTTTATGAAAACGACGGCACTCGGTGGTCTGGCGGTTGCAAGTAGCACTTTCGCATTGCCTTTTACCCGCCTGGCGTCCGCTGCGGATGCGATTACCCCGGTGCAGGAAAACGTGGTATGGAGTGCCTGTACCGTGAACTGTGGTAGCCGGTGTCCGCTGCGCATGCATGTGGTGGATGGTGAAATCAAATATGTAGAAACCGACAATACCGGTGACGACAACTATGACGGGTTGCACCAGGTACGTGCGTGTCTTCGCGGTCGTTCAATGCGCCGCCGCGTCTATAACCCGGATCGCCTTAAGTATCCGATGAAGCGCGTGGGTAAACGGGGTGAGGGTAAATTCGAGCGCATCAGTTGGCAGGAGGCATTCGATACCATTACCAACAATATGCAGCGTCTGATTAAAGAGTACGGTAACGAATCTATCTATCTGAACTATGGTACGGGTACGCTGGGGGGGACGCTGACGCGTTCATGGCCGCCAGGCAAGACACTCATTGCCCGCTTGATGAACTGTTGCGGGGGATATCTTAATCAATATGGCGACTATTCTAGCGCCCAAATCGCCGCCGGGCTGAATTATACCTACGGCGGATGGGCAGACGGCAACAGTCCGTCGGATATTGAAAATAGCCAGTTGGTGGTGATGTTCGGTAACAACCCTGGCGAAACCCGCATGAGTGGTGGAGGCGTAACGTACTACATTGAACAGGCACGGCAAAAATCGAATGCCCGCATGATCATTATCGATCCACGTTACACTGATACTGGTGCCGGGCGTGAAGATGAGTGGATCCCAATCCGCCCAGGCACTGATGCTGCGCTGGTGTCAGCACTGGCCTGGGTGATGATCACGGAAAACCTTGTTGATCAGCCTTTTCTCGATAAATACTGTGTTGGCTACGATGAAAAAACGTTACCCGCAGACGCGCCAGCCAACGGACACTATAAGGCGTACATTCTGGGTCAGGGCAATGATGGCATTGCCAAGACGCCGGAGTGGGCATCTGTTATTACTGGGATCCCCCAGGCGCGTATTATTACGCTGGCTCGTGAAATTGCCAGCACCAAACCGGCATTTATCTCCCAGGGTTGGGGGCCGCAACGCCATGCGAATGGCGAGTTGGTGTCGCGTGCCATTGCCATGCTGGCAATTTTGACCGGCAATGTTGGGCTCAACGGTGGTAATAGCGGCGCACGTGAAGGCTCATACGAGCTGCCGTTTGTGCGCATGCCGACGCTGGAAAATCCGGTGCAGACCAGTATCTCGATGTTTCTGTGGACCGATGCTATTGAGCGTGGCCCGGAGATGACGGCTACGCGTGACGGGGTACGCGGCAAAGATAAGCTGGATGTGCCGATCAAGATGATCTGGAACTATGCCGGTAACTGTCTGATTAACCAGCATTCACAGATCAACCGCACCCATGACATCTTGCAGGATGATAAGAAGTGCGAGCTGATCGTGGTGATCGATTGCCACATGACCTCTTCCGCGAAATATGCCGACATTTTGCTTCCGGATTGTACCGCCTCGGAACAGATGGATTTCGCACTGGATGCCTCCTGCGGCAACATGTCGTACGTCATTTTTGCCGATCAGGCGATTAAACCACGCTTTGAATGCAAAACTCTCTACGAAATGACCAGTGAACTGGCTAAGCGTATGGGTGTGGAACAACAGTTCACCGAGGGCCGCTCACAAGAAGAGTGGATGCGTTATCTCTACGAACAGTCCCGTCAGGCTATCCCTGACATGCCAACTTTCGATGCATTACGCAAACAGGGCATGTTCAAACAGCGCGATCCGGCCGGTCACCATGTGGCTTACAAGACTTTCCGTGACGATCCGCAAAAAAATCCACTCACCACACCATCAGGGAAAATCGAGATCTACTCAGCGCAACTGGCAGCCATTGCGGCAAGTTGGGAGCTGGACAAGGAGGATGTTATCGATCCGCTACCGGTATACAGCGCTGGTTTTGAAAATTACAACGCTCCGCTCAGCAAAACCTATCCGCTACAACTAACCGGTTTTCATTACAAAGCGCGAACTCACTCTACATACGGCAACGTTGATGTGCTGAATGCGGCTTGCCGGCAGGAGATGTGGATTAACCCAATTGATGCGCAATTACGCGGGATCAGCAACGGTGACCGCGTGCGCATCTTTAACGACCGGGGTGAAGTTCAAATCGAGGCGAAAGTAACGCCACGCATGATACCAGGTGTGGTCGCGCTGGGTGAGGGTGCCTGGTACAACCCTGATGCCCGGCGTGTCGATCAGGCTGGATCTATAAATGTGCTGACTACGCAACGACCATCTCCGCTGGCGAAAGGCAACCCGTCGCATACAAACCTTGTCCAGGTCGAAAAGGCGTAAGGAGTAAGTGATGACTACGCAGTATGGATTTTTTATTGATTCAAGCCGTTGCACCGGGTGTAAAACCTGTGAACTGGCCTGTAAAGACTACAAAAACTTAACTCCCGACATTAACTTCCGCCGCATTTATGAATATGCAGGTGGCGACTGGCAACAGGATAACGGCGTCTGGCATCAGAATGTGTTTGCCTATTATATGTCGATTGCCTGCAACCACTGTGAAGATCCGGCATGTACCAAAGTGTGTCCTAGCGGCGCTATGCACAAGCGAGAGGATGGCTTTGTGGTGGTGGACGAAGATATATGCATCGGTTGCCGCTACTGCCATATGGCCTGCCCGTATGGCGCACCGCAGTACAATGCACAAAAAGGACATATGACCAAGTGTGATGGTTGCTATGAACGCGTTGCTGACGGGAAAAAACCAATTTGTGTGGAATCCTGCCCATTACGGGCGCTGGAATTCGGCCCTATAGAAGAACTACGGCAGAAACATGGCCAACTGGCGGCTGTCGCGCCGCTACCCGCAGCGCATTTCACGAAACCATGTATCGTAATTAAACCCAATGCTAATAGCCGCCCGACAGGGGACACCACCGGTTATCTGGCGAATCCGCAGGAGGTGTGAGATGGGAAGTGGATGGCATGAGTGGCCGCTGATGATCTTCACGGTCTTTGGGCAGTGTGTCGCTGGTGGGTTTATTGTCCTGGCGTTGGCTTTGCTGAAGGGCAATCTGACGGTTGACCAGCAACAGCGCGTAATACGCAGTATGTTCGGCTTATGGGTGTTGATGGGGGCGGCGTTTATTGCCTCGACCCTGCACCTCGGTTCACCGTTGCGCGCCTTCAATGCCCTTAACCGTGTGGGCGCATCGGCGTTGAGCAATGAAATCGCTAGCGGTGCCATTTTCTTTATTGTCGGCGGTGTGGGCTGGTTGCTGGCAGTGCTGGGCAAGTTACCTGTAGGGTTACGCAGCCTGTGGTTGGTAGTGACGATGGTGCTGGGTGTGGTATTTGTGTGGATGATGGCGCGCGTCTATAACAGCATTGATACCGTACCGACCTGGTACAGCATCTGGACCTCACTGGGTTTCTTCCTGACCATGCTTATCGGTGGGCCGCTGCTGGGTTACTTGCTATTACGTTGTGCGGGCGTCGATGGCTGGGCGATGCGTCTATTGCCTGCTATCTCACTATTGGCATTGTCACTCAGTGCCATGGTGGCACTGATACAGGGGACGGAACTGGCGACGATTCATAGCTCGATTCAGCAGGCTTCTGCGCTAGTTCCGGCATACGGCTCACTGATGGCATGGCGGGTAGCGCTACTACTGATTGCACTGGCGTGCTGGGTTATTCCGCAACTGAAAGGGTACCAGCCTGCTTTGCCGTTGCTGTCGCTGGCATTTGTCCTGGCGCTGGCGGGCGAACTTATTGGACGCGGCGTGTTCTACGGATTGCATATGACGGTTGGTATGGCTATTGCCAGCTAATATGTTAATGGGTTATATCCGGCCGGGCGAAATGCCCGGCTTTTTTCATTTTCTATCATGAAATTTTTCTACTGTTCTCTGTGCTGTTTCGGCGGCTTAGCACAATAAAAACAATCAGATGAATATTATCTGAAGTTCATTGAATCGATGCGGGATAAGTTTTTCAAATCGACAACGCACAATTCATGCCAGCCCGCTAATTCTGTGGATTGACTTTGCGTTTGCCAGTGGCATGATGCGCACGCAATCTGAACTTCCTCACGGTTTGAATCCATGTCCACCTATACCCGGCCGGTGCTGCTATTGCTCTGCGGTCTGATGCTGTTGACGCTGGCGATCGCGACGCTGAATACGCTCGTGCCGCTCTGGCTCGCCCATGAAAACTTACCCACCTGGCAGGTCGGTATGGTGGGGTCATCTTATTTTACCGGTAATTTACTCGGCACCTTATTGACCGGGCGTCTTATCCGTCGTCTGGGGTTTAATCGTAGCTATTACATTGCCTCGCTGATTTTCGCTGCCGGCTGCGTTGGGCTGGGGCTAATGGTGGGTTTCTGGAGCTGGATGATTTGGCGCTTCATCGCCGGTGTGGGCTGCGCAATGATCTGGGTGGTGGTGGAAAGTGCGCTAATGTGCAGCGGCACCTCCCGTAACCGTGGCCGCCTGCTGGCGGCTTATATGATGGTTTATTATGTAGGCACTGTGCTGGGACAGGTAATTGTCAGCAAATTGCCGACGGATCTGATGAGTGTGCTGCCTTTGATGACAGGGCTGGTGCTGGCGGCGATCCTGCCGCTGCTGTTTACCCGTATTGTTAATCAACAGAATGAGGAGCAAGCCGTGACCTCAGTATGGCCGATGCTGCGCCTTCGCCAGGCGCGCCTGGGGGTGAACGGTTGCATTATCTCAGGGATTATTCTCGGCTCGTTGTATGGTCTGATGCCGCTCTATCTTTCACATCAGGGGATCAGTGATTCCGGTATCGGTTTCTGGATGGCGCTGTTGGTGAGCTCAGGCATTATCGGGCAGTGGCCTGTTGGCCGTCTGGCTGATCGTTTTGGCCGACTGTTGGTGCTGCGTGTGCAGGTGTTTGTCGTGATTATCGGTTGTATGGGAATGCTGAGTAATGCGGCGATGGCACCGGCGCTGTTTGTATTGGGAACGGCCGGTTTTACTCTTTACCCGGTGGCAATGGCCTGGGCGTGTGAGAAAGTGGAACACCGCCAGTTGGTGGCCATGAATCAGGCTCTGCTGTTGAGCTACACCATTGGTAGCTTGCTTGGCCCGACGCTTACGGCGATGCTGATGCAAAGCTATTCAGACAGTCTGCTGTTTGTCATGATTGCGGGCGTATCGCTTATCTATCTGGTGATGTTGATGCGTAAAGCCGGGCATCATCCCACTCCGGTTGCGCACGCCTGAGTGACATCGGCAGTGAAGCAGCCCGGCATAAAAAAGCCACAACGGCGTGTTGTGGCTTTTTGCTGTTACAGCGGCTTAGTACATCACTTTATGACCGTACTGCTCCAGAATGCCTTTGACACGTTCCATGGTCTCTTTTTTCGGTGGATGGATGCCATCAAGCTTGTACTCTTCACCCATGGCGACCCATTTGTGTTTACCCAGCTCATGGTAGGGCAACAGTTCTATTTTCTCGACATTGCCCATATCACGGGTAAATTCACCGAGGCGGTGCGCGGAGTCGTCATCGTCTGACCAGCCCGGAACGACCACGTAGCGGATCCAGACCTGAATATTTTTCTTCGCCAGGTACTGGGCAAACTCCAGCGTACGCTGGTTAGAGACACCGGCCAGATTCTGGTGAATCTCATCGTTCATTTGTTTCAAATCGAGCATGACCAGGTCGGTAACTTCCAGAAGCTCATCAATCACCGGATCGTAGCGGCGCACAAAGCCGTTAGTGTCGAGGCAGGTATGAATCCCTTCTTTTTTACAGGCGCGAAACCAGTCGCGGACAAACTCCGCTTGCAGAATAGCCTCACCGCCGGATGCGGTTACGCCGCCGCCGGATGCGTTCATAAAATGGCGATAAGTCACCACGTCGCTCATCAGATCTTCAACCGTGATCTCTTTACCAGCATGTGTGTCCCAGGTATCACGGTTATGACAATAGAGGCAGCGCATCAGGCAGCCCTGGAAGAAAGTAATGAAGCGGATACCCGGGCCGTCAACCGTGCCACAGGATTCGAAGGAGTGGATGCGACCAATAACTGACATTGCGGTGTTTTCTCCAGATGCGGCCCATCCGGGCCTGTGTCTGCGCAATTTATTTCCTTTTGCGCTAAGTCTGTTTTGTCAGATATCCAGCAAGTATAGACCTCTGACAAAGCGGGCTCGGGTATTAAAAAGGCCCCACCTACGTGGAGCCTTTATTGTACGCTTTTTACTTCGCGATTTCAGTCAATACCATTACATGGTTTGAGTGAAGGTACGAGTAATAACGTCCTGCTGCTGTTCTTTAGTCAGGGAGTTGAAACGTACTGCATAACCTGAAACACGGATGGTCAACTGCGGATATTTTTCCGGGTTTTCCATCGCGTCGAGCAGCATTTCACGGTTCATCACGTTCACGTTCAGATGTTGACCACCTTCGATGGACGCTTCGTGATGGAAGTAACCATCCATCAGACCTGCGAGGTTGGCTTTACGCACTTCATCGTCTTTACCCAGTGCATTCGGAACGATAGAGAAGGTGTAAGAAATACCATCTTTAGCGTAAGCGAACGGCAGTTTAGCAACGGAGGTCAGAGAGGCAACAGCACCTTTCTGGTCACGGCCGTGCATCGGGTTGGCACCTGGTCCGAACGGAGCACCAGCGCGACGACCATCTGGGGTGTTACCGGTTTTCTTACCATACACAACGTTAGAGGTGATGGTCAGAACAGACTGAGTCGGGATAGCGTTGCGGTAAGTAGTCAGTTTCTGAATTTTCTTCATGAAACGTTCTACCAGGTCAACAGCCAGATCGTCGACGCGAGCGTCGTTGTTACCAAACTGCGGGTATTCGCCTTCGATTTCGAAGTCGATTGCCAGACCGTCTTCGTCACGAATCGGTTTAACTTTCGCATATTTGATTGCAGACAGGGAGTCAGCAGCAACGGACAGACCGGCGATACCGCATGCCATGGTGCGAATTACGTCACGGTCGTGCAGCGCCATCAGAGAGGCTTCGTAGCTGTACTTGTCGTGCATGTAGTGGATAACGTTCAGTGCGGTGACGTACTGTTTAGCCAGCCAGTCCATGAAGTGATCCATACGATCCATGACTTCGTCGAATTTCAGCAAGTCACCTTTGATCGGCTCAGCTTTCGGACCAACCTGCATTTTCAGTTTTTCATCAACGCCGCCGTTGATTGCGTACAGCATGGTTTTCGCGAGGTTAGCGCGAGCACCGAAGAACTGCATTTGTTTACCCACAATCATCGGGCTTACACAGCAAGCAATCGCATAGTCGTCGTTGTTGAAGTCAGGACGCATCAGGTCATCGTTCTCGTATTGCAGAGAAGAGGTATCGATGGAGACTTTCGCAGCGAATTTTTTGAAGTTCAGCGGCAGTTTTTCAGACCACAGAACGGTGATGTTCGGTTCCGGAGACGGGCCCATGGTGTACAGGGTGTTCAGGAAACGGAAGCTGTTTTTGGTAACCAGAGTACGGCCGTCAACGCCCATACCGCCGATAGATTCAGTTGCCCAAATCGGGTCACCGGAGAACAGTTCATCATACTCAGGAGTACGCAGGAAGCGAACCATACGCAGTTTCATGACCAGGTGGTCAATCATTTCCTGCGCGTCTTTTTCAGAGATTTTGCCTGCTTTCAGGTCGCGTTCGATGTAAGCATCCAGGAAGGTGGATACGCGACCGAAGGACATTGCAGCGCCGTTCTGAGATTTAACTGCAGCCAGGTAACCGAAGTAGGTCCACTGGATTGCTTCTTTAGCGTTAGTTGCCGGACCGGAGATATCGCAGCCGTATTTAGCCGCCATCTCTTTGATCTGACCCAGTGCGCGGTGCTGTTCAGCGATTTCTTCACGCAGACGGATAGTTGCTTCCAGATTTACGCCGTTTTCCAGATCGGATTGCAGAGACAGGAACTGGGCGTATTTGTCTTTCAGCAGGAAGTCGATACCGTACAGCGCAATGCGACGGTAGTCACCAATGATACGACCACGGCCGTAAGCATCCGGCAGACCAGTCAGAATACCGGATTTACGGCAGTTCAGAATGTCTTTGGTGTAAACATCGAATACACCCTGGTTATGGGTTTTGCGGTATTCGGTGAAGATTTTTTTCAGCATCGGGTCCAGTTCGCGATTGTACGCTTTGCAGGAACCTTCAACCATTTTGATGCCGCCAAACGGGATGATAGCGCGTTTCAGCGGAGCTTCAGTTTGCAGACCAACGATTTTCTCAAGCGCTTTATTGATGTAGCCAGCGTCGTGAGAAGTAATGGTGGAAGCAACAGAGGTGTCAAAATCAACTGGCGCGTGAGTGCGGTTTTCCAGTTTAACCCCTTCCATGACTTTGTCCCACAGGGCGGTGGTCGCGTCAGTAGCGCCAGCCAGGAAGGATTCGTCGCCTTCATATGGGGTGTAGTTTTTCTGGATAAAGTCACGTACGTTGACTTCTTTCTGCCAGTCACCTTTCGCAAAACCTTCCCAGGCTGTGGCTAATTTTTCATTAAGCTCGGACATGTAACACCTACCTTCTTAAGTGGATTTTTTATTTACTGCCTGAAACAACCATTAATGATGATCGTTGCCACGCAGGTAAATGACCCAGTATGTCAACCCGACTAATAACCCACCACCTATGATATTCCCGATTGTTACCGGAATAAGGTTATCGATGATGAAATTCGTAATAGTCAGATGAGAAAAACTTTCCGGGCTGGAACCAACTGCGGTCCAGAACTCCGGGCTAGCAAAGTTACGGATTACGACACCCATCGGTATCATAAACATGTTTGCAATACTGTGCTCAAAGCCGCTGGCAACAAACATGGCCACCGGCAGCACCATAATCAGCGCCTTATCGGTCAGACTGCGACCTGAGTAGCTCATCCATACGGCGAGGCAGACCATCAGGTTCGCCAAAATACCCAGTGCGACAGCTTCAATAAAGGTATGGTGCAGTTTATGGTCAGCAGTTTGCAGAACATTCAAGCCCCAGCCGCCATTTGCTACCATATATTCCCCGGATAACCACATCAGCAGCACGAACAGCAGTGCGCCAATCAGGTTACCGATATAGACGTTTATCCAGTTACGAGCCAACTGGCCCCAGGTAATGCGTCCACTGGCTTTTGCCACCACGATCAACACAGTTGATGTGAAAAGATCTGCGCCGCAGATGACGCAAAGAATTAACCCTAATGAGAAGCATATCCCACCAACCAGTTTAGCCATGCCGAACGGCATTGATGCTGTCCCGGTGGTGGCAGTAATATAAAAAACAAACGCGATGGAGATAAAGACACCTGCTGTAATCGCCAAAAAGAACGTTGTCAGCGGTTTCTTAGTTGCTTTGTAGACACCTGCTTCTTCGGCAACTTTGGCCATCGCAGCTGGAAGTATTAGATCAAAAGGGTTGTCAGCTTTCACACTAACTCTCTCTTTATTTAAGTCGGCGACGAGATACTAACAAAGCATTATGCAAGAGAATTTGATATGGATCATATCTCGCCTGGCTTATAGGACCGCAAAGTGCATGGTTTTTCAGCAGGTGCGGAGTAACTTGTTGATTATCAAAATAAAAATAAATTTTAAAAGTTATAAAATGAGTTGATTGTTTTTATGAAGCCTCCGAAAAATCGTTAATTAAAATGGGGTAGTTGCCATAAGAAGTAACAATATTAGTCCGCAGGTAATAATACCATTTACCCATATTTAACTTAATTATTACAACTGACTGGCATTGCAAAAATATAAATAAAAAGGGGCAATAAAATTGCCCCGTAATATAGCGTAGACCTGCGATGAAGCCTACATATTGTCGTACTGGTTGTCGTTATTTCGCCCAGAATGCCGCTTTGGCGCGTTGTAACTTTTCGTAAGCCGCTAACAGTGATTGATGCGCCGGGAATGCCTGCAGGGTACCGTCTGCTGGTTGCAAGCCATAGAACGGCGCTTCACCGCTCAATGCGGCGCTGGCCGCTTCAACTGTCTGCGCGCCGTACATGCGTACGAATGCATTCAGATATTGCAGCGGTTCGCGATCCTCTTCTTGCGCCAGCAACAGTAGCGTTTGCAGGCAGCGGTAGTAGTTGGCGCGCTCCGCACTGAAGATGGACGCGTTGAATTCCATGGTCCATTCGGTCCAGGTCAGCGCTTGATCCAGATCGCCACCAGCCAGCGCCAGCATCGCTTTTAACTCACCAATACGCAGGGTATACCAGCCATTCTCTTTACCGGTCGCCAGACCCAGCAGTTCACGAACGCGGGTAAAATCATCATGACCTTCGTCGTCCAGTTGGGCGATAAGATTGAGATACTCCTCTTTATCCCACTCGCTGGCTGGTAGTGACAGGATAGTTTCGCGCAGATGGCTGCCCATGGTGTTATTCGCCAGCCATAGATCTTCTGCCGGATAAATATCGGACATGCCCGGCACCAGAATACGGCAGGCGTACACGCCAAGGTGCTCGTAATCGGCGATATAAACCTCTTTATCCTCCGCATTGAAGATGGCCATCAGCGTGGCGAACTCTTCTTCGGTGGTTCCTGCGAAACTCCAGTCAACGAACGGATAATCCGCATCCTGCTTAAACAGATCCCATGAGATCAAACCGCTGGAATCAATGAAGTGAGTTTCCAGGTTAGCGTGTTCAGCCACTTCTTCGTCATCAAAAGTTGGCGGGGTAAAAACATCGAGATCTTTCAGACCGCGTCCCTGCAACAGCTCGGTGACTGTACGTTCCAGCGCAACGCCAAAATCCGGGTGCGCACCAAAGGAGGCAAAACAGGTGCCATTCGCCGGATTAAACAGCACGACGCAGATCACGGGATATTTACCGCCCAGCGAGCCATCGTAGGCAAAAATCGGGAAGCCTTCTGCCTCCAGTTTAGCAATGGCTTCCACCACGCCAGGGTAGCGGGCCAGCACTTCCTGTGGGATCTCCGGCAGGCTGATACTCTCTGCGATAATACGGTTCTTAATATGGCGTTCGAACACCTCAGACAGGCCCTGTACGCGGGCTTCGTTGCGGGTGTTACCGGCAGACATGCCGTTGGAAACATACAGGTTGCCGACGATGTTCATCGGAATATAAACCGTCTGCTCGTCAGACTGGCGGGTAAACGGCAGGGCGCAGATACCGCGTTCATCATTACCGGATTGCAGATCAACCAGCATCCCGGCGGTCAGCTCGTTCTGTGGATCGTAGAATGCACGCAGACGAGCATCAAGGATCGCCTCAGGCAGAGAGTCATCTTCCGGCAGTGGGAACCACTTTTCGTTCGGGTAGTGAACGAACGGGCCTTGCGCGATGGCATCACCCAGCCAGAAGTCAGCGAAGAAGTAGTTGGTGGAAAGACGTTCGAAGTATTCGCCCAGTGCAGAGGCAAGCGCAGCCTTTTTCGTTGCGCCCTTACCGTTGGTGAAGCACAACGCGCACTCTTTATCGCGAATATGCACGGACCAGACGTTTGGTACCGGATTCAGCCATGAGGCTTCTTCAATGTGAAAACCGAGGTCGGTGAGCTTTTGCTGGAAGCGAGCGATGGAGTCTTCCAGTGCGGCGTCTTTGCCGGGAATAAATGTTTGAGTCATGGCGGTCACTTTTTTCGTACGTAAAGCGCGCAATGATACGGGTTTTGCGTGACTGGCGCTATCTTCCGCATCTGCCCGGCGAAAATAAAACAGCGGTCTATGCTTAGGGAGAATAACCGACTGTTCACGGATGGAAAAATGAAAGCATTCGACCTTCATCGCATGGCCCTGGATAAAGTTCCCTTCGAATTTTTGTGGGAAGTGGCACTACGTAGCCTCTATACCTTCGTTTTAGTCTTTTTATTTCTCAAGATCACTGGCAGGCGTGGCGTACGGCAAATGTCGTTGTTTGAAGTCCTTATTATCCTGACGCTGGGCTCAGCAGCGGGAGATGTGGCCTTTTATGACAACGTTCCAATGCTACCCGTGCTGGTGGTTTTTATTACGCTGGCAGTGCTTTACCGTCTGGTGATGTGGCTGATGTCGCACAGCGAAAAGCTGGAAGATCTGCTGGAAGGTAAACCGGTTGTTATTGTTGAGAACGGTGAGCTGGCATGGGAGAAATTGCATGAAGAGAACATGACTGAATTTGAGTTTTTCATGGAATTGCGCGGCCACGGTATAGAGCATCTTGGGCAGATTCGGCTGGCTATCATGGAAACCAATGGCCAAATCAGCGTCTACTACTTCCCCAACAAGGAGGTTAAACCTGGGCTTTGTATTCTGCCAGAAGGGTGCAGTGAGCGGTATACCTCAGTGCCTGAATCGGGCGACTACGTTTGCGTACGTTGCAGTAAAATTGTCACTTTGCAGGCAGGCGAAAAGCGATCCTGCGCGCGCTGTGCAAATCCGGAATGGTCGAAGGCCAGTCGGGCAATTCGAGTGACATAACAGGTTTTTTATCGGGCACGGCTTGGCTGTGCAAAACATTCTGCTATGTGACTGAGTGCACATTTCCCCCTGCGCGGCTATTACCCATTGCGGCGCGTGACGCGCAATGATAAAACCGATGTCACAGGAATAACTTATTGCTTTTTAGCGTGGTGAGGGGAAATGACTCAGGTCTTCAATTTTAGTTCTGGCCCGGCAGTATTACCGGCGGATGTGCTCAAACAGGCGCAACAGGAATTGTGCGACTGGCAAGGTCTTGGCACTTCGGTGATGGAAATTAGCCATCGTAGTAAAGAGTTTATCCATGTGGCTGAAGAGGCGGAGAAGGACTTTCGTGATCTGCTGAACATCCCCTCCAACTATAAGGTTTTGTTCTGTCACGGCGGCGGTCGCGGTCAGTTTGCTGGCGTTCCGCTCAATTTGCTGGGTGATAAAACAACCGCTGATTATGTTGATGCCGGTTACTGGGCGGCGAGTGCGGTTAAAGAAGCGAAAAAATACTGCATTCCGCACGTTATTGACGCGAAAATCACTGTTGATGGCCTGCGTGCTGTTAAGCCGATGAGCGAATGGCAACTCAGTAATAACGCGGCTTACCTCCACTACTGCCCGAACGAAACGATTGATGGTATCGCGATCGATGAAACACCTGCGTTCGCCAATGATGTGGTAGTAACGGCCGATTTCTCCTCAACCATCCTTTCGCGCGAAATTGATGTCAGCCGTTTTGGTGTGATTTATGCGGGCGCGCAGAAAAATATCGGTCCGGCAGGATTAACGCTGGTGATCGTACGTGAAGATCTGCTGGGCAAAGCTCATGTCGCCTGTCCGTCTATCCTCGATTACAGCGTGCTGAATGAAAACGACTCTATGTTCAACACGCCGCCGACTTTTGCCTGGTACCTCTCAGGGTTGGTGTTTAAATGGCTGAAAAAACAGGGTGGCGTCGCCGCAATGGAGAAAGTCAACCAGCAAAAAAGCGAACTGTTGTATGGCGTAATCGACCACAGCGACTTTTATCGCAACGATGTGGCGAAGTCTAACCGTTCGCGCATGAACATTCCGTTCCAGTTGGCGGACAGCGAACTGGACAAACTCTTCCTTGAAGAGTCATTCGCTGCGGGTCTGCACGCTCTGAAGGGCCACCGTGTCGTTGGCGGTATGCGCGCCTCAATTTATAATGCGATGCCACTGGCTGGCGTACAGGCGCTGACCGACTTTATGGTCGATTTCGAACGTCGCCACGGTTAATTGCCGTAGTCTGCATTCCCCGCAGTCGCACTGCGGGGTTTTATTTTGTCTGTTGAGAGTAAAGTTTCATGGAATCCCTGACGTTACAACCCATCGCGCGGGTAGATGGCACCATCAATCTGCCTGGTTCGAAAAGTGTCTCAAACCGCGCTTTGTTGCTTGCTGCATTTGCCCGTGGTACTACCGTTCTGACCAATTTGCTGGACAGCGACGACGTGCGCCATATGTTGAATGCGCTCAGCGCGCTGGGAGTTCATTACACCTTGTCTGCCGATCGTACCCGTTGTGAAGTGACGGGCATGGGTGGTCCGTTGCACTCTGCGGAAAAACTGGAGCTGTTTCTTGGCAATGCCGGAACAGCAATGCGCCCTCTGGCTGCGGCACTTTGTCTTGGGGCAAACGACCTGGTGTTGACCGGTGAACCGCGCATGAAAGAGCGCCCGATTGGACACCTGGTTGACGCGTTGCGTCAGGGGGGAGCGCAAATTGATTACCTCGAGCAGGAAAATTATCCTCCTTTGCACCTGCGCGGCGGTTTTACCGGCGGTGACGTGAGCGTGGATGGCAGCGTTTCCAGTCAGTTTCTGACAGCGTTGCTGATGACTGCGCCATTGGCGCCGCAGGATACCGTTATCACTATCAAAGGCGATTTGGTCTCTAAACCTTATATCGACATCACGTTGCATCTGATGGAAACCTTTGGCGTGGTGGTCGAAAATCAGCACTACCAGCGTTTCGTGGTGCGCGGCGGTCAGCAATATCAGTCTCCTGGCCAGTATCTGGTGGAGGGCGATGCATCCTCTGCCTCTTATTTTCTGGCAGCAGGTGCGATCAAAGGCGGCACGGTAAAAGTGACCGGGATCGGGCGTAACAGCGTACAGGGTGATATCCGCTTTGCCGACGTACTGGAAAAAATGGGCGCGACGGTGGTCTGGGGCGATGACTATATTGCTTGCACACGCGGTGAGCTGAACGCTATTGATATGGACATGAATCATATCCCGGATGCGGCAATGACTATCGCGACGGCTGCACTTTTTGCCAAAGGCACCACTACGCTGCGTAATATTTATAACTGGCGAGTGAAGGAAACAGATCGCCTGTTTGCGATGGCGACAGAGTTGCGCAAAGTGGGCGCAACGGTGGAAGAGGGTGAGGATTATATCCGCATCACACCGCCGGGAAAATTACAGTTTGCGGAAATTGGCACATATAATGATCACCGTATGGCGATGTGCTTCTCGCTGGTGGCGCTGTCAGATACGCCAGTCACTATTCTGGATCCGAAATGTACGGCGAAAACCTTCCCCGACTATTTTGAGCAGTTAGCTCGCATCAGTACGCTCGCGTAACCCTCTGTGCTCCGGGCTGGTGTAAATCAGCCCGACCTGCCGAACATTTATTCTACACTCAGCTTCAGACCCCTCTGTTATTCGCACGCAGTAGTAACGATTGTGTGCATTGCCGCGTATAATGCGCGACGTTTACGTAACGATATGCCTTGATTAAGGAGAAAAAGATGACGGCAATTGCCCCGGTAATCACCATTGATGGACCAAGCGGTGCGGGAAAAGGCACGCTTTGCAAGGCAATGGCGGAAGCATTGCAATGGCATCTGTTGGATTCAGGCGCAATTTATCGTGTGCTGGCACTCGCTGCACTGCATCACCACGTCGATGTAACCTCGGAAGAGGTGCTGGTTCCTCTGGCAGCGCATCTGGATGTGCGATTTATCTCAACCGACGGAAATCTGGAAGTGATCCTTGAAGGTGAGGATGTGAGCGCTGAAATTCGCACCCAGGACGTGGCAAATGCAGCATCGCAGGTTGCTGCGTTTCCGCGCGTGCGTGAAGCATTATTACGCCGCCAGCGCGCGTTTCGCGAAGCACCGGGTCTTATCGCCGATGGCCGTGATATGGGGACGGTCGTTTTCCCCGACGCACCAGTGAAAATTTTCCTTGACGCTTCTTCTGAAGAACGTGCGAATCGTCGTATGCTCCAGTTGCAGGAGAAAGGCTTTAGTGTTAACTTTGAACGCCTTTTGGCCGAGATCAAGGAACGTGACGATCGCGATCGTAATCGTCCTGTAGCGCCGCTGGTTCCCGCTGCTGATGCTTTAGTTCTGGATTCAACCAGTTTAAGCATTGAGCAAGTGATTGAGAAAGCGCTACAATATGCACGCCAAAAATTGGCTCTCGCGTAAGCGACCGAATTCGTAGTACCTGCTGCAATGGAATGTGAGCAGGCATGTGAAACAACCCCATCCGGCATGAAGCCAGGTGGACGTTAAATTGAAGAATCCTGAAGATTATCAATATGACTGAATCTTTTGCTCAACTCTTTGAAGAGTCCCTGAAAGAAATCGAAACCCGCCCGGGTTCTATCGTTCGTGGTGTTGTTGTTGCTATCGACAAAGATATTGTACTGGTTGACGCCGGTCTGAAATCTGAGTCTGCCATTCCGGCTGAGCAGTTCAAAAACGCCCAGGGCGAACTGGAAATCCAGGTTGGTGACGAAGTTGACGTTGCTCTGGATGCAGTAGAAGACGGCTTCGGTGAAACCCTGCTGTCCCGTGAGAAAGCTAAACGTCATGAAGCCTGGATCACGCTGGAAAAAGCTTACGAAGACGCTGAAACTGTTACCGGTGTTATCAACGGCAAAGTCAAGGGCGGCTTCACTGTTGAGCTGAACGGTATTCGTGCGTTCCTGCCAGGTTCTCTGGTAGACGTTCGTCCGGTCCGTGACACTCTGCACCTGGAAGGCAAAGAGCTTGAATTCAAAGTAATCAAGCTTGACCAGAAGCGTAACAACGTTGTTGTTTCCCGTCGTGCGGTTATCGAATCCGAAAACAGTGCAGAACGCGATCAGCTGCTGGAAAACCTGCAGGAAGGCATGGAAGTTAAAGGTATCGTTAAGAACCTTACTGACTACGGTGCATTCGTTGACCTGGGCGGCGTTGACGGCCTGCTGCACATCACCGACATGGCATGGAAACGCGTTAAGCATCCGAGCGAAATCGTAAACGTTGGCGACGAAATCACTGTTAAAGTGCTGAAATTCGACCGCGAACGTACTCGTGTATCTCTGGGCCTGAAACAGTTGGGCGAAGATCCGTGGGTAGCTATCGCTAAACGTTACCCGGAAGGTACCAGACTGACTGGCCGCGTGACCAACCTGACCGACTACGGCTGCTTCGTTGAAATCGAAGAAGGCGTTGAAGGCTTGGTTCACGTTTCCGAAATGGATTGGACCAACAAAAACATCCACCCGTCCAAAGTTGTTAACGTTGGCGATGTAGTGGAAGTTATGGTTCTGGATATCGACGAAGAACGTCGTCGTATCTCCCTGGGCCTGAAACAGTGCAAATCCAACCCGTGGCAGCAGTTTGCTGAAACCCACAACAAGGGCGATCGCGTTGAAGGTAAAATCAAGTCTATCACTGACTTCGGTATCTTCATCGGCCTGGACGGTGGCATCGACGGCCTGGTTCACTTGTCTGACATCTCCTGGAACGTTGCAGGCGAAGAAGCCGTTCGTGAATACAAAAAAGGCGACGAAATCGCAGCTGTTGTTCTGCAGGTTGACGCAGAGCGTGAGCGTATCTCTCTGGGCGTTAAACAGCTCGCAGAAGATCCGTTCAATAACTACGTTGCACTGAACAAGAAAGGCGCAATCGTAAACGGTAAAGTCACTGCAGTTGATGCCAAAGGCGCAACCGTAGAACTGGCTGACGGCGTTGAAGGTTACCTGCGCGCTTCTGAAGCTTCTCGTGATCGTGTAGAAGATGCAACTCTGGTTCTGAATGTTGGTGATGACGTTGAAGCTAAATTCACCGGCGTTGATCGTAAGAACCGCGTAGTTAGCCTGTCTGTACGTGCGAAAGACGAAGCTGACGAGAAAGATGCTATCGCTTCTGTTAATAACAAACAGGAAGAAGGCAACTTCTCTAACGCTATGGCTGAAGCTTTCAAAGCAGCTAAAGGCGAATAAGATCAAGTATTCGGAGTTATTTGTGCGGTAACAGGACGAAAGTCACAGAGTTGCCGTACGAACGACGATGAGTTACTTGACAGATCACAGGATTCGTCCTGTAATCAATGACAAAGGGCGGCTACGGCCGCCCTTGTTAAAGCTATTAAGCGAATATTGCGTTGAAGGAAACCGGAGGAATCATGACCAAGTCAGAATTGATAGAAAGACTTGCAAGCCAGCAATCGCATATCCCGGCTAAAGCCGTGGAAGATGCTGTAAAAGAAATGCTGGAGCATATGGCCTCTACTCTTGCCCAGGGTGAGCGCATTGAGATCCGCGGTTTCGGCAGTTTTTCCCTGCACTATCGTGCACCTCGCACCGGGCGTAACCCCAAAACAGGCGATAAAGTGGATCTGGAAGGAAAATACGTTCCGCACTTTAAGCCGGGTAAAGAATTACGCGACCGCGCCAATATTTATGAGTAATTCTTAGCGAAAAGAAAAGAATTGTATGCGAGAAGGCACCTGAAAGGGTGCCTTTTTCATTTTATGCTTTTCTTCTCCTGAAGCAGCCTCGCATATTTTTGCTGATGTGATGTAACGCGATAAAAAAACAACAATTCGCGCCGCAAACCTGAAAACCTACGAAAGAAAAGCAAGCCAGAGCTCCGCATACTTCTGCTCCAACAAGGAGGTATGCATGGCGTTATCTACATTGGCTGCATGCATTATATTGGGCATTTTGCCGCTGTTGTGGTTGCCAGCATTACCCGATATCCGCAGTATTTGGTGCGTCATCATTAGTGGATGCCTGCTGGCATGCGTACGGCCACGGTTTTTACGCTATGGGGGTATCACGTTACTCATTTTTGCCTGGGGAGTTTTGAACGCAATGCAGGCACTTTGGCCAACGGTGAACCTTCCTGGATCAAACCGCCAGGTTGAAGTCATTATTACCGAAACAGACAATATGACTCGCCATCAGGCGAAGATAGTGAGTCTTAATGGTAAACGCCTGTTCCCGGCCGCTGGTATAACGCTCTATGGGCAATATTTACCTGTCCCGATCTGCACAGGACAGCGATGGGCGATGACCGTTCGCGTACGTGCAATGCATGGCCAACTCAACGACGGAGGATTTGATTCTCAGCGCTATGCGTTAGCAAACCATCTTCCTCTTAGCGGGCGCTTTAGCGATGCGCGTTTAATCGTGCCAACTTGTAGCTGGCGTGCTGATTATTTGCAGTCGCTGACACACACGCTTTCCCCTTATTTCTGGCGTCCGGTGATCCTGGCGCTGGGAATGGGGGAACGTTCAGCACTCGAAAGCCCGGTAAAAGAGATTATGCGTCAGACAGGAATCGCTCATTTAATGGCTATCTCTGGGCTGCATATCTCTCTTGCCGCGATGCTTGGCGGCGTTATTACCCGTGGTATACAGTTTTACTTCCCCGCCAATCGGGTTAATTGGGCCTTGCCTATGCTTACTGGCACGTTGTGTGCCATCGGATATGCATGTCTCACCGGCTTACAGCCCCCGGCATTGCGCACGGCCATTTCGCTTAGTGTCTGGGCCACGCTACGTCTTTCTGGGCGGTTGTGGTCACCCTGGCAAGTCTGGCTCTGTTGTGTCGCCGCGATACTGTTTATCGATCCGCTCTCCATATTGTCATATAGCCTGTGGTTATCGGCTTTCGCCGTGGCTGCATTGCTGTTCTGGTATCAGTGGCTACCAATGCCAGCTCAACAACACTGGCTTATGCATAGCAGTATGAGTCTGATCCATTTGCAGATAGGGATGACGTTATTACTGATTCCAATACAATTATCTATGTTCCATGGGATCAGTCTGAGCTCGCTGGTCGCCAATCTGGTGGCTATCCCTCTGGTAACATTTGTCACCGTACCCCTGATTTTGACGGGAATGCTGTTGCACTTGACTGGCCCCCCGTTAATTGAGGAAGTCTGCTGGTACCTGGCGAACCAGACACTCGCACTATTATTTGCTTTTCTGCGATGGCTGCCAGCAGGATGGATCAATATTGATGCACGTTGGCAGGCCGCAGCCTGGGTGCCATGGTTGATGCTGATCTGTTGGCGCTTGTCTCTATGGTGTCGTATTCCTGCGTTATGTCTGACTTGCCTGACGATGCTGCTATTACCGCTATGGCGGGCCGACCGGCCAGGAGAGTGGTCGGTGCATATGCTGGATGTTGGGCAGGGGCTGGCAATGGTGATTGAGCGTAATGGTAAAGCAATTCTCTACGACACCGGCGTTGTCTGGCCTGGTGGTGACAGTGGGCAGCAACTGATTATTCCGTGGCTGCGCTGGCATGCTTTGCAGCCCGAGGGCATCATTCTGAGCCATGAACATCTGGATCATCGAGGTGGTCTGGAATCGTTACTGAAAGCCTGGCCAGAATTATGGGTGCGTAGTCCATTAGGTTGGGCCGGCCATGCGCCCTGTTTTCGTGGAGAAACCTGGCAGTGGCAGGGGTTGACGTTCAGCGCGCACTGGCCGCTACCGAAAGCGCAGATGCAGGGGAACAATATCTCATGTGTCGTGAAGGTGGAGGATGGGCAACACAGCATCCTGCTAACCGGGGACATCGAAACGCAGGGCGAGATGGCAATGCTCAGCCACTATTGGCAGCATCTGCAATCTACACTTGTACAGGTACCTCATCACGGAAGTAATACCTCGTCGTCTCTGCCTTTCTTACAACGGGTTGAAGGTAAGGCGGCTGTGGCGTCAGCATCGCGGTATAACGCCTGGCGCTTCCCTTCGCTAAAGGTCATAAAACGTTACCGGGAACAGGGATATCAATGGTATGACACTCCACATCAGGGGCAGATAACCATCTCTTTTTCTCCCCAGGGCTGGGAAATCCATAGCTTACGGGATCAACTTTTACCGCGTTGGTATCATCAGTGGTTTGGCGTCCCAAACGATAACGGGTAGAATATGCGGCTATTTCAACAAGAGCTGGTTTTCTGAATGCAGAACGATAAAGATCTCTCCACATGGCAGACATTTCGCCGACTATGGCCAACTATTGCACCCTTCAAAACGGGTCTGATCGTGTCGGGAATTGCATTAATCCTCAACGCAGCCAGCGATGCATTCATGTTATCGCTGCTTAAACCGTTACTGGATGATGGTTTTGGTAAAGCGGAGCGTTCGGTACTGCTGTGGATGCCGCTAGTGGTTATCGGTCTGATGATCCTTCGCGGTATCACCAGCTATATCTCCAGTTACTTAATTTCCTGGGTTTCGGGGAAAGTGGTGATGACCATGCGCCGCCGCCTGTTTAGCCACATGATGGGCATGCCGGTATCATTTTTTGATAAGCAATCGACCGGCACTTTGCTGTCGCGTATTACCTACGATTCGGAACAAGTGGCTTCGTCTTCATCCAGCGCATTGATCACCGTGGTGCGTGAAGGTGCAAAGATCATCGGACTGTTTGTGATGATGTTCTGGTATAGCTGGCAGTTGTCGCTGATCCTGATTGTGCTGGCGCCTATCGTTTCTGTTGCTATTCGCATGGTATCTAAGCGTTTTCGTAATATCAGCAAAAACATGCAAAACACGATGGGCCAAGTGACCACCAGCGCGGAACAGATGCTAAAAGGACATAAAGAGGTGCTGATGTTTGGCGGTCAGGAAGTGGAAACCCACCGCTTTGACAAAGTCAGCAATAAGATGCGTTTGCAGGGGATGAAAATGGTCTCTGCCTCCTCTATTTCTGATCCTCTGATCCAGTTGATTGCCTCACTGGCGCTGGCATTTGTGCTTTATGCCGCCAGCTTCCCAAGCGTCATGCAGACGCTGTCGGCTGGTACAATTACCGTCGTCTTTTCTTCTATGATCGCCCTGATGAGTCCGCTGAAATCGCTGACTAACGTCAATGCCCAGTTCCAGCGCGGTATGGCGGCTTGCCAGACGTTGTTTGCTATCCTTGACAGCGAGCAGGAAAAAGACGAAGGAACATATGTTATCGAACGTGCTCGCGGCGATATTGTGTTCCACAACGTGACGTTTACTTATCCTGGTCGTGATACGCCAGCTCTGCGCAATATCAATCTGACGATTCCGGCGGGCAAGACTGTTGCACTGGTGGGGCGCTCCGGTTCTGGTAAATCGACGTTGGCCAGCCTGATCACGCGTTTCTATGATATTGACGAAGGGCAGATCCTGATGGATGGACACGATCTGCGCGAATACAAGCTCACGTCTCTACGCGACCAGGTCGCGCTGGTCTCCCAGAACGTGCATCTCTTTAATGATACCGTTGCCAATAACATTGCCTATGCCCGTACTGAGGTGTACAGCCGTGAAGAGATTGAGAAAGCTGCGAAGATGGCCTATGCCTCTGATTTTATAAATAAAATGGATGGTGGCCTGGATACAATAATTGGTGAGAACGGGGTACTGCTTTCCGGTGGCCAGCGTCAGCGTATCGCGATTGCCCGAGCGTTGCTGCGTGACAGCCCGATCCTGATCCTTGATGAAGCCACGTCAGCGCTGGATACCGAATCTGAACGTGCTATCCAGGCTGCGCTCAATGAATTGCAGAAAAACCGTACCTCTTTGGTTATCGCTCACCGCCTGTCTACCATTGAACAGGCCGATGAAATTGTGGTAGTGGAAGATGGCTGTATCGTTGAGCGCGGCAGTCATGCCGAGCTGCTGGAGCACCGCGGCGTTTACGCTCAGCTTCATAAAATGCAGTTTGGCGCATGATTGCACGTATCTGGTCCGGTGAATCCCCGCTGTGGCTACTGCTATTGCCACTCTCCTGGCTTTATGGCCTGGTGAGTGGCGCAATCCGTCTGGCTTATCGTCTGGGGCTCAAAAAATCCTGGCGCGCCCCTGTTCCTGTGGTGGTGGTCGGTAACCTGACGGCTGGTGGTAATGGTAAAACGCCAGTGGTTGTCTGGCTGGTTGAACAGCTTCAGCAGCGTGGTATCCGCGTGGGGGTGGTTTCGCGAGGTTATGGCGGGAAGGCAGAACGTTACCCGCTATTGCTTACGTCTGATACCACCACAGAAGAGGCAGGCGACGAACCTGTGCTGATTTACCAGCGCACCGGCGCGCCGGTTGCTGTGTCCCCCGTTCGCCGTGAGGCCGTGGAAGTCATACTGGCACACCATTCTGTGCAGATAATCGTGACTGATGATGGTTTGCAACACTATCGCCTGGCGCGAGACAAAGAGATTGTGGTTGTTGATGGCGTCAGACGTTTTGGCAATGGCTGGTGGCTTCCTGCGGGGCCGATGCGTGAACGAGCCTCACGTCTGAAGACGGTTGATGCGGTGATAGCCAATGGCGGAGTGGCAAGAGCGGGTGAGATCCCGATGCGCCTGATTCCGGGGATGGCAGTTAATTTGCGCACAGGTGAACGCCGCGAAGTACGCGAGTTGGCACCCTGCGTGGCGATGGCTGGTATTGGCCATCCCCCGCGTTTTTTCGCTACGCTCAGTGAGTGTGGCGTGACGCCGGAACAGACTTTTGCGCTCGCCGATCATCAGGCATTAACCCGGTCGGATGTTCAGGCGATGGTCAAACCGGGACAGACGCTGGTGATGACAGAAAAAGATGCGGTGAAATGTCGTCCCTTCGCTGAAGATAACTGGTGGTATTTGCCTGTGGACGCGAAACTGGAAGGCGAACAGGCGAACAAGCTGCTACAGGAATTGCTTACTCTGGCGCACTGACGATTGCTGCATGCATCGGCCGCGCCCTGTTAACTGAACAGGAATCTCCATGTCTGTGCCGCAACTCTCGTTAACATCTGCCCGTCATTTACATCTCGCCGCGCAAGGTTTACTGCGCAAACCTGCCAGACGTGCCACATCTTCCGATATTCTCTCTATGATTCAGCGCATGTCGCTACTGCAAATCGACACTATCAATATCGTTGCCCGTAGCCCTTATCTGGTGCTGTTCAGCCGCCTCGGGCAGTACCCACAGCACTGGCTTGACGACGCGCTACGCCGTGGTGAACTGATGGAGTACTGGGCACATGAGGCCTGTTTCTTGCCGCGTGATGATTTTGCCCTTATGCGCCACCGCATGCTGACACCTGACAAGATGGGCTGGAAGTACCGTAAAGAGTGGATGCAGGAGCATGCAGAAGAGATTGAGCAACTTGTTGCCCTTATCGAGCAAAATGGACCGGTTCGCTCAGCCGATTTTGAACATCCGCGTAAAGGTGTCAGCGGCTGGTGGGAGTGGAAACCTCACAAGCGTCATCTGGAAGGATTGTTTACGGCCGGAAAAGTGATGGTTATCGAACGCCGTAATTTCCAGCGTGTCTATGATCTCACGCAGCGGGTGATGCCTCATTGGGATGATGAGCGGGACGTGCTGTCGCAAGAGGCAGCGGAGTACCGGATGCTGGAAAACAGCGCCCGCAGTCTCGGGGTTTTTCGCGCTCAGTGGTTGGCAGACTATTACCGTCTGCGTCAGCCCGCATTGCCATTGCTGCTGGAGCAGTTGCAGGAGGCCGGACAAATTTTTCCGGTCAATGTTGAAACCCTGGGGCCCGCCTGGTTGCATGCCTCGCTATTGCCGCTGCTGGCAGAGGCGCAGGAGGACAAACTCACCGCCACGCACAGCGCAGTACTGTCACCGTTTGATCCGGTGGTCTGGGATCGCAAACGGGCCGAGCAGTTTTTCGATTTTAGCTATCGTCTGGAGTGCTACACCCCGGCGCCTAAGCGGCAGTTTGGCTATTTCGTGTTGCCGCTGCTCCACCGTGGGCGGCTGGTGGGGCGCATGGATGCCAAAATGCACCGCAAAGAGGGTGTACTGGAAGTGATCGCGCTCTATCTTGAGAACGGGGTTAAGCCTGGTCGTATGCTGGAAAAGGGGCTGCAAAACGCTATTACGGAATTCGCTCGTTGGCAGGGGGCCCGGAGGATCACGTTTGTGCGTCTGCCGGATGGGGTGTTTTCTGCCTGCCGCAGCGGGCTGGAAATAGACACGGTGTAAGAAATGGATGTGATAAGCTTAACTCATTAATTGTCGGTGTATCAGGAGGAAAAATGGATCACCGTTTGCTTGAAATTATTGCCTGTCCGGTGTGTAACGGCAAACTTTACTACAGCCAGGATAAGCAAGAGCTGATCTGTAAAATTGACAGTCTGGCTTACCCGGTACGGGAAGGCATTCCAGTCTTGCTGGAAACTGAAGCACGTTCGTTAACTGCGGAAGAGAGCCAGCCATGAGTTTCGTTGTTATTATTCCTGCGCGTTACGCTTCCACGCGTTTGCCGGGAAAACCTTTGGTGGATATCAACGGCAAACCGATGGTGGTGCACGTGCTGGAACGCGCGCGTGAATCTGGTGCCGATCGCATCATTGTGGCAACGGACAACGAAGAGGTGATGCGAGCGGTGCAGGCGGCTGGCGGTGAAGTCTGCATGACTCGCGCAGATCACCAGTCCGGAACCGAGCGCCTGGCCGAAGTCGTTGAAAAATGCGGTTTCAGCGACGATACGGTAATAGTCAATGTTCAGGGCGATGAGCCGATGATCCCGCCAGAGATTATTCGTCAGGTGGCCGACAACCTCAGCATTCGCAATGTTGGTATGGCGACGCTCGCCGTACCCATTCACAGCGCGGAAGAGGCATTCAATCCCAACGCCGTTAAAGTGGTGATGGATGCCGAAGGTTATGCGCTGTACTTTTCCCGCGCTACGATCCCGTGGGATCGGGACCGTTTTGCGCTTTCACGTGAAACGATAGGTGACACCTTCCTGCGCCATATCGGCATTTATGGCTATCGGGCTGGTTTTATCCGTCGCTATGTCAGTTGGCAAACCAGTCCGCTGGAGCAGATCGAAATGCTGGAACAGCTTCGTGTGCTCTGGTATGGCGAAAAGATCCACGTTGCAGTGGCAAGCGTTGTGCCGGGCACGGGTGTGGATACGCCAGACGATCTTGAGCGCGTCCGCCAGGCCTTGCGTTAAGCCTTTCTATCCCCTCTGTCCGGGGGGATTTTCCGTTTCCCGTCAAATTCCTGCACTGTTTTGATCTTACCAGGGTGACATCCGTCCTGCAGGCGCTCATTATAAAAGCAGTCGTTTTTGTGAGGGCATTCTGCTATGGAGCAATTGCGTGCTGAACTGAGTCATCTGCTGGGAGAAAAACTCAGCCGCATGGAGTGTGTCAGTGAAAAACCTGATTCTGCACTCTGGTCGCTGTATGACAGCCAGGGTAATCCGCTGCCGCTGCTGGCCCGGAGTTTCTCTACACCGGGCATTGCTCGCCAACTGGCCTGGAAAATCTCAATGTTGGCAAGGAACGGTGCAGTGCGGATGCCGGTAGTATACGGAGTGATGACACATGAAGAACATCCCGGCCCTGATGTGTTGCTGATTGAGCGTCTGCGCGGCGTGCCAGTGGAAGCTCCGACGCGCACGCCAGAGCGCTGGGAACAGTTAAAGGACCAGATTGTTGAGGCGCTACTTGCCTGGCACCGTCAGGACAGCCACGGCTGCGTCGGTATGGTCGACAACACCCAGGAAAATGTCTGGCCATCATGGTATCGCCAGCGCGTGGAGGTGCTGTGGACGACCCTCAATCAATACCAGAATACCGGGCTAACCATGCAGGATAAACGGCTGTTGTTTCGCACCCGCGAATGCCTGTCCGCGCTGTTTGACGGTTTCAATGATAACTGCGTGCTGGTGCACGGCAGCTTTAATTTGCGCAGTATGCTGAAAGATGCCCGCAGCGATCAGCTGCTGGCGATGGTCGGGCCTGGCATTATGTTGTGGGCACCCCGTGAATATGAGTTGTTTCATCTCGTTGATGGGCCGCAGGCGGAAGGGCTGCTTTGGCGCTATTTACAGCGCGCACCAGTGGCAGAATCTTTCCTCTGGCGGCGCTGGCTCTATCTGCTCTGGGACGAGGTGGCGCAGCTGGTGAACACTGGCAGATTCAGCCGCGCCAATTTCGATCTCGCCTCGAAATCACTGCTCCCCTGGCTGGTCTGAACTGCCCTTTAGCCACTGCCAGATACGCCCCAGCGTTTCATAGCCTACCCGGTCGCTGTGCATCAGCCAGACCGGGGAAGGAATAATGCGCTCCCACGGATTCAACGGTGACTCAATAGCCATCTGGTTTGCTGGTGCGGGGAGTGGATGCAGCCCTGCGTGCTGGAAGAAAATAATTGCTCGCGGCAAATGGGATGCGGAGGTCACCAGCAGAAATGGCGCATCGCCGATGGCTCGCTTCACCGCCGCCGCTTCTTCTTCCGTATCTTTTGGATCATTCAGCGTGATAATTTCGCTGCGTGGGACGCCAAGGCTTTCCGCCACACGCGCACCGGCTTCTGCGGTGCTGACCGGGTTGGTTTTCGCTGCCGCGCCGGTAAAGATCAGTTTCGCGCCCGGATTGGCCTGCCAGAGGCGAATCCCTTCATTCAGGCGAGGCAAACTGTTATTAATCAGGTTTGAGCTGGGCGCCCAGGCATCATTCCAGGTGTAACCACCACCAAGGACGACGATATACTTTACTGGCTGTGTGCCGCGCCAGGTGGGATATTTCGCTTCGATAGGTTTTAGCAGACCATCTGCGACTGGTTGTAGGCTTAACAGCAGCAAAACCAGCCAGCCGAAAGTAATACATGTCTTACCTGTTTTCTGCCAGCGGCTGAACCAGACAAGCATAACTCCCAGCCCGATTACCAAAAGCAAAAAAGGCAGGGGAAGCATCAGGCCGCCCAGGAATTTTTTTAGGGTGAAAAGCACAGGAAACGTCTCCTTTTTGAGCATATAGCAAGCGATTTCAGCCGATCTTACACCTGATGGGTTCATTCTCGTCACGGCTGTGACAAAATAACGGTTTTGCCAAAAGCGTGGAGCGTGCATGCAGGATCGTAACTTCGACGATATCGCGGAGAAATTCTCGCGCAACATCTACGGCACCACCAAAGGGCAGTTGCGGCAGGCGATCCTGTGGCAGGATCTTGATGCGCTGCTGGCAACGCGCGGTAATGTTCCGTTGCGGGTTCTGGATGCTGGCGGAGGCGAAGGGCAGACGGCGATTCGGATGGCGCAGTTGGGTCACCACGTTACCCTTTGCGATGTATCTAAAGAGATGATCGCGCGTGCGCAAACCGCAGCAGAGGCGAAAGGTGTGAGCGGTAACATGCATTTTGTACAATGCGCCGTTCAGGATGTGGCTGAGCATTTGGAATCGCCCGTTGATCTGATATTGTTCCATGCTGTGCTTGAATGGGTGGCAGAACCCATATTTGCATTAGAAAAATTGTGGTCGACGCTACGCCCGGGCGGAGCGTTGTCATTGATGTTTTATAATGCCGACGGTCTGCTAATGCACAATATGGTGGCAGGGAATTTCGACTACGTGAAAGCAGGTATGCCAAAACGGAAAAAACGTACCCTTTCTCCGGACTATCCGCGCAATCCTGCGGACGTTTACGGCTGGCTCGAACAGATTGGCTGGCGCATTACCGGTAAAACCGGCGTACGGGTTTTTCACGATTACTTGCGTGAAAAACATCAACAGCACGACTGTTTTGACGCATTGCTCGAGCTTGAAACACGCTTTTGTCGTCAGGAGCCGTATATCAGCCTTGGCCGCTATATTCACGTGACAGCGCTTAAGCCGCAAATCGATGGAAGGACAAACGATGAGTGAATTTTCCCAGACAGTCCCCGAACTGGTTGCCTGGGCCAGGAAAAATGATTTCGCTATTTCGCTGCCAGTCGACAGGCTCTCTTTCTTGCTGGCTATCGCCACGCTCAACGGCGAGCGTCTTGATGGCGAGATGAGTGAAGGCGAACTGGTGGACGCGTTTCGCCACGTCAGCGAGGCGTTTGAGCAAACCAGCGAAACCATCGTTCAGCGAGCCAATAACGCTATCAATGACATGGTGCGTCAGCGTTTGTTAAATCGCTTTACCAGCGAACTAGTGGAAGGCAATGCGATCTATCGCCTGACGCCGCTCGGCATCGGCATCACTGATTACTACATCCGCCAGCGTGAATTTTCCACGCTGCGCCTCTCTATGCAGTTGTCGATTGTGGCAAGCGAGCTAAAACGCGCTGCTGACGCGGCGGAAGAGGGCGGCGACGAATTTCACTGGCATCGTAACGTTTTTGCGCCGCTGAAATATTCGGTGGCGGAGATTTTCGATAGCATCGATTTAACCCAACGTTTGATGGATGAACAGCAGCAGCAGGTGAAAGATGATATCGCCCAGTTGCTGAATAAAGACTGGCGGGCGGCTATCTCCAGCTGTGAACTTTTGTTGTCAGAAACTTCCGGCACACTGCGTGAGTTGCAGGATACGTTGGATGCCGCCGGAGACAAACTTCAGGCGAATCTGCTGAGCATTCAGGATGCCACCGTAGGCCGCGACGATCTGGAGTTCCTCGATCAACTGGTGTTCAACCTGCAAAGCAAACTGGATCGCATCGTGAGCTGGGGTCAGCAGTCGATCGATCTGTGGATCGGTTACGACCGCCACGTGCACAAATTTATCCGTACCGCTATCGATATGGATAAAAACCGCGTCTTCGCTCAGCGTCTGCGCCAGTCGGTGCAGTCTTATTTTGATGCGCCGTGGGCATTAATCTACGCCAACGCCGACAGGCTGCTGGATATGCGCGATGAAGAGATGACGCTGCGTGATGAAGAGGTAACCGGCGAACTGCCGCCAGATCTGGAGTTCGAAGAGTTTAACGAAATCCGCGAGCAGCTAGCGGCAATGATTGAGCAGCAACTGGCGATTTACAAAACCAAAGGTGTGCCGCTGGATCTTGGGCTGGTCACCCGCGAATATCTGACGCAGTATCCGCGTGTCCGGCATTTCGACATCGCGCGTATTGTAGTCGATCAGGCGGTACGTCTTGGCGTAGCGCAAGCAGATTTCACCGGACTGCCACCGAAATGGCAGCCGATTAATGATTACGGAGCCAAGGTACAGGCGCATGTCATCGATAAATATTGAACAAGTGATGCCGGTTAAACTGGCACAGGCGCTGGCTAACCCGTTGTTTCCGGCGCTCGACAGCGCATTGCGCTCAGGACGGCATATCGGCCTTGACGAGCTGGATAATCACGCCTTTTTGATGGACTTTCAGGAGTATCTGGAAGAGTTTTACGCGCGTTACAACGTTGAGCTGATCCGTGCGCCGGAAGGTTTCTTCTATCTGCGCCCGCGCTCCACCACGCTGATTCCGCGTTCGGTGCTTTCCGAGCTGGATATGATGGTTGGTAAAATTCTCTGCTACCTGTATCTGAGCCCGGAGCGTCTGGCGAATGAAGGGATCTTCACGCAACAGGAGTTGTACGACGAACTGCTGTCGCTGGCCGATGAACCGAAACTATTGAAACTGGTCAACAACCGCTCAACCGGCTCCGATCTTGACCGGCAGAAGTTGCAGGAAAAGGTACGCTCCTCACTCAACCGTCTGCGTCGCCTTGGCATGATTTGGTTTATGGGCAATGACAGCAGCAAATTTCGCATCACGGAATCGGTGTTCCGCTTTGGCGCAGATGTCCGCTCCGGCGACGATCCGCGTGAAGCGCAACTGCGTATGATCCGCGACGGTGAAGCCATGCCAGTCGAAAACCACTTGCAGCTCAATGATGAGCCTGAAGAAAATCAGCCGGATAGCTCGGAGGAAGAGTAATGATCGATCGCGGTAAATTTCGTTCGCTAACGCTGATTAACTGGAACGGCTTTTTCGCCCGCACCTTTGACCTGGATGAGCTGGTTACCACGCTTTCCGGGGGGAACGGTGCCGGAAAATCCACCACCATGGCGGCGTTTGTCACGGCGTTGATCCCCGATCTGACGCTGCTGCACTTTCGTAACACCACCGAAGCGGGCGCGACCTCCGGCTCCCGTGATAAAGGGCTGCACGGTAAGCTGAAAGCCGGTGTCTGTTATTCGGTGCTGGACGTGATCAACTCCCGCCATCAGCGCGTATTGGTAGGGGTGCGCCTGCAACAGGTTGCCGGGCGCGATCGTAAAGTGGATATTAAACCTTTCGCTATTCAGGGCCTGCCGACCTCCGTACTGCCGACGCAGTTGCTGACCGAAACGCTGAACGAGCGCCAGGCACGCGTGCTGTCCTTACAGGAAGTGAAAGACAAACTGGATGCGATGGAAGGTGTGCAGTTTAAGCAGTTCAACTCCATCACCGATTACCACGCGCTGATGTTCGATCTGGGTATCGTCGCGCGCCGTCTGCGTTCCGCATCGGATCGCAGCAAATTCTATCGCCTGATTGAAGCCTCGCTGTACGGCGGGATTTCCAGCGCCATCACCCGTTCGCTGCGCGACTATCTGCTGCCGGAAAATAGCGGTGTGCGTAAAGCGTTCCAGGATATGGAAGCGGCGCTGCGCGAAAACCGGATGACGCTGGAAGCGATTCGCGTGACCCAGTCGGATCGCGATCTGTTCAAACATTTGATCAGCGAAGCCACCAATTATGTGGCGGCGGATTATATGCGCCATGCCAATGAACGCCGCGTGCATCTGGATAAAGCGCTGGAGTTTCGCCGGGATCTGTTTACCTCGCGCCAACAACTGGCGGCCGAGCAGTTTAAGCATGTCGATATGGCACGTGAGCTGGCAGAACATGCTGGGGCGGAAGGCGATCTGGAAGCCGATTACCAGGCGGCCAGCGATCACCTTAACCTGGTGCAAACGGCGCTGCGCCAGCAAGAAAAAATCGAACGCTATGAAGCGGATCTCGAAGAGTTACAGATTCGCCTCGAAGAGCAGCACGAAGTGGTGGCTGAAGCCGCCGAGCGTCAGGAAGAGAACGAAGCCCGCGCCGAGGCCGCTGAGCTGGAAGTGGATGAGCTGAAGAGCCAGCTCGCCGATTACCAGCAGGCGCTGGATGTGCAGCAAACCCGCGCTATCCAGTACAACCAGGCGTTGCAGGCGCTGGAACGGGCAAAAGAGCTGTGCCGACTGCCGGATCTCACATCGGAAACCGCTAACGAATGGCTGGAAACTTTCCAGGCCAAAGAGCAGGAAGCGACCGAAAAACTACTGTCGCTGGATCAGAAATTAAGCGTTGCGCAGACCGCACACAGCCAGTTCGAGCAGGCTTACCAGTTGGTGGCTGCCATCAACGGTCCGCTGGCACGTAATGAAGCCTGGGAAGTGGCGCGCGAGTTGCTGCGTGATGGTGTAAACCAGCGCCATCTGGCCGAACAGGTGCAGCCGCTGCGCATGCGGCTGAACGAGCTGGAACAGCGTCTGCGTGAGCAGCAGGAGGCCGAGCGTCTGTTTGCCGAGTTCTGCAAACGTCAGGGTAAACAGTATGACGTCGAAGAACTGGATAACCTGCATCAGGAACTGGAGGCGCAAATCGCCGCGCTCTCCGATAACGTTGCTGCTGCCGGTGAACAGCGTCTTACGCTGCGTCAGGAGCTGGAACAGCTGCAATCGCGCATTCAGACGCTGACCAAGCGCGCGCCGGTATGGCTGGCGGCACAGAGCAGTCTGACGCAACTGAGCGAGCAGAGCGGCGAAGAGTTCGAATCAGGCCAGCAAGTGACGGAATACCTGCAACAATTGCTGGAGCGTGAGCGCGAAGCGATCGTTGAGCGTGATGAAGTTGGCGCGCGTAAACGTGGCGTCGATGATGAAATTGAACGTTTAAGTCAGCCTGGCGGTGCGGAAGATGGTCGTCTGAACGCGCTGGCGGAACGCTTTGGCGGCGTGCTGCTGTCGGAAATTTATGACGATGTCAGCATCGACGATGCGCCCTATTATTCAGCGCTGTATGGCCCGTCGCGTCATGCCATTGTAGTTCCTGATCTGTCGCAGGTGGCAGAGATGCTGGAAGGGCTGGAAGATTGCCCGGAAGATCTCTATTTGATCGAAGGGGATCCGCAATCCTTCGACGATAGCGTGTTCGCCGTCGACGAGCTGGAAAAAGCGGTAGTGGTGAAAATCGCCGATCGCCAGTGGCGTTATTCGCGTTTCCCATCGCTACCGCTGTTTGGCCGTGCGGCGCGTGAAAGCCGCATCGAAAGCCTGCACGCCGAGCGTGAAGAGCTGGCCGAGCGTTTTGCGACGCTCTCTTTCGATGTGCAAAAAACGCAGCGTCTGCATCAGGCATTCAGCCGCTTTATCGGTAGCCATCTGGCGGTTGCGTTTGAGGACGATCCGGAAGCGGAAATCCGCACGCTCAACAGTCGCCGCGGCGAGCTGGAACGTGCTATCAGCAATCATGAAAACGACAACCAGCAAAACCGTGTGCAGTTTGAGCAGGCGAAAGAGGGTGTTGCCCAGCTTAACCGCCTGCTGCCGCGCGTGAATTTGCTGGCTGACGATACGTTGGCCGATCGCGTTGATGAAATACAGGAACGTCTGGACGAAGCACAGGAAGCCGCGCGCTTTATTCAGCAGTTTGGTAACCAACTGGCAAAACTGGAACCGGTCGTTTCTGTACTGCAGAGTGACCCGGAACAGTTTGAGCAGTTAAAAGCCGACTATGCCACATCCCAACAGGTGCAACGCGATGCTCGCCAGCAAGCGTTTGTGTTGGCGGAAGTGGTACAGCGCCGCGCGCACTTCAGCTACTCCGATTCGGCGGAGATGTTCAACGGTAATAACGATCTGAACGAGAAGTTACGTCAACGTCTGGAGCTGGCGGAAACTGAGCGTACCCGGGCGCGTGAAGCGATGCGCAGCCATGCCGCGCAGTTCAGCCAGTACAACCAGGTACTGGCCTCGCTGAAAAGTTCGTTTGATACCAAAAAAGAGCTGCTTAACGATCTGCAAAAAGAGTTGCAGGAGATTGGTGTCCGCGCCGATGGCGGCGCGGAAGAGCGGGCGCGTATTCGTCGTGATGAGCTGCATGCGCATCTCTCCACGAACCGCGCGCGTCGCAATCAACTGGAAAAATCGCTCACCTTCTGTGAAGCGGAAATGGATAACCTGACCCGCAAACTGCGTCACCTGGAGCGCAATTATCACGAAATGCGCGAGCAGGTGGTAACGGCAAAAGCGGGCTGGTGCGCGGTAATGCGCATGGTGAAAGACAATGGTGTCGAGCGGCGTTTACATCGTCGCGAGCTGGCCTATCTTTCGGCTGACGAACTGCGATCCATGTCGGATAAAGCGCTGGGTGCGTTGCGACTGGCTGTGGCGGATAACGAACACCTGCGCGATGTGCTGCGTATGTCGGAAGATCCGAAGCGCCCGGAACGTAAGATCCAGTTCTTTGTGGCGGTATATCAGCATCTGCGCGAACGTATCCGTCAGGATATTATTCGCACTGACGATCCGGTGGAAGCGATCGAACAGATGGAGATCGAGCTGAGCCGTCTGACGGAAGAGCTGACCTCGCGCGAGCAGAAATTGGCTATCAGTTCCCGCAGCGTAGCGAACATCATCCGCAAAACCATTCAGCGCGAGCAGAATCGTATTCGCATGCTGAACCAGGGGCTGCAAAGCGTTTCGTTTGGTCAGGTCAATAGTGTGCGGCTGAACGTGAACGTGCGGGAAAGCCACGCGACGCTGCTGACGGTGCTTTCTGAACAACATGAACAGCATCAGGATCTGTTTAACAGTAATCGCCTGACCTTCTCGGAAGCGTTGGCGAAGCTTTATCAGCGTCTGAACCCGCAAATCGATATGGGCCAGCGGACACCGCAAACCATCGGTGAAGAGCTGCTCGACTACCGCAACTATCTGGAGATGGAAGTGGAAGTTAACCGCGGTTCCGATGGTTGGCTGCGCGCGGAATCGGGTGCATTGTCGACCGGTGAAGCGATAGGTACCGGGATGTCGATTCTGGTGATGGTGGTGCAGAGCTGGGAAGACGAAGCCCGTCGTCTGCGCGGCAAGGACATTTCGCCGTGTCGCCTGCTGTTCCTCGACGAAGCGGCGCGTCTTGATGCCCGCTCCATCGCTACGCTGTTTGAACTGTGCGAGCGTCTGCAGATGCAACTGATTATCGCGGCACCGGAAAATATCAGTCCGGAAAAAGGCACCACCTATAAACTGGTGCGTAAAGTCTTCCAGAATCATGAGCATGTACACGTCGTAGGGCTGCGCGGTTTTGCTGCTCAACTGCCGGAGACGCTCCCTGGTACGGCGGATGCCTCTTAACGGTAGGGCAGGTTACAAAGGCGGCACAGGTGTCGCCTTTTTTATTTACTGTAAGGGCCGCTGCGGCCTGTGCTTCATCTTTAAATTTCTTTACATTAGGTCAGGCAAATGCTTTTTTGTCTTAATATACTGAGAAAAGGTGACGCACATGTCACCAGCAATGTGAGAGAAACAGGGGGCAAGGGATGTTGCTTAAGAAGTTAAATGGTCGTCGGATGTCAGCGCTGAGTTTGTGTCTGACACTGGCATTTGCTCCACTGTTCAGCGTACAGGCCGATGAGCCTGAAATCGTGCCAGTTGATAGTTCCGCCACGCCGGGCGATCAACCGACCGTGTTACAAGAGCCGCAGGCGCAATCGCCTGCTACCGCTATGTTAATCGGCGTGAAGCCTTATCCTGCTGGCGTTTCTGTGGCAGATGTTCGTGCACAGTTGCAGTCGCAATTGCCTGCCAACTGGACGCCCGTCTATATGAATCAACTGGCGGCCCTGTATGCGGCGCGCGGTCAGAAACCCATGTGGGATAACCACGATGCAGTGCAGGCGTTTCAACAGCAACTAGCTGAAGTGGCGATTGCCGGTTTCCAGCCGCAATTCACCACCTGGATTGAGCTGTTAACCGACCCGGGTGTTTCCGGTATGGCGCGTGATGTGGTGCTCTCTGACGCCATGTTGGGTTATCTGCATTTTGTGGCCGATATTCAGACCAAAGGCCAGCGCTGGCTTTATAGCGATAAACCCTATGTGCTGGCAACGCCAGCGATTTCGGTGATCAATCAGTGGCAACTGGCGCTGGATAACGGTTCGTTGCCGTCATTCATTCAGAGCCTTGCACCACATCATCCGCAATATGCCGCTATGCATCAGTCATTACTGGCGTTGGTGGGGGATTCTCGCCCGTGGCCGCAAATCGTTAGTAACGTCGCACTGCGGCCAGGGCAGTGGAGCAACGATGTTCCGGCGTTGCGTGAGATCCTGCAACGTACCGATATGCTGGAGGGCGGGCCGAACATCGTGCTGTCTGGCGATCGGGGCGCAGTCAGTACCTCTGCGGCGTCGAGCAGAAAAAAAGTACCGACGCGTGCGGCTTACGATCAACAACTGGTTGAGGCAGTAAAACGCTTCCAGGCCTGGCAGGGGCTGTATGCCGATGGCGTGATTGGCCAGGGCACGCGTGACTGGTTGAATGTCAGCCCGTCGCAGCGCGCTGCATTGTTGGCGCTCAATATCCAACGGCTGCGCCTGCTGCCAGCGACACTTTCCACCGGCATTATGGTGAATATTCCGGAGTACTCGCTGGTTTATTATCTCAACGGCAGCCAGGTGCTGGCATCAAGGGTGATAGTCGGGCGCCCCGATCGCAAAACGCCGATGATGAGCAGCGCACTGAATAATGTGGTGGTCAATCCGCCGTGGAACGTACCGCCAACGCTGGCGCGCAAGGATATTCTTCCGAAGGTAATGAACGATCCGACGTACCTTGAACGCCATGGTTATACCGTCCTGCGTGGCTGGAATAGCAAAGAGGCGATCGATCCGTCAATGGTTGATTGGGCGACGATTACACCATCGAATTTACCGTTCCGTTTCCAGCAGGCGCCGGGCGTACAGAACTCCCTTGGTCGTTACAAATTCAATATGCCGAGCTCTGAATCCATCTATTTGCATGACACGCCGAACCATAACCTGTTTCAGAAAGAGACGCGGGCGCTGAGTTCGGGCTGTGTACGAGTGAATAAGGCGTCTGAACTGGCAAATATGCTGTTGCAGGATGCCGGATGGAGCGATACGCGCATCTCCGATGCTTTAAAGCAGGGAGATACCCGCTACGTTAATATCCGTCACAATATCCCCGTCAATCTCTACTATCTGACCGCGTTTGTGGGGGCCGATGGTCGCACGCAGTATCGTACAGATATTTACAATTACGATCTTACTGCACGATCGGGCGCACAAATCTTGCCAAAAGCTGAACAATTAATCAGATAAATGAAGCAGTTTGGCAAATAGCATTGTCGTAATAATTGGCAATAATGGGCTTTGTAGGCTACAAAGCCCATTATTGCTGAGGGGAAGCTGCCTTGACGCGGTGTTTATAGCCCGGTAAGGTGCCTTTCGTGCGCTAAAAAAGTGCATAAATTACGTTTAACTTTGCTTATCTATAGAATTTATTATCATGGATAAATTTGACGCTAATCGCCGCAAACTGCTGGCGTTGGGTGGGGTTGCTCTTGGCGCCGCCATGTTACCAACACGGGCGTTTGCTACCCTTTCCACGCCACGACCGCGTATTCTAACACTGAATAATCTGAATACCGGAGAGTCTATTAAAGCTGAGTTCTTTGATGGCAGAGGCTATATTCAGGATGAATTAGCAAAACTGAATCATTTTTTCCGTGATTACCGCGCGAATAAAATTAAAACCATCGATCCTCAACTGTTTGATCACATCTTTCGCCTGCAGGTGCTGCTGGGAACACGCAAACCTGTGCAACTGATTTCAGGGTATCGTTCAGTCGATACGAACAATGAACTTCGCGCGCATAGTCGTGGTGTGGCGAAACAGAGTTATCACACCAAAGGCCAGGCCATGGATTTCCATATTGAAGGGATTTCCCTGAGTAATATTCGCAAAGCAGCGTTATCTCTGCGCGCGGGTGGTGTAGGATACTACCCCAGCAGCAACTTTGTGCATATTGATACCGGGCCAGTACGGCACTGGTAAACCTCAGGCCTGAGCTACAGGAGCAGTATGAACTATCGTATTATTCCGGTTACCGCGTTCTCCCAGAATTGTTCGCTTGTCTGGTGTGAACAGACCCAACTTGCCGCCGTGGTCGATCCTGGCGGTGATGCAGAGCGTATTATTGCCGAGGTGGATGCTTCCGGCGTGACGCTGACGCAAGTTCTGCTCACGCATGGTCATCTTGATCATGTGGGTGCGGCAGCCGAAGTGGCGCAGCATTACGGTGTGCCGATTATCGGCCCGGAAAAAAATGATGAGTTCTGGTTGCAAGGGCTGCCTGCCCAAAGCCGGATGTTTGGTCTGGATGATTGCCCGCCGCTGACACCCGATCGCTGGTTAAATGAAGGCGATACGGTTACTGTCGGTAAGGTGACATTACAGGTATTGCATTGCCCGGGGCATACGCCGGGACATGTGGTGTTTTTTGATGTTCAGTCGCGTTTGCTGGTTTCCGGCGACGTGATCTTTAAAGGCGGCGTTGGGCGCAGTGATTTTCCGCAGGGGAATCATGCGCAGTTGATTGATTCAATCAAACGTAAATTGCTGCCTCTCGGTGATGACATCACTTTTATTCCTGGCCATGGGCCGATGTCGACGCTGGGCAATGAACGGCTCCACAACCCGTTCCTGCAGGATGAATTACCGGTGTGGTGAATAAAAAAGGGTCGCTTCGGCGACCCTTTCTGCATGCGTCACATTTTACAGCACGGCGACAATCGCTTCGCACAGCGGTGACATATTATCCGGCGTCATACCTGCGACGTTAATACGCCCGGAAGCGACAGCATAAATTCCAAACTCTTCGCGTAGACGCAGCACCTGCTCTTTGGTCAGGCCGCTGAACGAAAACATACCGTTCTGACGGGTAATAAAGCTGAAATCGCGATTAGCGCCTTTCTCCTGCAGCGTATTCACAAACAGCAGTCGCATACGCTGAATGCGCTGGCGCATATCCGTCAGCTCTTGCTCCCAAATTGCACGCAGTGCTTCATTGCTGAGAATGGTGGCCACTACAGAGGCACCGTGCGCCGGCGGGTTAGAATAGTTTGCGCGGATCACGGCTTTCATCTGGCTGAAGGCGCGATCGGCGCTTTCAGCGTCCGCAGTCACCAGCGTACAGGCACCCACGCGTTCGTTGTACAGACCGAAGTTTTTCGAGAACGAGCTGGCGACCAGCAATTCTTTATGCAGCGCCGCAAAGGCTCGCAGGCCTTCGGCATCTTCTTCCAGGCCACGGGCAAACCCCTGATAGGCGAAATCGAACAGCGGCAACCAGCCTTTCTCTACGGAGAGCTTCGCCAGTGATTCCCATTGCTCCAGCGTCGGATCGATACCGGTTGGGTTATGGCAACAACCATGAAACAGTACCACATCGCCAGCCTGCGCATTGTTCAGGCTCGCCAACATACCGTCGAAGTCCAGCGCGTGGTTCTGTGCATCGTAATAGTTATATTCGCAGACTTCGAGGCCCGCGGAGTTAAAGACGCCTTTATGGTTCGGCCAGCTTGGATTGCTTACCCAGACGCGCTTAACGGCGGTGTTTTTGGCAAGGAAATCCGCCGCGACGCGCAGACCGCCGGTACCACCCGGTGTCTGGGCCGTACGTGCACGTTTGTCGTTGATAATCGCGCTGCCTTTGCCGAACAGCAGTTCCTGGGTGCAACGGCCAAACTCAGGAATACCATCAATGCTGAGGTAGTTCTTGGTGGCTTCATTTTCCAGCAGGTACTGTTCTGCTTTCTTCACGCTGGTTAATACCGGGGTCTTGCCGGTTTCATCTTTATAAACACCGATCCCTAAGTTGATTTTATTGGGGCGTTCATCGGCGCGAAACAGATCCGCCAGACCCAGAATGGGGTCGGCAGGGGCAGCGGTTATATTCTCAAACATGACGAGGTTCCATTTTGATGACAGAAGGGAAGTCCGCTATCAGGGTAACGGCTGACGCACGAATTGCCAACCGTTTGCGATAAAAAGCGCGAGGCTTTTCAAAAGTCGTCGGCATTTGTGTCTCAGACATAAAAAAACAGGGCCGAAGCCCTGTTTGATATGCATATAACAGTCGAGGGGTGACTGATTAGAACTGGTAAACGATACCTACTGCAACAGTGTCGTCGTAACCTACGCCCAGTTTGTTGTCTTTCTTAATCTGGTTGATGATGTAGTCAACATAGGTGGACATATTTTTGTTGAAGTAGTAGGTTGCGCCCACTTCAACGTAGTTGATGAAGTCTTCGCTGCCAATGCCTTCAACATCTTTCGCTTTAGATTTGTAGTAAGCGATGGACGGACGCAGACCAAAATCGAACTGGTACTGTGCAACAACAGAGAAGTCCTGAGTTTTGTTCAGGAAGCCATTCTGTGCAACACCACTTGGCAGCGTAGTTTTCAGACGAGTTGCATTGTGGGTTTCGCCGTACAAAGCTGCCAGATAGATGTTGTTAGCATCGTATTTCAGGCCAGTAGCCCATTGTTCAGCTTTGTTGCCATCTGTACCGTAGGCGGTCAGAGCGCGCTGAGCGTTAGTACGGTCAGCCGCGCCGTAAGCACCAACGATGCCGAAGCCATCGACGGTATAGCTTAAAGAAGTCGCCCAGCCGTCGCCGTTGGAAGTAGTTGCGTCAGAACGCTCGTTTTTGCCCAGGTACTGAACGCCGAAGTTCAGACCGTCCACCAGACCGAAGAAGTTATTGTTACGGTAAGTAGCCAGACCACCCTGACGGCCAGAGAAGAAGTTGTCAGCGTTGCTGGTATCACCACCGAACTCTGGCAGCATATCGGTTACACCGATTGCATCGTAAACCAGACCGTAGTTACGACCGTAGTCGAAAGAACCAGCGTCGCCAGCTTTCAGACCAGCAAATGCCAGACGGGTTTTGTTACTGTTCTGTGCGTCGGTACCTTCGGAGTTGTTACCCTGGAAGTTATATTCCCACTGGCCGTAACCGGTCAACTGGTCGTTGATTTTGGTTTCGCCTTTGAAGCCCAGACGAGCATAGGTTTTGTCGCCGTTGGCTGCGTAGCTGTGGGCGCCGTTGTCTTTAGAGAAGTAGTGCAGACCTACAGCTTTACCGTAGATATCAACTTTATTGCCGTCTTTGTTGTAGACTTCTGCAGCGTTAGCTGCACCCGCTACCAGCAGGGCAGGGATAACCACTGCCAGGATATTGCGCTTCATCATTATTTATTACCCTCATTGGTTTTTTTGAACACCTGCCACTGCCGCCAATAAATTCCGTCAAAAAAAATTTACGGAACTATTGATGAGAGTTTGGTGTCTTTCTGTGTCTGAGAGGCATCTTTCCAAACATATAATCGTTTCGCTACCCTGAAAGTGCTACAAATGCCTTAAAGGAGTAACAAAAAGAAATATTGTGTAAAAAAGTATTAATTTAAGGGAACTTTGTGAACCATCTCAAAGTTCAGCATCAACCGCTGATAAAAACAGCACTCTCGTTACTATTTATATGAATTACTTATATTTAATTAAGCTAATGGTTTTTCCTGTTCCGTAATCGTTCTCATCTGGCTTTTTCTTATAACAGGGTTTAGCCATCCGGATAGCTGTATTCTTTTTGACCAAATGTGCTAATTAACAGTCAGACATATTCCGCAATAAGCTTGATGGATGTTTTTGTACGCAGTTATTTCAGGCGTAAAAATGCGCAAAGAAAAGTAAGGGTGGTGGGGGCGTCGACGATGATGTCGAAAAATTGTTAACCAGGGTTGACAGGAAAAGGATAAGAAAAAGGCCAGCGCTGGAGCTGGCCTTTATACATTATTAGAATGTCGCGCTGCGCGGTGTGCGTGGGAATGGAATCACGTCACGAACGTTCTGGACGCCCGTGACATAGGCGATCAGGCGTTCGAAGCCAAGACCGAAGCCAGAGTGCGGAACCGTGCCGTAACGGCGCAGATCGCGATACCACCAGTAGTCTTCTTTATTCAGACCCATCTCGGCCATACGTGCATCCAGCACATCAAGGCGCTCCTCACGCTGCGAACCACCGATGATTTCACCGATGCCCGGCGCCAGCACGTCCATCGCGGCCACGGTCTTACCGTCATCGTTCAGGCGCATATAGAATGCTTTGATATCTTTCGGGTAGTTTTTCACCACCACAGGCGCTTTAAAGTGCTTCTCTGCCAGATAGCGTTCGTGTTCAGAGGCCAGGTCAACGCCCCAGTAAACCGGGTTCTCGAATTTCTCGCCGCATTTTTCAAGAATAGCGACGGCATCGGTGTAATCCACCTGCGCGAAATCCGCTGCAATGAAACGCTCAAGACGGCCGATTGCGTCTTTATCGACACGCTCCTCAAAGAATTTCAGATCGTCGAGACGCTCTTCCAGCACCGCTTTAAAGGCATATTTCAGCATTGCTTCAGCCAGACGGGCGTTATCGTCAAGATCGGCAAAAGCGATTTCCGGTTCCAGCATCCAGAACTCTGCCAGATGGCGGCTGGTGTTGGAGTTTTCAGCGCGGAAGGTCGGGCCGAAGGTATACACTTTTGACAGCGCGCAGGCATAGGTTTCGGCGTTCAACTGGCCAGAAACGGTCAGGAAAGCTTCTTTGCCGAAAAAGTCCTTATCAAAATCAACTTTGCCTTCTGCGGTACGCGGCAGGTTTTCCATGTCCAGCGTAGAAACGCGGAACATTTCGCCGGCGCCTTCGGTATCCGATGCGGTAATCAGCGGTGAGGAGACCCAGAAAAAGCCCTGCTCGTCGAAGAAACGATGCAGAGCCTGCGCCAGCGTATGGCGAACGCGAGCCACTGCGCCGATCAGGTTGGTGCGCGGACGCAGGTGCGCGACTTCACGCAGATACTCAATGCTATGGCGTTTTGCCGCCATCGGGTAAGTATCTGGATCTTCAACCCAGCCGGTCACCTCAACGGAAGTAGCCTGAATTTCCAGACTCTGACCTTCACCCGGAGATGCAACCACTTTACCCGTGACGATCACTGAGCAACCGGTGGTCAGGCGCAAAATGTCCTGATTGTAATTGGGCAGAGAATTATTAATAACGGCCTGTACAGGATTAAAGCAGGAGCCGTCATAAACGGCGAGGAAGGAGATACCAGCTTTAGAATCTCGGCGGGTGCGTACCCATCCGCGCACGGTGACTTCACTGTCAACGGCAACGCGGCCATGGAATACGTCGGCTACAGGCACAACGCTCATAATATTCTCTCTATTAATAGTCGGAAAAAATAAACACTTTGTCCGCCCTAAAAGACGGGGTTTTCTATGTTACCTGGCGTGCGCCATCAGACAAGCAGAATTAGCAAGGAAGCATTAATAAATTATCGGAAAAAAAGAGGGAACCATCGGCTCCCTTGTGATTAGCTGGCCTTTCTGACCTGTGGCAGGTCAAAGGCTTCGCGCAATGCGCGGACGAAGGCTTTATCGTGGCAGATGGTTTTGCCGGGGCTATCGGATAATTTCGCCACCGGTTTTCCGTTACACTCCACCAGCTTGATAACAATGTTCAGCGGTTTCACGCCCGGAATATCACAGGTAAGGCGCGTGCCGATACCAAAGCCCAATTTAATACGATCGGCAAAATGTGCGTAGAGATCCAGCGCTTTGTTCAGATCCAGATTGTCAGAAAATATCAGCGTTTTCGACAGCGGATCGATACCGAGTTTTTCATAATGGGCAATGGCTTTTTCGCCCCATTCGACAGGATCGCCTGAATCGTGGCGAAGACCCTGGTAACGTGTGGCAAATTCCGCACCGAAGTCGCGTAAAAACGCATCCATCGTAATGCAGTCGGTCAGCGCAATCCCTAACTGATTGGGATACTCTTCCAGCCATGCAGCTAATGCCGCGCGCTGGCTGGTGGCCAGATCCGGGCTGATTTGCTGGTGCGCCTGGAACCATTCATGCGCCTGCGTACCCATCGGCGTCAGCGACAGACGACGCGCCAGATCGTAATTACTGGTGCCAATAAACCACGGTTCCTGTTGCAGGCGTTCCACAATAGCTTGCTGCACATCGCGCGAGAAGCGGCGGCGGGTGCCGAAATCCATCAGGCGGAAACCGGACATATCCAGTTGCTGTGAACGAACAGCAAAATCCGCCAGTTTTTCTTCCAGATGCAGCAGGGCCTGCTGCACGCCAGCCTGTGGCGAGCGGCAGCGATGAACCACTTCACTGATCACCGCCAGCAGCGGAACTTCCCACATAATGACTTCACGCCACGGCCCGGAAAGGCGGATATGCAGCTTACCGTTGTCGTTGGTAATCGTCACCTGTTGCGGATCGTAACGGAACTTCCGCAGCCAATCGAGGTAATCGGTTTTGAAGAAGGGCAAGTCGGAGAGCCACCGGTGCTCGTCATCCTGCAAGCGCAGATGCTGCATCGCATCAACTTGTTCACGAATAGCATCGGCGTAGATACCCAGCAGGTCGTCACCGCGGCAGCGGAATTCAGCCGTAACGTGCACGTCATAGTAATGATGGAACACCGCTTGCTGCATGTGCAGCTTATAGGCGTCGGTATCCAGCAGCGTTTGCAGACCAGGGAAAGCGAGTTGAGTCATGGTGCGCAGTAGCATCCTCTTACAGGAGCGTTTAGTACAATAAACAAAGCAGGTCGTTGCTGGAGTATACCTTGTTTACCGGGTTATTGAACCCTGATCACACCATATCGTGCTGTAAGGGTCGATGACATTTTGTGCCTCTTGTTATAAACATACGGCAAACAGAGCTTTTCCCTCTGAAAAGATGAACATTCTACATGGCGAGATTTAGGCAACCGGAATAGACTGGAGTCGTAACCAAACAGAAGATGCTAAAGGTTTTTTTATGACACAACAGCCACAAGCCAAATACCGCCACGATTACCGTGCGCCGGATTACCTGATTAGCGATATTGACTTGACTTTTGATCTTGATGCCGCAAAAACCATCGTCACTGCATTAAGTACCGTGTCACGCCATAGCGCCTCTGCGACGCCGCTGCGCCTTGATGGCGGTGAGCTGAAACTGATCTCAATACATGTCAATGACGAACCCTGGACCAACTATAAAGAAGAAGGCTCCCAACTGGTTCTCGATGGCCTGCCGGAACGTTTTACTCTGCGCATTGTGAATGAGATCAGCCCTGCGGCGAATACTGCACTGGAAGGACTTTACCAGTCCGGTGAAGCGCTGTGCACGCAGTGTGAAGCTGAAGGTTTCCGCCACATTACCTGGTATCTCGATCGCCCGGACGTACTGGCCCGCTTTACCACTAAACTGATCGCCGATAAATCCCGCTACCCGTTCCTGCTGTCGAACGGCAACCGCGTGGCGCAGGGCGAGCTGGAGAATGGTCGCCACTGGGTACAGTGGCAGGATCCGTTCCCGAAACCGTGCTATCTGTTTGCGCTGGTGGCGGGTGATTTCGACGTACTGCGCGATACCTTTACTACCCGTTCCGGGCGTGAAGTTGCGCTGGAGCTGTATGTCGATCGTGGTAATCTCGATCGCGCGCCGTGGGCAATGACCTCGCTGAAAAACTCGATGAAGTGGGATGAGCAGCGTTTCGGTCTGGAATACGATCTCGACATTTATATGATCGTCGCTGTCGACTTCTTTAACATGGGGGCAATGGAGAACAAAGGGCTGAATATCTTCAACTCTAAATACGTTCTTGCTCGCACCGATACCGCTACGGATAAAGACTATCTCGATATTGAGCGCGTTATCGGCCACGAATATTTTCACAACTGGACTGGTAACCGTGTGACCTGTCGCGACTGGTTCCAGCTCAGCCTGAAAGAGGGGCTGACAGTATTTCGCGACCAGGAGTTCAGCTCCGATCTGGGTTCCCGCGCGGTTAACCGCATTAACAACGTGCGCACCATGCGCGGCCTGCAATTCGCCGAAGACGCCAGCCCGATGGCGCACCCAATCCGTCCGGACAAAGTTATCGAAATGAATAACTTCTATACCCTGACGGTATATGAAAAGGGTGCGGAAGTGATCCGCATGATGCACACGCTGCTCGGTGAAGCGAATTTCCAGAAAGGGATGCAGCTCTACTTTGAACGCCATGACGGCAGCGCAGCGACCTGTGACGACTTCGTGCAGGCGATGGAAGATGCTTCGAATGTCGATCTGTCGCATTTCCGCCGTTGGTACAGCCAGGCCGGTACGCCGATTGTAACGGTGTCCGACGATTACAACCCGAATACCGAGCAGTACACACTGACCATCAGCCAGCGCACGCCGCCAACCGCCGAGCAGCAGGAAAAACAGCCGCTGCACATTCCGTTCGATATCGAGCTGTACGATAACGAAGGTAAGGTGATCCCGCTGCAAAAAGATGGTCACCCGGTTCATCATGTGTTGAATGTCACCCAGGCCGAGCAAACCTTTATTTTCGACAATGTCTATTTTCAGCCGGTGCCGTCGCTACTGCGTGAGTTTTCCGCGCCAGTGAAACTGGAATATAAATGGAGCGATCAGCAGTTAACTTTCCTGATGCGTCATGCCAGCAACGATTTCTCTCGCTGGGATGCGGCGCAAAGCCTGCTGGCCACGCATATCAAACTGAACGTTGCACGCCACCAGCAGGGCCAGGCGTTGTCGCTGCCGCTGCATGTTGCCGATGCGTTCCGCGCCATTTTGCTTGATGAGCTAATCGATCCGGCACTGGCCGCTGAGATCCTCACGCTACCATCGGCGAACGAAATTGCCGAACTGTTTGACATCATCGATCCGCTGGCAATTGCCGCCGTTCGCGAAGCGTTAACCCGCACACTGGCGACAGAGCTGGCCGATGAGTTCCTGGCGATTTATTACGCTAACAAACTCGACAGCTACCAGGTTGAACATGCCGATATCGGCAAGCGTTCCCTGCGTAACACTGCGCTGCGCTACCTGGCGTTCGGCGATGCGCAACTGGCCGACAAACTGGTCCGTCAGCAGTACCACGATGCGGACAATATGACGGATGCGCTGGCAGCGCTCTCCGCTGCTGTTGCCGCTCAACTTCCGTGCCGTGATGCGCTGATGCAGGAGTACGATGACAAGTGGCATCAGGACGGTCTGGTGATGGATAAATGGTTTATCTTACAGGCGACAAGCCCGGCGAATAACGTGCTGGAAATGGTGCGCAGCCTGCTGAAACACCGCTCGTTCTCCCTGAGTAACCCGAACCGCATCCGCTCGCTGATTGGCGCCTTTGCTGGCAGCAACCCGGCGGCATTCCATGCGCAGGATGGTAGCGGCTATCAGTTCCTGGTGGAGATGTTGACCGAGTTGAACAGTCGCAACCCGCAAGTGGCATCGCGTTTGATTGAGCCGCTGATCCGCCTGAAACGCTATGACAGCAAACGTCAGGTGCTAATGCGTGCGGCGCTGGAGCAACTGAAAGCGCTGCCGAATCTCTCCGGCGATCTGTTTGAGAAAGTCAGCAAAGCGCTGGCGTAATGCTGTATGGCCCGGTGGCACAATAGATAGCGCCATCGGGCAAAAAGTGAATTAAGCGTGGCGAGTTCGGGGCAATGCAGTCAGTTCCGACTCGCCGCGTTTCATCACCCTGTTCAGCACCTCTTCTTCCAGTTCCGCCAGCCTTACCGATCCCAGTCGGCGCGGGCGCGGTATATCGATGGTCAAATCGAGGCCGATTTTCCCTTCCTCTATTAATAACACGCGATCAGCCATCGCTACCGCTTCACTAACATCGTGTGTCACCAGCACCACGGTAAAACCATAGATTTGCCACAGTTCGGTGATCAGCCCCTGCATCTCCAGCCGGGTTAAGGCATCCAGCGCACCTAACGGTTCATCCAGCAATAACAATCCCGGTTGATGCACCAACGCACGAGCCAGCGCAACGCGCTGTTTTTGTCCGCCGGAGAGAGCAGCAGGCCACTCACTGGCCCGTTGTTCCAACCCCACAGACTGCAACGCCTGCTGTGCTGGCTCTCGCCAGCGGCCTTTCAGTCCCAGCCCGACATTATCAATCACCGATTTCCATGGCAGCAGACGCGCATCCTGAAACATCATGCGCGTGTCATGCTGAATGTCTGAAAGCGGTGTATTGCCGGCCAGCAACTCTCCGCCATTCGGTGACTCCAGCCCGGCCAGCAAGCGCAGCAGGGTGCTTTTCCCGCCGCCGCTACGACCCACCACGGCAATAAACTGCCCGGCAGCGATATGCAAATTCAGCGCATCCAGTACCAGATTGTTACCGTAACGTTTGCTGACGCCATTGAGTAACAACGGGATCCCCTGATTCAGTCGGGCAGTCGTATTCATGCGGTGACCTCTTTAGTGTGATAAGCAGGATGCCAGCGCAGCCACAGGCGCTCCAGCAGTTGTGCGCTGACATCTGCCAGTTTGCCAAGCAGGGCATAGAGAATAATGGCGACCACCACGACATCGGTTTGCAGAAACTCGCGGGCGTTCATTGCCAGGTAACCGATCCCGGCGTTGGCTGAAATGGTTTCCGCCACAATTAACGTCAGCCACATCAAACCGAGCGCAAAACGCACACCCACCATTATCGACGGTAGCGCGCCGGGCAGGATCACATGGATGAAAAGGCTAAAACCCGAAAGGCCGTAGCTACGTGCCATTTCCAGCAGCCCCTGGTCAATATTGCGGATGCCATGCCAGGTGTTGATATAGATGGGGAACAGCGTACCGAGCACCACGAGGAATATTTTGGCGCTCTCGTCGATTCCGAACCATAAAATCACCAGCGGGATCAGCGCCAGATGCGGCACATTACGCAGCATCTGAATAGACGTATCCAGCAGACGCTCTCCCCAGTGCGACAGGCCGCTGATAAGCCCGAGCGTCAACCCAATCGCGCCGCCAATGGAGAAACCAATCACCGCCCGCCACGAACTGATAGCCAGGTGCTGCCACAACTCGCCGCTGGCACTCAGTGTCCAGAACGCTTTTACGACGCCTTCCGGTGAAGGCAGGATACGCGTGGATAACCAGCCGGCGGAGGAGGCGATTTGCCAGACTACCACAATCCCGGCAGGTAGTAGCCACGGAGCGAGACGCAGCAGCCACTTGTTTTGTCGAGCCATAGAAACCTCAGCTTTGCGCCACTTTCCGGGGAATAAACTCATTTGCCACCGTTTCGCCCTGCAATTTCAATGGCTGCGGTTGCGGGATCTCGGGGATAGCGACATCAAGGTGCGGGAACAGCAGTTCCCCCACCCGATATGCCTCTTCCAGATGTGGATAGCCGGAAAGGATAAAACTGTCGATCCCCAGCGCGGCGTATTCATTAATCCGCGCGGCAACCGTCGGGCCATCGCCGACCAGCGCGGTTCCTGCGCCGCCGCGTACCAGACCGACGCCCGCCCAAAGGTTCGGACTGATCTCCAGTTGATCTCGCTTACCGCCGTGTAGCGCCACCATGCGTTGCTGGCCGACTGAATCCTGACGCGCAAAAGCGGATTGAGCTTTGGCGATAGTCTCTTCGTCAAGGTGAGAGATTAGGCGATCCGCCGCCTGCCAGGCTTCGGCGGTGGTTTCACGAACGATGACATGCAGGCGAATACCAAACCGCACCTTACGACCATGAGCTGCGGCTTTGGCGCGCACCTGTGCAATCTTCTCTTTCACCCGCTCTGGCGGTTCACCCCACGTGAGATAGAGATCAACCTGTTCCGCTGCCAGATCCTGCGCCACATCCGAGGAGCCGCCAAAATAGAGCGCTGGACGCGGCTGCTGTATTGGCGGGAAAAAGAGCTTCGCCCCGCGAACATGAATATGCTTGCCTTCGTAATCCACCGTGTCGCCCTCAAGCAGGCGGCGCCAGACATGGGTGAATTCGGAGGAGACTTCATAGCGTTCGTTGTGATCGAGAAATACGCCATCACCAGCAAGTTCTTGCGGATCGCTGCCTGTGACCAGGTTAAAAAGCGCACGTCCGTTGGAGAGTCTGTCCAGCGTTGCTGCCTGACGTGCCGCGACGGTCGGTGAGACCACACTTGGACGCAGCGCTACCAGAAATTTCAACCGCTGAGTGACCGGAATCAACGAGGCGGCCACCAGCCACGCATCTTCGCATGAACGACCCGTAGGAATTAACACACCGCTAAAACCCAGCCGGTCGGCGGCCTGCGCGATTTGCTGTAAATAGTTATGATCCACCGGGCGTGAACCCTCGTCGGTGCCAAGATAGTGGCCGTCGCCGTGCGTCGGTAAAAACCAGAACAGATTCAGACTCATGATTTTGCTCCTTCTTTGGTCGGCTGCCAGATACGGGTACGGATATCGACCTTCTTCGGCACCAGGCGGTTGTCATAAAAGAGATCGGCAGTTTGTTGCTGCAACGCTGCTGTGGCTTCATTAACAGGTGCAATTTTGGTTGGCGGGCGATGATCGAAATAGGTTGAAATCACCGCTGGCGGCAGCCCCATGGTTTTTGCCAGCAGCGCTACGCTTTCGTCGCGGTGGCTGATGGTTAAGGCATCGGCTTCGCTAAAGGTATCCAGTACACCCTGTAGGAATTCACCGTTCTTTTCGGCATACGGGCGAGCGGCTAAATAGAAGGAACCGGTCTGTTTGAGTGTGGTGCCGTCTTTAAGTACTCGTACGCCACCCTGCAACAAGGCTGCAGAGTAGTAAGGATCCCAGATTGCCCACGCATCCACATTCCCTTGTTGGAAAGCAGCGCGCGCATCGGCAGGCGTCAGAAACACGGGTTGAATATCACTGAACTTCAGCCCAGCCTGTTGCAGAGCGCGCAGCAACAAATTATGGGAGCTGGAGCCCTTCTGGAAGGCCACTTTATGTCCTTTCAGATCGGCTACCGTCTTGATTGGGCTGTTTTCTGCCACCAGAATCACTTCGGCTTTTGGTTTTGGCGGCTCTACCCCGACATACACCAAATCCGCGCCCGCTGCCTGCGCAAATATGGGGGGGATATCGCCGGTGCTGCCAAGATCAATACTACCGACATTAAGCGCTTCCAGCATTTGCGGACCTGCCGGAAACTCGACCCAGGAAATTTTTGTGCCCGGGTAGCGTTTTTCCAGCAGTTCATGGCTTTTCGCCAGCACCATACTGACGCTGCCTTTTTGGTACCCAATACGCAGCGCGTCCGGTGCGGTATCTGCGGCCTGCGATAAAGCGGAAAACGACAGCAGCCCGGCCAGCGCCAGCCAGGGGAAACGATTAAGCATGAGCAATTCCTTGTGGGCGGTGAAAGTCCGGTGCCTGAATCTCCCGACGGTGCAGCGCCTGCCAGAAAGTTTCCAGCGCGTTATCAAGGCGCATTTGCAGGTTCGGTGTCAGGCTGGGTTTGTGCTGGTAATCCAGCACTTGGGTATCGTCGGCAAACACGCCGTAAAGGATCTCTTGCGCCTTCAGAGCGCTGAGCACTGGTTTCAGGGCGTAATCCACCGCCAGCATGTGCGCCACGGTGCCGCCGGTCGCTAACGGCAATACAACTTTGCCTTCCAGCGCCCGCTCAGGGAGTAGATCAAGCAGGGCTTTCAGCGCTCCGGCATAAGCTGCTTTGTAAACAGGTGTGGCAACAATCAGTCCGTCCGATTCTTTAAGCTGTTCAATAAAGGTTTGCAGGGCAGGGCTATCGAAACGCGCATAGATGAGATCTTCCGGCGCGAAGTTTTGCAGGTGCCAATGGCAAACTTCGACTTCTTGCGCGTTGAGGCGCTCGCGGACATATTCCAGCAAAGCGCTGGAGCGGGAGGGGAAGCGCGGGCTTCCCGCCAGGGTGACAACTCGCATAATCGCTCCTTATAACCAACCGTTCTCTTTTTGGTAACATTCATAACAATTTCACACAGTGTGGCAGAGGTTATTTATTCCACTAAATGATTTATTTGAGGGAAAATTGCTAAAAAATGCATAAAGCAAAATGGTGAGAGAAAACGATTGCGTCGGATGCGCTTTTTTTTGCCACAGGTCAATTCCCTTTCACGGCACTTTCACTGATAATACGCCCCCGGTTTGCACCCGGGAATTCAGGAGAGTTCATGTACTACCCTTTCGTTCGTAAAGCCCTTTTTCAGCTCGATCCAGAGCGCGCCCATGAATTGACCTTCCAGCAGTTACGCCGTATTACCGGAACGCCTTTTGAGGCGCTGGTTCGTCAGCGCGTGCCGGAAAAACCTGTACAGTGCATGGGACTGACATTTAAGAACCCGCTGGGATTGGCGGCCGGGCTGGATAAAAACGGTGAATGCATCGATGCGCTGGGGGCAATGGGTTTTGGCTCCATTGAGATCGGTACTGTTACGCCTCGCCCGCAGCCGGGAAATGACAAGCCGAGGATCTTCCGCCTGGTGGATGCCGAAGGTCTGATCAACCGCATGGGGTTTAATAATCTCGGTGTAGATAACCTGGTTGAGAACGTCAAAAAATCGCATTTTGACGGCGTACTGGGCATCAATATCGGTAAAAATAAAGACACGCCGGTCGAGCAGGGGAAAGATGACTATCTGATTTGCATGGAAAAAGTTTATGCCTATGCCGGTTATATCGCCATTAATATTTCCTCACCGAATACCCCAGGTTTACGCACGCTGCAATATGGCGAAGCGCTGGATGATCTTTTAACGGCGATTAAAAATAAACAGAACGATCTGCAAAACATCCACCATAAATATGTTCCGGTGGCGGTGAAGATCGCCCCCGATCTTTCTGAGGAAGAATTGATCCAAGTGGCCGACAGTTTAGTCCGCCACAATATTGATGGCGTGATTGCTACCAATACTACGTTGGATAGATCGCTGGTACAGGGAATGAAATACTGTGATGAAACCGGCGGTTTAAGTGGACGTCCGCTGCAATTAAAAAGCACGGAAATAATCCGTCGCCTGTCGCAGGAATTAAAGGGACGTTTGCCAATTATCGGCGTCGGTGGCATTGATTCAGTGATTGCTGCCCGTGAGAAAATCGCTGCGGGTGCGTCTATCGTGCAAATTTATTCCGGCTTTATTTTTAAAGGCCCGCCGCTGATTAAAGAAATCGTCACCCATATCTAATCTTTTTTTGCCAGTGCGTATCCAGGGCTTTATTTCCGGCCCTGGTTGTTTTATATTCCCTCACTGTTGCTAATTTGTACATTGTGGTCTTTTATTATTAGAGCAATAAGCGAGACGGCGACAGAATAAAAAAGCGACAGGAAGTTTAAGGGGAGGGGAGAGAACAATGCGAATTAAACCTGATGATAATTGGCGCTGGTATTTTGATGACGAGTACGATCGTATGATGCTCGATTTAGCCAATGGTATGCTATTTCGCTCCCGTTTTGCCCGAAAAATGCTGACGCCGGATGCGTTTTTGCCCTCCGGTTTTTGTGTTGATGACGCTGCTTTATATTTCTCGTTTGAGGAAAAATGCCGCAACCTCGCTCTCTCTAATGAACAGCGTGCGGAACTGGTGCTTAATGCACTGGTGGCGATTCGCTTCCTGAAACCGCAAATGCCGAAAAGCTGGCATTTTATGACTCACGATGCGCTTTGGTCGCCCGCGACCGGTGAAGGTGCCTGTGTCTGGCTGAGCGACACCCAGGAGTGCGTAAACCTGCTGGTGGTTGAGCCCGGCGAAAATGCCGCGCTGTGCCTGCTGGCGCAACCCGGCGTGATAATTGCCGGGCGCACGATGCAACTGGGTGATGCGATTAAGGTAATGAACGATCGCCTGAAACCCCAGCTTCACACCGAGAGTCTCCGTTTCGAACAGGCGGTTTAAACCTCCAGTCGCAGTGTCGTTTTCGGAATACAACTGCAGCAGAGGATGGTGCCGTCCTGTCTGATGGCTGATTTTTTCATCGCGCTCACTTCACCTTCAATCAGCTTGATCTGGCAACAACCGCACAGACCTGCACGGCAGGAATAAGGTACGCGGATCCCCTGATTTTCCAGTTGCTCCAGCAGCACCTGCTGATTGTTGCCAATAAATGTTTGCCCCTTCCAGCTAATCTCTACTGTTCCCGCTGCCTGAACTTCCGGTTCCAGTGCTTCTGCAACAGCGCCCGCGCCGTAAATTTTAGCAGGTGCGGTTGCCAGCACGACCACTTCGTCGCCTACGCGGATAACGCCACTGTTGCGCGCAATCAGGTTCTGCCCGAAATCGACTTCGCCATTATCCTGTGCGGTACGAAAACCTTGCAGCGTGGCTAACGGTTCACCGCCTGGATGTTTTTGCCCACGTTCCGGGCTAACGGTGGTAAACACGCAGCGGCTACACGGTTTGACAACATCAAACACCACATCGCCGATACGCACGACTTTCCAGCTATCTTCTTCCCACGCTTGCGCGCCGGTTACCACCAGATTGGGACGAAACTGCTCCATCTTCACGCTGGCCGGGCAACGATTTTGCAAATCACGCAGCGAAGCTTCGTTGGCCAATAAATAGGGGAAACCGTCAGCAAAAGAGAGCGGCACCTCTTCATAACGCTTAACGCGACGGGTTAATTCCGCGCCTAACCAGCGCAATTGCACTTCACGGACGAAAAAACCGCTGAGCCAGCGATTAATCTCATCCGGCGCTATCAGCGCGGAAAAATGGTTGCCCCACACTTCCGTTGGCGCGCCTTCAGGCGCAAAATCGGTAAAACGAATTATCGCGCTACTGCCGTCCGGTGCGGTCAGATGCAGGCCACCGGCTAATGGCGATGGCGTAAAACGTACCATCTGCGGATACTGACGCGCGGTAATAAAAGTGCCATCGGGCTGAGTGACCATAAAAATACGGTCAAAAGCAAAGCCGCTGGCATCGGCAATTGCATGCGTCAGCCCAATACCACGCATGGATTTCACCGGATGGATAAAGAGACGCGAAATCGTTGGCACGTCTTGCTCCCAGTCAGTCGAAAATAAGCCCTCAACTTTATGACATGGCCGCCAGATTAGCTATAATGCGCAACAATTTTCGTTGAGTATAAGTGACATTATGATTTCTCTGTTTGCCAGTACGGCCCGCGGGCTGGAAGAGCTGTTAAAAACTGAACTGGAAAAACTCGGCGCACAGGAGTGCCGCGTGGTTCAGGGTGGTGTCCATTTTGAAGGTGACACGCGGCTTCTGTACCAGAGCCTGATGTGGAGCCGCCTGGCTTCGCGCATTATGCTGCCGCTCGGAGAGTGTAAGGTTTACAGCGACCTTGACCTTTATCTCGGCGTGCAGGCGATCAACTGGACAGAGATTTTCAATCCCGGCGCGACGTTTGCCGTGCACTTTAGCGGCCTGAATGATGAGATTCGCAACAGCCAGTACGGCGCGCTAAAAGTGAAAGACGCCATTGTTGATAGCTTTACCCGCAAAAACCTGCCGCGCCCGAATGTCGAGCGCGAACTGCCGGATCTGCGTATTAATGTCTGGCTGAATCAAGATACGGCAAATATCTCCCTCGATCTGAGCGGTGAAGGTCTGCATCTGCGCGGCTACCGCGATCGCACGGGTATTGCGCCGATCAAAGAGAACCTGGCGGCAGCCATTGTGATGCGTTCCGGCTGGCAGCCGGGTACACCGCTGCTCGATCCTATGTGTGGCTCTGGTACGCTGCTGATCGAAGCCGCCATGGCGGCAACCGATCGCGCACCGGGTCTGCATCGCGGGCACTGGGGATTTGGCGGCTGGGCGCAGCATGATGAAGCGCTGTGGAAAGAGGTGAAAGCGGAAGCGCAAACGCGCGCACGCCAGGGTCTGGCGAGTTATGAATCTCGTTTTTATGGCTCCGATAATGATGCGCGCGTCATTGAACTAGCCCGTAGCAACGCCCGCCGCGCCGGGATTGGCGAGCTGGTGACTTTCGAAGTAAAAGATGTCGCCCAGCTCAGTAACCCGTTGCCGAAAGGTCCGTATGGTACGGTGATCAGTAACCCACCGTACGGTGAACGTCTGGAGAGCGAACCGGCGCTGATCGCGCTGCATAGTCTGCTGGGCCGTCTGCTGAAAACGCAGTTCGGCGGCTGGAATCTGTCGCTGTTCAGCGCCTCTGTCGATCTGCTTCACTGTCTGCAACTGCGTGCTGAACGCCAGTTCAAAGCCAAGAACGGACCGCTGGATTGCGTACAGAAAAATTACCATCTGGCAGAAAATACCGGCGAAGCAAAAGCGCCAGCAATGGCGGAAGACTACGCCAACCGTCTGCGTAAGAATGTTAAAAAGCTGGAGAAATGGGCGCGCCAGGAGGGCATTGAATGTTACCGTCTGTATGATGCCGATCTGCCGGATTACAATGTGGCGGTCGATCGCTATGCCGACTGGGTGGTGGTACAGGAATATGCCGCCCCGAAGACCATCGATGCGCAAAAAGCGCGCCAGCGCTTGTTTGATATTATCGCCGCCACTATCCAGGTGCTGGGTATTGCGCCGAACAAGCTGGTGCTGAAAACCCGCGAGCGGCAGAAGGGCGCCAATCAGTATCAGAAAATGAACGAGAAGGGCGACTTTATGGAGGTGGGCGAGTACAACGCCCGCCTGTGGGTCAACCTGACGGACTATCTGGATACCGGCCTGTTCCTTGACCACCGTATTGCCCGCCGTATGCTGGGGCAGATGAGCAAGGGTAAAGATTTCCTTAATCTCTTTTCCTACACTGGCAGCGCCAGCGTGCATGCCGGTCTGGGCGGTGCGCGTTCTACTACCACGGTGGATATGTCGCGCACTTATCTGGAGTGGGCCGAGCGCAACCTGCGCCTTAACGGCCTGAGCGGACGCGCACATCGCCTGATTCAGGCCGATTGTCTGAGCTGGCTGCGTGAGACTGATGAGCAGTTTGATCTGATCTTTATCGATCCGCCGACCTTCTCCAACTCCAAACGTATGGAGGACTCTTTTGATGTGCAGCGCGATCACATGCGTCTGATGCAGGATCTGAAACGCCTGCTGCGCAAAGGCGGCACCATTATGTTCTCCAATAACAAACGCGGTTTTCGTATGGATCTCGACGGACTGGCGAAACTGGGTCTGCAGGCACAAGAAATTACCCAAAAAACGCAGTCACAGGATTTTGCCCGCAACCGTCAAATCCACAACTGCTGGCTGATTACCGCAGCCTGAAAGGATAAATAAATGTCATTAATCAGTATGCATGGCGCATGGCTGTCGTTCAGCGATGCGCCGCTTCTCGATAATGCTGAACTGCATATCGAAGAAAATGAGCGCGTCTGTCTGGTCGGTCGTAACGGCGCAGGTAAATCGACGCTGATGAAGATCCTCAACCGCGAACAGGGGCTGGATGATGGCCGTATCGTTTACGAACAGGATCTGATTGTTTCACGTCTTCAGCAGGATCCGCCGCGTAATATCGCCGGTAGCGTCTATGACTTCGTTGCGGAAGGTATCTCTGAACAGGCTGAGTATTTGAAGCGTTATCACGAAATCTCTCATCTGATGATGACCGACCCGAGTGATAAAAATCTCAACGAACTGGCGAAAGTGCAGGAGATGCTGGATCACCACGGTCTGTGGCAGCTGGAAGACCGTATCAATGAGGTACTGGGGCAACTCGGTCTGGCGCCGGATATGGAGCTGTCGGCGTTATCCGGTGGCTGGCTGCGTAAAGCGGCGCTGGGCCGTGCACTGGTCAGCGGGCCAAAAGTGTTGCTGCTGGACGAACCAACGAACCACCTGGATATTGAAGCGATCGACTGGCTGGAAGGATTCCTGAAAACCTTTAGCGGCACCATTATCTTTATTTCGCATGATCGCTCGTTTATCCGCAATATGGCGACGCGCATTGTCGATCTCGATCGCGGGAAACTGGTTACCTATCCTGGTGATTACGAGACCTACCTGCTGGAGAAAGAAGAGAACCTTCGCGTTGAAGAGCTGCAAAACGCCGAGTTCGACCGCAAACTGGCGCAGGAAGAAGTGTGGATCCGTCAGGGGATTAAAGCGCGCCGTACCCGTAACGAAGGCCGCGTCCGCGCACTGAAAGCGCTGCGTCGCGAACGCAGTGAACGCCGTGAAGTGATGGGTAGCGCAAAAATGCAGGTCGAAGAGGCTTCACGCTCCGGCAAGATCGTCTTTGAGTTGGAAAACGTTAATTATGGCGTGGAGGGCAAAGTGCTGGTGCGCGACTTCTCCACGCAGGTACAGCGCGGCGATAAAATTGCGCTGATTGGCCCGAACGGCTGCGGCAAGACCACCTTGCTGAAACTGATGCTGGGTCAACTGAAAGCCGACAGCGGCCGCGTACATGTTGGTACCAAGCTGGAAGTGGCGTACTTTGATCAGCACCGTGCTGAACTTGATCCGGATAAAACGGTGATGGACAACCTGGCTGAAGGTAAGCAGGAAGTGCTGGTGAACGGTAAACCGCGCCACATTCTGGGATATTTACAGGACTTCTTGTTCCATCCGAAACGGGCGATGACGCCGGTACGCGCGCTCTCCGGCGGGGAACGCAACCGCCTGTTACTGGCGCGTTTGTTCCTGAAACCCAGCAACCTGTTGATTCTTGATGAACCAACCAACGACCTGGATGTGGAAACGCTGGAGCTGCTGGAAGAGCTGATTGATAGTTATCAGGGTACCGTTCTGTTGGTGAGCCACGATCGTCAGTTTGTGGATAATACCGTAACTGAATGCTGGATTTTCGAAGGCGAAGGCCGAATTGGACAGTATGTGGGCGGTTACCACGATGCCCGTGGTCAGCAAGCGGCTTCGCAAGCCTTTAAACAGACGGCGGCGAAGAAAACGGTGGAAGCACCCGTAACCAAAACAGAAACTGTTAAACGCAGCAGTAACAAACTGAGCTATAACCTGCAACGAGAACTTGAACAATTGCCGCAAAAGCTGGAGCAACTGGAAGCGGAGCTGGGTGATTTGCAGGCGCAGGTCGCCGATGCCAGCTTCTTTAGCCAGCCACACGATCATACGCAAAAGATCTTAGCTGATATGGCTGCGGCGGAACTGGCGTTGGAAGAGGCATTTGAACGCTGGGAGTATCTTGAGGCTTTGAAAAGCGGCGCATAGTCGCATAAAGGGAGTCAGTATGTGTGAACATCATCACACCACACGGCACATTCTTTGTTCGCAATGTGACATGCTGGTGGCACTGCCGCCATTGTTGTACGGCCATAAAGCAACTTGTCCGCGTTGTGGCACAACACTGACAACCGAGTGGGATGCGCCCCGGCAGCGTCCCACAGCCTATGCTATCGTGGCGTTGTTCATGTTGCTGCTCGCCAACCTTTTTCCCTTCGTTAATATGCAAGTTGCCGGTGTCGCCAGCGAGGTCACACTGCTGGAAATCCCCGGCGTGCTCTTTTCTGAAGATTACGCCAGCCTCGGCACTTTCTTCCTGCTGTTTGTACAACTGGTTCCGGCATTCTGCCTGGTGACTATCCTGCTGCTGGTGAATCGTGTGCCGATGGATTTTCGTCTACGTATCAACCTGGGGCGGGTGTTATTCCAGCTAAAAAGCTGGGGAATGGCAGAGATCTTCCTCGCAGGCGTGCTGGTGAGTTTTGTTAAGCTGATGGCCTATGGCGATATTGGCATTGGTAGCAGTTTTATTCCCTGGTGTCTGTTCTGTCTGTTGCAATTGCGTGCTTTCCAGTGCGTTGATCGTCACTGGTTGTGGGATGACATAGCGCCTGCACCGCAGCCGCAACAGGCATTGCACGTCGGTGTGCCCGGTATCCGTCAGGGTCTGCGTTCCTGCCCGTGCTGTACGGCGATTGTTGCGGTTGATCAACCCGTTTGCCCGCGTTGCCACACGCATGGACACGCCCGACGGCGCAACAGTATCCAGTGGACGCTGGCGCTGTTGATGACTGCGGTGATGCTCTATCTGCCCGCGAATATTATGCCGATTATGATAACCGACCTACTGGGCGATCGCATGCCATCGACCATTATCTCCGGGGTGATTTTGCTATGGAGTGAGGGCTCTTACCCGGTGGCGCTGGTGATTTTTATCGCCAGTATCATGGTGCCGACGTTGAAAATGATCGGCATTGCCTGGCTCTGTCTTGATGCGAAAGGTCATGGTCGACGAGACTGCGAGCGGATGCATTTTATTTATGAAGTAGTGGAATTTGTCGGGCGCTGGTCAATGATTGACGTGTTTGTGATCGCAGTACTCTCCGCACTGGTGCGGATGGGCGGGCTGATGAATATTTATCCTGCGATGGGTGCACTGATGTTTGCGCTGGTCGTTATTATCACGATGTTTGCGGCAATGACTTTCGATCCGCGTTTGAGCTGGGATCGTGAGCCACAAACGCACCATGAGGAGTCGTTAGAGCATGGAGAATAAGAGTGGTGAAGCCAACGTGCAAAAGGTGAGAAACTGGTCGCCGGTGTGGATTTTCCCGATTGTTACGGCGCTGATTGGTGCATGGATCCTGTTTTATCATTACAGTCACCAGGGGCCGGAGGTGACACTGATCACCACCAATGCAGAGGGAATTATCGGCGGTAAGACCACCATCAAGAGTCGCAGCGTTGATGTCGGTGTGGTAGAAAGCACAACGCTGACTGACGATTTAACCCATGTGGAAATCAAGGTGCGACTTAACGCCGGGATGAAAAAACTTCTGCATGAGGATTCCGTTTTCTGGGTTGTGAAACCGCAGGTGGGCCGTGAAGGCATTAGTGGCCTGGGTACGCTGCTTTCGGGGGTTTATATCGAACTGCAACCGGGCACAAAAGGCAACGAGCCGGATCACTATAACTTGCTCGATTCTCCACCACTGGCACCGCCTGATGCCAAAGGTATACGTGTGATCCTCGATAGCAGCAAAGTCGGGCAACTGAGCCCCGGCGATCCGGTACTTTTCCGTGGTTATCGCGTCGGTTCGGTTGAGACCAGCACTTTCGATACGCAAAAACGCACGATGAGTTATCAGTTGTTTATCAACGCGCCGAATGATCGGCTGGTGACCAGCAATGTACGTTTCTGGAAAGACAGCGGCATTGCCGTTGATTTGTCCTCTGACGGGATGCGCGTGGAGATGGGTTCTCTGACTACGCTGTTTGGCGGCGGCGTCAGTTTTGACGTTCCGGAAGGCGTGGATCTTGGTCAGCCGGTGGCGGAGAAATCTGTTTTCACGCTGTATAACGATCAGCGTAGCATCCAGGAATCACTCTATACCGATCACATTGACTATCTTATGTTCTTCAAGGATTCGGTTCGCGGCCTGCAACCAGGCGCGCCGGTTGAATTTCGCGGCATTCGTCTGGGCACGGTAAGCAGGGTGCCGTTCTACACTGCAGGCCTGCGTCAGGCGTTAAATGATGATTACCGCATTCCTGTGCTGGTTCGTATTGAACCGGGACGTTTGATTAATGAACTGGGTGAAGATCCCGATGTGAGAGCGCGTATGAATGAACTGCTCAAACGCGGTCTGCGCGGTTCGTTGAAAACCGGGAATCTTATTACTGGTGCGCTGTATGTCGACCTCGACTTCTATAACAACGTAACTGCCGTAAGCAGCATGCGGGAGTTTGTGGGCTACCCGATCATTCCAACTGTGAGCAGCGGTCTGGCGCAGATCCAGCAGCGTCTGATGGATACGCTGGATAAAATCAACAATCTACCGTTGAACCCGATGATCCAGCAGGCTACGTCAACGCTTTCTGAAAGCCAGCAAACGCTTAAACGTCTGCAAACGACGCTGGATAATCTCAACAAGCTGACTGCCAGCCAGTCAATGCAACAGCTACCAGCGGATATGCAGTCCACGCTGCGTGAACTTAATCGCAGTATGCAGGGCTTCCAGCCTGGCTCTGCTGCCTATAACAAGATGGTGGCGGATATGCAGCGCCTGGATCAGGTGCTGCGGGAATTGCAACCAGTGCTGAAAACACTCAACGACAAGAGCAATGCGCTGGTATTCGAAGCGAAAGGGAAAGACGATCCGCAGCCGAAGAGGGCGAAACAATGAAAAAGAGCGCGATAATAATCGTGGCGCTGTTGCTGACTGCATGTAGCAGTAGCGGTAACAATAAAAGTTACTATCAGTTACCGTCGCCGCCACAAACGGCAGTGCAGGCCAGCACCGTGCAGAGCCAGGGCAATCGTCAGTTATGGGTTGAGCAAGTTTCAGTCCCGGATTACCTGGCGGGTAATGGTGTAGTGTATCAAACCACGGATGTGCAGTATGTTATTGCGAATAACAATCTGTGGGCCAGCCCGCTTGACCAGCAGTTGCGCAATACGCTGGTCGCGAACCTGAGCAATCAGTTACCGGGTTGGGTTGTGGCATCGCAGCCGCTGGGCAGTGAACAGGACACGCTGAATGTGACGGTGACCGGTTTTCACGGGCGGTATGATGGCCGCGTTATCGTCAGCGGCGAGTGGTTGCTCAAACACCAGGGGCAACTGATTAAGCGACCATTCTATATTGGGCTCAAGCAGCAACAAGACGGGTATGACGAAATGGTGAAAATGTTGGCTCAGGGCTGGCAGCAGGAGGCGGTGAGCATAGCTGCGCAGCTAAATCGTCTACCATAAGTAAATTTAATTAATAATGAACCGTCATAGTTAAAAGCTGTGACGGTTTTTTTTGTCATTATGCTCCGTACATTAGCTGTGCTGGCTCACATTTTTTGTACAAATGAATTTCCGTGTAGCTCACATTTATGACACTGGCGTGAATTTTGCGCATTGACGACAACGCTTATTCAAGGTATTCGTTACCTGTGGTTGCGCATTAAGTAACCACTGTTTTCTTTTCCACCAGATCAAATAATGAGGGAAACGAGGCATGAAGAGACAAAAACGAGATCGCCTGGAACGGGCACATCAACGTGGTTATCAGGCTGGTATTACCGGGCGCCCGAAAGAAATGTGTCCATACCAAACCTTGAATCAAAGGTCCGAGTGGCTGGGAGGCTGGCGAGAGGCCATGGAAGACAGGGTAGTTATCGCCTGATTCTGTCTCTTTAAAAAGAAACCTCCGCAATGCGGAGGTTTCGCCTTTATAACAGATGGGAATTTGCTATCAGAAAGCGGAGGTGTCCTGGAACAGGCCCACTTTCAGGTCGGAAGCGGTGTAGATCACGCGACCATCGACCAGAACTTCACCATCGGCCAGACCCATGATCAAACGACGGTTTACAATGCGTTTGAAGTGGATACGGTAAGTAACGATTTTTGCAGTCGGCAGAATCTGACCGGTAAACTTCACTTCACCAACGCCCAGCGCACGGCCTTTACCTTCGCCGCCAAGCCAGCCGAGGTAAAAACCAACCAACTGCCACATGGCATCCAGACCGAGGCAACCAGGCATCACCGGATCGCCGATGAAATGGCAACCAAAGAACCACTGATCCGGATTGATATCCAATTCAGCTTCGACATAGCCTTTATCAAAGTTACCGCCGGTCTCGGTCATTTTGACCACACGGTCCATCATCAACATATTTGGTGCCGGTAATTGCGGGCCTTTTGCGCCAAACAGTTCGCCGCGACCAGAGGCAAGAAGATCTTCTTTTGTATAGGATTCGCGTTTATCTACCATGTTCTCAGTAAGCCTTATTTGTAATTTCCGACGCAGGATAGCTAACACGTGTACGCTGAACAAGTCCGATCAGTTTTGGTTAAACCAATTCAACCAGCGCAGCGGCCACGGGAAACGGTGGCGTCCATCCTGTTGCGTCGCCTGTGCAATACGTTCCTGAATGAGTTGCTTGAGGTTGTTTTGTCCTTCAGCTTCCCATGGCAGGCCTGTTAATAAAGGTAGCGCATCACGAACATCATCTACGGCCCAGATAAAGAATTGTTGTGCCTGGACCGCGTCCAGCAGCTCCTGATGCAACGAAAGATGACGCACATTTGCTGTAGGAATAATCACCCCTTGCTTACCGGTTAGTTCCCGCTGTTGGCAAATGGCGAAAAAGCCTTCGATCTTTTCATTCAACCCGCCAACCGGTTGTGAACGGCCGAACTGATCCACGGAGCCGGTAATCGCCAGACTCTGATTGATGGGTACTTCTGCAAGGGCGCTCATTAATGCGCACAGCTCTGCCATCGAGGCGCTGTCGCCATCAACCTCGCTGTAAGACTGCTCGAAGGTGAGCGAGGCAGAGAAGGGAAGCTGCTGTTCCAGTTCCAGCTCCGCCATTAAGAACGCTTGCATGATCATCATGCCCTTTGCGTGGATGTTGCCGCCCAGTTCGGCTTTGCGTTCAATATCGTTGAACTCGCCATCACCGACATGAACGACGCAACTAATACGTGAAGGCTCGCCGAATGCGCGTGGGTGACCTGGAAACTCGATGACTGATAGCGCGTTGATCTGACCAATCTGCTCGCCTTCGGTTTCGATGAGAATTTGTTCCAGCAGGATCTCATCCTGCATCCGTTCAGCGAGGAATCCTTCGCGCCATTCACGTTGAGCAAGCATCGAGCGAAGCTCTTCGCCACTGAATGTTGCACCTTTAGCTATCGCCGCGACTTCCCGCAACTGGCGCGCCAGCCATAATGGGCAGAGCGGCAATGTTTCCTGATCGCCGGTATAGCGCACTGCTTCACGAATGAACGGCTGCCACGCATCGGTACCGGGTGAGGGGAGCTGAGCGCTGTGTGCAACCTGCTCGACCCATTGACGCCAGATTGCTGGTGTTTCGGCATCTACAATTTGCAGTGTTTCTTCATATTCGCTGTAAATTGCCTGAGCGGCCAGGTCGGGCTCCATCTCCTGGAAATCAGCCAGCGATTCGCGTTCTCCAACAAGAATAACTTTCAGATCCAACGGCATAGACGGGATACTGACCGGCAGAGGGCGAGATTCGTCGAAGGAGACCCAGTCAAAGCGGCGTTGCGTCACCATTGTTTTCAGACGCATCCACAGCAGCGGTTGCGCAAGCAGCGTGCGCAGGGAAATGATCAGCACACCGCCGTTTGCCTGATGTACCAGACCCGGCTGCAAAGTAATTTCATGATTGAACTGACGCAAACAACCAAACAGTTGCTCCGCCTCGATCCACTCAGCAATCACTACTGGTTTGCTTCCAGTGAAAGCAGATTGTGCGCTGGTGGCCGGGTCAAAACTTACGGATGCGCCGTTGATATGGTATTGCCCACCGATAAGCGGGCGGTCCTGAGGAATCATTTCTCCAGTAGCGCGGGCAATAAGCGCCAGGTATTCAGCTTCTTCTGGCGCTTTTGCCAGTAAAAAGCGTGATGTTGCCTGCGGATAGAGCAGTTGCTCCAGCGCGTATTGTAATCGGGGTTGCGTATCGGCCAGCGAGAAGTCCGCTTCGTGCGCTGATTCGGACGATTCAAAAACTTCCTGATAGCTTTCAGTATCAGGAACCAGGTCGTTCCATTCAAGTTTTGTAATGGTCAAAGTCGTTTTTTTAGTCTGGTGTAAAGGGCGAGATTATACCGTAAACCCTTCTTTAACACACAGGGATTACGCGCTTTCGCGATGCGAAGCTGGACGATAGCTCACAGTGGACGATTTCTTTTAAGCAGAGTGGCAAAAAACTGATATTCTGAACTGAGTTACACGGTAACGTTGAGAGAGCAATGAAATATCAACAACTGGAAAATCTCGAAAGCGGCTGGAAATGGAAGTATCTGGTTAAAAAGCACCGTGAAGGGGAACTGATCACGCGTTATATAGAAGCCAGTGCTGCGAAAGAAGCCGTCGATGTATTGTTGACCCTCGAAAATGAGCCGGTACAGGTGAATGAATGGATTGGCCTCCATATCAACCCTGCGCTGGTTAACCGAATGAAACAAACTATCCGCGCCAGGCGTAAACGCCATTTTAACGCGGAACACCAGCATACACGTAAAAAGTCGATCGACCTGGAGTTTGTCGTCTGGCAACGACTTGCGGGGCTGGCGCAGCGGCGAGGGAAAACACTGTCTGAAACGATTGTGCAACTGATTGAGGATGCGGAACATAAAGAGAAGTATGCTTCGCAGATGTCCACACTAAAACACGATTTGCAGGCGCTGTTAGGTAAAGAGTGAGTTTTCTCTAAAGCGTGACCAGGATTTCAGACAATAAAAAACCCCGCAATCTGCGGGGTTTTTGCTAAGACGTAAACTTAAGCCTGCGGCTGAGTTACAACGTCTTTGCTGCCTTTCACTTCGATCTCTACACGACGATCCGGTGCCAGGCAATCAATCAGCGCTGCGCGTGCTTTCACGTTGTTGCAGGTGCTGCCAGTAACCGGGTTGGATTTGCCCATACCACGTGCGGAGATTTTGTTCGCCGGGATACCTTTGGAGACCAGGTAATCAACAACGGACTGAGCACGTTTCTCAGACAGAGCTTTGTTGTAAGCGTCAGAACCGATACGGTCGGTGAAGCCCAGAACTACTACTGAACCGTCTTTCGGATCCAGGTTGCTCAGCTGACCATACAGCTGATCCAGCGCCTGCTGACCTTCCGGTTTCAGAGTTGCTTTGTTGAAGTTGAACAGAACGTCAGACTTCAGGGTGAAGTGTTTGGTCTGCACTTCCGGAGCCGGAGCCGGAGCCGGGGCTGCAACTACTGGAGCTGCATCTTCCTGCTGACCGAAACGATAGGAAACGCCTACGCTCAGCATACCGTTATCCGGGCGAGCACCAACAGTGCTTGCGTCACCGATGTTGTTAACCCACTGGTATTCCAGACGGGTAGCGATATCACGAGTCAGTGCATACTCAACACCACCAGCGAAGACCGGAGAAACACCGGTATCGTGATCTTTGAAGCCTTGGTTGCTCTGACCATCAGCACGCCATACCATACCACCCAGACGGGTGTAGATATCCAGATCGTCAGTGATCGGATAACCCAGTTTAGCAGTCAGCTGTACGCCCTGAGATTTGAACGCGCCGTTAACGGTATCACCTTTGTACGGCATACGGCCCAGCCAGTCGTAACCCATCTCGAAACCAACGTACGGGTTAACCTGGTAGCCACCGAACGCACCTGCACCAAGCTGACTTGTATGGGTCGGGCCGTCGTTCTGCCATGCCGCACCTTTGTCATGATACTGGGACCAACCCAGTTTGCCACCTGCATACCAGGTGTTATCTTTCGGAGCGGCCTGCGCTACGGTAGCGAAACCAGCCAGTGCCACTGCAATCGCGATAGCTGTCTTTTTCATTTTTGCGCCTCGTTATCATCCAAAAATCGCCATGAAAATCTCGATGAGAAGTCACGGTTAAATCCTTCACCGGGGGCGTTGCTCACTAAAACTATTCAGCAGATATCTTTACCTATATCTTTGGCTTATGCCGAGCACCCCTGGCGATGTAAAGTCTACAACGTAGTTGAAAACTTACAAGTGTGAACTCCGCCATGCATATGAAAAAAAAGCTTTGTATACACAATATTTAACAATTCTGTTGGTATTTTGTCTGATGCAATTAGTCTGAAAAGCGCGCCACACAGGCTTGGTCGCTGTATTTTGCGGATAAAATGCAAAAGTAAGCTTCAGGCAAAAAAAATACCAGGAATACTCTTAAATTTGCTCAATGATACAAATTTGAGTGAATTTTTATACCGGAATACTGTCTCGCAGCCAGAGGATCATGACGAACCGGACGCATAACGAAGCCGATCGCATTGCCTTCTTCTGCCGCCATCACCAGTCGGTGATGCTCATCTTCAGTTAATTCTTCCGCATGCCAGCCAATTACGACGCTATAGTTCCCGGTGCGTAATGCGCGAATCATTGATTCCAGCGTCAGGCAAGGTGAAAGCTGGTTAACCTGCATCACCTTGGTGAGCGGCAGGCCAGCGGATTGTACCCATTCACGGCTCAGTTTCTGTTGCGGCGTTAACCATAATTGCCAGCGGGACTGCTGGCCGAGTTGCTGCAACAAGGGCAATAAAAGAAGTTGCGTCATTCCAGGCTGATCTTCGCGATAAACCACTTCGCTAATAAGCCCGGATGCACCGCGGGAGGGTTCAGCATGATTTAACGTAGTGAGTGCGGAATCGAATGTTGTTGAACGATTAGCATAGCCTGAAGTGTACATAATCAATCCAGCCCTGTGGGTTACTGTATAAACATACAGTAACCCCTGGATGCTCAAAGATCAACCTCAATTTCTGAAACTATCTCGCATTTTTGTTTTGTCTTTAGCACACAACGTAAAATTCGCTTGCCGTCCCGTCCACAGTTGCCTATGTTCCTGCCTAACGAAACAGCTAACATCGTGGTGGTTTTACTATGTGATTTATAAGGAAAAAATCATGGAAGACCTTTCTTATCAGCGTATTTATCAATCATGTGAATGTCTCACATCGCTTGGCGAAATTCGTCACCGTGCTCATTTTGGCGGTTATAGCTTGTCGGTGGATGACACGGTTTTTGCGATGGTGGCCGAAGGGGAGCTTTACCTGCGGGCTTGTGAACAAAGTGCTCAGTATGCAATAACGCACCATGCGCCACTTTTAGTCTTCAACAAACGTGGACGGGAGGTTTCGTTAAATTACTATTTCGTGGATCAGACGTTATGGAACGATCTCCCTATGCTGCTGGAACTTTCGGCCTATTCTCTTGATGCTGCCCGGCGTGAAAAAGCACAGCGCAGCGCCAGGAAACGTCTGCGCGATCTACCCAATCTGACGTTTCAGCTAGAAACGCAGCTTTATGATGCCGGGATTATGGATGTGCAGACGTTGCGTCTTCTTGGTGCGAAGGCGAGTTGGCTGAGGCTACGGAAGGTGAACCGCCATCTGGGTGTGAGAATCCTTCTGGCGCTTGAAGGCGCCATCGCTGGACTGCACGAAGCGGCGCTCCCGGCGCAGACGCGCCAGGAACTGATGGAATGGTTCGCTATTATGAAGAAGAAAACGGCTAATCCTCACTGAGCCAGTTGGCTTTTCAGTCGGCAAATTTCCGGCAACAAAGCAATAAGCAGTCCAATCTGTTGAAGGACCAGCGGTTCTTTGCTATCCGGGCGCGGATCTAAATGTTTAATGCGCTGCGACAGGGAACTTAGTGTTTCCTGTACGCGCGCATGATCGGAAGGGAGATGATGCAGTGCATCGTCTACATAACAGACGGCGTCATCAAGCAGATGCAAAATATCAGGGTGGGTGAGCTGCTCGCGATGCGCACCAAGTGCAGAAATATAGCTGGTAAAGGTGTGGTTCAGGCAGAGTAAACGGAATGCCACATCGCGGAGTTCAGGCGATGCGCCAGGTTCTGAAGACATATTGGATACGACCGATGCCAGCTCAGCATCGCGGTTGTAGGCATTACGCCGGGCAATACGGTACGCCAACCGGTTGTCTCGCCCCTGATGATACTGTTCCAGAATAGCGTCGAGGTAACGGCAGTTGGCATCGAAAGCCTGCTCTGTCACGCGTGGCAGGTGGCGAAAACGCCAGTCAGGCCAGATAAAACTTACCGCCGCCCAGGCAATCACGCAGCCTATCAGCGTGTCGATGATACGGGGAATTGCCACTTCAAAGCCCTCACCGAGCAGATTAAAGCAGAGCAGCACCAGCAGGGTGATAAACATCGTAGCATGGGCGTATTGCACGGTGCGAAAAGCAAAAAACAGTACGCCGGTGATCACGATCAACACCAGTTGCCCTTCATGGGAAGGAACGAAATAGAGCACGGGTAAACCTATCGCCACACCCACCAGCGTGCCAATGACGCGCAGGGTCAGGCGATGGCGAGTGGCGTTATAGTTGGGCTGGCAGACGAAAAGACTGGTCAGCAAGATCCAGTAACCATGCTGTAAGCCGGTTATCTGAATAAATGCGTAGCCTACACACAGTACCAGCGACATACGTACGGCGTGGCGGAAAAGCGCAGATTCCGGCGTCAGATTATTGCGCAGCCGCAACCAGGTATCGCTAAAACTATTCAGGCGGTCATCAGCTAACTGGTTTTCTGTCTCATTCAGAAGCTGGGACTGTGGTTGTTCCGTTTCGATTGTCGCTAATTGCGCGTCAATCGCGCGCAGGTTATCGAGCAGAAACCCCAGGGCTTTCAAATGATCGGCTGACGTCACACCGCTGGCGCGAATGCGATCTAACGCGGCATCAAGATGCGTAAACGCACGCTCGAAACGTGAATCATGTTGGTAGGGCGTTCGTAGCAGAATGGCGCGTGACAGCCTGTCGCAGGCCTGCGACTGCATTGATAGCAGACGCTGAAAGCGGAACATCACATCGCTGTAACGGAAATGTTCGCGCAGCGTCTGGTATTGAATGTGAGATGAGCTGGCGCGTTCATGGATATCCTGCGCGGCAAAATAGTAATGCAGGGACTGGCGTGTGCTTCGTTGTCCACGATCGCCACGCAGGCGCGTCAACAAGGTTACTTTCGTCTGGTTGAGCGTGGCAACGAGCTGACCATTCGCCAACGCCAGATCGTAAAGCGGCGCCTGACTTTCATCTTCAATATCCGGATCAAACAGACGTGATTTCAGTTCAAGATAGTGCGCCAGTTGCCCATAGCAACGTGAAAGGTTGTCCTGCAAAGCACGAACGGGGAAAACCAGGTACCCAACCAGCGTCAGGAAGTTAAACCAGATTGCGCCTGCCAGCAACAGCAGCGGTTGCTGATACCACTGGTCGAAAAGTGAAACCCCCAGCATGGTGTAGACAGCAATCAGCAAGGCACCAAAGGCAATGGTGGCGTAGCGCTGCCCAAGTCCGCCCAACAAGATAAAGCCGCAGGTGGAGCTGATAAGCCCGATAGCAAACAGCCATGGCCACGGGAACAGCAATTCAACGGAAGCGGAAGCAATAAAAAAGGAGACCAATGTGATGATCAGGTTCTTCAGCCGTCCGCTCAGGCGATCATCCAGATCTGCCAGGGCGGCAGCCACGACGCCCAACGTTAAGGGAATAGTTAATTTGACCTCACCAAGCAACCAGGGTAGTGCTGCTGTACCGCAGAGGGCAATAAAAATTCTGACGTTATACAGCCAGGCGCTATTCCATGTGTAACGACGAAGCAGAGGGCTTAACATAGCGGCAATTGATCCGGTTACTGAAAACGACGACGGGCGTTAGCTTCGCGAGCTGCGCGAGCGGTTTCGACGGAAACCACACGACGACCCACCGGCCAGAGCGCAATCGCCGCAATTTTAAAATTCGCCACGCCCACCGGGATGCCAATAATGGTGATGCACTGCGCGATACCGGCGACAATATGCATAATGCATAACCACCAGCCAAACAGTACAAACCAGATAATATTCAGAGCCGTTCCCCCCGCGTTCAGCAGGCTATTCTGGCGCTCTGGTTCCAGTTCATCTATATGGATCGCTTCATTTCCCCACGGAATAAGCGAGAGTTTGGTGATTTCCCAGCAGGAACGCGTCAGCGGCAGAGTGACAATCAGCACGATACTGGCCACCGTTGCCAGCAACCAGCCCAGTGTGGTGGCGAAACCACCAAGAACAAAGTTCAGAATATTCAGAACAGTACGCATAAAACCTCAGAACAACCCTATGAGTGGAATATCCCGGCAATTGTAACGACTTTTTGGACTGGAGCGACAATTCTCTGACAGGTAAACTGACTTTTATTGTCACAGGCTGAGAACGATAAGTCATGGAACTGAAAGCGACTTCACTGGGAAAACGGTTAGCCCAGCATCCGTACGATCGCGCGGTAATTCTGAACGCGGGCATAAAAGTCACGGGTGATCGGCATGAATACCTTATTCCCTTTAATCAGTTGCTGGCAATTGAGTGCAAACGCGGGCTGGTCTGGGGTGAGATGGAGTTTCAGCTTGCAGATAAGAAAGTGGTACGTCTTCACGGGACGGAGTGGAATGAAACACAACGTTTTTATCACCATCTTAATGAGCGCTGGAGCAAATGGGGCGCGGAGATGAGTGAAGTGGCGGCTGGTGTACTATCGGAACAGCTCGATCTTATCGCCGGGCGTATCGATCGGGCGAAATGGCTGACGCGCAAACAGCTTACCGGGCTACAACAGCAGTTGCAGCAAGCTTTTACTGCGCTGCCAATGCCCGTAAGCCGACTGACGGAATTTGAGAACTGCCGCGAACTCTGGCAGCAATGCCAGGCATGGCTGAACGATGTTGAAGAGCGAAGGGCGCAGCATAATAAGGCCTATACCGAGTCGATGCTCACGCAATATGCCGCCTTTTTTGAGCAGATAGAAAATTCCCCGCTCAATCCTTCGCAGGCGCGCGCCGTGGTAAATGGCGAACAGTCATTGCTGGTGCTGGCCGGCGCGGGCAGCGGCAAAACCTCCGTACTAGTAGCGCGCGCTGGCTGGCTGCTTACGCGCGGCGAGGCGGCTGCCGATCAGATTTTATTATTAGCGTTTGGTCGCAAGGCTGCCCAGGAAATGGATGAGCGCATCCGCGAACGGCTGCACACCGAAGAGATTACTGCGCGGACTTTCCATGCACTGGCACTGTATATCATCCAGCAGGGCAGTAAAAAAGCGCCTGCGCTGAGCGAACTGGAGAACGATACTGCCGCGCGCCTGGCGTTATTTACGGAAATCTGGTGTCAGCAATGCAGCGAGAAAAAAGCGCAGGCAAAAGGTTGGCGGCAATGGCTGGACGAGGAGATGGCCTGGGACGTTCCGGAAGGCAATTTCTGGGAAAATGACAAACTTCAGCGTCGCATAGGGCCGCGTCTCGATCGCTGGATCGGCCTGATGCGAATGCATGGTGGTTCGCAGGCTGAAATGATCGCCAACGCGCCTGAAGAGGTACGCGACCTGTTTAGTAAACGTATTAAGCTGATGGCTCCGCTATTGAAAGCCTGGAAAGCAGCGCTGAAGGCGGAAAACGCGGTCGATTTCTCAGGTCTGATACACCAGGCCATCAATGTGCTGGAGAAAGGGCGTTTTATCAGCCCATGGAAGCATATCCTGGTGGATGAGTTTCAGGATATTTCCCCGCAGCGAGCGGCGCTGCTCGCGGCTTTGCGTAAACAAAACTCGCAGACTACGTTGTTTGCCGTTGGAGATGACTGGCAGGCTATCTACCGATTTAGCGGGGCGCAGCTTTCACTGACCACCGCATTTCATGACAATTTTGGCGAGGGCGATCTTTGTGCGCTCGATACCACGTATCGTTTTAATTCACGTATCGGTGACGTGGCAAATCGCTTTATTCAGCAAAACCCGTGGCAACTGGCGAAACCGCTTAACAGCCTGACGGCAGGGGATAAACACGCGGTAACGCTGATGGCTGAAGATCAGCTCGATGCTTTACTGGATAAACTCAGCGGCTATGCGACGCCTGAGGATCGCATCCTGGTCCTGGCGCGTTACCATCACCGTAAACCGCCAGCTATCGCGAAGGCCATCACCCGCTGGCCGAAGTTGCAGCTCGATTTTATGACCATTCATGCCAGTAAAGGTCAGCAGGCAGATTATGTGATTGTGGTGGGCTTAGATGAAGGGCCGGACGGTTTCCCTGCGCCGGCACGCGAGTCGGTTATGGAGCAGGCGCTGCTACCTCAGACGGAAACGTTTCCTGACGCGGAAGAGCGGCGATTGCTGTACGTGGCGTTAACGCGGGCGCGTAAGCGTGTCTGGCTGCTGTTTGATAAGGAAAACCCGTCGCGCTTTGTCGATATACTCAAATCGCTGGATGTTCCTCAGGCGAGAAAACCCTGACAACAGGCGGCCTTTGCCGCCTGTGTTTACGCTCATCTGAATGCCACCTCCTGTGGAGGTGGTCAGCAAAAAGTTGGCTCTGCCAGTAATGCTACCCATGGGAAAATCCGAATCCGTTATCCCCATAACTGATAAGGATTTAACCATGAGTAGGTTCACAAAAGCATCTCATGTGCTTTGGTGTTGTCAATATCATATAGTCTGGACACCCAAATGCCGATTTCGCATCCTACGGAACAATGTTGGCAAAGAAGTTTACAAACAGATAAGGATTTCAAGTGAACAGCTCGGAATAGAAGTAGTGGAGCTGAATGTTCAGTTAGATCATGTTCATCTGCTAGTAAAAATCCCCCCGAAATTATCGATATCACACGTAATAGGT
>NZ_FMBC01000050.1 GCF_900094795.1 Kosakonia oryziphila
AATGAACTGACGCTGAGAAGCCGGAAACCCGAACTGGTGGAACAGGAACTGTGGGGAGTTGTACTGGCCTACAACCAGCTGCGTTTTATGATGACGCAGATGGCCTGCAGCCTGAAAGGAGTGGAGCCTTATCAGATAGGTTTTAAGCAGGCGAGTCTTTATCTGACGGCCCAACTGAGTATCCTGCCGGCAGTAGCGCCGGGTAAAATACCAAAGCTAATCAAAGAAATACTGGATATGGCAGAGAGCTTTGTCCTGCCACCACGTAGGGTAAGACATTACCCAAGAGCGGTAAAAAAGAAGCCGCAACGTTACGCGTTACGGCTACCTTCAAAAGCTTAACTGACAAGCATTACTCCGCCAGGAGAGGGTTTTTTGTTTATTCGGTCACGCTTTCCCGCAGGGCTTTTACCGGGATCACTCTGACCTGCTTAATCATATTGTCCTGCACATCGAGAATATCGATGTCGTACTGCTCAATGCGTACGCGTGTGCCGACAGCCGGAATCTCCTCCAGCGCCTCCAGCAACATACCGTTAATCGTACGGGCTTCTTCTTCCGGCAATCGCCAGTTAAATGCTTTGTTCAGCTCGCGCACGCTGGCGCTACCGTCGATGATCACCGAACCGTCATTTTGCGGTGTGGCTTCATCGGCCAGCGCCGGGGACATGGAGGTCGTGAAATCGCCGACGATCTCTTCAAGAATGTCCTCGACCGTCACCAGTCCCTGAATATCACCATACTCGTCAACGACCAGCCCGACTTTCTTTTTATTGCGCTGAAATTTGACCAGTTGTGTGCTGAGTGGTGTACCTTCGGGCACGTAGTAAATTTCGTCGGCGGCGCGCAGCATCACCTCTTTGGTGAACTCATTCTTCTCGGTCATCAGCCGGTAGGCTTCACGTACACGCAGCATGCTGATGGCGTCATCCAGTGAATCGCGATACAGCACAATGCGCCCGTGCGGCGAGTGCGTCAGTTGGCGCACGATGGCTTTCCAGTCATCATTGATATCAATACCGACTATCTCATTACGCGGCACCATAATGTCGTCGACGCTCACCTTTTCCAGATCAAGAATCGACAGCAGCATGTCCTGGTTACGACGTGAGATTTTCGACCGGGATTCGTTAACGATGGTGCGCAGTTCGTCTTTGCTGAGCGCGCCGCTGACCACCACATCGGCTTTGATGCCAACCATGCGCATCAGCACGCGGGTGACGCCGTTAAGCAGCCACACCAGCGGCATCATAATCACCTGCAATGGTGCCAGCAGGAAGCTGCTGGGGAAGGCGACTTTTTCCGGGTAGAGCGCAGCGATGGTTTTGGGCAGCACTTCGGCGAATACCAGCACGACAAAGGTCAACACGCCAGTGGCAATCGCCACACCGGCGTTACCGTACAGGCGCATGCCGACGATGGTCCCTATCGCCGAAGCCAGAATATTAACGAGGTTGTTGCCAATCAGCACCAGGCTAATCAGGCGATCGGGCTTGCGCAGTAGTTTTTCGACACGTCTGGCCGCGCGGTTACCCTGTTTAGCCAGGTGGCGCAAACGATAGCGGTTCAGCGTCATCATTCCGGTTTCAGAACCGGAGAAATAGGCCGAGACCACGACCATGATTACCAGGGTAATGATCAGTGTCGTGGTGGAGATGTGTTCCAGGGGGAACTCCTTTGCGTGTTAGCTTACAATCTGTTGCAGGACGCGGCTGCCAAAGTAGGCCAGCGTTAAAATACCGGCGCCCGCGACGTTAAACCAGACGACCCGGCGACCGCGCCAGCCTTCATGATAATGGCCCCACAGCAGCACGATATAGACAAACCAGGCGATAATAGAGAGCACCGCTTTGTCGATATTTTCCATGCTGAACAGGTTTTTCACATAGAACAGGCCGGTGCAAAGCGTCAGCGTCAGCAGCACCACGCCCACCTGGGTGATGTGAAACATTTTACGTTCGATCACCATCAGTGGCGGCATTTCACTGCTGAACGCCAGCCGTTTGTTTTTCAGTTGATAGTCAATCCAGGCCAGTTGCAGGGCGTACATAGCCGCAATAATCAGTGTGGCATAAGAGAAGAGCGACAGGCCGATATGCACCAGCATGCCGGGCGTCGCTTCCAGGTGAATAATGTACTCATTCGGCACGAAAATGGCGAAGGCGAGGTTGATCAGCGCGAAGGTGTAGACAATGGGTAGCAGCAGCCAGCCGCGGTTTTTCGAGGCGACAATGGTCATCACCGTACAGATCATCAAACTGACCAGCGAACCGACATTCAGCAGGCTGAGGTTTTGCCCGCCGTCGTCCGGGAACAGGCGCTCTTTCAGCCCAAAACCGTGAAAAATAAGCGCGATCACCGCCGAAAGAATAGCCATTCTGCGCCATCCGCTGTTTTTTTGCAGCAGGCTGGGTACGATCAGCGCGATGCTGATTGAGTAGGCAATAAGAGCGATCAGAGCAAAAACGGGCATAGGGTGTCGGCAGTTGACTGAAGAAGAAAGAAAAGCAGTATAACGTCACGTGACGTTGGCTCCAACAGTTGCATCACATACAGGAGCAATGTCTTCATGTTATACTCCGGCAAATTTCTGTAATGCGTCGCCCTGGCGGCCAACCGTATCACCTCAGGCGAGAGACAATGTTTGATAATTTAACCGATCGTTTGTCGCGCACGCTGCGCAATATCAGTGGCCGTGGACGCCTCACTGAAGACAATATCAAAGATACCCTGCGCGAAGTGCGCATGGCATTGCTGGAAGCGGACGTTGCGCTGCCGGTCGTGCGTGACTTTATCAACCGTGTAAAAGAGAAAGCGGTTGGTCATGAAGTCAATAAGAGCCTGACGCCGGGTCAGGAGTTCGTCAAAATCGTGCGTAACGAACTGGTTGCGGCGATGGGCGAAGAGAACCAGAGCCTGAACCTCGCCGCGCAGCCGCCAGCGGTGGTGCTGATGGCGGGTTTACAAGGTGCGGGTAAAACAACCAGTGTCGGTAAGCTTGGTAAGTTCCTGCGCGAAAAGCACAAGAAAAAAGTGATGGTCGTTTCGGCGGACGTTTATCGCCCGGCGGCGATCAAACAGCTGGAAACTCTGGCGCAGCAGGTCGAGGTGGATTTCTTCCCCTCTGATGCCGCACAAAAGCCGGTCGATATCGTTAACGCGGCGCTGAAAGAAGCGAAGCTGAAGTTCTACGACGTGCTGCTGGTGGATACCGCCGGTCGTCTGCACGTTGATGAAGCGATGATGGACGAAATCAAACAGGTTCATGCCGCGATTAACCCGGTGGAAACGCTGTTTGTTGTCGATGCTATGACCGGTCAGGATGCGGCGAACACGGCAAAAGCCTTTAATGAAGCGCTGCCGCTTACCGGTGTAGTGCTGACCAAAGTGGACGGCGACGCCCGCGGCGGTGCGGCGCTGTCGATTCGTCACATTACTGGCAAACCGATCAAGTTTCTTGGCGTCGGCGAGAAAACCGAAGCGCTGGAGCCGTTCCATCCGGATCGTATCGCCTCGCGCATTCTCGGTATGGGCGATGTGCTGTCGCTTATCGAAGATATCGAGAGCAAGGTTGACCGCGCACAGGCTGAAAAGCTGGCGAATAAACTGAAAAAAGGCGACGGTTTTGATCTGACTGATTTCCTTGAGCAGTTGCGCCAGATGAAAAACATGGGCGGCATGGCGAGCCTGATGGGCAAGCTGCCGGGCATGGGGCAGATCCCGGATAACGTGAAAGCACAGATGGATGACAAAGTGCTGGTACGTATGGAGGCGATTATCAACTCCATGACGCTGAAAGAGCGCGCCAACCCGGACATCATCAAAGGTTCCCGTAAACGCCGTATTGCTGCTGGTTGCGGTATGCAGGTGCAGGATGTGAACCGTCTGCTCAAACAGTTCGACGACATGCAGCGCATGATGAAGAAGATGAAGAAGGGCGGGATGGCGAAGATGATGCGCGGGATGAAGGGGATGATGCCGCCAGGCTTCCCTGGGCGCTGATAAACGGCCTGGCTTTTTTGCCATTTTGGCACCGGGGTGTGCTCAAAATGCTCACGTACTCCGTGTACGCTCCGCTTTTTGCGCGCACGCCGACACCAAACTGGCTGCAACGGCGACGCCCTGGCTCAGTACACTAAAAAGCACGTGTCGATTGCTTTTTAGCAAAAAATGAGTAAAATTTTCGGGCTTTTAATATGACACCGGGCTCCGTTCCTCGATGGGGCCTGGTGTTTTATTCACACAAGAGGATGTTATGGTAACTATTCGTTTAGCACGTCACGGCGCTAAAAAGCGTCCGTTCTACCAGGTTGTTGTTACTGACAGCCGCAATGCACGCAACGGCCGCTTCATTGAGCGCGTTGGTTTCTTCAACCCGATCGCTTCTGAAAAAGAAGAAGGCACCCGCCTGGAGCTGGATCGTATTCAGCACTGGATTGGCCAGGGCGCTACTGTTTCCGATCGCGTTTCCGCGCTGATCAAAGAAGCACAGAAAGCAGCTTAATCTGTCACGGTGGTCATGATGAGCAAGCAACAAGCCGCAGTGGTCCCTGTTGAGCCAATTGTTGTCGGCAAGCTGGGATCTTCTTACGGAATTCGTGGTTGGCTCAGAGTGTTTTCCTCCACCGAAGACGCCGAAAGCATTTTTGACTATCAGCCCTGGTTTATCCAGAAGGCGGGTCAGTGGCAGAGCATTGAGCTGGAAAGCTGGCGCTACCACAATCAGGACATCGTCATCAAACTGAAAGGTATTGATGACAGAGATGCAGCGAATCTGATGACGAATTGCGAAATCGTCGTGGATTCCTCGCAGTTGCCGGAACTGGAAGAGGGTGACTACTACTGGAAAGACCTGATGGGTTGCCAGGTAGTGACTACTGAAGGTTACAGCCTCGGTAAAGTCGTCGATATGATGGAAACCGGGTCTAATGACGTTCTCGTCATCAAGGCAAACCTGAAAGATGCATTTGGTATCAAGGAGCGGTTGGTTCCGTTCCTCGATGGGCAGGTTATCAAGAAAGTCGATCTCACTACTCAAACCATTGAAGTAGATTGGGATCCTGGTTTTTAAACCTCCGGATATACGGTAAAAGACGGCGCTATGTGGATTGGCATAATTAGCCTGTTTCCTGAAATGTTCCGCGCGATTACCGACTACGGGGTAACTGGCCGGGCAGTAAAAAATGGCCTGCTGAGCATCCAGAGCTGGAGTCCGCGTGATTTCGCTCATGACCGGCACCGTACCGTGGACGATCGTCCTTACGGCGGCGGACCGGGGATGTTAATGATGGTGAACCCGTTGCGGGATGCCATTCATACAGCAAAAGCCGCGGCGGGCGAAGGCGCCAAAGTGATTTATCTGTCACCTCAGGGACGCAAGCTTGATCAAGCAGGCGTTAGCGAGCTGGCTACCAATCAGAAGTTGATTCTGGTGTGTGGTCGCTACGAAGGGATAGACGAGCGCGTAATTCAAACCGAGATTGACGAAGAATGGTCTATCGGCGATTACGTTCTCAGCGGCGGTGAGTTACCAGCAATGACGCTGATTGACTCGGTTTCCCGATTTATTCCGGGGGTACTGGGGCACGAAGCATCGGCAACGGAAGATTCCTTTGCTGACGGGTTGCTGGATTGTCCTCACTACACCCGACCTGAAGTGTTAGAAGGAATGGAAGTACCGGCGGTCTTACTGTCGGGGAACCATGCTGAGATACGTCGCTGGCGTTTGAAGCAGTCGCTGGGCCGAACCTGGCTTAGAAGACCTGAACTTCTGGAAAACCTGGCTCTGACTGAAGAGCAAGCAAGGTTGCTGGCGGAGTTCCAACGAGAACACGCGCAACAGCAACACAAACATGATGGGATGGCTTAAGTCACCCGAATATCAGTTTACCCAGGATAAGAGATTAAATTATGAGCAACATTATTAAGCAACTTGAACAAGAGCAGATGAAGCAGGACGTACCTTCCTTCCGTCCGGGTGATACCGTGGAAGTGAAAGTATGGGTTGTTGAAGGTTCCAAAAAACGTCTGCAGGCATTCGAGGGCGTGGTTATCGCTATTCGTAACCGCGGTCTGCACTCTGCATTCACTGTTCGTAAAATTTCCAACGGCGAAGGCGTTGAGCGTGTCTTCCAGACTCACTCTCCGGTAGTTGACAGCATTGCTGTTAAACGTCGTGGTGCTGTACGTAAAGCTAAACTGTACTACCTGCGTGAGCGTACCGGTAAGTCTGCTCGTATTAAAGAGCGTCTTAACTGATAAAACGCACGCACTACATCCAAAGCGTGTTATAGAACAAGGGGTTAGCATAATGCTAACCCCTTTTTTATTGGCGATGGCGGCAGAATGGCGGCAGCGGATCACCTGTGGCGGCACTGAATAGCGGTACTGAATAGCAGGCAAAAAAAAGCCTGCTGGCGCAGGCTTTGGGATGGAATATTGCCGGTATTATCGCCCGCTGTGGGGCGGTGCGGTTTCTGTCGCGCCAGGACGGACAATGTAGCGCGCCAGCGATTCGTGGGTCACGAAGGTGCAGCCGCAGTTGATGTTCTGGCACTGGTGGTAGCGTTCTTTGGTTTCGGTACTGAGATAGCGGCTCGAACGCGCATGAGCCGCTTCCTGGCATAACGGGCAATGCATCATTTTGTGATTTCTCCAGCGTGTTTATGCCAGTAATAATAAACCATTAACTCGCAAATGCAAGTTAATGGTTGCATTTGACGTTTCAGACGCTGGATTCCTCCATGTCATACTCCACGTTTCGGATGTCGGCTTCCAGATCCAGTTTTGTAATAAAGCCTTTTTGATCAATGCCATGAGTTAATTTTTTGATCACCCAGGGCGTTTTATTGATCACATCCTTAAAGCCTGATAACCGGATGGGCGTTTCCGACGCGATGTCGGCCCGTCCTTGTGCGAGAGTCAGGCTAAATAGCGCCGCATTTCTCTGACGTTGTAGCCATTCCGCTTCTGCTGCGCGGATGGCTTCATCTTTGGAGGCGAACATGTTTTGCAGGATGCTGACATTCTCTATTGAACCGGCGAGGTAATCCGTTGACGCTTGCTGTGTGTCGGCACTTTTACGCGTCAGTTTTACCTGTTTAACCTGCTTCTGCGGCGTTTTAGTATCCTGCCAGCGCGCAATGATACTGCCGTACGTCGTACGATCGGCTAAATCAAACGTATGAGAATCGCCATCGCTACGGCTGATAGTCACGGTTGATACGGCCTTACCGCCTCGTACGCATTTACCCGGCACAAGAAAAATCAGTACGCCCGATTTTACGGCTATTTCGGCGCCGTTGCGGATAGCCAGCCGAGTGAGAAACGCGATGTCACTCTCTTTGGACTGGTCGATATGCGCAATCTTAATACCGGCCAGTTCCGGCGAAACGCTGGCGCTCAGCGAATTGCGCCAGGCAATGTCTTTCACGATCTCACCGAGCGTTGTGTCATGCCATGACCGCTCTTTTGGGGTGTTCATATCATTGCGAAAATCGACGCTGCGCCCGGTAATCACTAGCTGATCCGGTGTGCCCTGATGCGTGACCTGGTCGATAATAAAACTTCCCATGTTGGTCAGCACCGAACCCTGTCGACCAATCGAGACGTTAACCTGTGCGTTTCGTTCCGGCATTTCGATTTTGCCGTCGCTGTCATCCAGCGTCAGCGTCAGCGTGTCGGCTTCAAAACCGCGGTTGTCCGTGACCGTGAGCGCGACTAATCGTGGAGCGAGCTTGGCGGTAATGTCTTTTTTTTCGTCTTTGCTGTTGCCGTTTTTTCCCGCAGAGGCGCTGCTGGTGCCACTGGCGGGTTTTTGGTTCAGCTCCAGCTTAAACGCGGGGGCGTCTCCCCGCGTCAGATCGTTATCGAGAGCGTCAATCATCCGCGACTCCCCAGCATTTTGGTGGCATCGTTGAGCAGTTTGCTGCCTTTCGTATACATATCTTCTGCTATGGAGAGCAGCGACTCGTCGACCCGGGTCAAATTCAGTGTGAAACTGATCTTACGCGGCGAGCCGTCGCTATAAAATTCGGAGCCGTTCTCTCTGACGCCGCTTATAACATACACACCGTAAATCATTCCCGTGCCGTCGATAAGCGGCCATTTTCCGCCCTGTTCAGCCATCAGGCGCAAGGCCGACAGCGACAGCACGCCGCCAGTCAGTTCCGGGTAGAGCGCGCCGGTCATTTCGAGGGTATCTTCGCCTGGACCGATATACTGATACGCCGCGCGTTTACCGACACGCGCGTTGCTGCTCCAGGTAAATGTAGAGTTGCGGTTCAGGTTCTGGAATGGCAGCGTTTGCCGCATAAAGACAAAAAGTCCCAGCGCCAGCATCATAATTAAAACCCTCCTGATGGATTGAATTGCGAAAGGGTACTGTTGCGTTTATTCGCCGCGTCCTGACGGAACAGATCCTGCAGGTAGCGCTCGTTGTTGCTACCGGGGGCGATATCGCCCTGTAACGTGACGTTATATTCCGTTTTGCTCTGATCGACATACGAATTACCACCAGCGGGTTTGGCTGCCTGGTAATTGTTAAAGCCCGGCATTGTGCTGGTTGGTTGGACGTAGCCGAATGTTGTCCCCGTCGCCGTTGCGTCCACCTGCGGTTTGGGGATCTCAATCGCTGGTTGCTTGTTCACGATGCCGAGTTTCTCCAGCAACCAGCCGACGCCTTTAATCAGCAATATCAGCGGAGTAAAGGGGAAGGTCAGCGCCCAAAACAGTGCCTTACCAAAGATCTTCCCGGCGTTGCCGCAGTTTTCAAGTGTCTGCTGGCTGAGCGTGATAGGGGCAATCAGATCGCTGAACAGGTTCTTGATTGCCGAAAGTGCGCTGCCAATGGCGTCGAAAACAGGCTGAAAAGGTACGAATAGCGCGGCGAGCGGGGCGAACGCGGCGCTAATCCCGGCCATTACCCCACCAAAGAATGCGCTAATCGGTTCCCAGTAGGTGTAGATGGCCAGCGCGGCGGTGGCAACAAGGGCAATTATGCCGACAATCGGTAGCGTGAGCGAACCGAGCACCGCCATAATCCCGCCGCAGACAGTGGTAAAGACGCTGCCAAAAGTAGTCGCGATGGTGATAAGCGTACTAATGCCAGTAAAGACCGGCGCGATAACGCCCGCCACGGTGCCAATCGCCCCGGCGACGCCGACCACGACGGCGGCAATCAGGCCGAAGGTTTGCACCAGCCCCTGGTTGTTCTGTACCCACTGTTGCAGTTGCCCCAGATACTGGGTGGCGGTTTGTACCAGTTGGCGTAAAGAGGATTCCTGGGTGCTGAAAATATCCACACTCAGCGACTGATAAACGCTTTGCAGCGCCTGTAAATCGGTACCGAGATTGCCCACCTGTGCAGCACTTACCGCATTTACCCTACCTGGCGTACTTGCTGTATTTGCCGGGATGCTCACTTCACTGCCAGGTTGTGCCGGTACGCTATTTTTCAGCGATTGCTCATAGCCTGGTTGTAGCAGTTTTTTGCCGATGTTGAAGCCAGAAGTGGCGACAGACATTCCGGTTTGTCCCACCGCAGAGACTTTCCCGGCGATACTCTGAATCGTTTGCTGGGCCGCCTGGATTTTTTCTGCGCGTTTTTGCCGGTTTTCCTGCTTCAGCGCCTGCTGTTGCGTGATGAGCTGCGCGCGATTATCGTTGATCTGGCTTTGCAGTTGCAGTTTTGCCGCTGTCGGCGCATTCGGCTCAATGCCTGCACGCAGCAGCGTTAATCGGTGGTCGATCACCGCTCCGCGCACCGTTTCGTGCTGTTGCTGAAGCGCGGTTATACGCTCCTGCGTGAAGTTAAGAATGCTGGCGTGGCTACGGGTCGGCGGACCTTGCTCCGTTAGCTTTTGCGCGCGCAACTGCACGGTTTGCAGGCGCAGGCTGAGTACTGAAAGGGATTTTTCGGCCTGCGTTAAACCCTCAACCTGGGCGAGCTGGCTGTACAGCCCGCTCAGATTTTTCTCCGTCTCTTTGATGTCGGCAGCAAGCGAAACATTCGCCGTTTGCAGGTTTTTAAACGGGCGCGTTGCCTGGTCAACAGCCGTGAGCAGTGCGTCAATATTTGTGCTGTTACTCATGTGTATTTCCGCTTCGCTGAAGCGCCTTTTCGCGCCATGTGATGAGCTCGCTCAGACTCAGGGGATAGAGTTCTGATGGCGGCCAGTGAAAAATCACTGCGATATCCGCCATCAAATCGTCAACCGACAGGTTGGCCGGAAAACTTACTGTGCCGAAACCGGCGACAAAAAACCGACCACCTTGCCTGCCAGCGCGACCATATCCGCCAGATCCAGCGCTGCGACTTCCTGTTCGGTCAGGGAAGGCGAGGTGATGCGCGGCAGCACTTTAATCAGCGCATCCACTTCAGCATTCGCCACTGCCGCCAGGCTCAGACCGCGCAGAGTGCCGGCATTCGGTTTCATCAGGGTAACAGCGTTGATAAGCTGTTCGCCGCGTTTGATTGGCGTTTCCAGGGTAACGACGTTATCAGTTTCGTTGCTCATAAAATCCTCGTGATTGCGTTAGCGAAGGGAAGTCCCGGCCAGCCAGGCTGACCGGGCAGGGGTTACAGGCCGATATTGCGGCGGTGCTGTTCGAGACGATCGACGCCGTTCACTTTTTCGATCATGTTGATGGTGTCGATTTCCACCAGTTCCTTGCCATCCATCGTCAGTTTGAAATAGGTGCAGACGACGGAGATTTTGGACTCGGTGTCTTCGCCCGGCTTGTTCTCGCCGGTGTCGATCTCTTTCTGACGACCACGCATCACCACTTCAACAGCGACCGTTTCACCGGTGTCATCGCGCTGGTAGGAACCAGCAAAGCGGATCGGCACTGCATCGGCGCTGGTTGCGCCATACAGTTCCCAGATAGTCTCATCCGGGAAGCCGCCCAGCGACCACTCCATTGCCATGGCGTCGTCATCAAGACCCATATCAATCGGCGCGATACCATTCATGCCTGCGCCACGGTAGTTCTCCAGTTTGCGGGTCAGTTTCGGCAGCGTGATGGATTTTGCGATCCCCTGATAGCTGTAGCCATTGAGGAACACGTTCATATATTTCAGTTTTCGCGGCATTGCCATTTATCAGGCTCCTTAATTGCTGTTGACCGAGGAGACCAGATTCGCCAGATATTTATCGGTGATACGCTGGCGTAAGGTCAGGTTTTCCAGTGGCGGCACCGGCGTATAGTCATAATCGATATACAGTTTCCCGGCTTTCAGGGTCTCGGCGTCATTGGCGCTCTCGTCGAACCAGCAGGTGGCATCAATGATGTAACCGTTGCTTTTCAGTTCGCGGAACTTGGCGTTGATACCGTCGATGATGTCGCGGATAAGCGTCGCGGTGATCGGTTTGTCGACCGCCCACATATGCGCATCCGCCATGGTGTCGGCGATAACCTGCGCGGTGCGGGTATAGTTTTCAAACAGGAACAGCGGATCGTCGGAGCAAGTACGGTTGCCCCAGAAGCGGAAGCCATCTTTGCGAATCAGCGTGGTCACACCCGCAGCGTTCAGCAGGTCGGCATCGGTGCCGGACTCCTGCAAATCCCAGAAGACCGGGGTGCTGATGCCGGTGACGCCATTCACACCAACGTTGGACAGCGTTTTGTGCCAGCCGACGGACTGGTCGATATACGCACGCAGGCCAAGTGCGCGGGCGGTCGCGTAGGCGGTTGCCGTCGCGTTCGCCACCGTATTCCAGGAGAGAAAATCCGGCCAGATCACCATCAGTTCGCGCTGACTGAAGTTCTCGCGATACTTAATCGCATCGGAAATAGTTTTGCAGCCCCAGGCGCTGACATAACCGAAGGCGCGCAGCTTCTGACAGACAGGTGCCAGCGCAGTGGCGACTTCCAGCGTGTCATAACCGGGAACGCCCAGAATACGCGGTTTCACGCCGGTGACGGCTTCAGCGGTCAGCAGCGCTTTCAGGCCAGTGTATTTGCCGTTTTCGTCGGTGGTGCCGATGATGTTGGAAATCGTCTGCGCCTGCGCATTATCGCCGCTGCCTTCAGCGACGCGCACAACGACGATAACCGGTTTTGCCTGGTCGGCAATGGCTTGCAGCGAAGAAGCCAGCGTACCTTTGGTACCCGCTTTGGCGATGGCACTTTGTACGCTGGTGACAAGCACAGGTTCATTCAGTGGAAAGGTTGCCGCATCGGCATCGCTGGCAGTACATATCATGCCGACAATGGCGGTTGAGACAGTGGAAATGACGCGCGTGCCGTCGTTGATTTCGACGACCTGAACGCCATGATGATAATCACTCATCCGTTTAACTCCGTGGTGTTGGGGTGAGTGCTATTCTCCAGGCCGCAGCGGCTTCGCGCTATTTGTTGGGGTTGGTTAAGTCACAGTACAACTGTGGGAGAAATGTCTCGCTCAATTACCCATCGCGACCATTTAACATATGGGGTTCATTTAGCCCAAAAACGATTGTTTGTAGTTGGTATCCTTTACTAACCATTTACAATATACGAGAATTCTGCATTATTGAGTTACGGATAACTCACTGCTCAACCAAATAATTAGAGAATAAGTGCAGTATTTATGATTGTTTTTAGTATTACTATGAAGAAATGCTTCTTGATATTCGTTTAAATACTCTTGTTGACGTTGTTGATCGCTTTGTGATTATGGAATCAACTCATACATTTACCGGCAAGCTAAGAAACTTGCGCTTCAATATTGAAAAGTTCACCCGTTTTAAAGGACAAAATTATCCATGTCGTCCATGATGAGAAACCTCTTAAGAAAAAAATGAATGGGGTTGCGGACGAAGTTGGTGCACGGGCGAACGAAACGGCCCAGAAAAACGCTATTAGCAAGGCCTTAAGTATGCACAGGATGATGATCTGATCCTGGTTTCTGACGTTGACGAAACATTTTCTCCAGAAGAAATCTGCGCAATTAATCCTAAAAAATTCTATACTTCGCTGCACATGGCTTTTATAACTACCAGTTTAACTTACGAGGATTTAACCCAGATGGCAGCGAAAAACTGTGTAAGCTGTCGCGAGCAACGACCTTACGCAATTTAAGGGGGTATTTTAAAGGCAAACTGGAAGACTTCAGAAACATTGAGAAATCCTGCCTGAACAAATGCTTTATTTCGAAAAACCTCTTTAAACTCCGTCGCGCGATTATATCTGCTGGTTGGCACTTCTTATGGATTATGCTCCCGGAGCACATTTCGAAGAGGATGTCTACAATCTTGCATGCCGAGTATGATCTCCCCTATCTCAATAGTAATGAACAGATTATTGATGTGCTGCCAATGCAACAGATATATGGATCGTGACCGTGAAATGGTGCGGCAGGAATTAAAAAAAGATAAATTCCTGCCCTGCTTGTGTATAACACGGATAAAATTAAATACTCACATCCTGTGACCCATCAGCCGGTTAAATAAAACATTTAACTGGCTGGCTTATCCGGCCATTGTGGATTATGGATATCAACGCGATTCAGCGTAACCCGGTATGTTTTCCAGGCAACAAGACTAGTTTCATCCTCTCCCGTAGCCATACCTAATTCAACAGCATCCTGAAGTATCGAAATCATGTTATTTGCCTGAGTTAATAGCTCCAGCTTTTTGCGTTGTGCTTCTGCCTCATCGTCCACGGGCGCGGCAGTGATTTTCCCACCATCAAAAATAAATGCTCCGCCGATTGCTTTTTCTCCCGCAGCGGTAAATTCACCCGGCACATTCTCCGGCGCGATTTCCACCACAATCTGATTAACCGGAAAAATTTTGCTCGCATCATAAGAAAAGTGGACGATTTCTTTTGAATCCGGATTAAATGATATCTTAAGCGTTTCAGTCGACAGCGTCTTAAGCCACCGATACCAGTCGTTATCATTCTCATCTTTCAGAAAAACTACATTCATTCCCGGAGATTTTGCGATGTAATATAATTCAAGTTCATCGGGTGAAAGTTTTGCAACATCCTCCGGTGTGTATCTGCCCCATTTCTCTAATGGTTCATATTTTTTAAATACGCCTGATTGCATTGTCATTAAGCCACCCATGCCGTGTACCAGTTTCCGCCGATGTTATATTGAATATAACGATATTGTATTGCTGTATAGTCTGCCTTTTGCATCGACGCAGTTACAACAGCCCCATTTGGTGCATAGGCAAAATTATTAGCATTATTCCCGTTATTTGTTTCTCCTAATGAAGCTAATCTGATGCCACCTTGCAGGAAATTAGCACCCACCCACGAAGACCATGCAAAATTACCGCCGACCCATGCTGTTGTTGCATAAGGGCTTAAATCCTGAATATATCGCGCGTCGAAATTGCTGTAGTTTCCGGGTACTATTTGCCCGGCCATTTGCAAAAGACCGGTTCGGACATTGATATAGCCCGCCATCCCCTCATTCCCGGTAAGTGTGGAATAAAAACCTATCCCATACCAGGATTTAATCATCATGTTGGCGCTTTTAAAGCTGGCATCATCATTACCGAAGGTAATACCGGTCTGCTTATCCGCAACCCAGAATCCATTGTGCAGATTCAGCTCTCCGCTAATGATTCCTCCGGCTGCATCAATACTGGAGACCCATGCGCTCCACATCCCGTTATAAAGCGTCCGGACGAAAGAGCGGGAATTATTATAAATACGGTAAATCTGCGTAATGCCAGCGTGCTTATATACCTCAAGCGAACCGGCGTAAGGGGCCGGGTAGTTAGCACCCACCGCTGCATATTCATTATGGGCCTGATAATACAAGCCAGGTGTCAGAAAGGCGTTGAGATCTGCACCGTTTCCGATTTCTACAGCCTGACCATTGAAGATATCCTGTGCCGTTACGTTGATATCGTCGGATAAAGCCCGGCCATTGACCTTACGGATTAGCGGAACCCGGCCATTTGCATTGTCATTAGCAGCCTTAACCGCTTTCGGCGTTGCTGCGAGCGTCTCAGACGCGTTATCGGTCGCGCTGTTAAGCTGGACAAGCCCTTTCTGCGTCGTGGTCGCGTCCTGTGCCGTGTATTTGCCACTGGCGAGGTCCCATGCCGCTTTCACCGCTTTGGGGGTGGCGGCGACGTTCTCCGCTGTGCTGTTTGTGTCGTTGCTGAGCTGTGTAAAGCCTTTGTCCGTCAGTGTGGCATCTGGGTGACGTCGCGATTGCTCATGCTCCGCGAGTTTGTCATCCACATACTCCTGTGTGGCCATCACGATGGAACTGTCAATAGCTAGCTCAACGGAGGTAACATCGGACAGCATAATCACCATGCGCAGGGTCTGAGCCCGTCCGGAACCCTCTTCGAGTTTTGGCTTATAGCTTTCGGCCATATTGCCGACGGCGACCAGTGTACCGGTGTCGTCATAAAGCCCCATTTCACGTAGCCAGAAACCGCCCGTTTCTGGAGGGATAACCAGCTCGGCCACCACGTAGTTTTTATATTTGTTGTCCTGGCTGATTTTATTCAGCGTCTGGCGCCAGACCTCATTCACCAGCTTCGTCTGTCCGGCGTTCGGTTCAGGTAGCGTACCGCCGCCATCACCGACGGCCATCGCGGTGATATTCACCTTTTTCCCACCCGGCGTCAGGGCCGCCGCGAATTTTGTTGCCCCTGCCGTGGTGACGACGGTTTTGTATTTCATTGCCATTTTCTCACTCACTCCGGATAAACAGTAGTAATGTCGCCGCCATAATTCAGGCCGCCGGTATAGAGATAACCAGCAACATCCTGAATGATATTCAGCCCAATGAGATGGCGGCTGGCGGGCTTCGCATCATTGATAAGCCGTTCCATCTCGAAAAACATCTCCTCGGTAATACCGGTTTCCAGTACACCAATATCAAGGCGAAATGTGCCTGGTGGATCGTCGGTCTCCCACCACTCGGTAACATTAATGAGATAGCCGAGCGGCTCGACCACACGCCGCACCGCGCCGATAGTGCCTTTATGACAATGGATAAAGTACGCGCTACGGATAACGTCCCGTTTCGTCTCCTCCGGCCAGTTTTCGTCCCAGCGGTCAACGGAAAACGCCCATGCCAGCCACGGCAAAAGGCTGGCCGGACAAATATCAGGGTTCCACAGGCGGCGCAGCGGTATTGGGGTGTTTTCGATCTCAGCACAGGCGCGCGCGGCAGCCACCTCAAGTGGTGATGAACCTACCGGTAGCAACCGCGAATCACTCATCGGAACCTCCAACAACAATCTGGTAATTTGTGCAGTTTGAAGCCTGCGTTTTATCGAGCACGATATCGTCCAGCGGCGCGGCCAGCTCAACGCGCTGTACGCCTTCTACATGTAATGCTGCGTAGATTGCAGATTTTCGAATATCACGGCCGAGGCGGTGCTGGGCGCTGATATAACTCTGAAGTTTTGTTTCGGCGGCTCTGCGTATCGGTTCGCTCTCCGGACCAGGGTAAAGATAAAGCGTGGCGTTAATCTGATAATCGACAATATTGGCCGACTGCACGGTGAGCCGGTCAGCCACTGGCCTGACATCTTCATCATTCAGCGCAATACGCACAGTGGTAAGCAGGTCATCCGGTGCCACGCCGTTCCCCTCACGCGATAACACTGATACCGTTACCATGGCGGGTTCCGGGCTCATCACTGAAATATCTGCGACACGCCCGTCTGCACTGAGACCGTGGAATTCATAAGCACCGATTGAACCCGCGACACTCATTCCTTCCAGCGCCTGCTGAATGCGCAGTCGAAAATCGCTGTCCGATTCCATTACTGCGGCAACAGGCGGGATAGCGTCCTCATTGGCAGGAGCGATCTCAAGACGAGATACGTTGTAATTTGCCCCAATGACATCCAGATCGTTACCGGATGCATAAGCCAGCATAGTGGCGCGGGCGGCTTCATTAACGCGCTGGCGCCACAGCACTTCGCGGTAAGCATTCTCCTCGAGAAACTTGGTCAGCGGCTCGGATTCCAGCGCCAGTGTCCGGGCGATGGCCTCCTGCTCGTCGGCAGGAAACAGAGATACCAGCGTCGCTTTGCGCTCAGCGAGAATCGTTTCGTAGTCGAGCGCTTCGATAACGTCTGGAGCAGGAAGCTTGCTCAGGTCAACAATCGGCATGGTTTTAACTCACTGGAAGGGTTAACGAAAGGGATTCGCCGGTACTGGCGAGCTGGCCGGTCAGATTGACAATCATCTTGCCGTCGAACTGCCGCTCGGTTGTCACTGAGCTCAGCGTGATACGCGGTTCCCATTTCAGCAGCGCCATATAGCAGGCGGCCTGAATCTGCAGCGTCAGCGCCGGGGTTTGTGGCTGGTCGAGCATCTCAAACAGTAGCGAGCCATAATCGCGGCGCATTACCCGTGAGCCAACAGGCGTGCGCAGAATATCGCTGATGCTCTGGCGGATATGTTCGGTATCGGTCAGGCGCTGGCCGGTGGTGCGGTCAAAGCCACTGTATTGCACTGTCATAGAGGCGCTCCTGTGGTACCGCCGCTGTCGCCGGGGTGTTGATGGGTATGCAGTACTTTGCCGTTAGAGGACAACGAACCACCGCTGTGCGAGATATTGCCGCTCATCGTGCCGCCTTTTTGCACCTCCAGCGTGCCGGTGATGAGCTTGTTGGTACAAACTACTTCCGGGGTATCAAGCGTGATGCGGGTGGAGGCGACAACCTTCACTTCCGGCACACTGACGGTTACGGATTGGGACGCGGTGATATCGGCGGTTTTAATGCCGCTGACTTTCAACGCGCTGTTTTGTGGTTCGTATTCGAACACCGCGCCATCAGGGAAGGCGACATGCCAGGCGTCCGCCGAAACGGCTGGTGCCGGGTTGTCGTCAGAAAAAATGCCTGGCAGCACAAAAGCGGTGTCGAGCTCGCCGCCGACCGCCAGCAGTAAAACCTGCTCGCCGACCGAGGGTGCCCACCATGTACGTGAATGTCCGGCGCGGTGGGTTAACCACTGCAACCACTGAGTAACGATGCCGCCTGTCTGCACTCGACAACGCCCGGAAGTCAGGTCGATGTCGACGATAATCCCGGTACGGATCATATTGCGCAGTGCGCGGGCCATTTCCTGGAGCGAGAGTTGTGTGTTCATAGCGGAAATGATGCTATGCGGCCCCGTCTTTGAAAAACGGACAAGGCTGTCCGGTTTTTGGCACAACGCGGGGCGCATTTTCGGGCATTATGAAACCCAGCGGCTCACCAGTTCACCGTTGATATAGAGTTCAACCGGGCGGGTAACCAGTGCTGGCGGCAACGGCTCCGGTAGCGTCTCAGCGTGCAGCGCGCCATCGACTTCCGTTACTTTGGTACGCTCGGTCAGTTGCAGGATAATCGTCAGATCCTGCGTGCCGTCGCTGTTGGTCGTCAGTGACCAGCTAAAGCAGCCGCGCTGTCCCGCTTCGACGGTGAGAATGTCCGGCTGGTTGTCACGCAGCCAGGCCATGACTGGCACAAAAATCGTATCGATATCGCCGGAAAAAGCGCTGATGGCGACGTTGAGGTTGAACTGTTTTTCAAACGACAGCGAAGGGGCAAACGTGGCGATATTGCTGCCTTTGTCCACCCACAGCCGCAGCGTATCGGGGTTGTTGTGCAGCGCCGGGACAGCATCAGTCAGGGCGTTGCGCAGCGTGTTGGGTTTTAGCATTTATCTCATCCTGGCAGTGTTTAACAGTTTCAACTTGCAGTGCACAATTCTCCAGTGCGCGCTCAAGCTGACGGATATCGGCGCTTAAATCGCCGTTAGTTTGCGGATCGCTGCCCGGCATCGGACACAGGCTGACCTGCGGACAACGGTTGTAAACAGTGACCGGCAGAGGGGCAGGCGGGGCGCTGGTGCACCCGGCGCACAGCATCAGGCAACTGAGTGTTATACCAGCGGCGAAAGGCATCATTTTCATGGAGTAACCTTGTGATGGTTTGTTCGCGCCGCATGGCCTGTTCGCTGGCGGCATTAAGTTGCTGACGCAGCGCCACCTGCGCTTGCTCGTTATTGGCCGCCAGCTCATCAGCGGCGGCGTTCTGCGCTTTTAATTGCGCGATGGTATTGTTTTGCTCGTGCGTAAGCTGGGTGGATTGCGAAAGCGCACTGCGCAGCGCATGGTTTTGCTGCACCAGCCATATTGCGCCCAGCACAGTGAGCAGCAGGGCAATCAGTCGGGCTGTCATTTCACCCCCTTCAGGCACCAGGCGCGCTCGCGCTCGCGGCGGTTTTCCAGACCGCGATTGCGATCGCCGTTGATAAACACCCAGCGCGGCAGCTGATCGCAGGCCGGTTGCCACTGTTTGTGGTTGATAAACCACATCAGCGTCGAACGGCAGGCGGCAGTGGTACCGACGTTAAAGGCGAAACTGACCACCGCGTCATAGACCTGTGATGGCATGGCAACTGGCGCACAGGCTGCCAGCCGTCGCTCAACATGCAGTACATCGGCAACCAGATTCACCGCCGCCTCTTTTTCGCTGATATCCCGTGTTGGCGCGACGCCAGCGGTGTGGCCAATGCCGGATGTCCAGACGCCGGCGCTGCACTGGTACGGCCGCAGACGACAGCCTTCCAGATCGGCAATCAGCGCCAGCCCCTGCTGCGAGGTATGCAGTAAACGAAAATCCGGTACCAGCACCGCCAGTGCCAGCACGACCACGGCGCTACAACGCTTAACGGGTAAATCCATTCATCACCTCCTGGCTCATGGCGCAGGATTTCAGGAACAGATAGCTTTTGCGGCGGTAATACCAGTTCACGGCGACGGTGACGGCAACGCCCAGCGCGCCGAACCAGGCTGCGAAATCCTGCGGTGTCATCGCACCGAAAAAGGTCAGCGCGACGCTTATCCAGTACGCCAGCGACGAGGTGACTTTTTCGATAGTCAGGCCCATAGATTCACCGTTTCTGTCTGCGTCGGTGCCTGCGTTTCTGGCAGATTGACCGGAGTACCGTAAGGCAAAATCACGCCCAGATCGGCAAGGCCAGGATTGGCCGCCAGCACCGTTTCAACCACACCCTGGGTGTAGCCGTAATAGCGCAGGCAAAGGAGATCGAGCGTATCGCCCTGTTGTGTGATTACATTCATCGTTTTCGCGTCTCTTACCGTCAGGAAGGATTTTTCCCACCATTAAGTCTCCAGACCGGAGCAGGCGGACGCTATCTGTCGCCGCTGGCTGTACGCTGGCACAACAGGGCGAAAGTAGTGTAAAGCTGGAAGGGGCGGCCTGAAACGGTGCAGGTATGATCTGGCGCGCAGGCCGCCGTAAGCGGCGCGGTCTGGCCGCTATTCTACATGGTAAAAGATGTCTCTTTCCTGCGCGGTCGCGCTTTCGCTTTCTGCCATGTCGGCAATCAGCCACAGCGCCATTTCCAGCTCTTCCTTTTTGCAATGGTGGAGCAGCGATAACTCGGCAATAAACCTTACGCACGCCCATTTCCGCTGAGCGCGTTCATTCCGTTCAGACACCATGAATCCCCTCATGAGTTCTTTACTGTATGTTTATACAGTATCATAGACCGTTTATTATTGGGAAGCGGAAATTATTTCACCGCATCACTATGTTGCTGAAAAAGCAAACCATTATTCTGCTTCGCCCACGCTTTTGGCGTGGGTTTCTCTATCCATACCGGGTTATCGGGCGGTGGATCGCTACAGCGGCTGGTGGGCCAGCGCGTACAGTTATTGACAGAACTCCAAGAGGACGCAGACGCGCCCTGAAGGTCAACCTCCGTTCGCTTCGGCACAATTTTCCATTTTTTCAGCCGCGTCAGCACCGGCGAACCGGCACCGACCTGCGTGTCATACACCCCGCGAATACGTAACGTGGTTTCGCCGTACTGGTTAAATTCTTCATCTGCCGCATACAGCGTGCGCACCTGCAAATCATCGCGACGGACAAACGGCCCGCCCTGCGCATTGACGTAACCTGCCCAGTCCCCGGCATCGGCAGCATCGTGTACCAGTGCGAATTCCACGCTTAAGCCGCGTGCTGTTTCGCCATCGGCCATTTTTCTCAGCTCGCGATACACCGTGACCGGCGCGCCGCCAACAAACTGAAACTGACGGATACGCCAGCGCGCCGCCCAGGCAGAAACTGCGCAGGCCGTCTCCTGCAACGGTGCGCCGCTCTCGTTATCGTGCTCGCCTTCCAGCGCGTAACCGTCGATATTCTTGGCGATATACTTCGCCACATAACCGGTGGCGCTGCCTTTTTGCGCATCGATCGCCTCGGCGTGAAAGCGAGCGCGCTTCGCCTTATCGCTGCGCAGCTCGTGGTGGTCCTCTTCGCGGGCATAGTCGCCCAGAATTTCTCGCACGTGGCTGACATCCTGCGACTGCATAAACAGCAGAAGATGCCAGTGCGGCGTGCCATCGTGATGCGGTTCAGCCACGCGAATGCCGAATATGCGCAGACCGTTACGATGCAAGCTGGCGCGGATCCGCGCCCACAGCCGGGTGAAATAACCCTGTGTTTGCGCCGGGCTGGCACCGTTCCACTTATGATTGCGGTAACCGGCGCGGGTGGTGGCGTGCCAGGCTGACGGTGCGGTCAGGGTATAAAACTCGCCGACATAACCCAGCGACTGACAAATCGTTTCAAAGCCGCGAATGCGCGTCATCATTTCGCAGCGGCGAATCGCCGGGTTGGCGACCGAGCCGTCATGCTTATCGATCAGGCTGATGCGGTTCCCTTCCTCATCTTCCAGCTCCATGCTGTTGAGGAACTCGCGGTTACGGCGTTTCTGCTCGCGCCAGGTGCTGATGCAATCGTCGCTGGCATAGGGCCGTTTTTTCTTGCTGACGTTACCCAGCGCAATTTGTAAATGTTCGCGCCACTGGGCGGCGATACGACGCAGATGACCGCGCCACCAGACTTCGCTAAACAGGCGGATCACCGCCGGGGCAATCTCATCAGCGCAGGCGACTTTACGGGTGACACGCTGCCAGTGCGGCGGTGTGACGTTAAATTGCAGCGCAATCATTCCGGCGTGCAGATACCAGCGGTGCAGGGTTTTTAGCTCTGCCGCTTCTGCGGTGTCGATATTTGCCAGTTCGCCGCGAATAAAATACGCGATGTCGGTCGCCAGGCGGTCAACTGCGCTTTTCGCCAGATCCGGCAGTTGGTTGTAGCGGGCCAGCAGCGTCATCAGACGGCTCGCCAGATCCTGCTGGATGGCGGTATCAAAATGACCATTGAACACGGCTCTGGAGAGGCGCGGGCTAAGCGGTTTGTGTTGGTAGCGCTGCGCCACCGCGTTTAGCCGTGGGATGGCGCGGTGAAAGAAGTGGCAGAGAAAGGCGTTGGCCCGCACCGTACCTTGCGCCTGTTCCAGCGCATCGATATGGCGGGTGAGCGGAAAGCGGATGCACTCCGGTTGCAGCGCCAGGGCGTGGCGCGCCTGCTGCACCGCCGCAAAATTCTGGTTGCGGCGGTGCAGTTCCGCGTGGGTGAGATACGGGCTGGCGATCGCTGAGCGCGGCGCATTCCATGGATAAGCCCACGAGACCGTCAATTAGCGCCTCCGGTAATGTTTATCTTTCAGTTCAGCGAGTTGCTGGCAACTGACGCAGCAGGTCACGCCGGGCAACGCCATTCGCCGGGCCTCGGGAATCGGAGCGTCACAGCATTCGCAGGTGAGGCGTGAGGGCAACAGCAGGCGGTTACGCGCCTGGCGGATATAGCGCTCGCGATCGTCCAGCTCTCGTTGCTGAACGAGATCCATTTCATCGGCCATCAGTGCAGCTCCTGTGCCTGGTTATCGATATGGCTCGCTTCCTGGCGCAGTAGCTCGGCGGCATCGCACCACTCAAGACGCTGGGTAGCGATCAGCGCTGCCAGCGCGTCCAGCCGCCCGGAAATAATCCCGGCGCAGCGCAGACGTTCGTTGTTGCGGGCTTCTGCCAGTAGCAGCGCGATCTCTTCATGGCTGCGTCCTGGATGGGGGGGGATATTTTTACGCATGGTATTTCTCCTGAAATTCGGGCAAAGGGAGGCCCGACGGGTTGACGTCATAGGTATGAAAAAAAGGGGTTACAGCGGCATGGTTAGCCGTTTCGGAAACAGGCTTACTACCGCACGGAAATGGTTCATGGCGGCAATCAACGCGCGCTTCTCCTCGAGCGTCAGTGCATCCGGATGAAGCGCCTGACGCGCCGCTGGCACTCTGGCGAGAAAGAAGATCGCTGCCAGCGCCCGGCTGTTCTCTTCAAAATGTTCATCCCGCTTATCACGTAGCTCGTCGATAAAGCGAGCCACTTCGCGCCAGCTATCACCCCAGAAGCGGCCGCGGATCTCCGCGATATGGTTCAGCCCGCTCAGGCGTTCTCCGGCGTTGAGTGGAAGCATTGCGGTGGGGGAAGTGATCGCCATATTACCTCCTGCTTGCTGTTGAGTTTGCAAAAGCAAATTCAGCTAAACGAGGTGCCGGAACGACGGTCGAGATAACGACAGTCGATCGCCTGCTGGGTTAATTTGTCGCGCCAGGCCTGCACGTTGATCAGTGTGCGGCTGCGTTTACTGGCGTTTTCCGCGCTCGAATAGTCGCGGGTCGGGGCTTTCAGCAGGATGCCTTCGTCTAGCCATTGCCAGACCAGACGCTCGCTGATACCGCGCATGGCGGCAAAATCCCGCACTGTCATGGCATCGGACATCGCCGAACGGATCAGCGTTTGCAACGTCGGGAGAAGGGCGGATACCAGCTCATCCATCTGCCCGTGGGTGAAATTCCTGGATTGCATTTGAGAGCCAGATAACGGATGCGATGGCGTTGATTTTGCATCTGACATATCGCATTATCTCCTGTTGTTTGAAATGTACTGCACTGCTGTGCATTTTGGTCGATGCACAGCAATATAAATCGCAAATGCGATTGTGTAAATCGCTTTTTTTATGTTGGTGAACATGAGTGATAACAAAATGAGTGTTCAGGATGTGATCGAGCGTATTGCTGCGTCCTATTCTGTCTCCAGCCAGAAGGCGCTCGCCGAAGCGCTGGATGTCCCGGCGAACAATATCAGTAGCTGGATCCAGCGCGACAGTGTGCCCTATAAGGCGGTGGTTAAATGCGCACTGGATACTGGCGCAGATTTGCACTGGCTGGTAAGCGGTGAGTTTGCAAATGCAAAATTAACGGATAAGCCACAGCCGAAAGGCAAGGCGCTGTACGATGAGATTTTATCGACCGGCGGGCGTCCGGTGCTGCGACGCATCCTCGATGCGTATGGTTTTCAGATGCAAAAAGATCTCGGCGACCTGCTCGATATCTCCTCCGGTACCATCAGCACCTGGGTGCGGCGTGAGTTTTTCCCCGGCGACGTGGTGGTGACCTGCGCGCTGGATACCGGTGTCTCGTTGAACTGGCTGGCGACCGGGAAAGGAGAAATGTATCCGGCTCCGGCGCCGGCGGTGCAAAGTGACGCCGTGCTGAGCATTCCGAAATTCCGTCTGGAATCCGGCGAGCTGAAAGAGGCGGGCATCTGGGCGCTGGATCGCAGCCTTGCGCCGTCTTCGACGGAAGGGCTGAATTTTATCGAAGGGCTGAATGCGGCCTGGCTGGTTGATACCTCGGCGCAGAAAATTGGCAACGGGCGCTGGTTTATTAGTATCGACGATGCGCTGGATGTGTTTGATGTGGTGCGGCTGCCGGGCGGCAAAGTACGCCTGACGAATAACGCGGTCGATTTCGAATGTGGTGTGTCAGAGGTTGCGCCGTTCGGCGTGGTGGTTTTTACGCTGGAAAAACATGTGTAAGCAGCAATGACGGTTAGCAAACAGAAAAACGGCAAGTGGCTGTGCGAACTGTACCCGCAGGGACGGGAAGGGCGGCGTATTCGTCGGCAGTTTAATACCAAAGGCGAGGCCGAAGCGTTTGAATCCTGGACGAAACAGGAGGCGCAGGAGAAGCCGTGGCTGGGCGAAAAAGAGGATCGCCGGCGTTTAAGCGAGCTGATCACGCTGTGGTTTAAGCTGCATGGCCAGTCGCTGGCGGCGAGCAAGTCGCGGATGGCGAAGCTGGAGATTGTCTGTCGCGGGTTGGGCGATCCGGTCGCCTCGCGGCTGACTGCCAAAGCGTGGGCGCACTATCGCGATCAGCGTTTGAGCGGCGAAATCGACAACGGTTATACGCCGGACAAAGCAAAGTGGAAGGTGAAACCGGTAACGGTCAACCGCGAGCAGCAATATCTGAGCGCGGTGTTTAACGAACTGCGACGGTTGGGTGAGTGGACGCTGCCGAACCCGATTGAAAACGTGCGTATTTTTCGCGAAAAAGAGCGGGAAATGACGTGGCTGACGCAGCCGCAAATCATCACTCTGCTGGCGGCCTGTGAACGCTACGGCCATGCTGATTTAACCCTTGTGGTGAAAATTTGCCTGGCTACCGGCGCGCGCTGGCGCGAGGCGGAAAACCTCAATCGCTCGCAGCTTGCAGCGAATAAAATCACCTTTATCAAAACCAAAGGTGGGCGCAACCGGACAGTACCGATCCCGCCGTGGCTTTTTGACGAGCTATCGCCACTGCAAGGGCAGATGTTCCAGCCGTGCTATGGGGAATTCAGCAAAATGCTGGCCACCACCGATATCTCGCTGGCTGAAGGGCAGAAAACCCACGTTCTGCGTCACACTTTTGCCGCACACTTCATGACCAATGGCGGCAATATTCTCGTGCTGCAACGTATTCTTGGCCATGCCAATATCCGTGAAACCATGCGCTACGCCCACTTTGCGCCCGATCATCTTGAAGAGGCGGTGATGCTCAACCCGCTATCGCAACTTTATGGCGGCAAAATGGCGGCAGATGTTGCATAACGCTGCAATTCTCTGCATGAAAAAGGATTTTATACCCTGATAAAAAAGGATAAATCGTTGAATGCTGCAAGTGGCGACAAAAGCGTCTTAACTAAGTTTTTTGCTGCGGTTACCTTTTCTTTTTCGAAATAATTTAACCTACTGGTGATGATTAATTTACAATGCGGCCTCGATCGGGAGGAGATGCGGTGAAGAACGTTTTTCATCAATGGGCAGCAAAACGCTCAGCCACATGGCTGGCGCTGTTTGCGATCTTGCTGATCATCATCGCCCCGCTGATTTCCGTCTCCCTGCAACAAGATCCAATGAGTGCCATGCCGGGTATGCATCACGAGATGAGCATGCCGATGCATCATGAGATGTCCTCTCAGCCGGAAAACCATCCGCAAACTTCACTGCCTGTTGATCACGCTGAAGCCTGTGGCTACTGCGTCTTGCTGGCGCATGTACCTGGCCTGATCCTGCTGGTTGCAGTGTTACTGTTGGGGCGTGCATTGCGCATTTGCCTGACGCCCGCTCGCTCGCTGGTCAGTGAGTGGCACTTCTTCCCCTGGCTTTGCCCTGACACGCGCGCGCCGCCGCTTTTCTGCTTTTCCTGACATTTATAAAAGGCCGTTAGCCTTTGCATAACGGCACACTCTGACTATTCCTGAGGAAAAGTATGACTTCCTGCACCCCGCGTGTGGCGTGGCTGAATTTGCTGCGACGCCTGCATTTTTATATTGGCCTGTTTGTCGGGCCTTTTATCTTCATCGCGGCCCTGAGCGGCACGCTGTACGTGGCGACGCCACAACTGGAAAATGTCCTCTACAGTGATGCGCTATACGGTGTGTCCTCCGGTACGCGTCAGCCGCTTGCTGAGCAGATTGCTGTTGCTGAACAGGTGACCGGTGGCTATCTGCGTTTGCATGCTGTGCGGCCTGGCCTTGCCGACAACGCTACCACTCGCGTGATGTTTGCTGATCCGCAACTTGGCGTGTCGGAAAACCGCGCCATCTTTATCGATCCGGTGACGTTACAGGTGAAGGGTGATATGACGGTGTACGGTACCAGTGGTATTTTGCCGCTGCGCCAGTGGATCGACTATTTTCACCGCTCACTGCTGCTGGGCAATGCGGGCCGCCTCTACAGTGAGCTTGCCGCTTCATGGATGTGGGTGGCGGCGCTGGGCGGGATTGCACTGTGGTTTTTCACGCGCCCGAAACGGCGGATAAATAATGCAGTGCAAAATCATCGCCGCCTGCATGTGGTGCTCGGCTGGAGCCTGCTGGCCGGTATGCTGCTGTTTTCTGCCACCGGCCTGACGTGGTCACAGTGGGCGGGGGGCAATGTCAATAGTCTGCGTGCGGCTTTCGGCTGGATGACGCCGCAGGTTAACACGCAGCTTGATGGCGCAGCGATGGCGAGCGATCCCCATGCGGAGCATCATCTGCATCCTGCGGGCATGAAAATGCCGGAAATGGCGCTGAATTTGGTGCAATTTGATGAAGTGTTACAAGTTGCCCGACAGGCCGGAATTGCTGCCAGCAAACTGGAGATCCGCCCACCGCGCAGTATGGATCAAGCGTGGACGGTGACAGAAATCGATCGCGGCTGGCCAACGCAGGTCGATGCGGTAGCAATTAATGGCAGCACGCTGGCGGTGGTTGATCACACTCGGTTTGCCGACTTCCCGTTGATGGCGAAACTGACGCGTTGGGGCGTCGATTTTCATATGGGAGTGTTATTCGGCCTTGCGAACCAGTTATTACTGATCCTTTTCGGTGCTGCGCTGTGCGTGATGATCGTGGTTGGCTACCGTTTGTGGTGGATTCGCCGACCGGCAGGTGCTGCGGTTAATCCGGCGGCAACCTTGCTTTCCAGCTGGCAGAGTTTGAGCCGGACAGGGCGCTTTAGCACACTGGTCATCGCGCTGCTGCTGGGGATCATGTTGCCGGTGATGGGCGGCAGTCTGCTGCTGTTTATACTGATTGATGCCCTGCGCTGGAAACGTGCCGTACAGCGTTCAGCCAGCGCGCAAGCATAAGTAAAAGGCACTGCTTGTAAACTTATAATTACACTCAGTGCCGTAATAAGGCACAATAAATTGGCTGTGTAAATAAAATGGTACGTTTTGTGGATTGAAATCTTTACCGTATGTGGTATGGTTACGCCATCCTCTGCGGAGGAACCCTTATCGCAAAACGAGTCATACAGGATCGCCATCATGCAAAAAGACGCGCTGAACAACGTACATATCACTGACGAACAGGTTTTGATCACCCCGGAACAATTGAAAGCGGCTTTTCCGCTGACTATTGAGCAGGAAGCGCAAATCGCTCAGTCCCGCCAGACCATCTCCAACATCATTGCCGGAAAAGATCCGCGCCTGCTGGTGGTGTGTGGCCCTTGCTCGATTCACGATCCTGAAGCCGCGATTGAATATGCTCGTCGATTTAAAGCCCTTTCCGCAGAGGTCAGCGATAGCCTCTATCTGGTGATGCGCGTCTATTTTGAAAAACCCCGTACCACCGTTGGCTGGAAGGGGCTGATTAACGATCCGCACATGGATGGCTCGTTTGATGTGGAAGCTGGCCTGAAGATCGCGCGTCAACTGCTGGTGGAACTGGTGAGTATGGGCCTGCCGCTGGCGACCGAAGCGCTGGATCCGAACAGCCCGCAGTTCCTCGGTGACTTGTTTAGCTGGTCGGCAATTGGCGCACGCACCACTGAATCCCAGACGCACCGCGAAATGGCGTCCGGTTTGTCGATGCCAGTCGGTTTCAAAAACGGCACCGACGGTAGTCTGGCGACGGCAATTAATGCCATGCGCGCAGCGTCAATGCCACACCGTTTTGTTGGTATCAACCAGGCCGGACAGGTTTGCCTGCTGCAAACCCAGGGTAACCCGGATGGGCATGTGATCCTGCGCGGTGGCAAAGCACCGAACTACAGCCCGGCGGATGTCGCGCAGTGTGAAAAAGAGATGGAACAGGCGGGACTGAAACCGTCGCTGATGGTAGATTGCAGTCATGGTAATTCCAACAAAGATTACCGTCGCCAGCCTGCCGTTGCCGAATCTGTGGTGGCACAGATCAAAGATGGCAACCGCTCGATTACCGGTCTGATGATTGAAAGCAACATTCATGAAGGCAATCAATCCTCAGAGCAGCCGCGCTGCGCCATGAAGTACGGCGTTTCTGTGACGGATGCCTGCATTAGCTGGGAATCGACCGAAGCGCTGTTGCGTGAGATCGATAAAGATCTGCGTAATAGTCTGGCGGCGCGTTTCGCTTAAGAGGTTGTTATGGTTGCTGAATTGACCGCACTACGCGATCAAATTGATGAAGTGGATAAGGCGCTGCTGGGGTTGCTGGCGCGCCGTCTGGAGCTGGTGGCCGAAGTTGGCGAAGTAAAAAGCAAATATGGCTTGCCGATCTATGTGCCGGAACGTGAAGCCTCAATGCTGGCTTCACGCCGCAAAGAGGCTGAACTGCTCGGCGTTCCGCCGGATCTGATTGAAGATGTGCTGCGTCGCGTGATGCGTGAATCTTATTCCAGCGAAAATGACAAAGGTTTTAAAACCCTGTGTCCTGAAATGCGGCCGGTGGTGATTGTCGGCGGTGCAGGTCAGATGGGGCAACTGTTTGCCAAAATGTTAACACTGTCGGGTTATCAGGTTCGCATTCTGGAGAAAGAGGACTGGGCGCGGGCGGGCGAACTGCTGGCCGATGCTGGCATGGTGATTGTCAGTGTGCCGATCCACGTGACCGAACAAGTGATAGGCCAACTGCCGCCGTTGCCGGACGACTGTATTCTGGTCGATCTGGCATCGGTGAAAAGCGGTCCGTTGCAGGCGATGTTGTCGGCGCATAAAGGCCCGGTGCTTGGTCTTCATCCAATGTTTGGCCCGGATAGCGGTAGTCTTGCCAAGCAAGTGGTGGTCTGGTGTGACGGACGTCAGCCAGAGGCTTATCAGTGGTTCCTTGAGCAGATTCAGGTCTGGGGCGCGCGTTTGCATCGCATCAGCGCTGTTGAACACGACCAGAATATGGCGTTTATTCAGGCGCTGCGCCACTTCGCGACATTCGCTTACGGGCTGCATCTGGCCGAAGAGAATGTGCAGCTTGAGCAGTTGCTGGCGCTCTCATCGCCAATTTATCGTCTGGAGCTGGCAATGGTTGGGCGCCTGTTTGCGCAGGATCCGCAGCTTTACGCAGACATTATTATGTCTTCGTCGAACAATCTGGCGCTGATCAAGCGTTACTACCAGCGCTTTGGCGAAGCCATCGGGTTGCTGGAGCAGGGCGATAAACAGGCCTTTATCGACAGCTTCCGCAAAGTGGAGCACTGGTTTGGCGATTACGCTCAGCGTTTTCAGAACGAAAGCCGTGTATTGCTGCGTCAGGCGAACGATAGCCGCCAGTAAAAGAAAAGCCGTTTATACTGAAAAGCCAGTGGTTACCGCTGGCTTTTTTCATTTAAGGGACGCGCAATGGCGGAGTTACAGAAACTGTTTGATTACACAGGTCATCTGCCGGAATGTCCGACCTGGAGCGAAGCAGAGCAGGCGCTTTACTGGGCGGATATTCTGGAAGGTGAAATTCATCGTTACCATCTGGCATCTGGCGAACACCGGGTGCTCTCCTTTCCTGAAGAGGTCGGCTGTTTTGCATTGCGCGAGAAAGGCGGTTTTATCGTGGCAATGCGTAATGCAATCTGGCTGACAGATTCGCACGGCCTGCTGCGACAGAAAGTGTGCGACAACCCATCGAATCCGCAACTGGCGCGCTTTAACGATGGCGGCACAGATCATCGGGGACGCTTTTACGCCGGGACATTCTGGGGGCCAGGCGATTACAACGGCGCTTTGCTATTGCGGGTGGATAACGATCTGACGCCGAAAGTGGTGCAGTGCGATATTCATGGGGCGAATGGTCTGGCATTCAGCCAGGATCAGCAATGGATGTTTACCTCCGACACGCCCAACGGTGTGATTTATCGTACGCCGCTGGATGAGCAGGGCGAACCTGGGCGTCGGGAAGTGTTCCGCCGGTTTACTACCGGGGAAGGGATCCCGGATGGTGCGGCGATGGATGTTGAAGGTTGCTACTGGAGCGCGATGTTTGATGGCTGGCGCGTGGCTCGCTTCTCACCGCAGGGCGAACAGCTTGCAGAGTATCGATTACCGGTACGTTGCCCTACGATGGTCTGCTTTGGCGGCGATGATATGAAAACGCTGTTTATCACGACTACGCGGGAAAATATGGAGGAGAAAGAGCTGGCGCGTTATCCGCTTTCTGGCGCTATCTTCACCCTGCCGGTGAACGTGGCAGGGATGAAGAAACCGCTGTTCAAAGAGTGCTAAACCGGATCGACCGGCACCACGTTTTCGCTGGGATAGCAGCCAAGCACTTTCAGCGAACGGGTGATATCGCTCAGTTCGCGCAGTGCTTTTTGCATTTCTGCTGAGTGGAGATTGACCTGCACATCAAGATAGAACATCTCTTCCCATGGATTACCGTGGATCGGACGTGACTCCAGTTTGGTCATGATCAGATTATGATTGCGCAGTACCAATAGCGCTTCAACCAACGCACCGGCCTGTTGGCCTGTTGCCATCAGTAGTGTGGTTTTTGCTGGAACCTGTTCTGATACATCAATAGCTTTACGCGCCAGTACGATAAAGCGGGTGATATTCTGTGTCTGGTTCGCCAGGTTACGCTCCAGCACCTGTAAACCATACAGTGCGCTGCCCGCTTCGCTGCCCAGCGCAGCAACATGTGGTGAGTTCGCCTGCGCCACTTTCTCCATCGCCGCCGAGGTGCTTTCGCAATATTCGATTTTCCACTGCGGGTAGTGGTTCAGGAATTGGCTGCACTGCTGGAAAGGCTGCGGGTGGCTGTAAACCGTCTGGATCTGCTCCAGATCTGTTGAACCGGAAACCAGCACACAGTGATCGATCGGCACTGTCAGCTCACCAACGATCGACAAGCTGGTGTGTTGAAGTAAATCGTACACGTCGTTGATAGCGCCGGAACTGGTATTTTCCAGCGGCACCACGGCGTAATCTGCCAGGCCGGTTTCGACCTGGTTAAAAATATCGTGAAACTTAAGGCAACCGCTCTCGATAAATTGCTCAAAATGGCGAGCGGCGTACTGACGCGCCGCGAGGTGCGAATAAGAGCCTTTTGGCCCCAGAAAAGCAATGCGCGCTGAGTGTGGATCGATCTTGTTAAGGTGCTGCTGGAGCAAGGCTTGCTGAGTCAGGACGGAATCTTCAATGATCAGTTGGAACAGGCGAGTGATGTAATGGGCATCGAGGTGATGCGCTTTGCCCAGTTGGATCAGGCGCTCCAGTAAATCCCGCTCGCGGTCGATATCGCGCACCGGGCGGTGTGAGTCGAGCTTGGCTTTGCCGACCTCAACGGAGAGCTGGCGGCGCTCTGCCAGCAGGGTCAGCAACTGCTCATCCAGTGCACTGATCTTTACGCGTAAATCCAGTAAGGGGTTTTCAGCCGTCATGTTGTTGCCTTTTATTATTAAAAAAAAAGCCTCCCGGTGTGGGAGGCCTTATTGTTCGTCTTCGCATTCTTTATCACAAAACGAATCGCCTCCCTAATTGGGGAAGGTAAAAAAGAATGCGAAGAAGAACGGCACACGTTTCATATAAATTTCCTTTGAGCGACCAAAGTACAGTAACCGCACTGTTTTCGCTCTGTCAATAAAAAACGCGCCCGCAGGCGCGTTGAATATGGACTCAATATAGAGACTACTCTTTTTCTTCTTCCTCAATGAAGCTTGTGTCTTTCACCGATGTTGTGGCGCGACGTGCTTCACCTTTGTGCTGCACTTTATTGAGCTGCCGTTCCAGCTTGTTTATCAATTCGTTGATAGCGGTGTACATATCTTCATGCCGTGCACTGGCCACCAGATGTCCATTCGGTGTGTTGATCGTGGCATCAGCGATAAAGCCCTGCGGCTCCTTGGAGAGAATGATATGTGGATTAATCAGATGTGTTTGCCATTTATCCAGTTTGGCGAGACGGTCTGCGACATGCTGGCGGATTGCCGGAGTAATTTCCATTTGTTTACTGGTAATGTTCATTGTCATAAATTTTACCTCTTGTCTTTCCGTCTGGGTGATTTCAGCATACCGCGCCTAATGTCAAAAAGCGTGATTTAAATCACATTATTTTGTCGGTTTTTGTCAAAGGAAAGGTTTTGTGAGGCAGGACAGGAAGAGAGGAAAATTACCTTGTGGAACTCATCATTAACGGTCATAGTTGATAGGATGCATTGCGGCTAAACCGCTTCAGCTATTGGTAAAATGAATAAAAAAACGGCAGCCATTGGCTGTAATGCCGATCAGTTAAGGATCAGTTGACCGATCCAGTGGCTGTGTAAGAATCCGGAAACGCTCACTCGTTTCCGGATTTTTTTATGTACATTGGACAGGCCCTTGATTTGGTATCCCGTTACGATTCTCTGCGTAACCCACTGACTTCTCTGGGGGATTACCTCGACCCCGAACTCATCTCTCGTTGCCTTGCCGAATCAGGTACAGTAACGCTACGCAAGCGCCGTCTTCCCCTCGAAATGATGGTCTGGTGTATTGTTGGCATGGCGCTTGAGCGTAAAGAACCTCTTCACCAGATTGTGAATCGCCTGGACATCATGCTGCCGGGCAATC
>NZ_FMBC01000096.1 GCF_900094795.1 Kosakonia oryziphila
GGTTCATTCAGATCAGGGCAGTCAGTACACAAGTCATGAGTGGCAGTCATTCCTGAAATCACACGGCCTGGAGGGCAGCATGAGCCGTCGCGGTAACTGTCACGATAATGCGGTTGCAGAAAGCTTTTTCCAGTTGCTGAAACGCGAACGGATAAAGAAAAAGATCTACGGAACACGGGAAGAAGCCCGCAGCGATATTTTCGATTACATCGAAATGTTTTATAACAGTAAGCGTCGGCATGGTTCGAGCAATCAGATGTCACCGACAGAATATGAAAACCAGTATTATCAACGGCTCAGAAGTGTCTAGATTATCCGTGGCGATTCACTCACAGCGAAAAGCGAACTTAGCGGCGCCAAACTGTGTTGAAGCTACCGATGAGAACGAGAGAATTGATTGAACAGATAGCGCCCGAACGCGTTGATTTGCGATGCGCGTTTAGGCTATCAATCCTTATACAGGCGCTTGACTCCTCACAAAATTTTTCGGTCACAGAAGTCCGGTGTGGCCGGACTTCTGTAGGGACTTGATTAATTACAGGCAATAATCAGATCTGCGCAGCGCCACCGTCAACAAACAATTCGCTGCCGTTAACGAAGCTGCTGTCATCGGATGCCAGGAACAAGGCCGCAGCAGCAACCTCAGACGGTTCAGCCAGTCGACCCAGCGGCGTTGTGGATTCAACGGCGCGGATCATTTCCCTGTTGAATTTCTCGTCAGGTGACAGGCCATGCCAGCCCGGTGTTGATGTTGAGCCCGGCACCAGGATGTTTATCCGAATCTTTCTCGGTGCCAGTTCCAGAACCCATGCACGGGCAAAACCACGTATGGCTGCTTTGCTGGCGCTATAAACACTAAATTCCGGTATCCCGGTAGTTGCACTGGTCGAACCGGTCAGTATGACGGAGGCTCCATCCTTCAGTAAATGCAACGATTTTTGTACGGTAAAAAGCGTACCTTTAACATTGGTATCAAAAATACGGTTGTAATGTTCTTCAGTAATATCAGCCAGCGATGCGAAATCCCCGCCGCCAGCATTGGCGAACAGTACGTCAATATGACCAGCCTTGCGTTTAATTTCGTTAAACAAAGCCTCAAGGTCCTGCATCTTTGAGATATCGCCGCAAATCCCGATTGCATTGTGCCCCACCTCCGCTACCGCTTCTTCAAGCTCCAGGGCGCGTCGCCCGGTCATGAAGACTTGCGCACCTTCTGCAGCAAAGCGTTTAGCCGATGCCAGACCAATTCCACTGTTGGCGCCAGTGATGACGACAACTTTGCCTTCTAACTTGCCCATATTTTTATCCAGTTTACGAAGTGGAAAACGATAGTAACTTCATACTTTCAGATATAATAGTACCTACCAAAAGGTATGTGTAAGGAATGAAAGCAATGGATCCAGTCTGCGGCCTTGATGTGGCCCTGCGTTATATTGGCGGGAAATGGAAACCTGTCGTTCTGTTTCATTTACAATCTGGTCCGCGTCGATTTGGTGAACTCAAGCGGCTTGTTGAAGGCATTAGTGAGAAAGTATTAATTCAGCAACTTAAAGATTTAACTGAAGATGGCATTCTGGTAAGACACGATTTCAGGGAAGTGCCACCAAAGGTTGAATACAGTATTACTGATTTTGGACGTACGCTGGCGCAGGCATTACAACCTCTTTGCGAATGGGGCAATGCCAACCGGTCCGGTTTACTCCTTAAAGAACAGCAGCAAAAGGATTCTTTATAAGCATCTGGCGAGTTATTGGAGTGACCACGCCCCGCTGGACGTTGAGGTAATTTAGTCCGGTCAAACTGTGGTGAGGAGTATTGATACCTTATGAAAAGAAAAACCCATACAATTGCATGGGTTTTATGAGTCTCATGAAATAATAGAAATTAATCAGACGTTGAACAGGAAGTTCATCACATCGCCATCTTTAACGATGTATTCTTTGCCTTCTGAGCGCATTTTGCCGGCTTCTTTCGCGCCTTGCTCGCCTTTGTAAGCAATAAAGTCTTCATAAGCGATGGTTTGTGCGCGGATAAAGCCTTTTTCGAAATCGGTGTGGATTTTACCGGCGGCCTGCGGAGCCGTTGCGCCAACCGGGATTGTCCAGGCACGTACTTCTTTCACCCCGGCGGTGAAGTAGGTTTGCAGGTTCAGCAGGGCATAACCGGCGCGGATTACGCGGTTCAGGCCCGGCTCTTCAAGACCCAGTTCGGCCATGAACTCATCACGCTCTTCGTCATCCAGCTCAGCGATATCCGCTTCAACTGCGGCACAAACCGGCACTACGACGGAGCCTTCTTTTTCCGCGATGGCGCGAACCTGGTCCAGATATGGGTTGTTTTCGAAACCATCTTCATTGACGTTAGCGATGTACATGGTCGGTTTCAGCGTCAGGAAGCTCAGGTAACGAATGGCTTCTTTCTCTTCTTTGCTCAGATTCAGCGCACGCAGCATCCCGGCATTTTCCAACTGTGGCAGGCATTTTTCCAGCGCGGCCAGCTCAACTTTCGCGTCTTTATCGCCGCCTTTTGCTTTCTTGGACACGCGATGAATCGCGCGCTCGCAGGTTTCCAGATCGGACAGCGCCAGTTCGGTGTTGATAACGTCGATATCTTCCGCCGGATCAACTTTACCGGCAACGTGTATAATGTTGTCGTTTTCAAAGCAGCGTACAACGTGGCCGATGGCTTCGGTTTCGCGGATGTTGGTCAGGAACTGGTTCCCCAGGCCTTCACCTTTGGAAGCGCCTTTTACCAGACCGGCGATATCAACAAATTCCATCGTAGTCGGCAGAATGCGTTGAGGCTTAACGATTTCCGCGAGTTTGTCCAGACGCGGATCGGGCATCGGTACGACACCGGTGTTCGGCTCAATAGTACAGAAGGGGAAGTTTGCCGCTTCAATACCTGCTTTGGTGAGCGCGTTGAACAGGGTGGATTTACCTACGTTGGGTAGGCCAACGATACCGCATTTGAATCCCATGATGTAATTACCTTAATCTCTTGATAATCAATCCGTTGAGTAAAACGGATTGCAGAAAAGTGAATAACTTTGGCTATTATACACGTAACCGATGTAACGCGCGGCAAAATCGCCTCTGTAGTAGGGTTACTGTGCCTTAAAGGCGTGCAGACGGTTGGTGGCTTTGGTTAAACCGTCCTTCAGCCAGATTTCTGTACAACGTGCCGCTTCGTCAACGGCTTCATCGATCAGCTTCTGTTCAGAAACCGGCGCTTTACCCAGTACGAAACCGACAACTTTGTTTTTATCCCCCGGATGGCCGATACCCACGCGCAAACGGTGAAAATTGGGGTTATTCCCCAGCTTGCTAATGATGTCTTTCAGACCGTTATGGCCGCCGTGGCCGCCACCCAGTTTGAACTTCGCCACGCCTGGCGGCAGATCCAACTCGTCATGCGCGACAAGGATTTCATCCGGGTTGATGCGATAAAAAGTCGCCATCGCTGCCACCGCTTTGCCGCTCAGGTTCATAAAGGTGGTCGGCACCAGCAGACGCACATCTTCACCTGCCAGATTAATGCGCGAGGTATAGCCGAAGAATTTCGGTTCATCGCGCAGCGGCGCGCGCGCGCGTTCTGCCAGTAAATCGACATACCAGGCACCCGCATTGTGGCGTGTCGCAGCGTATTCAGCGCCAGGGTTCGCCAGCCCGACAATCAGTTTAATCGTCACTTTTTATTCCTGACCAGGTCAATATCCGGCGCGTAGTTTACGTTGTGCGGGGCGCGATGACAAAATTCTCACCGTATCAGATGGAAAATGCTAATGATTGCCCACCTCAATCATTCAAAACTCAAGGAGTTCAATCGCTTATTTGTAAGTTTTTGTTAGCCAAACATAGATAATTGTGATCGTGCCCGCAACCGCCAAAAAGAGCATTGTCTATACTTTAACCACAAGGATTGGGGTTTTCCCATCCAACCCATCGTTCCGGAGGTGACATATGAAACGCAAAAACTCTTCGTTACTCGGTAATGCGCTCATGGTGTTTGGGTTGGTAGTGATGGTTGTCGGTGTTGGTTACTCTATTTTAAACCAGCTTCCGCAGCTTAACCTGCCGCAATTTTTTGCGCACGGCGCAATACTGAGTATTTTCCTCGGGGCTGTTCTCTGGCTTGCAGGCGCCCGCATAGGAGGCCATGAGCAGGTTACCGATAAATACTGGTGGCTCCGCCACTATGACAAACGCTGCCGCCGTGACCAGCACCATCACAGTTAAAGACGGATTGTTTCGATAACGGCTCCTGATAGGTAATGCCGATCAGTTAAGGATCAGTTGACCGATCCAGTGGCTGTGTAAGAATCCGGAAACGCTCACTCGTTTCCGGATTTTTTTATGTACATTGGACAGGCCCTTGATTTGGTATCCCGTTACGATTCTCTGCGTAACCCACTGACTTCTCTGGGGGATTACCTCGACCCCGAACTCATCTCTCGTTGCCTTGCCGAATCAGGTACAGTAACGCTACGCAAGCGCCGTCTTCCCCTCGAAATGATGGTCTGGTGTATTGTTGGCATGGCGCTTGAGCGTAAAGAACCTCTTCACCAGATTGTGAATCGCCTGGACATCATGC